>NZ_JBIRRR010000001.1:0-720517 GCF_044333795.1 Streptomyces sp. NPDC020917 | reverse complement strand
TGTGGGGGGTGGGGGGGGGGGGTGGGGGGGGGGTTGGGGGGGGGGGGGGGGGGTGACGCCGGGGGGCGGGGGGGGGGGGGCGCCCGGGCCGCGCGGCCCTGGTGGTGCGGGGTGGTCAGCCGTTGTAGACGCCGGTCTTGACCGCCGTCCACTTGCCGTCCTTGACCTGGTAGACGGTCAGCTGCTTGTTGGTGGTGTCGCCGTACTGGTCGAAGGCGACGTGGCCGGCGATGCCGTCGAAGTCGGTCTTCTGGACGGCGTCGACGAGCTTGGCGCGGGCGTCGCTGGGCAGCTTGCCGCTGTTGGCGTCCATCACGGTCTTGACGGCCTTGATGATGGCGGTGGCGGCGTCGTAGGAGTAGCCGCCGTAGGTGCCGTAGTCGCCGGGGTAGCCCTTGGACTTGTAGGTGTCGATGAAGGTCTTGGCGGCGGGCAGGGTGTCGACGGGGACGCCGACGGAGGTGGCCAGGTCGCCTTCGGCGGCCTTGCCGGCGGTCTTGATGTACGTGTCGGAGTACATGCCGTCGCCGCCCATGAGCGGGATGTTGACGCCGGCCGCCTTGAGCTGCTTGGTGATCAGCTCGGACTCGTCGTACTGGCCGCCGTAGTAGAGCATGTCGGCGTGCGAGTTCTTGATCTTGGTGACGAGGGCGGAGTAGTCGGTGTCGCCGGTGTTGACGTGGTCGGTGCCGGCGAGCTTGCCGCCGAGCTCCTTGAACTTGCCCTGGAAGATGGCCGCGAGGCCGGCGCCGTAGGTCTGCTTGTCGTCGACGACGAAGGCGGCCTTCTTCTTCAGGGTGTTGACCGCGTAGTCGGCGGCGAAGTTGCCCTGGTTGGCGTCGGTGGTGGCGGTGCGGAAGTAGGTCTTGAACGGGCGGGTCTTGGTGCCGCTCGCCCAGTCCTTGCCCTGGGTCAGGGCCGGGTTGGTGTTGGACGGGGAGATCTCCACCATGTTGGCGGTCTCGAACACCTGCTGCATGGACTGGGCGACGCCGGAGTTCAGCGGGCCGACGGCCGCGATGACGTCGCTCTCCTGGACCAGGGCCGTGGCGTTCTGCTGGCCGGTGGCGGGCTGGGCCTTGTCGTCCAGGGCCTTGACCTTGAAGGTCACCCCGGGCACCAGGTTCTTGGCGTTGGCGTCGTCCACCGCGATCTGCACGCCGTACTGGATGCCCAGGCCGGTGGCGGAGTTCGGGCCGGTCAGCGGCGCGTCGACGCCGATCACGACCGTGGTCTTCGAGCCGCCGCTGCTGTTGTCTCCGCCCTTCTTGCTGTCGTCGCTACGGGAGCCGCACGCGGTGAGGGTGAGGGCTCCGGTGGCGAGGACGGAGGTCAGAATCAGCAAGGAACGGTGTCGCACGATCAGTCCTTTCCCCTGGCGCGGCCGTCTCTGATGAGAGGCCGAGTCGCGCGCTGGCTGCCGAACTGAACAAATCCGGTGGCGCGGTGACTGGCGGTGACTCTAGGCGCGTCGTGTCACATCAGGCAGAGGTGCGGGGAAGAGTGTGACTGTCTTGTTATGCCGAAGGGAAACTCTTGAGGTTCCGCTGAGGTTGGCAGCGGGGTTTGGGCGCTTTGCGTCACCGTCCGCATGATGAGAACCCGCACTTCCGGTGAGGCGCACGCCCGCGGCGCGGGGGCCTGGGGGCAAGGGACCGGCAGGTTCGGCGGCAGCGGGAATACAGGCCACTCGGGGGCTTGCGGGCGGTGCGGGAGCGGCCCATTGGGGCTGTATTGCGTGCGCGTTACACAGCGTTAATTGCCGGGTCCCGGGATTGCCGTGGGGGCCGTCGGGATTGCGAATGGAAGTCCCCGCCCGGCGGTTGCCGAACGGGGACGGGGTATGCGTCAGGACCAAAATTCGCGATGCGCATTACGCCTTTGGCGAGTCGTCCTCACCGATGTGGTGGACGCGCACCATGTTGGTGGTGCCGGGCATCCCGGGCGGCGAGCCGGCGGTGATCACCACGACGTCGCCCTTCTTGCAGCGGCCGATCCGCAGGAGCTCCTCGTCGACCTGCTGGACCATCTCGTCGGTGGTCTGCACGGTCGGGCCGAGGAAGGTCTCCACGCCCCAGGTGAGGCTGAGCTGGGAGCGGGTGGCCTGCTCGGGGGTGAAGGCGAGCACCGGGATCGGCGAGCGGTAGCGGGACAGCCGGCGCACGGTGTCGCCGGACTGGGTGAAGGCGACCAGGAAGCGGGCGCCGAGGAAGTCGCCCATCTCGGCGGCGGCGCGGGCCACCGCCCCGCCCTGGGTGCGGGGCTTGTTCCGCTCGGTCAGCGGGGACAGTCCGGCGGCGAGGATGTCCTCCTCGGCGGCGGTCACGATCCGGGACATGACCTTGACGGTCTCGATCGGGTGCTTGCCGACGCTGGTCTCGCCGGAGAGCATCACCGCGTCGGTGCCGTCGATGACGGCGTTGGCGACGTCGCTCGCCTCGGCGCGGGTGGGGCGGGAGTTGTCGATCATCGAGTCGAGCATCTGGGTGGCGACGATGACCGGCTTGGCGTTGCGCTTGGCGAGCTTGATCGCGCGCTTCTGGACCATCGGGACGGCTTCCAGCGGCATCTCGACGCCCAGGTCGCCGCGGGCGACCATGATCCCGTCGAAGGCGTCGACGATCTCCTCGAGGTTCTCCACCGCCTGCGGCTTCTCGATCTTGGCGATGACCGGGACCCGGCGGCCCTCCTCCTCCATCACCCGCAGCACGTCCTCGACGTCGCGGCCGCTGCGGACGAAGGACAGGGCGATGACGTCGGCGCCCACCCGCAGGCCCCAGCGCAGGTCGCGGATGTCCTTCTCGGACAGGGCGGGCACGGAGACGGCGACGCCGGGGAGGTTGAGGCCCTTGTGGTCGGAGACCATGCCGCCCTCGATGCACATGGTGTGCACGCGGGGGCCCTCGACGTCGGTCACCTCCAGGGTGACCCGGCCGTCGTCGACCAGGATCCGCTCGCCGCGGGCCACGTCGGCGGTCAGTCCCTTGTAGGTGGTGCCGCAGATCGACTGGTCGCCCTCGATGTCATCGACGGTGATGGTGAACTCGTCGCCGCGTTCAAGGAGTACCGGGCCTTCGGCGAAACGGCCGAGCCTGATCTTCGGCCCCTGAAGGTCCACCAGGATGCCCACGCTGCGGCCGGTCTCGTCGGCGGCCTTGCGGACCCGCCGGTAGCGGTCCTCGTGTTCGGCGTACGACCCGTGGCTCAGGTTCAGGCGTGCCACGTCCATGCCGGCCTCGACCAGTGCCTTGATCTGGTCGTAAGAGTCGGTGGAGGGGCCCAGGGTGCAGACAATTTTGGCTCGGCGCATGTGTCGAGCGTATGACCTACTCGTTAGTAGGGAACGCGACCCCGGCAACAGTCCAACGACGGCTGGATTAAAGCTTGTTGACAAGTATCGAACTGTGCAGGGGTCCGCTCGGATGAGCACTTCGGTAACACTCCGTGGCCGGTTGCGTGACATACCGGACGGCGGGTCGCCGCGCCGACACCCGCACGACACCTACCGGTTACGCACGGAGGGTGTTGCCCGCGGCCGCCTTGGTCCAGAATCTACGCGCGTTGTTCAGATCGCTGCTCCACAGCGCGACGCACCACAGGACCACAGGGAGACCAGATGCCGCTCAACCGCAGGGACTTCATCAACCGTTCGGCCGCCACCGGGGCCGGCGTGGCGCTCGCCGGGGCGGCGGGTGCGGTGGCGGCGCCCACCGCGCAGGCGGACCCGGGCACCGGGGCCGGCAAGGCCCAGGGCCGCCCGCCCAAGACCTTCAGCCTGCGCGTGCTGGGCACCACGGACCTGCACGGGCACGCCCTGAACTGGGACTACTTCACCAACGCCGAGTACGACGACGCCGCCCACAACGACGTCGGCCTGGCCAAGATCGCCACCCTGGTGGAGCAGGCCCGCGCCGAGAAGGGACACGACCGCACCCTGCTGATCGACGCCGGCGACATCATCCAGGGCACCCAGCTGTCGTACTACTACGCCCGGGTGGAGCCGATCACCGGCGCCCGCAGCGGCCCGCGGCACCCGATGGCGCTGGCGATGAACCAGATGCGCTACGACGCCGCCGCGCTCGGCAACCACGAGTTCAACTACGGCATCCCGCTGCTGCGCGCCTTCCAGGAGCAGTGCGACTTCCCGCTGCTGGCCGCCAACGCCGTCGACGCCACCACCCTCAAGCCCGCGTTCCCGCCCTACCTGGTCAAGGAGATCAAGGTGCAGGGCGCCGCGCCGCTCAAGGTCGGCATCCTCGGCCTGACCAACCCCGGCATCGCGATCTGGGACAAGGCCAACGTGCAGGGCAAGATGGCGTTCCCCGGCCTGGTCGAGCAGGCCAGGACGTACGTGCCGAAGCTGCGGGCGATGGGCTGCGACGTGGTCGTCCTCACCGACCACTCGGGCCTGGACGGCGGCACCTCCTACGGCGACGCGGTCCCCTACCCGGAGAACGCCTCCTCGCTGGTGGCCGCCCAGGTGCCCGGCATCGACGCGATCCTGGTCGGCCACACCCACCGCGAGGTGGCCTCGCGGACCGTGGTCAACGAGGAGACCGGCAAGTCCGTCGTGCTGTCCGAGCCGCTGTGCTGGGGCGAGCGGCTGAGCGTGTTCGACATCGACGTGGAGTTCGACCGCGGCCGCTGGCAGGTCGTCTCCGTCACCGCCGAGGTGCGCAACGCCAACACCGTCGCCGAGGACCCGGCCGTGGCGAAGCTGGTGAAGGACGAGCACGACAAGGTCGTGGCGTACGTCAACCAGATCATCGGCACCTGCAAGGAGGCGATGTCGGCGGCGCAGTCCACGTACAAGGACACGCCGATCATCGACTTCATCAACCTGGTGCAGGCCGACACCGTCAAGAAGGCGCTGGCGGGCACCGCGTACGCGTCGCTGCCGGTGCTCTCCGAGGCGTCGCCGTTCTCCCGCAGCGCGTCCATCCCGGCCGGCAACGTGTCGCTGCGCGACGTGGCCGGGCTGTACATCTACGAGAACACCCTGGACGCCAAGATCCTGACCGGTGCCCAGGTCAAGGACTACCTGGAGTGGTCCGCGGCCTACTTCGTGCAGACCGCGCCGGACGCCCCGGTCGACGTCAGCAAGATCACCAACGCGAACAACACGCCGGACTACAGCTACGACGTGCTCAGCGGGGTGTCCTACGACATCGACATCGCGCAGCCGGCCGGCTCCCGGATCGTCGGCCTGACGTTCCAGGGCGCGCCGATCGACCCGGCCGCGCAGTTCGTGCTGGCGGTCAACAACTACCGCTCCAGCGGCGGCAGCAACTACCCGCATGTGGCCACCGCGCAGTCGGTGTGGTCGAACTCCGACGAGATCCGCAACACGATCATCGCCTGGGTGCAGGCCAACGGCACCATCGACCCGGCGACGTTCGGCGGCGACCAGTGGCGGCTCACCCGCGCCGGGGTGCCCCTGTTCGGCTGAGGTCCCGCTCGGCGGCACCCGGCCCGGCGCCCGCCGCGGCCGGGTGCCCGCCGAGCCCGAAGCTGGTGAACGCGGTCCTGGCCGGCAGGCAGTAGTGCTCCTCGCCGGTCAGCAGACCGGTCAGGTCGTTGAGGATCACCGCGGAGCGCCACGCGGCCAGTCCCAGGTCCGGGGCGCCGACGCCGTGCGTGTGCAGTTCGGCGTTCTGGACGTAGATCCGGCCGGTGATCGACGGGTCGGTCTCCAGCCGGTGCAGGGCGTCGACGGCCGGCCGGCCCGCGGCGTCGGTGCGCAGGTGGGGCGCGAGCGGGGCGAGCAGCCGGTCCAGCGGGCGCTCGCGGTAGCCGGTGGCCAGCACCACGGCGCTGGTCACCAGCCGGGAGCGGGTGCCCTGGTCCAGGTGCTCCAGGTGCAGTTCGACCTCCCGGGTGCCCAGCCGGCCGGCGGTGCGCACCACCACCCCGGGGGCCAGCACCGCGTCAGGCCAGCCGCCGTTCAGGGTGCGGCGGTACAGCTCGTCGTGGATCGCGGTGATCGTCTCGGTGTCGATGCCCTTGTGCAGCTGCCACTGCTGCGGCACCAGCCGGTCGCGGACCGGCTCGGGCAGCCCGTGGAAGTAGCGGGTGTAGTCCGGGGTGAAGTGCTCCAGGCCGAGCTTGCTGTACTCCATGGGCGCGAACGCCGGGGTGCGGGCCAGCCAGGTGATCCGCTCGTGCCCGGCGGGCCGGGCCCGCAGCAGGTCCAGGAAGACCTCGGCGCCGGACTGGCCGGAGCCGACGACGGTGACGTGCTCGGCCGCCAGCAGCCGCTCGCGCTCGGCGAGGTAGCGCGCCGAGTGCACCACGGGGACGGCCGGCGCCTCGGCCAGCGGCCGCAGCGGCTCGGGCACGTACGGCTCGGTGCCGATGCCCAGCACCAGGTGGCGGGCGTAGGTGCGGCCCAGCGCCTCGGCCTCGCCGTGCGCGTCCAGGTGGGTGTGGTCCACCTCGAACACAGCCAGGCCCGCGTTCCAGCGCACGGTGTCGGCCTGCTGCCCGAAGTGCGTGGTGGGCAGCGACTCGGCCACCCAGCGGCAGTACGCGTCGTACTCGGCGCGGTGCACGTGGAAGCGCTCGGCGAAGTAGAAGGGGAACAGCCGCTCGCGGGACTTGAGGTAGTTCAGGAACGTCCAGCGGCTGGCCGGGTCGGCGAGCGTCACCAGGTCGGCGAGGAACGGCACCTGAAGGGTCGCGCCGTCGATCAGCAGGCCCGGGTGCCAGCGGAAGTCCGGCCGCTGGTCGTAGAAGGCGGCGGTCAGCCCCGGCAGCGGTTCGGCGAGGGCGGCCAGCGACAGGTTGAACGGGCCGATGCCGATGCCGAGCAGGTCGAACGCGTCGTCGCGCGCGGCGGGCCCGTCGGAAGGCTCGGGGTGCGGGCCCGAGCGGGCGGCGGTCGGCTGGGCGGGGATCGGGACCTTGCCCGGTGCGGACGGCGGGACGGACTCCGAGGCGGCCTCCGGTACGGATGCCGGGGCGGGTTCGGGTTCCGGGGCGGGCGTCATGGCGCGGTGGTGCCTTCCGTGGTGCCGGTGGGGTGCGCGGGGCCGGCGGCCAGCGCGAGCAGGCTGTCGAGGTCGTCGGACCGCAGCCGGGGGTTGAGCAGGGTGGCCTTCAGCCACAGCCGGCCGCCGGCGTGGGCCCGGCCGAGCACCGCCCGGCCCTCCTGCAGCAGGCGGCGGCGCAGTGCGGCGACGTCGTCGTCGGACGCGCGGGCCGGGCGGAACAGCACGGTGCTGATCGACGGCGGCCCGTACAGGGTCAGGCCCGGGTGCCGGTCGGCCTTGGCGGCCAGCTCCGCCGCCAGGTCGCAGACCGCGTCGACGAGCGCGGCCATCCCGTCGCGGCCCAGCGCCCGCAGCGTGACGGCGATCTTGAGAATGTCGGGGCGGCGCGTGGTGCGCAGCGAGCGGCCCAGCAGGTCGGGCAGCCCGGCGTCGGTGTCGTCCTGCGCGTTGAGGTAGTCCGCGCGGTGGTCCAGCGGGCGGAGCGCGGTGCCGTCCGGTACGGCGAGCAGGCCCGCGGCGACCGGCTGCCAGCCGATCTTGTGCAGGTCGAGGGTGACGGACACCGCGGACTGCAGGCCGTCGAGCTTGGCCGCCTCGCGGCGGCTGAACAGCAGCGGGCCGCCGTACGCGGCGTCCACGTGCAGTTCGGCGCGGTGCCGGGCGGCGACCTTGGCGAGGCCCGGCAGCGGGTCGATCGCGCCGGTGTCGGTGGTGCCCGCGGTCGCCACGACCAGGGCGCGCACCGGCATCTCGGCGAGCGCGGCGTCCAGCACGGCCGGATCGAGGACGCCGGCCGGGGTGTCCAGCACCACCGGGTTGGGCAGGCCCAGCAGCCAGGCGGCGCGCAGCACGCTGTGGTGCGCGTTGGCGCCGCAGACGGTCTGCACGCGGGGGCCGCCCGCGGCCCGCTCCCTGGCCAGCAGCAGCGCCAGCTGGTTGGACTCGGTGCCGCCGGTGGTCACCAGGGCGTCGGGGGCCGGCAGGTCGGGGAAGACGAGGGCGGCGAGGGCCGCGGTGACCCTCGCCTCCAGCTCGCTGGCCGCGGGGGCCTGGTCCCAGGAGTCCATCGACGGGTTCAGCGCGGACACGGCGAGGTCCGCGGCGGCGGCGACGGCCAGCGGCGGGCAGTGCAGATGGGCTGCGCAGTGCGGCTCGGCGGGGTCGGCCGCGCCCTCCGCGACGGCGTGCACCAGCGTGTACAGGGCCTCGCGCTCGCCGGTGCCGCCGCGCGGCAGCACGTCGCCGACGGCCTGGGCCAGGCGGTCCGCGACGGTCTCGGGCCCGCCCGCGGGGACCGCGCCGCCGCGGTCCCGGGCGCCCTCGGCGAGGGCCGCGTACACGGTCTCCACGAGGGGGCGCATCTCCTCGGCGCCGTGGCGGCCGCCTGCGAGTCCGGGCATCGGCATGTGCGGGTTCCTCACTGGACGGTTGGCGTCCCTCCGGACGTCTCCCTGCCCAACGATCACCCCCCACCCAGGGCACGGCCCGCCTCCGGCGCGGCCCCCCACCACCCCTTCCCCGTACGACGTCTCCCCCTCCACACCCCGCATCCGCCCTCCGCGGGCGACGGCTCGCCCCTTGCGGGCAGCGTTCCTTGAGCCGCCCGGCGGCCCGAAGCGCACCGAACTCCCCCTCCACGCCGACGACTGGCGCCCCCGCCCCTCGGCTGACCACGCAGTTCCCCGCGCCCCTACGGCAACCGGGGTGCTTCTCGCTGCGCGTGGCCGTGTGCGGGTCTCGTCGTGGCTGGTGGCGCAGTTCCCCGCGCCCCTGTCGGTGCACCTTCGGTGGGTGGGGTCGGGGCCGCGTGCCGCCGCTGGCGGCAACCGGGCTGCCCGCACAGGTGTTTCGCCGTCTGCTGCGCCGTCGTGGCTGGGCGCGGAGTTCCCCGCGCTCCTGGGAGCATCGCCCCTCCGGGGCGGGCAGCCGGGGTGCCCCCGGGCCCGCGTTCCCGGGTGCCGCACCGTTGTGGCTGGTCGCGCTGGGGGCACCTCCCAGGCGAAGCCCTGGGGGACCCCGCGCCCCCTGGGGTGACCGCCGCCCCAATTCCTCCCGCAGACGGGGCCGGCCCGGGAGGGGACGGTGCGGGAGTGTCCCCGCAGGAACTGTGCATGCGCCCGGGTAAGCCAAGGGAAAGGGTGCACGCACAGTTCCGAGGAGATACTCCCGTGGCGGCCCCGACCCCACCCACCGAAGGTGCACCGCCAGGGGCGCGAGGAACTGCGCGACCAGCCACAGCGAACCGTTCGCCGGGAACGGCGGCCAGGGGGCAGCCCGGATGCCGAAGGGGAGCGGGGAGGCGCTGTCAGGGGGACGGGCGGAGCCGCAGGGTGCGGGAGAGATCGTCGAGCCGGTCGACGAGAGAACGGCGAAGAGCCGCGGTGAGACCGGGAGAATCCAGCGCCGCCCGCCCCAGCACCAGAGTCGCGGGAGCGACAGCCGTGGACGGGAACCCGTACCGCCCGACCGCCTCCGCAATCGCCGGCCCCCGCCGCCCAGCAAGCGCCACCGCATCCGCGAAGTACCGCTCGGCGTACGGCGCGAGCAGCGCCTCCTGCTCGGGATGCCAGAACCCCTGCGCCGTCGCCGTGAACAGGTAGTTCGACAGGGAGTCGTCGTGGAACATTGACTCCCAGGCCGCCTCCTTGGCCGCCGCCTCGGGCAGCGCGGCGCGGCAACGGGCGGCGCCTTCCAGCCCCTTGGCGCTGGTGTCCCGCGCCAGCTCCGCGTCGATCTCCGCGGCCCCGGCCGCCCCGAGCACGCACAACCTGAGCAGCATCCGCCAGCGCAGCTCGGGGTCGAGCGCGGGCGCCCCGGGGATCGCCCCGTCCTCGTACCAGCCCCGCAGCCGCGCCGCGTCCTCCTCGGTGATCGCCGCGTCGATGAGGGTCCGGGTGGCGGAGAGCATGCTGCCGGGCCGTCCGGTGGCCAGCAGCGCGCTGGCCGTCCCGGCGAGCGAGCCGAGCGCCTCGGTGCGCAGCGACGGCGCGAGGTAGCGGTCGGCGAGCACGTTCCGGGTGAAGGTCAGGACGCCCTCGACCAGGTACGGGTCGGTCTCCGCGGGCAGGTGGCGGCAGACCAGCGCGAGGTGGTCGCGCGGCGCGATCCGCCCGTCGCGGACCAGGTCGCGCGCCGCGTTCCAGGCGACCGCGCGGCTCAGCGCGTCCGGCAGGCTGCTGAGGGTGTCGGCGAGCGTCTCCCAGGAGCGTTCGTCGAAGCGGACCTTGGCGAACGTCAGGTCGCCGTCGTTGAGCAGGATCAAGTCGGGCCGTGGGCCTGCCAGTTCGCGCTTCTCCACCACCGAGGTCGCGGTGATGTCGAGGGTGGCGCGGGCCCGCTCGACGAGCCGGCCGGGGTCGGCGACCGCCCGGTCGTACAGGCCGACGCCGATGCGGTGCGGGCGGCTGCCCGCGTGGTTGACCTCCAGGCGCCAGCCGTTGGGCGCGGGCGACGCGGCGGGGGTGAGGGTGTCGAGGCCGCTGGTGCGCAGCCACGCGTCGGCCCACGCGGGCACGTCCCGGTCGGTGGCCGAGGACAGCGAGTCGATGAAGTCGGCGAGCGTCGCGTTGCCGAAGCGGTGCCGCGCGAAGTGCTCGTTGATGCCGGCGAGGAACTCCTTGCGGCCGAGCCAGGCGACGAGTTGGCGCAGCGCGGACGCGCCCTTGGCGTAGGAGATGCCGTCGAAGTTGGTGAGCGCGGAGGCGGTGTCGGGCACCGCGTCGGGGTCGGGCGCGACTGGGTGGGTGGACGGCCGCTGGTCGGCGTCGCTGCCCCACGCCTTGCGGACGACCGCGAAGTCGTTCCAGGAGCCGGTGAACTCCGTGGCCTCGCTGATCACCTGGTAGCCCATGTACTCGGCGAAGGACTCGTTGAGCCAGATGTCGTCCCACCAGCGCAGGGTGACGAGGTCGCCGAACCACATGTGCGCCATCTCGTGGGCGACGACGACCGCGCGGAACTGCGCCTCGGCGGGGGTGACCGCGGACCGGCCGACGTACTCGTCGCGGAAGGTGACGAGCCCGGGGTTCTCCATGGCGCCGGCGTTGAACTCCGGTACGAACGCCTGGTCGTAGGAGTCGAACGGGTAGGGCTCGTCGAACAGTTCGTGGTAGCGGTCGAAGCACTTGCGGGTGAGGTCGAGGAGGGCGTCCGCGTCGCGGTCCAGGTAGGGGGCGAGCGAGCGGCGGATGTGCAGGCCGAAGGGGATGCCGGCGTGCTCGGTGCGCACCGAGTGGTAGGGGCCGGCGACCACGCACAGGAAGTAGGTGGCCAGCGGCGGGGTGGTGGCCATCTGCCAGCGGCCGGGCGCGGACCGGGTGGCGAGCCCGTTGCCCAGCACCGTCCACTCCTCGGGCGCGGTGACGGCGACGTCGAACACCGCCTTGAGGTCGGGCTGGTCGAAGGCCGCGGCGACCCGCTGCACGTCGTCCATGAACAGCTGGGTGTAGACGTACGCCTCGCCGTCGGCGGGGTCGGTGAAGCGGTGCATGCCCTCGCCGGTGCGCGAGTAGCGCATGTCGGCCTCGACCCGCAGCTCGTGCTCCCCGGCCGCCAGGCCGGTCAGCGGCAGCCGGTTGCCGTCGAGTCGCGCCGGGTCCAGCGCCGCGCCGTCGAGCTCGACGCGGTGCAGCGCGGCGGGTCTGAGTTCGACGAAGGTGTCGCAGCCGCGGAGTGCCGTGAACCGGATCACCGTGGTCGACCCGAAGATCTCGTCGCCCCTTGTGAGGTCGAGGTCGATCGCGTAGCGCTGGACGGACAGGTCGCGGGCGCGGGTCTCGGCTTCCGCGCGGGTCAGAGCTGGCATGCGGCTCATGCTGCCTCACCTGCGTGCCGGTGGATACGGATTTCCCGGTCAGTCGTGCGATTCGGGCGGCGCGGCGGCCCGCAGCACCGCCCCTGCGTCATGCGTCAGCGGCTCTCCGTGACCGAACAGCACGGTCTGGGTGTCCAGGGCGGCCAGCCGGGCGTACGACGCGGCGAGCCGCCTGCGGTCGCTGCTGAACACGCCGGGGATGGGCCGGTCCTGCCAGATCGCGAGGGTGTCGCCGGTGAACAGCGCGCCCTGCTCGGGCAGCAGGACGGCGATGCTGCCCGCGGTGTGGCCCGGCACGTGCAGCACGCGGGCCGCCTGCCCCCAGTCGAGCGGGTCGCCGTCGGCGAGTTCGCGGTGGACGGGGGCGGGCGGCGCGGGCGGTACGGCGCGTGAGGTGCTGTCGTACAGGTCGCGTTCCCAGTCCTGGAGGTCCGGTGGGGCGACGCTGCCGGTGCCGCGTACCGCGTCGGCGTCCGCTGCGCCCGCGGCGATCCGGGCGCCGGTGACCGCGGCGAGCGCGGCGGCCGAGCCGGTGTGGTCCTTGTGGGCGTGGGTCAGCACGATCTCGTGCAGGTCACCGGGTGCCCCGCCGGCCGCGGCGAGCGCGCCCAGCACGGCGTCCTGCGCGCCGGCGGGCCCGCAGTCCACGAGGGTGAAGCCGCCGCCGGGCAGCCGCAGCAGATACGCCTGCCCGACGGGGAAGCGCAGCATCGTGATCCCGGCCGTCACTTGTACGGTGTCCATGTCCATACCGTGACGCTAGGCGCCCGGCGCCCCCGCCCGCGGCGGGTTGCGCGGGCGGCGAACGCCGTACGTCGAGAGCGAACGCGTACCGGTGGCGCGGCGCGAACCGGCCGGCGGGCTCGGCCGGTCCCGGCGCGCACCGGAGCCCGCCAGGGCGGGTACGCGGCGCACACGGCGGCACGCCGAACGGCATGGTCGGGCACCAGCACACGAGCAGGCAGGCACGGCCAGGCACGGGCTCGGCACGCATCGGGAGACGACGCAGGGGGCGCGCATGACGGGCAGGACGAGCGGTTCCGGAAGTGCGGACGGCGAGAACGGACCGGACCCCGCGGGCGCCCGCGGCGCGCCTCGCCCGGAGGGCCCGGCCGGTGCTGCGGCCGGGTATGCGGCGGCGGTGCGGGGGTTGGCCGCCCGATGGGTGCCGGTGGCGGCCGCGGAAGCGGCAGCCACCGCAGGCGGGGGCGACCTGGTCTGCTCCCCCGCCGGGCTGTGGCTGGCGCTGGGCGCGGTCGCCGCGGGGGCGGAGCACGGGACGGCCGCCGAACTCCGGGCGCTGCTGGGCGCCGCGGGTCCCGAGGCGGCCGGGCTGGTCACCGCCGCGGCGCGGGCCCTGTCGGGGACGGACGCGCTGGCCGTCGCCACCGGCGTGTGGAGCCGCGCCACGCTGCTGCCCGCTTTCCAGGGGGCGCTGCCGGACGTGGCGTTCGGGCCGCTCGGTGACCAGGCGGCGCTGGATGCCTGGGTGCGGGAGGCCACCGGCGGCCTGATCGGCCGGCTACCGCTCACGGTGCCGGCCACCGCCCGGATGGTCCTGGTCAACGCCCTTGCGCTGAAGGCCCGTTGGGACCGCCCGTTCGCCGCGGAGAAGACCCGCCGCCGGGCCTTCACGGACGCGGCCGGCCGCCTCCACCAGGTGCCGACGATGCACGGCGAGGTCCCTCTGGACGCGGTGTGGACAACGCCGGGTGGCGCGACCGTGGTCGAACTGCCATGTGCGGCGGCGCCGGACGGCTCGCCCGGCGCGCGGGTGCGCTTCGTACTCGGCGCGCCCGGCCGGTCCGCCGCCGAGGTGCTGCCGGAAGCGTGGGCGGCCGAGCGCGAGTCGGTGCGGGCCGCACGGGTCACCGTCGACCTGCCCCGCCTGTCGCTGCGCGCGACGATCGAGGTCACCCCGCATCTCGCGGTGCTGGGCGTGCGGACCGCCACCACCCGCGCCGCGGACTTCTCCCTCCTGTCCGGCGAGCCGCTGAAGGTGTCGCAGGTCGCGCAGGCGTGCCTGCTGCGCGTCGCGGAACTGGGGGTGGAGGCCGCGGCCGTCACCTCGGTGGTGATGGTCAGGGCCGCCGTCGTCCATGCGCCGCACCCGCTGCGCATCGCCTTCGACCGGCCCTTCGGCATCGTGGTGCTGCCCGCCGCCGACCCGACCGGCGCCTCCGGCGACGTACCGCTGCTCGCCGCCTGGCAGGCGTCCGCACCCGCCGACCCGGGACCGCCGCCCGCCGAGGACCGCGCCGGCGCCCCGGCCGCCCGGCCGCACGCCGGGGCCGAACGCCCGGCGAGCCGGGGCCCGGACGCCGACGGACCGCGCCCCCGCACCACTCCCCCGCGGTCCGGCCGCTCCGAAGGACCGGACGCCGGCGCCTCCTCGTCGTACCGGCTGGACGAGGGCGAGCCGGAGGAGGTGCGGCGGATGACGTTCGTGGCGTTCCTGCCGGACGGCTCGTGCGTGGCCGTCGAACACCCCGACGGCTCGGTGCGGCTGCCGTCAGGCGACGTGCGGTCCGGCGAGATGTGGCTGCGCGACGCGGCTCTGCGGATCCCGCTGGAGTCCGCTGGCTTCCGCATGCAGCGGGTGCGGCCGTTCGGCTACGAGGAAGCCGCGCGGCATGTCTTCGTGTGGGTCGACGGCGACCGCTACCAGGGCCGCCGCCCGCACGCCACGGTGCCGTGGCGCACCGGCGCTCCCGAGGTCCTGGCACCGCGGCTGACCGACCCTCGGGAGCGGGCGGCGGTGCGCGACGCCGTCCGGTCGCGCCGCGCGCAGAGCGAGGAGTCGTACTTCGCGGACAGCGTCCGGCAGATCGAGCTGTCGTACCTGCGCGAGGACAACCCGCCGGAGATGGGCTCGGGGTTCGGCGCCGGGCCCGAACAGTGGCGCGTGCAGCGGCGGATGGTGGTGGACGGGCTGCACCGCGACGGCACGTTCCTGGACGTGGGCTGCGCGAACGGGCTGCTGATGGAGTCGGTGGCCGGATGGGCGGCGGAGGCCGGGCGGGCCGTCGAGCCGTACGGGGTGGACCTGTCGCCGGGCCTGGCCGCCGAGGCGCGGCGGCGGCTGCCGCACTGGGCGGACCGGATCGCCGTCGGCAACGCGCTGGACTGGACGCCGCCGGACGGCCGCCGGTTCACGTTCGTGCACGTCCTGGCGGACTGCGTGCCGCCGGCCCGCTTCCCCGACGTGGTGCGCCACGCGCTGGGCCGGCTGGTCGCGCCGGGCGGGCGGCTGCTGGTGAGCGTCTACCAGCCGGTGGGCGGCACCGCGCCGCAGGCCGCGGAGCGCCTGGCCGCGACCGGGGCCGCCGTCGCCGGGCACAGCTCGGGTGGCGGGGCTCCCGGTACGGCGACAACGGCATGGTGTGACGCGTAGGCTCGATCACCAGGGGAGGTGTTCATGGCCGAGCCAGCCGAGCCCGGGGCGTCCACCGCCGCGAGCGAGCCGATCGTGCATGGTTTCCCGCACCTGGAGACCGTCCAGTCGGCACTGACCGCGATCCACCGGCGGCTGTCCGCGGACGGGGTGGCCCGGTTCGCCGCCAGCGTCCACCCGGAGCTGGTGGAGTTCTCCTCCGACGAGGACCTGTACCTGGGCGCTCAGCGCATCGCCCGGGCCATGGTGCAGCACTTCCGGCTGCCGGACGCCCGGATGGTGGTCAGCTTCCGGGACATGGTCCACGCCGGCAACGTCGAACTGGCCGCCGGGCCGGAGTACTTCATCGAACTGCACGCGCGGTTCCGCACCGACCGGCGGGACGTGGGCGCGGCGCTCGCCCACGAGGTGATGCACGTCTATCTGCACCGCCTCGGGCTGGAGTTCCCCGGCACCCGGGACAACGAGATCCTCACCGACACGGCGACGACGTATCTCGGGGCGGGCTGGCTGCTCTTGGACGCGTACCGCGAGGAGGCCGCGATCCGCGGCGAGCGGCTGATGATGTCCGCGTACAAGCTCGGGTATCTGACGCCCGAGGAGTTCGGGTACGTGCTGGCCAAGCGGGCGCTGGCGTTCGGCGACGACATCGAGCCGTGGTTCCGCAGCGCGCAGGCGCGGGACGCGTACCGGGCGGGGCTGACGCGGGCCCGCCAGGACCTGCACCGGCCGCCGCTGGCCGCGGCGGGCTGGGCGGCGCGGCGCCGCTACGCCAAGGACCGTCGCGCGATGGCCTCCGGCCCGGACTACACGTTCGAGGGCCCGCCCTCAGCCGTGCGGGTGTCCTTTCCGTGCCCCGCGTGCCACCAGCGCATCCGGGTCCCCTGCCGGGGCCGCATGCGGGTTCGTTGCACTTTGTGCCACGCCGTTCTCGACTGCGACACCTGACCCCGCACCACGGGCAGCGTCCACCCCCCTCCAGCCGCGACGCCGGCGCGCCTTGACGACGGCGGGCCGTCCCCCAAAGGGGCGCGGGGTCCCCCAGAGCTGCGCCTGGGAGGTGCCCCCAGCGCGCTCAGCCACGCACCGGCCGTGCGACGGCGACGATCCCCCCCCGGGGCAGGACGTGCCCCGCAGGGGCGCGGGGAACTGCGCGCTCAGCCACTCACGGGCCGTGCGACGGCGACGTCTCGTCGCGGGGCAGGGCGTGCCCCGCCAGGGGCGCGGGGAACTGCGCGCCCAGCCCGACTGCGGGCCGCAGGTCGCCACCGCCCCGAAGGGGCAGATCGGTCCGCTCCGGACCACCGGCCGGTGGCCGGTTGCCCGCGCAGGGGGCACCTCCCAGGCGCAGCTCTGGGGGACCTCGCGCCCCTGACGGGGCGCAACCCGCCGTACGGACAGCGGGCCACCGTCGTGGCTGAGCGCGCTGGGGGCACCTCCCAGGCGCAGCTCTGGGGGACCCCGCGCCCCTGATGGTTGCCGTACACCGCACGGTGGCCCAGGGGCGGGCCGAGCCCTGATGGTGACCCCACACCGCACGGTGACCCAAGCCGGGGCGGAGCCATGAGGGTTGCCCCACACCGGAAGGTGGGACCGGAACAGGGCCGAGCCCTGAGAGAGGTGAACGCAGCCCGCGCAGGGCGAAGGGAGCGACGCCCGCCGGTGGTCGGGGAGGCGGGCGCCGCTGGGGTGTTACTGCGTTCCGCACGCCGTTGTGCGGGACAGCCGGGGGCGGATACGGGATCCGCCGGGTCAGACGGTGAGCGGCCGATCGGTCGGCCGGATCGGCGCGGGAAGCGCCGACGGCAGCCCGGTCAGGTACGCGTCGACCGCCCGCGCGGCCGAGCGCCCTTCGGCGATCGCCCACACGATGAGCGACTGGCCGCGACCCGCGTCGCCGGCCGCGAACACGCCGTCGACGTTCGTCGCGTAGTTCCCGTCGCGCGCGACGTTGCCGCGCGCGTCGAGCTGCAGGCCGAGCTGCTCGATCATGCCGTTGGACTGGTCGGTGCCGGTGAAGCCCATCGCCAGGGTGACCAGCTCCGCGGGGATGACCCGCTCGGTGCCTTCCTGCGGCACGAACGTGCCGTTCTCGAACTCGACCTCCACCAGGTGGAGTTCGCGCACGTTGCCGTCCTCGTCGCCGGTGAACCGCACGGTGTTGACGGCGTAGACCCGCTCGCCGCCCTCCTCGTGGGCCGAGGTGACCTTGTAGACCATCGGCATCGTCGGCCACGGCTGGTGCGCGGGCCGGTCGTCGGACGGCCGCGGCATGATCTCCAGCTGGGTGACGGACAGGGCGCCCTGGCGGTGCGCGGTGCCGACGCAGTCCGCGCCGGTGTCGCCGCCGCCGATGACCACCACGTGCTTGCCCTCCGCGGTGATCGGCGGCGCCACGAAGTCGCCCTCCTGCACCTTGTTGGCCAGCGGCAGGTACTCCATCGCCTGGTGGACGCCGGCCAGTTCGCGGCCCTCCACCGGCAGGTCGCGCCACTGGGTGGCGCCGGCCGCGATGACCACCGCGTCGTACCGCTTGGCGAGCTTCGCCGCGTCCAGGTCGGAGCCGATCTGCACGCCGGTGCGGAACTTGGTGCCCTCCGCGCGCATCTGCTCGATGCGGCGGTTGATGTGCCGCTTCTCCATCTTGAACTCGGGGATGCCGTACCGCAGCAGCCCGCCGATGCGGTCGGCCCGCTCGTAGACCGCGACGGTGTGGCCGGCGCGGGTGAGCTGCTGGGCGGCGGCCAGGCCCGCCGGGCCCGAGCCGATGACGGCCACCGTCTTGCCGGACAGCCGCTCCGGCGGCTGCGGGGTGACGTCGCCGCTGTCCCACGCCTTGTCGATGATGGTGACTTCGACGTTCTTGATGGTGACGGCCGGCTGGTTGATGCCGAGCACGCACGCCGACTCGCAGGGCGCGGGGCACAGCCGCCCGGTGAACTCGGGGAAGTTGTTGGTGGCGTGCAGGCGCTCGGAGGCGGCCTGCCAGTCCTCGCGGTAGGCGTAGTCGTTCCACTCGGGGATCAGGTTCCCGAGCGGGCAGCCGTTGTGGCAGAACGGGATACCGCAGTCCATGCAGCGGCCGGCCTGCTTGCTGATGATCGGCAGCAGGCCGCCGGGGACGTAGACCTCGTTCCAGTCCTGCCTGCGCTCCTCGACCGGGCGGGTCGGTGCGGTCTCACGGCCGGTGGTGAGGAAGCCCTTGGGGTCAGCCATGTGCCGCCTCCATCATCTTCGCGGTGGTCTCGGACTCGGAGAGTCCGGCCTGCTCGGCGGCGTTCTTGGCGGCGAGCACTGCCTTGTAGTCCCTCGGCATGACCTTGCCGAAGCGGGTGAGGGCGCCGCCCCAGTCGGCGAGCAGCCGCTCGGCGACGGTGGAGCCGGTCTCCTCGAAGTGGCGGCGCACGACATCGTGCAGCCACGTGATGTCGTCGGCGTCGAGCGCCTCGACCCCGACCATGCCGGTGTTGACGTTCTCCGCGACCAGGTCGAGGACGTAGGCGATGCCGCCGGACATGCCGGCCGCGAAGTTCCGCCCGGTGGCGCCGAGAACGACGGCCCGGCCGCCGGTCATGTACTCGCAGCCGTGGTCGCCGACGCCTTCGGCGACCACGGTGGCACCGGAGTTGCGGACGCAGAAGCGCTCGCCGGTGCGGCCGCGCAGGAACAGCTCGCCGGCGGTGGCGCCGTAGGCGATGGTGTTGCCGGCGATCGTCGAGTACTCGGCGAGGTGGTCCGCACCGCGGTCGGGGCGGACCACGACCCGGCCGCCGGACAGGCCCTTGCCGACGTAGTCGTTGGCGTCGCCCTCCAGCCGCAGCGTGATGCCGCGCGGCAGGAACGCGCCGAAGGACTGGCCGGCGGAGCCGGTGAGGGTGATGTCGACGGTGTCGTCGGGCAGGCCGGCGCCGCCGTACTTCTTGGTCACCTCGTGGCCGAGCATGGTGCCGACAGTGCGGTTGACGTTGCGCACCTGCACCTGGGCGCGGACCGGCGCGCCGGACTCCAGCGCCTCGGCGGCGAGCTGGATCAGCTCGTTGTCCAGGGCCCGGTCCAGGCCGTGGTCCTGCTCGGTGGTGCGGTGCCGGGCCGCGCCCTCGGGCAGTTCCGGCACGTACAGCAGCGGGGCCAGGTCCAGGCCCTGCGCCTTCCAGTGGTCGACGGCGCGGGTCGCGTCGATCAGCTCGGCGTGGCCGACGGCCTCCTCGATCGTCCGGAAGCCCAGCTCGGCGAGGATCTCGCGGACCTCCTCCGCGATGAACTCGAAGAAGTTCACCACGAACTCGGGCTTGCCGCTGAAGCGTTCACGCAGCACCGGGTTCTGGGTGGCGACGCCGACCGGGCAGGTGTCGAGGTGGCAGACGCGCATCATCACGCAGCCGGAGACGACCAGCGGCGCGGTGGCGAAGCCGAACTCCTCGGCGCCCAGCAGCGCGGCGATCACCACGTCGCGGCCGGTCTTGAGCTGGCCGTCGGTCTGCACGACGATGCGGTCGCGCAGGCCGTTGAGCAGCAGCGTCTGCTGCGTCTCGGCCAGGCCCAGCTCCCAGGGGCCGCCGGCGTGCTTGAGCGAGGTGAGCGGCGAGGCGCCGGTGCCGCCGTCGTGGCCGGAGATCAGCACCACGTCGGCGTGCGCCTTGGACACGCCGGCGGCGACAGTGCCGACGCCGACCTCGGAGACCAGCTTCACGTGGACCCGCGCCCTGGGGTTGGCGTTCTTCAGGTCGTGGATGAGCTGGGCGAGGTCCTCGATGGAGTAGATGTCGTGGTGCGGCGGCGGGGAGATCAGGCCGACGCCGGGGGTGGAGTGCCGGGTGCCGGCGACCCACGGGTAGACCTTGTGGCCGGGCAGCTGGCCGCCCTCGCCGGGCTTGGCGCCCTGCGCCATCTTGATCTGGATGTCGTCGGCGTTGACCAGGTACTCGGAGGTGACGCCGAACCGGCCGGAGGCGACCTGCTTGATCGCCGAGCGCCGGGCAGGGTCGTACAGCCGGTCCGGGTCCTCGCCGCCCTCGCCGGTGTTGGACTTGCCGCCGAGCTGGTTCATCGCGATGGCCAGCGTCTCGTGCGCCTCGCGGGAGATCGAGCCGTACGACATGGCGCCGGTGGAGAACCGCTTGACGATCTCGCTGACCGGCTCGACCTCCTCGACGGGCACGGACGGCCGGTCGGAGCCCAGGGCGAACAGGCCGCGCAGCGTCATCAGCCGCTCGGACTGCTCGTTCACCCGGTCCGTGTACTGCTTGAAGATGTCGTAGCGCCGGGTGCGGGTGGCGTGCTGCAGCCGGAAGACGGTGTCGGGGTCGAACAGGTGCGGCTCGCCCTCGCGGCGCCACTGGTACTCGCCGCCGATCTCCAGCCTGCGGTGCGCCGCCGCGATGCCGGAGGCCGGGTAGGCCTTGGCGTGCCGGGCGGCGACCTCGGCGGCGATCACGTCGATGCCGGCCCCGCCGATCTTGCTGTCGGTGAGGTGGAAGTAGGTGTCGACGAAGTCGGAGTCCAGGCCGATGGCCTCGAAGACCTGCGCGCCGCGGTAGGACGCCACGGTCGAGATGCCCATCTTGGACATGACCTTCAGCACGCCCTTGCCGAGCGCCTTGATCAGGTTGGCGATGGCCGCTTCCGGCTCGATGCCCTGCAGGAACGTGCCGGCCCGCACCAGGTCCTCGACGGACTCCATGGCCAGGTAGGGGTTGACCGCGGCGGCGCCGTAGCCGATGAGCAGCGCGACGTGGTGGACCTCGCGCACGTCGCCGGCCTCGACGAGCACACCGACCTGGGTGCGCTGCTTGGTGCGGATCAGGTGGTGGTGCACCGCGGAGGTGAGCAGCAGCGACGGGATCGGGGCGTGCTCGGCGTCCGAATGCCGGTCGGAGAGCACGATCAGCCGGGCGCCGTCCTCTATGGCGGCGTCGGCCTCGGCGCAGATCTCGGCGAGCCGGGCGGCCAGCGCCTGCCCGCCGCCGGTAACCCGGTACAGGCCGGAGAGCGTCGCGGCCTTCATACCGGGCATGTCGCCGTCGGCGTTGACGTGGATGAGCTTGGCCAGCTCGTCGTTGTCGATCACCGGGAAGGGCAGGGTGATGTTGCGACAGGACGCCGGGCTCGGCTCCAGCAGGTTCCCGGACGGGCCGATGGTGGAGATCAGCGAGGTGACGAGCTCCTCGCGGATGGCGTCCAGCGGCGGGTTGGTGACCTGCGCGAACAGCTGGGTGAAGTAGTCGAAGAGCAGCCGCGGCCGGTCGGACAGCGCGGCGATCGGCGAGTCGGTGCCCATCGAGCCGATCGGCTCGGCGCCGGCCCTGGCCATGGGCGCGAGGATGACCCGCAGCTCCTCCTCGGTGTACCCGAAGGTCTGCTGGCGGCGGGTGACCGAGGCGTGGGTGTGCACGATGTGCTCGCGCTCGGGCAGGTCGGCCAGGTCGATCAGCCCGCCGTCCAGCCACTCGCTGTACGGGTGCTGCGCGGCCATCTCGGCCTTGATCTCGTCGTCCTCGACGATCCGGTGGGTGACGGTGTCGACCAGGAACATCCGGCCCGGCTGGAGCCGGCCCTTGCGGACGATCCTGCCGGGGTCGATGTCCAGCACGCCGGACTCGGAGGCGAGCACGACCAGGCCGTCGTCGGTGACCCAGTAGCGGCCGGGGCGCAGGCCGTTGCGGTCCAGGACGGCGCCGACGACGGAGCCGTCGGTGAAGGTGACGCAGGCCGGGCCGTCCCAGGGCTCCATCAGCGTGGAGTGGTACTGGTAGAAGGCGCGGCGGGCCGGGTCCATCGAGCCGTGGTTCTCCCACGCCTCCGGGATCATCATCAGCACGCTGTGCGGCAGCGACCGGCCGCCGAGGTGCAGCAGCTCCAGCACCTCGTCGAAGGAGGCGGTGTCGGAGGCGCCGGGCGTGCAGATCGGGAAGATCCGGTCCAGGTCGCCGGCGAACAGCTCGCTGGCCAGCTGGGACTCGCGGGCCCGCATCCAGTTGCGGTTGCCCTTGACCGTGTTGATCTCGCCGTTGTGCGCGACGAACCGGTACGGGTGGGCGAGCGGCCAGCTCGGGAAGGTGTTGGTGGAGAACCGGGAGTGGACCAGCGCGATCGCGGTGGCGAACCGCTCGTCGGACAGGTCCGGGAAGAACGGCTCCAGCTGGCCGGTGGTGAGCATGCCCTTGTAGACGACGGTCCGCGCGGACAGCGACGGGAAGTACACGTCGGCCTCGCGCTCGGCGCGCTTGCGCAGCACGAACGCGGGGCGGTCCAGCGCGATGCCGGAGCGGGTGCCCTCGCTGTCGGCGACGAACAGCTGGGAGATGTAGGGCATGGTCGAGCGGGAGGTGGCGCCCAGCAGGTCGGGGCCGACCGGGACCTCGCGCCAGCCGAGGACCGTCAGGCCCTCTTCCGCGGCGATCCGCTCGATGGCGTCGACGGCCTTGGTGCGGTCCTCGTGCTCGACGGGCAGGAAGCCCAGGCCGACGGCGTACTGCCCGGCCTCGGGCAGCTCGAAGCCGGTGACCGCCCGCAGGAAGGTGTCCGGGATCTGGACAAGAATGCCCGCGCCGTCACCCGAGTCGGGCTCGGCACCGGTCGCGCCGCGGTGTTCCAGGTTGCGCAGGACGGTCAGCGCCTGCTCCACGAGCCCATGGCTCGCCTCGCCGGTGAGGGTGGCGACAAAGCCGACGCCGCAGGCGTCGTGCTCGTTGCGGGGGTCGTACATCCCCTGCGGGGCGGGGTGCCCGTCCATGAACGCGGAACGCGAACGCATGGCTCTCCCGTCGTCGTCTGTGGCTGGTATGCATCGCCCGTCATAGGCATGTGCAACAGGGACGACGTTGGCCCTCTGCGATTTCGTGCAGGTTACATGATGGCCGAGTGTTCGAGAAGCGGATATGTGATTCCAGCATGTGGACACACCGGGGGCGTGAGGAGATCATTTCAGGCCAGCAGGACGCTGGATGAGTCCGAGAGGGTGTTTGCGGGGGTTACGCGGCCTGGCGACTCTGCCGACGCGTTTTCCAGTAATGCCCGGTCGGTCCCGCGCTGAAACAACCAGGAAACCCGCTCCTTCACGCGGGCCCCGCGGGCCCACCGGGGAGCGGGTTCTGCCGGACCGGCCCTGGGCGGGCCCGGAGGGTGCCGGGCCGGCCGGCGAGGCCCGCCCATGGCCGGTCCGGCGATCCTGCGGACGTACCTAGCCGACGGCCGAGCCGACGAGGGCGCCGATGCCGAAGGTGAGGGCGGCGGCCGCGCCGCCCAGGACGAGCTGGCGCAGACCGCTGAACCACCAGGAGCGCGCGGTGACCCGGGCCACCGCCGCTCCGCAGCCGAAGAGCCCGGCCAGGGCGAGCAGCACCGCGGGCCACAGCGCCGAGGCGCCGAGCAGGTACGGCAGCACCGGCAGCAGCGCGCCGAGCGCGAACGAGGCGAACGAGGACGCGGCGGCGACCAGCGGCGACGGCAGGTCGGTGGGGTCGACGCCCAGCTCCTCGCGGGCGTGGATCTCCAGCGCCTGCTCGGGGTCGGCGGACAGCTGGCGGGCCACCTCGTGGGCCAGCTCGGGCTCCACCCCGCGGGCCACGTAGAGGGACGCCAGCTCGCGCAGCTCGTCCTCGGGGTTCCGGTCCAGCTCCAGCCGCTCCACGGCCAGCTCGGCCTCGACCAGCTCGCGCTGGGACGCCACCGAGGTGTACTCGCCCGCCGCCATGGAGAACGCGCCGGCCGCCAGGCCCGCCAGGCCCGTCACCACCAGGGTGTGCGAGCTGACGTTGCCGCCGGCCATGCCGGTCAGCAGGGCGAGGTTCGACACCAGTCCGTCCATCGCGCCGAACACCGCGGGCCGCAGCCAGCCGCCGCTGACGTCACGGTGCGCGTGGTGCGGGACGTGCTCGGGAACCGGGCACCCGGTGACCTCGACGCCCCCTGCGATTGCCGTGCTCATGCCTACCTCTCCCCCGGGCACTCCCATGCCCACACGTCGGAAACCTCCGTCACCGTACGCGGAACGCGACACCGCCGCCAGCAAGGAAAGGCTGCCCTGACCTGGGAAGACGTGTCCGGGAGAGCGGTGTCGCGGGCCCGCGGGAGAGGTGTCGGGGGCCGGGGAGAGGTGCTGCTAGCTGGGCTTTACCGCGGGCGAGGGCTGCTCGGCCACGGCCTGCGCCGCCGCCTCCGGCCCGTCGTCCGCGGGCTTGTCCAGGGCCACCGGGGACGCCTCGCCGCCCTCGTCGGCGGCCGCCGCGCCCTCGGCGCTCTCGTCGCCCTCAGTGCTCTCGGCGCTCTCGGCTTCCGCACCCGGCGCGTCGCTGCCGCCGGCGGCGTCCTCGGAGGCGTCCGCGCCGGACCCGGCCGCGTCGGCCGGCTCCACCGCGTCGGCGGGCCCGTCGGCAGCGGCGGCCGAGGCGGCGGTCCGCGGCTCCACGGTCTCCTCGCGGCCGGGACGGATCTTCGAGCTCACCACGATGAAGGCGACGGCGGCCAGGAACACCACGATGGCCGTCCAGTCGTTGAGACGCAGTCCCAGGATGTGGTGCGCGTAGTCGGAGCGCATGTGCTCGATCCAGAAGCGGCCCGAGCAGTAGGCGGCGACGTACAGGGCGAACGCCCGGCCATGGCCCAGCTTGAAGCGGCGGTCGGCCCAGATGACCAGCAGGGCGACGCCGATGCACCACAGCGACTCGTACAGGAACGTCGGCTGGTAGACGCCGGGCACCCGGTCACCGGACGAGCTGGTGATCTTCAGACCCCACGGCAGCTTCGTCGGGTTGCCGTACAGCTCCTGGTTGAACCAGTTGCCCCAGCGGCCGATGGCCTGCGCGAACGCGATGCCGGGGGCGATGGCGTCGGCGTAGGCCGGCAGCGCGATGCCGCGCCTGCGGCAGCCGATCCAGGCGCCCAGGGCGCCCATCGCGATCGCGCCCCAGATGCCGAGCCCGCCCTCCCAGATCTTGAAGGCGTTCACCCAGTCCTTGCCGTGGGTGAAGTACAGCTCGTAGTCGGTGATGACGTGGTAGAGCCGGCCGCCGACCAGACCGAACGGCACCGCCCACACGGCGATGTCCGCGACCGTGCCCGCCGTGCCGCCGCGGGCGATCCACCGCTTGTTTCCGAGCCAGACGGCTACGAAGACACCGATGATGATGCAGAAGGCGTAGCCGCGCAGCGGGATCGGTCCGAGGTGGACGACTCCGTGCGACGGGCTGGGAATGTATGCGAGGTCCATGGCATCACCGACGCTACCGTGCCGGGCGGGTGATCCGGCAACCCGCCCGGCTACGTCTGCATAACACCGTCGTCAGGACACCGGGGTCAGGACGGCGGGGTCGCGGTGACCGTCCCGGCCGGCTTGCCCTTGTTGGCCTGCTGCACCATCTGCGTCAGCGAGGCCGGGGTCAGGTTGTTGCTCCCGCCGTAGATGCTCTTGCCGTTCAGCAGGACGGTCGGGGTGGAGTTGAAGCCGGAGGAGTTGAACGCGTCGTTGGACTTCTTGACCCAGCTGTTGTGTGTGCCGTTGTTCACACAGGCGGTGAACGCGGACGTCGTCAGGCCGGGGACCTTGCCGGCGAGCTGCAGCAGCGTGGCCTTGTCGGCGAACTTGTCGTTCTGCTCCTCGGGCTGGTTGTCGTAGAGCACGTCGTGGTAGGCCCGGAACTTGCCCTCGGTCTGGGCGCAGGCGGCGGCGTTCGCGGCGTTCAGCGAGCCGGTGCCGCCGAGGTTGCCGTCGATCAGGGTCACCAGGTGGTACTCGGTGCGGATCTGGCCGCTGTCCTCCAGCTGGTGGATGGTCGGCGTGAACGACTTCTCGAAGGCGTCGCAGGCCGGGCAGCGGAAGTCCTCGTAGATGGTCAGCGTCGACGGCGCGTCGGCCGCCCCGACCGGGATGACCAGGTTGTCCTTGCCGGTCGCGCCCGCGGGCGGGGTCACCGGGCCGGAGGAGGCGGTGCTGCTGCCGCTGCTGCTGTTGTTGGCGACGGCCAGGCCGATGCCGGTGCCGATCGCCAGGACCGCGACCACCGCCCCCGCCACCACCAGGGTCCGCTTCCGCTTGGCCTGCGCCTGCTCCTTCGCCCGCTGTTCCCTGAGCGCCTCGCGCGCGCTCCGCTTCCCGTCACGTTTCCGTTGGCTCACATCCCTGAACAACGGCCAGGCCCGCCCCGCGGACGCGCGGCGGGCGCAGATTCGCCGGAACGGATGACGCGCGCCCGGGCCGCACGGTGCGGCCCGGGCGCTGTGGGACGGGTGGGTCAGCGCTTGCGCACGCCCGCGGCCAGGTCGGCCGCCAGCTCGCGGACCGCGGCGAGCCCCTCGTCCGGCGCGTCCGCGTGGTCCAGCAGGCGCTGCACGAAGGCCGAGCCGACGATCACGCCGTCGGCGAAGGCGGCGACCTCCGCGGCCTGCCCGGCGTTGGAGACGCCCAGGCCGACGCAGACCGGCAGGTCGGTGGTGGCCCGGGTGCGCCGCACCAGGTCCGCCGCCTGCTCCCCGACGGACGCCCTGGTGCCGGTGACGCCCATCAGCGACGCCGCGTACACGAATCCGCTGCCGGCCGCGGTGATCTTGCCGAGCCGCTCGTCCCTGCTGGAGGGGGCGACGACGAACACGGTCGCCAGACCGTGCTGCTCGGCGGCCTTCCGCCAGACCTCGGACTCCTCGACCGGCAGGTCGGGCAGGATGCAGCCCGCGCCGCCCGCCGCGGCCAGCTCGGCGGCGAAGCGCTCGGCGCCGTAGCGGTCGACCGGGTTCCAGTAGGTCATCACCAGGACCGGCTTGCCGGTCGCGGTGTGCGCCTCGCGGACGGTGCGCAGCACGTCGGCGATCCGCACCCCGTTCCTGAGGGCGATGTCGTCCGCGGTCTGGATGACCGGGCCGTCCAGCACCGGGTCGCTGTGCGGCAGGCCGACCTCGACCACGTCTGCGCCGCCCTCGAAGGCGGCCTTGATCGCCGCGATGCCGCCGTCCACGGTCGGGAAGCCGGCCGGCAGGTAGGCGATGAGCGCGGCCCGGTTCTCGGCCCTGGCGCCCGCGATGGCCTGTTCCAGAAGTGCGATGTTGCCGCTCACTGCCCGTCCCCCGCTTCCGCGCCCTTGGTGGTGGCCGCCTGCTCGTCGTACAGCCCGAAGTAGCGGGCCGCGGTGTCCATGTCCTTGTCGCCGCGCCCGGAGAGGTTGACCAGGATCAGGCCCTGCGGGCCCAGCTCGCGGCCGATCTCCAGGGCGCCGGCCAGGGCGTGGGCGCTCTCGATGGCCGGGATGATCCCCTCGGTGCGGGACAGCAGGCGCAGCGCCTGCATGGCCGCGTCGTCGGTGACCGCGCGGTACTCGGCGCGGCCGCTGTCCTTGAGGTAGGCGTGCTCCGGGCCGACGCCGGGGTAGTCCAGGCCGGCGGAGATGGAGTACGGCTCGGTGATCTGGCCCTCGTCGTCCTGGAGCACGTACGAGCGGGAGCCGTGCAGGATGCCGGGCTCGCCTTCGGTCAGGGTGGCGGCGTGCTCGCCGGTCTCCACCCCGTGCCCGGCCGGCTCGCAGCCGACCAGCCGCACGCCCTGGTCGGGCAGGAACGCGTGGAACAGGCCCATCGCGTTCGACCCGCCGCCGACGCAGGCCACCGCTGCGTCCGGGAGCCGTCCGGCCCGCTCCAGGATCTGGCGGCGCGCCTCGACGCCGATCACCCGGTGGAAGTCGCGCACCAGCGCCGGGAAGGGGTGCGGCCCGGCGACGGTGCCGAAGAGGTAGTGGGTGCGGTCGACGTTGGCGACCCAGTCGCGGAACGCCTCGTTGATGGCGTCCTTCAGGGTGCGGCTGCCGGAGGTGACGGCCACCACCTCGGCGCCCAGCATGCGCATCCGGGCCACGTTGAGGGCCTGGCGCTTGGTGTCGACCTCGCCCATGTAGATGGTGCACTCCAGGCCGAACAGGGCGCACGCGGTGGCGGTGGCCACGCCGTGCTGGCCGGCGCCGGTCTCGGCGATGACGCGGGTCTTGCCCATCCGCTTGGTCAGGAGTGCCTGGCCCAGCACGTTGTTGATCTTGTGCGAGCCGGTGTGGTTGAGGTCCTCGCGCTTGAGGAAGACGCGGGCGCCGCCCGCGGACTCGGCGAACCGCGCCACCTCGGTGAGGGCGCTGGGCCGGCCGGTGTAGTTGACCATCAGGTCGTTCAGCTCGGCGGCGAAGGCAGGGTCGGCCTTGGCCTTCTCGTACTCCGCGGCGACCTCGTCCACGGCGGCGACCAGCGCTTCCGGGATGAACTTGCCGCCGAACGCGCCGAAGTAGCCCTCCGGGCTGGGAACGGCGCCGTCGGGATCGGGCAGGAAGAACTCGGGTTGTTCTGACATGGGTGGCCCCTGGCAGGTGAAGGTGTGGCTGATGACGGGGGGCACCTGCCGGGTCGCCCGGACCCGACGCGACGGGGCGCGACGAGGCGGACGTGAGGTGACGGGACGGCGTGGCGCCGTCATTCCGCCGGCAGGTGGTGATCGCGGTTCAGCCGCGACGCCATCGCCTGCCGTTCACCTGGCCGGGCTCGCACCCGATCACATAGCGGACCCGGCGTCCCAGCACCCGGCGCGCGGGCGCGCGGCAGCCGCGGGGGCGGCAACCGGGACCAAGACGCGACGCAACGGGCATGGCCCGAGTCTACCGGCCTCCGCCCCGCCCCCCTGCCCAGCCCCTCGACGAAGCCGCGTCGCCCCCAAAGGGGCGCGGGGTCCCCCAGTGCTGCGCCTGGGAGGTGCCCCCAGCGCGACCAGCCACACACCGGCCGTGCGACGGCAACGCTGCCCCGCCAGGCAGAACATGCCCCGAAGGGGCGCGGGGAACTGCGCGACCAGCCAGCGCGGCAGCGCGCTCCGCCAACCGCCCCGCAGGGGCAGTTCGGTCCGCCCCGGACCACCGGCCGGTGGCCGGTTGCGCGCGCTGGGGGGACCTCGGGGGCGCCTCCCAGGCGCAGCCCTGGGGGACCCCGCGCCCCTGATGGTTGCCCCACACCGGAAGGTGAGCCCGGACGGGGCCGAGCCCGGAAAATGGTGAACGCAGCCCGCGCAAAGCGAACCGCAGCCCGGAAGGCGAAGGCAGCCCGCGCATAGCGGACCGCAGCCCGCAGGGGGACGCAGCCCGCGCAGGGCGGGGGGAGGCAGCCCCGGACGGGGACCGTCGAGGGGCTAGTTGCGGCCGAAACGGAGAGCGGGATGCGCCCCCGCGGCAACGAGATCCGCGACCGCGGCCTTGGGGTCGCGCCCCGTGACCAGCGACTCCCCGACAAGCACCGCGTTCGCCCCGTCGTTCGCGTAGGCGATCAGATCGTGCGGCCCGCGCACGCCCGACTCGGCGATCTTGACGATGTGGTCGGGGATCTCCGGGGCGACCCGGGCGAACGTCCCCCGGTCCACCTCCAGCGTCTTGAGGTTGCGCGCGTTGACGCCGATCACGCGGGCCCCCGCGTCGACCGCTCGCTGGACCTCCTCCTCGTCGTGGACCTCGACGAGCGGGGTGAGCCCGATGGACTCCGCGCGCTCGATGAGCGACTCCAGCGCGGGCTGGTCCAGGGCCGCGACGATCAGCAGCGCGATGTCCGCACCGTAGGCGCGGGCCTCCCAGAGCTGGTAGGCGGTGACGATGAAGTCCTTGCGCAGCACCGGGATGTCGACCCTGCCGCGGACGGCCTCCAGGTCCGCGAGCGACCCGCCGAAGCGGCGCTGCTCGGTGAGGACGCTGATCGCGGCCGCGCCGCCCGCCTCGTAGTCGGCGGCCAGCCCCGCGGGGTCCGCGATGGCGGCCAGCGCACCCTTGGACGGGCTGGACCGCTTGACCTCGCAGATCACCTTGACGCTGTCCCCGCTCAGCGCCGCGACCCCGTCCTGGGCGTCGCGGGCCCGCGCGGCCCGCTCCTTGAGTTCGTCGAGGGACACCTGGGCCTGTCGCTCGGCGAGGTCAGCCCGGACTCCGTCGATGATCTCGTCGAGCACACTCACGCGAGAACTCCCCTTCCGGCCGGGACGAGCAGCGAAACGATCAAGCCAGCGGCGTGATCCGCCGGCACTCCTGATGGTATCGGGAGGGGGGCGGAGTGCCCGAATCGACCACTGTCCGGTCCCATCACCTGGACAGATGCCACCGCCCGCGGTCCCCGCGGGCGCCCCGTGGTCATGGCGCGAGCGCCGCGCCGAAGGGCAGGTTCCGGACAACTCCGAAGCCGATCAGCAGGGCCCAGAAGGCCCACCGGTGGCTGCGGGTGATCGTCGGCCGGAACGGCCTCCCGCGCAGGGCGGCGACGCACCAGGCGGTCCAGACGGCGGCGAACACGACGTACCCGGCGACGGCCAGCGCGTTGTCGTGCAGGGCGGCGCCGAGGTGGCCGTGGGCCAGCGCGTGGGCGCCGCGCAGCCCGCCGCAGCCGGGGCAGTACACGCCGGTGTAGTGGAGCAGCGGGCACACCGGGTAGTGGCCGGGGTTGTTCGGGTCGACGGCCGCGACGTAGCCGAACGCGGCGACCGCGCTGCCCAGCACCGCGAGGGGCACGGCGGCGCGGCGCAGGGCCGCCGCCGCGGACCGCGTGGGCGGCCCCGCCGGCTCCCGGGCGGCCGGCGGCTCGGGCGGGACGAGCAGCCAGGGCCATGCCTGCTGTCCGTTCCCTGCCTGCGGCCCTGCCTCTGCCTGCACAGCGGGGGGCAGGGGCGGTTCTGGCGGGGCGGCCACGCTCGGAGTGCGCTGCGGGTTCACGCGTCGAGTCTGCGCCGGGACGCACGAAGGCGCAGCCCGCGGACCTTGTGGGGTCCGGCGGCTGCGCCTGGGGTGCGGGCGCCTTCCGGCACCGGCGGGACGGCCCGTGAGGGCCTGGTACGGCCCGCTCGGCGGGCCCGGCCCGGCTACGGCCGGTCCGCGGGCTGCCGGGGCAGGTCAGCTGAGGGAGTTCACGCGTTCGCGTGAACGCGCGGCTCCTCGTCGGTCTTGGCCGGGGTGAGCTCCAGGGGCTCGCTCTTGCTGCCCAGGCCCATGGTCCGCATGATTCCGCCGACGGCCGCGCCCAGCAGGATGATCGCCATGCCGGCCCAGAAACCGGCCGGCTGGGCGGCGACGGTGAACACGCCGGCGACGCAGAAGCCGACAAAGGCGATGATCACGCCGGTCCAGGCGGCGGGGGTGTGTCCGTGGTCGTGCTGTGCCGCCATGAGTGCTCCCTCAGAGGTTCGCGGTCGGGTCGTTCGGTCGCGGACGCCCGGGGCGCCCCCTACGTGTCCATTGTTGCGCGCCCGGCTCCCGAACCGTGCACGGGGGGCCGTTGTACGCCGAGGTCAGCCGGGCGACTGCGTCGGGTCCTCGCCGCGGTCCAGCGCCTTCCACAGGTCCTCGGCCCGGTCCGGGTCGACGGGGGCGGGCGCCCTGCGGGGGGCGGCCGCCGCGCCGCCCTTGCGGTCGTACCGGCTGGACATCGCCGGCCAGTACTGCCCGTAGCGCACCGCCAGCAGGCCGGCGAGGAGCAGCAGCACGCCGCCCGCGGCGACGACCAGCGGCCAGGCGGTGGTGGACGCGTGGGTGGCGGTGGCGTGGCGCAGTCCGGTGGCCCCGGCGGCCGCGGCGTTCAGCGCGTGGCGGTCGCCGCGGTGGGCAAGGGTCGTGACGACGGCACCGAGGCCGCTGAGGGTCAGCAGCCCGGTCACCACGTAGCGGCCGGTGCGGCGGACCGCGAAGACGGCGACCAGGGAGGCCAGGCCGACCAGGGCGAGCGCGCCGGGCAGCGCGGTGGTGGCGGTGCCGGTGGCACGGACGTGCAGCCCGGTGCCGGCGAACTCGGCCAGCCCGTTGCTCCACGTCTTGCCGGACCCGAGCAGCACCAGCGCGGCCCCGATGGCGCCCAGCGGGAGCGCCGCGGCAAGGGCGCGCATCGCGGTGCGACGGGCGGCGGACGGCGCCGCGGCGACGGATCCGGCATCGGCGGCCGGCCGGTCGTCGGCGGTGCCCGTCGGGGCCTGGGCGTCCTCTTCTTCTGCGCGCGGCGGCGGTACGGCACTCACCCCACCACTATCGCGCGCCGCCCCCGCGGCCCCGCGGGCGGGGGTACGGCGCGCCGCGCTCCCGTCCGGCCGGCGTGACGAAGCCGCCACGAGAACCCGGCGACAGCGCGGTGAAACCCCGGCGACAGCGCGGTGAGAGGAGTCCCTCGCGGGCCGCGCCCGCACCCCGCGAAGAGGGTTCCACCGGCCGCACACAGGATCTGCACAGACGTTCGGTGGGGACTCCATCTACACGCGTCCACCTGCGAAGAGCGGACAAGGAAAGCGCGTTCCTCCCGGCTACTCGCGAGTAAAGCGGAGGTATAGCTTCCCTCTTCCATCTTGTTGACGTGCGCTCGTCAGTTCTACGGTCCCAGGCATCCCTCTGCTCACCCTACGCAGCAGGGACATCACTCAACCCGCACGCACCATGCCCTAACCCCACATACGGAGGCATCAGCTTGCGATCGATCCCCACCCCGGCGGCCCGCCGCGCCGGTATCGCCCTCACCGCGGCGGCCGGCCTGGCCGTCACCGGTTTCGCCCTCTCCCCCGCCGCGGGCGCCGCTGCTGCGTCGCACGGTCTGACGACCGTCCGCTCCTGTGCAGTGAGCACCCACCCCGGCGTGATGGCCTGCAAGGCGCTGAAGGTCACCAGCGGCGCCAACTCGCTGGCAGCGTCCGCCCGTTCGGTCAACCCGGCGGCGACCCCGTCCGGTTACGGCCCCTCAGACCTGCGCAGCGCCTACGCCCTGCCGTCCACCGGCGGGTCCGGGGCGACGGTGGCGATCGTCGACGCGTACGACGACCCGAAGGCCGAGGCCGACCTGGCGACGTACCGCGCGCAGTACGGGCTCCCGGCGTGCACCACGGCCAACGGGTGCTTCAAGAAGGTGGGCCAGAGCGGCACTTCGACGCTGCCCAGCGCCGACGCCGGCTGGGCCGAGGAGATATCCCTCGACCTGGACATGGTCAGCGCCACCTGCCCGAGCTGCCACATCCTGCTGGTCGAGGCGACCTCGGCGACGATGGCCAACCTCGGCAAGTCCGTCAACACCGCGGTGTCGCTGGGCGCGAAGTACGTGTCCAACAGCTACGGCGGCGGCGAGTCGTCCTCGGACACCTCGTACGACAGCTCGTACTTCAACCACCCCGGGGTGGCGATCACCGTCAGCGCCGGTGACAGCGGCTACGGCGCGGAGTACCCGGCGGCCTCCAAGTACGTGACCGCGGTCGGCGGCACGTCGCTCAAGAAGTCCTCCACCACGCGCGGTTGGACCGACACCGTGTGGTCCGGCACCGGCTCGGGCTGCTCGGCCTACGACGCGAAGCAGTCGTGGCAGACGGACACCGGCTGCTCCAAGCGCACCATCGCGGACGTGTCCGCGGTGGCCGACCCGGCGACCGGTGTCGCGGTCTACGACTCCTACGGCGGCGACAGCGGCTGGGAGGTGTTCGGCGGCACCAGCGCGTCCTCGCCGATCATCGCCTCGGTGTACGCCCTGGCCGGCACGCCGTCCTCGGGCTCGACCCCGGCGTCCTTCCCGTACGCGCACACGACGTCGCTCAACGACGTGACGAGCGGGTCGAACGGGTCGTGCTCCAGCTCGTACCTGTGCACCGCCAAGTCCGGGTACGACGGGCCGACGGGGCTCGGCACCCCCAACGGCACCGCCGCCTTCAAGGGCTGACCCCTCAGCCCCACCGGGGCGCACCCCACTCCCGGGGTGCGCCCCTTCCCCTTCCCGCACGACGGTGCGCGCCCCTCAGGGGCGCGGGGAACTGCGCGAGCAACCCACCACCGGCCGGTGGTCCGGGACGGACCGAACTGCCCCTCCGGGGCGGTTTGCGGAGCGCGGCGCCGCACTGGCTGGCCGCGCTGGGGGCACCTCCCAGGTGTAGCTCTGGGGGACCCCCCGCGCACCCGGTGGGGCGTACCCGCCGGGAGGGTTAGGAGCGGCGGGGGAGGGCGTTGGCCGCGGCCACCGCGCGAAGTACGGCCGCCGCCTTGTTGCGGCACTCCGCGTCCTCGGCGTCGGGGTCCGAGTCGGCGACGATGCCCGCGCCCGCCTGCACGTACGCCGTGCCGCCGCGCAAGAGCGCCGTGCGGATGGCGATCGCGGTGTCCGAGTCGCCGGCGAAGTCCAGGTAGCCCACGCAACCGCCGTACACGCCGCGGCGGGTGGGCTCCAGCTCCTCGATGATCTGCATCGCCCGCGGCTTGGGCGCGCCCGACAGCGTGCCGGCCGGGAAGCACGCGGTGAGCACGTCGAACGCGGTGCGGCCCTCGGCGACGCGGCCGGTGACCGTGGACACGATGTGCATCACGTGCGAGTAGCGCTCGATGGACATGAAGTCGACCACCTCGACGCTGCCCGGCTCGCAGACCCGCCCCAGGTCGTTGCGCCCGAGGTCGACCAGCATCAGGTGCTCGGCGCGCTCCTTGGGGTCGGCGAGCAGCTCCTCGGCGAGGGCGGTGTCGGCGCGCGGGGTGGCGCCGCGCGGCCGGGTGCCGGCGATCGGGTGCACCATCGCCTGGCCGTCCTCGACCTTGACCAGCGCCTCGGGGCTGGAGCCCACCACGTCGAAGCCCTCGGCCCCGCCGTCGGGAGCGGGCAGGCGCAGCAGGTACATGTACGGGCTGGGGTTGGTGGTCCGCAGCATCCGGTAGACGTCGAGCGCGCTCGCCTCGCACGGCATGTGGAACCGCTGGGAGGGCACCACCTGGAACGCCTCGCCGGCCCGGATCCGCTCCTTGACGTCCTCGACCGCTGTCTTGAACTGCTCGCCGCCCCAGTCCCAGCCGACGTCGTACCCGGCGTCGCGCGGCAGCGCGGCGGGCGCGGTCGGCACCGGGCGCGCGAGGTCGGCCTCCATCGCGTCGAGCCGCGCGATCGCGTCGGCGTACGCCTCGTCGACCCCGCTGTCCTGGTCGTTGTGGTTGATCGCGTTGGCGATCAGCAGCACGGTGCCGTCCCAGTGGTCCAGCACGGCCAGGTCCGAGGTGAGCAGCATCGTCAGCTCGGGCAGTTGCAGCGCGTCCTGGGTGCTGTCGCCGATCCGCTCCAGCCGGCGGACGATGTCGTAGCCGAGGTAGCCGACCATGCCGCCGGTGAACGGGGGCATCCCCGCGGTCAGGTCGCGCGGGGTGTGCAGCGTCTCGACGGTGGCCCGCAGGGCCTGCAGCGGGTCGCCGTCGACGGGCACGCCGACCGGCGGGGCGCCGAGCCAGTGCGCCCGGCCGTCGCGCACGGTCAAGGTGGCGGCCGAGCGCACCCCGACGAAGGAGTAGCGGGACCAGGACCGCCCGCCGCTGTCCGCGGACTCCAGCAGGAAGGTGCCCACCCGCTCGCCGGCGAGCTTGCGGTACAGGCCGACGGGCGTGTCGCCGTCCGCGAGCAGCCGGCGGCTGACCGGGATGACCCGGCGGTCGACCGCGAGCTTGCGGAAGGTCTCGAGATCCATGGCGTCCATGGGCGCAGACCCTACTGGCCCGCCGGCGCTACGCGCCCGCGGGCGGAAGCAGCACGTCCGCGTCGAAGCAGGTGCGGTCGCCGGTGTGGCACGCGGCGCCGACCTGGTCGACCTTGACCAGCACGGTGTCCCCGTCGCAGTCCAGCGCCACCGACTTCACGTGCTGCACGTGCCCGGACGTGTCGCCCTTGACCCAGTACTCGGCGCGGCTGCGGCTCCAGTAGGTGCAGCGTCCGGTGGTCAGCGTGCGGTGCAGCGCCTCGGCGTCCATCCAGCCGAGCATCAGCACCTCCCCGGTGTCGTACTGCTGGGCGATGGCCGGAACCAGCCCGTCGGGGTTGCGCTTGAGGCGGGCGGTGATGGCGGGATCGAGCGAGGTGGCGGGCATGGGAACCATTGTGCCGCCGATCCCGCACAATAAGAAAAGCCGCAAGAACTGGCAAAGCAGGCGCCGGGGTTGTCCGCAATCCGGTAGTCGCTCGCCGTCGTTCACCCGCATGGGGCATCCTGCGTGCATGGGTTTTCCTCCACCGCCGCCGAACGGACCGACGCCACCGCCCGAGCAAGGGGGCGGATTCGGTCCTCCCCAGGGTTTCGGCCCGCCGCCACCGCCGCCTCCGGGCGGCGGCTACGGGTATCCGCAGCAGGGCGGCGGTGAGCCGTACGGCTACCCGCAGCAGGGAGGCGGGGACCAGTACGGCTACCCGCCCCAGGGCGGCGGCTACGGCCCGCCCGGACCGCCCGGACCCCCGGCCCCGCCCGGGGGCGGCTACGGCTTCCCGCCCGGCGGCCCCGGCGGCTACCCGCCTCCCCCGCCGCCGAACAACAGCAAGCGCAACATGTGGATCGCGATCGGCTGCATCGTGGTGGTCGGCGCGATCGTCGGCGGGATCCTGGTGGCCTCCAACAGCAGCGACAAGAAGAAGGACGACGCCAAGCCGACGACGTCGGTCAGCGGCCTGCCGTCCGGCATGCCGACGGTCACCCTGCCCACGTCCAGCATCACGGTGCCGACCGACGACCCGACGCTGGACCTGCCGACCGACGAGCCGACCGACACGGCCGACCCGACGCCGACCGAGAAGCTCGTGCCCTACGTGGTGCTGTCGCCCGGCAAGTGCTTCGACGCGCCGACGCTGACCCCGTCGGTGACCAAGGTGACGACCCGCTCGTGCAGTTCCGCGCACGACGCGCAGGTGGTCGCCAACGAGACGCTGTCCGGCACCTTCAGCAGCGACCTGGAGATCCAGGAGAAGGCGCTGTCGCTGTGCACGACGGACGCCAAGAAGCACCTGCCGGCCGACGGCCGCACCTACTACCCGTACGCGCTGTTCCCCAAGCTGGTCACCTACCAGCTGCAGAACCGCAAGACGGTGACGTGTTCGCTGACCCGCAACAACGGGTCGAACGGGGTGAAGCTGTACAGCAAGCTGGGCTAAGCGGCAGCCCGGTTCTGGCGGGGCGCGGCGCGACACCGCCGGGATCCGGCCCCCAGGGCCTAGCCTGACGGTATGTCGACCCATGCGCAGCGTGAACGCCTGCTCCTCGCCGACCTGCTGGAGCAGGCGGGTCCCGACGCCCCGACCCTCTGCGAGGGGTGGAAGACCCGCGACCTGGCCGCCCACGTCGTGGTGCGCGAGCGCCGCGGCGACGCGGCGGCCGGGTTGCTCATCCCCCAGCTCGCGGACCGGCTGGACCGGGTCCGCAAGGAGTACGCGGAGAAGCCGTACGACGAGCTGATCCAGCTCATCAGGACCGGCCCGCCGCGGCTGTCGCCGTTCAGCGTCAAGCAGTTGGACGAGGCATCGAACACCGTCGAGTTCTTCGTCCACGCCGAGGACGTGCGGCGGGCCGCGGACGACTGGACGCCCCGCACCATCGACCCGGTCTTCGCGGACGCCCTGTGGTCCCGGCTGGAGCGGATGGCGCGGATGCTCGGCCGGCGCTCCACGATCGGCCTGGTGCTGCGTCGGCCGGACGGCCAGACGGTGGTGCTCCACCGCGGTTCGCCGGTCGTCACCGTCACCGGGGAGCCGTCCGAGCTGGTCATGTACGCCTTCGGGCGGCAGTCCGTGGCGAAGGTGGAGGCGGCCGGCGAGGAGAGCGCGGTGGCGGCGGCGAGCACCGCGAAACTCGGCCTGACCTGACCTGATCCGACCTGATCCGACCTGATCCGAGCCGCGCTGAGCTGGGTTGGCCTGGCTGAGCCGGTGTCAGCGGGCCGCCGGGCGGCTCAACTCGGCGGCGCGCACGGCGGGTGAGGCGAGCCCCACGACGCCGCCGAGGCACGCGAAGGCGGCGGCCGCCAGGAACACCGGCGTCGGGCCCCACGCGGCGACGGCCGCGCCGAACACCGGGTAGCTGAGCGGCGCGAGGCCGAAACCGGTGAGGCTGATCACCGCGGTGACCCGGCCGAGGTACGACGGGTCCACCGCGGACTGGATCAGCGCCAGGGCGAGCCCGCCGCACACCCCGCCGACCAGGCCGGCCAGCAGCGCCACCGCGGCGGCCGCGGCCGGTGAACCGGCCAGTGCGGTCGCGCCCATGGCGGTGCAGCTGACGAGCAGCGTGCCGATCTGCACCGCGCCCGCCCTGGGCAGCCAGCCGCGCACCGTGAGCAGCAGCGCGCCGGCCGCGGAGCCCGCGCCGAAGGCGGCGATGATCCAGCCGTAGCCGGTGGAGCCCCAGCCGCGGTCCTGGCACAGCAGCACCATGCCGACGTTCAGCGGCCCGGCCAGGCCGAGTTCGCACACCGCGCCGGACAGCACCAGCGGCCCCACCAGCCGGTGCCGGCGGACGTGCCGCAGCCCGTCCCGCAGCTCCTCCCACGCCGCGCCGGCGCGGCTGCCCGCCCGGGCTCCGGCGCCGGCAGGCGCTTCGGCGTCGGGGTGGCGGGTGCTGCGGTCGCCGGCGCCTCCCGGCGCGGGCAGCGGGCCGATGCGGGTGGCGACCAGCAGCGGCACCGAGGCGGCGAAGAGCACCCCGGCGGTGGCGAACGCCGCCGACGGGCCGCCGAGGCCCATCGCGAGCCCGCCGGCGGGCGGTCCCGCGATGTTCCCGAACCGCATCGCCAGCGCCCGCATGCCCTGCAGCCGCATCATCTGGTCCGGCTCGACCAGCCGCGGCGGCAGCGCGCCCACCGCGGGCAGGAACAGCGCGTCGACCACGCCGAACAGCAGCGCCACGGCGACCAGCAGCCACAGTCCCGGCGAGGTGAGCGCGAGGGCCGCCGCGGCGGACAGGATCAGCACGCAGCGCACCGCGTCGCTGCCGATCACCACCCGGCGGGGCCCGAAGCGGTCGGCGATCACCCCGCCGCCCAGCATCAGCACGGCGCGCGGCACCGAGCCGGTCGCCATCACCATGCCGACCTCGGCGGGCGGCAGGGACTTGGCGGCGGCGAAGCCGAGGGCGAGGAAGTAGACGCCGTCACCGAGCATGGAGGCGGTGTAGGCGGTCAGCCAGCGCAGCACGTTGCCGTCGCGGTGGGCGGGCCGGACTGCGGGAAGCACGGTGGTGGTCACGAAGGACCCTCCTGGAGGCGGTCGGGGCGGGGCGGCGGAGGTCAGGACCGGGTCGGGAAGCCGTACATCTGGACCGCGACGTGCTCCCGGCCCTCGGTGTCGCCGGCCGCCTCCGCGGCCCGCCCGACGTCGCTCCACCGCTGCATGAACGCGCCCAACTCCTCCGCCATCTGCTGGAGTTCGGCTGCGGTGAGCAGGGGCACGTACTCGGAGGAGAAGGCCGCCTCGGTCCACTCCCGCGGCCAGGCGACCTGCTCGTCGAGGTAGCGCGCATAGCGCTCGGTGCGGGTGCTGAGCAGCTGCCGGTTGATCTGGCCGATGACCGCGGCGCCCTCCGGCCGGTCGGCGAAGTCCGCGTTGTGGAAGGTGAATCCGCGGTGCGAGGAGAGCGTCCACCAGCGCTCGCGCCCGTCGCTGCCGTGGCCCTCGGCCTCGACGATGAAGCCGTGCGCGGCCATCTTCCGCAGGTGGTAGCTGACCAGCGAGACGGCCTCGTCGACCTGGTCGGCCAGGTGCGAGGCGGTGGCCTCGCGAGCGGTGTGGAGCGCGTAGTAGAGGCGGATCCGCAGCGGGTGGGTGAAGACCTTCAGCGCGTCGACGTCGGTGATGCGCTGGGGTTCGGGGGCGGCCTGCTTGTCGTCCATGGCGCCCACGCTAGATAGGAAAGAAAAGTTGTGCAATATAATTTGCGCAACTTTTCTTTCCTATGGGAAGCGCCGCGCGGCCCGGGCCCGGCCGGGCAGGATGGCCGGCATGTCCCTCGACGGCACCCGTGCCCACCTCACCGGCCCCGGCGACCTGCCGCCCCTGGTCGAGCGCGCCGCCAGGACCGCACGCCACCTGGACTTCCCGTGGTCGTGCCGGCCCGAGCACGGGAGGCTGCTGCGGGCGCTGGCCGCCGGGGCGCGGCGGATCGGTGAGACGGGCACCGGATGCGGGGTGGGCCTGGCCTGGCTGGTGTCGGGAATGCCGGCCGGGGCGCGGGCGGTCAGCGTGGAGCGGGACCCGGCCCGTGCCGCCGCCGCCACCGCGCTGTTCGCGCACCTCGCGCCCGCCGTCACCGTGGAGTGCGCGGACTGGACGGCCATCGCCGGGCACGGCCCGTTCGACCTGCTGGTGCTGGACGGCGGCGGGCAGGGCAAGGCGGGGCCCGGCGATCCCCCGGCGGATCCGGTGGAACTGCTCAGGCCCGGCGGGCTGCTGGTGATCGACGACTTCACGCCGTCCGGCGGGCGCCCGCCGGTGCACGGCGGCCGGCCCGACGAGGCGCGGCTGCACTGGCTCGACCACCCTGCGCTGCGCACCGTGGAGGTGCCGCTGGCGCCGGATCTGGCCGTACTCATCGGCACCCGGCGCACGGCGGCCTGAACCCGGGCCGGCCTGAACCCGCCGCCGGGAGAGCCCCCGTTCAGCCGCCCAACGGCCGTGCGGCGGGCGGGAGTCCGCTCAGCGGACGGGGTGACCGGCCTCCCGCAGCGCGGACTTGACCGCGCCGATCCGCAGGTCCCCGAAGTGGAAGACGGACGCGGCGAGCACCGCGTCGGCGCCGGCCGCGACGGCCGGCGGGAAGTGGCCGAGCGCGCCCGCGCCGCCCGAGGCGATCACCGGCACGGTGACGTGCTTGCGCACCGCGGCGATCATCTCGGTGTCGTAGCCGTCCTTGGTGCCGTCGGCGTCCATCGAGTTGAGCAGGATCTCGCCGGCGCCCAGGTCGGCCGCCCGGTGCGCCCACTCGACCGCGTCGATGCCGGTACCGCGGCGGCCGCCGTGCGTGGTGACCTCGAAGCTGCCGGAGGGGGTGCGGCGGGCGTCCACCGACAGCACCAGCACCTGCCGCCCGAAGCGCTCGGCGATCTCCCGGATCAGCTCGGGCCGGGCGATCGCCGCGGTGTTCACGCCGACCTTGTCGGCGCCGGCCCGCAGCAGCCGGTCGACGTCGTCGGCGCTGCGCACCCCGCCGCCGACGGTCAGCGGGATGAAGACCTGCTCGGCGGTCCTGCGCACCACGTCGTAGGTGGTCTCCCGGTCGCCGGAGGACGCGGTGATGTCCAGGAACGTCAACTCGTCGGCGCCCTCGGCGTCGTAGAGCCGGGCCATCTCGACCGGGTCCCCCGCGTCGCGCAGGTTCTGGAAGTTGACGCCCTTGACGACCCGTCCGGCGTCCACGTCCAGGCAGGGGATGACTCGGACCGCGAGGGTCATGCGGTTTCTCCTCGGAGATCTTCTCGGTGCGCCGCTCGGTAGGCTTCCAGCTCCACCTCGACGAGCACCCGGGAGTCGGTGAAGCCGGCGACCACGACCATCGTCGTGGCGGGCCGCACCTCGGCGAACAGTTCGCGGTGCGCCCGGCCGACGTCGTCGACGTCGCGGACATGGCTGAGGTACATGCGGGTGCGGACCACGCTCTCCACGCCGAGGCCGAACGGCTCCAGCGCGGCCAGCGCGTTGCGGAACGCGAGCAGGGTCTGCTCGTACGGGCTGCCCTCGGCGCGCACCGCGCCGCCGGAGACGGGCATGGTGCCGGAGACCAGCACCCGGTCCCCCGCCGCCACGGCGCGCGCGAAGCCGACGGCCTCCTCCCACGAGCTGTCGGTCTGCGTGCGCCGTACTGCGGGGGTCTCGGTCATCGTGACACTGCCTCCAGGGCCTCTTCGAGCGTGAACGCCTTCGCATAGAGCGCCTTACCGACAATGGCACCCTCCACACCCAGCGGCACCAGAGTCGCCAGCGCCCGCAGGTCGTCGAGGCTGGACACGCCGCCGGAGGCGACGACCGGGCGGTCGGTGGCGGCGCACACGTTGCGCAGCAGCTCCAGGTTGGGGCCCTGGAGGGTGCCGTCCTTGGCGATGTCGGTCACCACGTAGCGGGCGCAGCCCTCGGCGTCGAGCCGGGCCAGCGTCTCGTACAGGTCGCCGCCGTCGCGGGTCCAGCCGCGGCCGCGCAGCGTGGTGCCGCGCACGTCCAGGCCGACCGCGATCCGGTCGCCGTGCCCGGCGATGACCTTGGCGACCCACTCCGGGGTCTCCAGCGCGGCGGTGCCCAGGTTGACCCGGCGGCAGCCGGTGGCCAGGGCCGCGGCGAGGGTGTCGTCGTCGCGGATGCCGCCGGACAGCTCCACCTTGATGTCCATGCTGCGGGCCACCTCGCCGATCAGCGCCCGGTTGTCGCCGGTGCCGAACGCGGCGTCCAGGTCCACCAGATGCAGCCACTCGGCCCCCGCCTGCTGCCACGCCATGGCGGCCGCCAGCGGGTCGCCGTACGACGTCTCGGAGCCGGACTCGCCGTGCACCAGGCGGACGGCCTGGCCGTCGCGGACGTCGACGGCGGGGAGGAGTTCGAGCTTGCTCATCGGGATGCGGTCCTCGTAAGGGGAGCGGGCGGGGGAAGCGGGCCGGGCCGGGCTGCCGGGCCCCGGGCGGGTCCGGCAGCGGCCCCGGGCACGGGACGGGGCGTGACGGGGACGGGACTACAGCGTGCCGAGCCAGTTGGCCAGCAGCTGCGCACCGGCGTCACCGGACTTCTCCGGATGGAACTGGGTGGCCCACAGCGGGCCGTTCTCCACCGCGGCGACGAAGGGCTCTCCGTGGGTGGTCCAGGCGACCCTGGGCGCCTGGATCGCGGCGTTGCGCGCCTCCAGGTCCCAGCTGCGCACCGCGTAGGAGTGCACGAAGTAGAACCGCGCGTCCTCGTCCAGACCCGCGAACTGCACCGAGTCCGCGGGGGCCTTGACGGTGTTCCAGCCCATGTGCGGCACCACGGGCGCGCGCAGCGGCTCGACCGTGCCGGGCCACTCGTCGAGGCCGTCGCTCTCCACGCCGTGCTCGATCCCGCGGGCGAAGAGGATCTGCATGCCGACGCAGATGCCCATCACCGGGCGGCCGCCGGCCAGCCGGCGGCCGATGATCCAGTCGCCGCGCACGTCCTTGAGCCCGGCCATGCACGCCGCGAAGGCGCCGACGCCCGGCACGAGCAGCCCGTCGGCGGCCATCGCGCGGTCGTAGTCGGCGGTGATCTCCACGGTGGCCCCGGCGCGGGCCAGGGCGCGCTCGGCCGACCGCACGTTGCCGAACCCGTAGTCGAGCACGACCACGCTCTTGGTGTTCCCGGCATTCGTCATGCGGACCTCACAGCTGGAGCAGGCCGGCGGCGAGCGACATCAGGGAGCCGATGGCCAGGAGCGCGATCAGGCTCCTGGACTGCTTCTGCTTCACGAACGAGTACACGCCCCCGGCCAGGAACAGGCCGAGCAGGATGAAGAGGGTGGATGCCTTGTTCACGGTTTACAGCGCGCCCTTCGTCGACGGCAGGATGCCGGCGGCGCGCGGGTCGCGCTCGCTGGCGTAGCGCAGCGCCCGCGCGAGCGCCTTGAACTGGCACTCCACGATGTGGTGCGCGTTGCGCCCGTACGGCACGTGGACGTGCAGCGCGATCTGCGCCTGCGCGACGAAGGACTCCAGGATGTGGCGGGTCATCGTCGTGTCGTACGTGCCGATCATCGGCGCCATGTTCTCCGGCTCGGTGTGCACCAGGTAGGGCCGGCCGGACAGGTCCACGGTCACCTGGGCCAGGGACTCGTCCAGCGGGACGGTGCAGTTGCCGAAGCGGTAGATGCCGACCTTGTCGCCGAGCGCCTGCTTGAAGGCCGCGCCCAGCGCGAGGGCGGTGTCCTCGATGGTGTGGTGGGTGTCGATGTGCAGGTCGCCCTCGGTCTTCACGCTGAGGTCGAACAGGCCGTGCCGGCCGAGCTGGTCGAGCATGTGGTCGTAGAAGCCCACACCGGTGGACACGGAGACCTGCCCGGTGCCGTCGAGGTCGATCTCGACGACGACGGACGTCTCCTTGGTGGTGCGCTCCACGCGCCCCAGGCGGGTCATGCGGACTCCTTGGCAGTACGGGTGTGCTCGATGCCGCCGGCGGCGTCGAAGGTCTTGTGCACGCGGGCGGCCGCGTCGAGGAACGCGTCGTTCTCCTGCGGGGTCCCGGCGGAGACCCGCAGCCAGCCGGGCACGCCGTTGTCCCGGACCAGCACGCCGTGGTCGAGGATCGCCTGCCACGCTGCGTGGCTGTCGGCGAACCGGCCGAACTGCACGAAGTTGGCGTCGGAGTCGACCACGTCGTAGCCGATGGCGCGCAGCCCGTCGACGACCCGGTCGCGTTCCTGCTTGAGCTGGGCGACGTAGCCGAGGAGCGTGTCGGTGTACTCCAGGGCGGCCAGCGCGGTCGCCTGGGTGACCGACGACAGGTGGTAGGGCAGCCGCACCAGCTGCACGGCCTCCACGACCGCCGGGTCGGCGGCCAGGTAGCCGAGCCGCAGCCCGGCCGCGCCGAACGCCTTCGACATGGTGCGGGTGAGCACCAGGTTCGGCCGGCCCTCGATGAGCGGCAGCAGCGACGGGTGGTGCGAGAACTCGCCGTACGCCTCGTCCACCACCACCAGGCTCGGCCGGGCCGCCTGCGCGGCCTCGTACAGCGCCTCGACCGTCTCGGCGGCCACCGCGGTGCCGGTCGGGTTGTTCGGCGAGCAGACGAACACCACGTGCGGGCGGCGCTCGGCGATCTCGCGGACCGCCGCGTCCAGGTCGACGGTGAAGTCCTCGTTGCGCGGCCCGGAGATCCAGCCGGTGCCGGTGCCGCGGGAGATCAGCGCGTGCATGGAGTACGACGGCTCGAAGCCGATCGCGGTCCTGCCGGGCCCGCCGAAGGTCTGCAGCAGCTGCTGGATGATCTCGTTGGAGCCGTTCGCCGCCCACACCTGGCCGGTGCCGACCTGGTGGCCGGCGGTCCGGCTGAGGTAGGCGGCCAGCTCGGTGCGCAGCTCGACGGCGTCGCGGTCCGGGTAGCGGTTGAGCCCGCGGGCCGCCTCGGCGACCCGCTCGGCGATCCGGGCCACCAGCGGCTCGGGCAGCGGGTACGGGTTCTCGTTGGTGTTCAGCCGCACCGGCACGTCGAGCTGGGGCGCGCCGTACGCGGACTGGCCCCGCAGCTCCTCGCGCAGCGGGAGGTCGTCGACGCGGGTCACCGGGTGCCTCCCAGGCGTGCGGTGACCGCCTCGCCGTGGGCGGGCAGGTCCTCGGCGTTGGCGAGCGTCACCACGTGGCCGGCGACCTCTTCGAGCGCCTCGCGGGAGTAGTCCACGACGTGGATGCCGCGCAGGAAGGACTGCACGGACAGGCCCGAGGAGTGGCAGGCGCAGCCGCCGGTGGGCAGCACGTGGTTGGACCCGGCGCAGTAGTCGCCGAGGGAGACCGGCGCGTGCGGGCCGACGAAGATCGCGCCGGCGTTGCGCACCCGGGCGGCGACACCGGCGGCGTCCTCGGTCTGGATCTCCAGGTGCTCGGCGGCGTAGGCGTCGACCACCTCCAGGCCCTGGTCGAGGGTGTCCACGAGCACGGTCGCGGACTGGCGGCCGCCGAGCGCGGCGGTGATCCGCTCGCGGTGCTTGGTGGCGGCCACCCGCACCTTCAGCTCGCCGTCGACCGCGTCGGCCAGTTCGGGCGAGGTGGTGACCAGCACCGCGGCGGCCAGCGGGTCGTGCTCGGCCTGGCTGATCAGGTCGGCGGCGACGTACCCGGGGTCGGCGGAGGCGTCGGCGAGGACCGCGATCTCGGTCGGCCCGGCCTCGGCGTCGATCCCGATCCGCCCCTTGAGCAGGCGCTTGGCGGCGGCCACGTAGATGTTGCCGGGCCCGGTGACCAGGTTCACCGGGCGGCACTCGTCGGTGCCGTACGCGAACATGGCCACGGCCTGGGAGCCGCCGGCGGCGTACACCTCGTCGACGCCGAGCAGGGCGCAGGCGGCGAGGATGGTGGGGTGCGGCAGGCCGCCGAACTCCTTCTGCGGCGGCGAGGCCACGGCGACGGCGCCGACACCGGCCTCCTGGGCGGGCACCACGTTCATCACCACGGAGGACGGGTAGACGGCCAGGCCGCCGGGCACGTACAGCCCGACCCGCTGCACCGGCACCCACCTCTCGGTGACCGTGCCGCCCGGCACGACCTGCGTGGTCACGTCGGTGCGGCGCTGCTCGCGGTGGACGGTCCTGGCCCGGCGGATGGACTCCTCCAGGGCGGCCCGCACCTGGACGTCCAGGCCGTCGAGCGCCTCGGCCAGCGCCTTCTGCGAGACCCTGAGCCGCTCCAGCCGGACGCCGTCGAACCGCTCCCCGTAGTCGATCACCGCCGCGCCGCCGCGATGGCGCACGTCCTCGCAGATGGGCCGCACCGTCTCCAGGGCGGCTTCCACGTCGAACTCGGCACGGGGCAGCAGGTCGCGGTCGATACCGCCCTCCGGGAAGGCGGCACCGCGCAGATCGATTCGGGAGATCACGCTGCCAAGTGTAGAGACCCGGGCATGCGGGACGGCTCGCGGTTCCACTCCGTGATACGTGCCGCGGACGTGCGGGCGCCGCCACCGGCCGGGCGGGCAGGCACTAGCGTGGGCGCGGCGATCTTCCCGCGCCCGCGCCGCTCCCCCGCGGCCGCGTCGTGCGGCGGGGTGGGTCCGGGCGGGACCGGCGGGTTCTACGGGAGGGGCGAGGATGACCGAGCGGGACGGGCAGGACCGGGGCGAGGGCCGCGGCGGGCCCGCGGGGGGCGAGCCGCCGGCCGACTGGACCCCGCCGGAGGTCCGCATGTGGTGGGCGTTCCGCGCCGGGCGCACCTGCGACCTGCGTCCCGACGGCCGCCGCAGCGCGCTGGCGGGCCCGCTCGACCCGGACGCCGCGTCGGCCGGCGAGTGGGGCCCGGAGCGCACGGTGCGGGCCCAGGCGGTGGCGGAGCTGCTGCTCAACCCGCCGCTGTCGCGGCCCGGGCGGGTGGCGGCGCTCAAGCTCGCCGGGGTGCGGATCAGCGGCCGGCTGATGCTGTCCGGCGGCACCATCACCCCGTACGTGCAGCTGGACGACTGCCGCTTCGACGAGCAGCTGATGCTCCAGGAGTGCCGGGCCGGCAGCATGCGGCTGGTGCACTGCCTGATACCCCGGCTGGACGCGGCCCGCCTGCAGGTCACCGGCGACCTGCACCTGCCGCAGTGCCTCGTCCCCGGCGGGATCCGGCTGACCGACGCGCAGATAGGCACCGACCTGCTGCTCAACCAGCTGACCGTGCGCCGGGACCGCCACAGCCGGGCGATCGCCGCCGACGGGCTGGTCGTCGGGCAGGACGTGGACGCCGAACTCATCGACGTCATAGGCGAGTTGAGCCTGCGCAGCGCGCGGATCGGCGGCCGGCTGAGCCTGCGCGGCGCGTTGCTGCGCAACCCCTACGACCGCTACGCGCTGAACGCCGCGCGCGTGCAGGTGGAGCACACCCTCTACCTCAGCGCCGGGTGGGACGCGCTGGCCACCGGCCACACCGGCGACACGCCGCCGCCGGCCGGGGTGCGCACCCGGGACTTCGTGTGCGAGGGCGGGCTGCGGCTGGACGACGGCCGGTTCGGCAACGCGGTGGTGGTCAGCAGGGCGCGGTTCGCCATGGAGGGCGAGCAGCAGCTGTCGCTGCGCCGGATCCAGACGCCCGAGCTGCGGTTCACCCCCGGGCAGCCGCCGGCCGGCGGCATGGTGTCCCTGTCGGGGGCGCGTGTCGGCAAGCTCGCCGACACGCCGGACAGCTGGCCGGAAGCGGGCCGGCTGTCGCTGCGCGGCTTCCAGTACGACGGCCTGACGCCGCCCGAGGCGTTCCCGCTGCGGGCCAGGATCGAGTGGCTGCACGCGGCCACCCCCGAGTTCAGCGCGGAGCCGTACGAGCGGCTCGCCGCGGCGCTGCGGGCCGGCGGCGAGGACGCGGAGGCCCGCGAGGTGCAGCTGGCCCGGCAGCGGCGGCGCCGCGAGTCGCTGCCGATGGCCGGCCGGGTGTGGGGCTGGCTGCAGGACGTCACCGTCGGGTACGGCTACCGGCCGGGGCGGGCCGCGGTGTGGATGGCGGTGCTGTGGGCGGTGGGTGCGGTGTACTTCGCGGCGCACCGCACGCCGGCCCCGGCGGACAGCGGGTACGTGCCGCACTGGAACCCGGCCCTGTACGCGCTGGACCTGCTGCTTCCGGTGATCGACCTCGGCCAGGACAACGCGTGGCGGGAGACCGGGACGGGCCAGTGGGTGGCGTCGGCGCTGATCCTGCTGGGCTGGATGCTGGCGACCACGGCCGCGGCGGGGGCGTCCCGGCTGCTGCGCCGGGGGTCGTAGCGGCCCGGCGACCGGACGGACCTGGGGCGGAGTGGGCCCAGCGGCTGACGAAGGGGGGCATGCTGCCCGTACCCTGGCTCACTGTGACCGATCGCCTTCCGCTCTTCCCGCTCAGTTCGGCGCTGTTCCCCGGCCTGGTCCTGCCGCTGAACGTCTTCGAGGAGCGGTACCGCGCCCTCGTCGGCGCACTGCTGGCCCTTCCGGAGGACGCGCCGCGCCGGTTCGGCGTGGTGGCCATCAAGCACGGCCAGGAGGTCGCGCCCACCGGCCAGGACGGTCTGGACACCGGCCCCCTCGCGGGACTCGGCGACGACCCGATGGAGTCCCTGTACGGCTACGGCTGCGTCGCCGAAGCGGCCGGCATCGCCGAGCGGGACGGCGGCGGCTACGAGCTGGTCGCCACCGGCACCGTGCGCTTCCGGCTGCTGTCGGTGGACGCGTCGGGGCCCTACCTGACCGGGGAGGTCGAGGAGGTGCCGGACACGCAGGGCGAGGGCGCCGGCGCGCTGGCGAGCGAGGCCCTGCGGGCGTTCAGCGCGTACCAGAAGCGGCTGGCCGGGGCGCGCGAGCGGTCGCTGTCCAGCCAGGAGTTCCCGGACGACCCGACGGTGCTGTCGTACCTGGTGGCGGCCGCGATGATCACCGGGACCGAGCAGAAGCAGCGGCTGCTGGAGGCCCCCGACGCGGCGGCCAGGCTCGCCGCCGAGCTGCGGCTGCTGCGGCGGGAGACCGCGATCATCGACAAGCTGCCGTCGCTCCCGGCGGTGGAACTCACCCAGCAGCCGGTCTGCGCGAACTGAAGGGACCGGTCGATCCGGCATGGCGAAGAAGTCCCGGTCCGCCGGGGGCACCCCGGCCACCGTGGCCCTGGAGAAGGCCGGCGCGGCTTTCACCGTCCACTCCTACGCCCACGACCCGGCGTCGGAGCTGTCGTACGGCCTGGAGGCCGCGGAGGCCATGGGCACCTCGCCCGACCGGGTCTTCAAGACGCTGGTGGCCGAGGTCGACGGCGCCCTGACCGTGGCGGTCGTGCCGGTGTCGGCGAGCCTGGACCTCAAGGCGCTGGCCGCAGCGGTGGGCGGCAAGCGGGCGGCGATGGCCGACCCGGCGGCGGCCGAGCGCACCACCGGCTACGTGCGGGGCGGGATCTCGCCGCTGGGCCAGCGCAAGGCGCTTCCCACGGTGATCGACGCCTCCGCCGGCGGCTTCGAGACGGTGTTCGTCTCCGCGGGGCGGCGCGGCCTGGAGGTGGAGCTGGCTCCGGCTGTGCTGGCCGGCCTCACGTCCGCCGTCACGGCGCCCGTCGCCCGCCGCTGAGGCGGGGTCGGCGCGGGCCGAGGCGGGGCGCGGACGGGGGCTGGGGCGGCTCGCACGGCTCAGCGCGGTCCCGCGGCCGGGCAGGCCCGTACGGGGTCTGCGGGCGCCTCGCGGCCCGGTGCCGGGGGCTCGGCGCGGGCGGTCACTGCGACGCGGGGGGCGGCGGCGGGGGCGGGCCCCAGGGGCCCGGGGCGGCCTTGGGGACGGGGTCGGGGTCGCGCGGCCCGAACGCCGAGGTGAGGCAGAGGTGGGCCAGCATCGCCGCCGCCGACCAGGCGACCAGCGCGCTCTTGGCCCGCAGCTCCAGCGGACCGTCGAAGACCTTCTTGGGCCCCACCGCCTTGGCGTGCGCGACGATGTCCGTCGGCGGGCCGAGCCACACGCCGATCCGCCAGCCGATCACCGAGGCGATCAGGCCGCCGAGCGCCAGCCCCACCACCACCGACACGCCGCCGCGCCGGTAGCGCCAGAAGACCAGGACGGCCGTCACCAGGCCGAGGACCGCGGCGATCGCCGCGAAGGTGCCGTCGGCGCCGATCGCCTCCTCGCCCTCGGTGTCCTTGAGGTAGACGGCCTGGCCGTCGGAGATCATGGGGATGCGCGGCGCGAGCCACAACCAGAGCAACCCCAGCGCCACCCCGCACACGGCGACGAGCAGGGCGATCAGCGCACCCCTGGCGATCTCGGTCCGCAGCGGTTCCTTGTCACCGTCGGTCCCGCCCGTTCCGGACCCGTCGGCGGGGTACGGCGGGAACTGCGGCTGGTCGTGCGGAGTCAGGGGTGCGGTCACCTGCCCATCGTGCCAGGTCTGCCTGTCAATCGCGCTATCGGGCGAATCGCCGGGGTCACCGGCAGGCGGCCCTGCGGTAGGCGCGGGTGGCGAGCGCCAGCGACAGCACGCCCACGGCCCCGCAGACGCACAGATCGGCGGCGACCGCGGCCCAGTGGGTGGCTCCGGCACCGCCGAGGGTGCGGGCGAACGCCTCCACGCCGTACGTCGACGGCAGCACGTCGCGGACCCAGCGGATCGGCACCGGCATGTGCGAGGCGGGCAGCACGCCGAGCAGCAGGGCGGCGGACATCCCGAGCTGCCCGAGCAGGGTGGCGATCTCCTGCCGCGGCGCGAGCAGCCCCAGGGCAGCGCCGAGCCCGGACAGGGCGGCACCGGCCAGCGGGATCACCAGGAGCAGCACCCACAGCCCGGCCAGGGTGAGATGGAACAGCAGGCAGCCGGTGATCGCGGTGGCCAGGGTGCCGGGCACGGTGAACGACGCATAGGCGCCCGCCGTGCCGAGCACCACCGACGCCGGCGGGACCGGCAGCGTCGCGTAGTGGTCCAGGCCCCCGGAGGCGCGCAGCTGGCCGAAGTACTGGGCGAGCAGGTTGAGCGCGACGAACGCGACGACCAGCACGCTGGAGCCGGCCACCACGGACCGGGCCGCCTCGCCGTCACCCGCGTGGACCACACCGCGCATCATGATCATGATCCCGATGGACTGGAACGTGGCCACGAACAGAAGCGGGATGCGGGCGACCCGGGCCCGGGAGAGCTGGGCGCGGTAGACCGCGGCCATCGACGGCCACAGCCCGGCGCGGGGGGCCAGCGGGGCCGCGGTGGAGGTGGCCCGCTCGGGGCCGGCCTGGACGACGGTCATGCCTTCACCAGTCCCGTGCCGCGCCCGCCGAGCGCGAGATAGACGTCCTCCAGGCTGGGCACGGCCAGGGTGAAGTCGTCCAGGGCGGCGAACGCCGGTCCCCCGGTGACTTCGGCCACGGCGGCCCGGGCGCGGTCCTGCGGCAGCCGCAGCGTCCAGCAGCGGCCGGCGACCTCGGCGAGCGGCTGGAGGGCGGCGACGGCGGGGACGCCCAGCGGGGCCTCCTGCCGCCACACCAGGTCCAGTCGCACCTCGTCGGCGACCAGGGCGCGCAGCGCGGCCGGGGTGTCGCAGGCGATCACCCGGCCCTGGTCGAGCACGGCGACCCGGTCGAGCACGGTCTCGGCCTCGATGACGTTGTGGGTGACCAGCAGCACGGTGGTGCCGTGGGCGGTCCTGCGCCGGTCGACCGCGGCCCACACCGCGCGCCGGGCGACCGGGTCCATGCCGGTGGTGGGCTCGTCGAGCACGAGCACGGGCCGCTCGCCGACCAGAGCGGTCGCGAAGCAGGCGAGCCGGCGCTCGCCGCCGGACAGGCGCTTGAGCGGCCGGCCGGCGAGCGGGGCCAGGCCCAGCTCGTCCAGGACGGCGTCGCGCGCGGTCCGGGCGGCGGAGGCGTCGAGGCCGCGCAGTCGGGCGGTGGTCTCGGTGGCGAGGGCCACGGTCAGCTCGTCGAGCGCGGTGCTCTCCTGGCCGAGGTAGCCGATCAGCCGGGCGGCGCGGTCGGGGTGCCGGACCAGGTCGTGGCCGAGCAGGTGGATGCTGCCGGCGTCGGGGCGCAGCAGGCCGGTCAGCTGGCGGACCAGGGTGGTCTTGCCGGCGCCGTTGGGGCCGAGGATGCCGAACAGCTCACCGCGGTGGACGTCGAGGTCCACGCCGTCGTTGGCCCGTACCGGGGCCGGGGCGGCCTCGCGGCTGCGCCGCAGCGACGGCCGGCCGGGGTTCCGGCCGGCCCGGTACGTCCTGACGAGACCGCGCACGGTGCACACCGCATCGCGGGCGGTGGCGACCGTGGGGGCCGCCGTCTCCTCCGTGCCCGTACTCACGAACATCGAGAGTACGCGTAGCGCCGCCGGCCGGGCCAAACGGGGTGGCCGGCACGGCGCGTGCCCCTCCGGCCCGACTGGCGGCCCGTCCGGCGGCCCGTGCCGGCGGTCGCGGCCCCGCCCAGGTCAGCCCGCGGGGTCAGACCTCCGGCGTCGGGGCGCCGGGCCCGCGGATGCCGAACTCGCGCCAGAACCCGGCCCGGATCGCGTAGCGGTCGTGCTCGTCGATCTGGTCGTCCTTGTGCGCCAGCAGCCCGAAGCGGGCGGCGTACCGCAGCAGCTCGCCGTCGATGCGGTGCGGGACCCGTGGGTAGTGCGCGGGCAGCTGCTGGCGCTGCGCCGGATCGGCCACCCGGGCGATCCAGCGGCGGGCGAAGACCTGCCCCACCTCGTACGGGTCGCCGCTGACCGCGGTGATGTCCGCCTCCCGGTCGGCCCAGCGCTGCTCGGCGGTGGTGAGCTGGGCGAGGGTGGGCAGCCCGCTGGTGTCGGCCTGGTCGGAGCCGCGGTCGGTCCAGCCCTTGTCGGAGGACCAGCGCAGGGTGGCGCCGGCCACCGGCTGCTGCGGCGGCGCGGTGTGGGACCGGCCGAGGTCGGCGACGTCCTTGGGGGTGGGGACGCCCTTGTGGTGCGGCGGCGGGCCCGCCGGGGCGGGCGCGGAGCCGTTCTTCGCCGGGTGCGCGGGCTCGGCCGGCGCGGCCTCCGGCCCGGTCCGTGGCGCGGTCTCCGGCAGCGGCGCGGCGAGGATCGCGGCGATCTCCGGCCCGAACTCGGGCCGGGTGCCGACCGGCGCGCAGACGCCGGCGGCGTCCCGGGCGCGGATCGCGGCGGTGATCCACTCCCGGTCCAGCACCCGGCGCTCGTCGGCCTCGGCGACCAGATCCTCGGACTGGTTGTAGTCGCCGTCGGCGGCCTGCACCGCCCACAGGTGGACCGCGACGCCGTGCTCCTTGGCGGACATCATGCCGGGCAGCAGGTCGCCGTCGCCGGTGACCAGCACGATGTCGGAGCAGGCGCGGTTGCGGGCCAGCTCCGACAGCTCGGCGTGCATAGCAGCGTCGACGCCCTTCTGCGCCCAGCGGCCGTCCGTCCGGGTGAGCGCCCCGAGCCGCACGGTCACGCGGGGCATCACTCTCAGTCTGCGGTGTTCGGGTTGCGGAACCCGGTCGGGCGCTCCGTCGAACCAGTAGATCCGCAGCAGCGGCTGCCCGGTCTCCTTTTCGGCACGTTCACGCAGGCCAGCGACCACGGCGGCATGATCCACCAGGATCGAGGACCGGGAGGGTTCCCCCGCCAGCAGACTTGCCGCTGCGCCCAGCAGGTATCCGGCGTCCACCAGGACGACGCAGCGATCCATGTCGCACCTCTTCCGGTCGCCCCCCGGTGAGTTCATCCAGGGCTCTGCCTGTGATTTCCCCCGAGTCTGCCCGAATTCCCGGGGGTTATGGCCGCGAAACCGATCTTCGGCGTGGCGGCGGTCACCGTCACGGAGCGTTCACCATCGCCAACTGCCCGAAATGCGCGCTTTGTCCCCGCGTGCAAATCTGAAGGCGGCCCATCGGCCAACAATCCCCACACTAGGAAGGCACGATCGTGGCTAAGAACAAGAACCAGAACCGGCAGCGTGAGCAGCACGACCAGCGGTCCGAGCCGGCCATGGAGGCCCAGGAGCACACGAAGACCGCGGTGGCCGAGGAGCACGGCATGCCGACCTCGACGCAGGTCTCGCGCAAGCAGCAGAAGCGGTTCGGCCACAACTGATCGCGCCGCACCCGCACTTCTCACACGCGCGGGGGTGCCCCTTCCGGGGCGCCCCCGCGTTCGTGTTCGCGGCCCGCCGCCGCGACGGCGTCAGCCCGCCTGCTGCCCCGCGCCCAAGCAGGCCGGTCCCAGCAGGGCCTTGAGGTCGCCGAACAGCGACGGGTCCGCGGTCACCCGGTGCCGGTCGAGCCGCAGCACGGTGGTGGACCTGGCACCCTGCAGCCGCACCCGCACCTCGGTGTTGCCCTTGTGGCTGTCCAGCACCTCGCCGAGCCTGGCCACCAGCGGCGGGGTCACCTTGACCGTCGGAATGGACAGCACCACGGGCGCGTTGGCGCCGACGTCCGACAGGTCGGGCACCATCAGCTCCATCGCGACCAGCCGCGGCACGTCCTCCCGCTTGTCGAGCCGGCCCTTGACGAACACCACGGCGTCCTCGACGAGTTGGGTGGACACCAGCTGGTAGGTCGCCGGGAAGAACATGCAGTCCACCGAGCCCGCCAGGTCCTCCACGGTGGCGATCGCCCACGCGTTGCCCTGCTTGGTCATCTTGCGCTGCAGGCCGGAGATGATGCCGCCGATGGTGACGATCGCGCCGTCGGAGTAGTCGCCGGCCAGCGCGGCGATGGCCGCGTCCGTCTTGTCGTTGAGGATGTGCTCGATGCCGAACAGCGGGTGGTCGGAGACATAGAGCCCGAGCATCTCGCGCTCCTGCGCCAGCAGATAGGTCTTGTCCCACTCGATGTCGGAGAAGACCACGTCCATGCCGAACGCGGGGCTGTCGTCGCCGTCGTCGCCGCCCATCCCGCCGAACAGGTCGAACTGGCCCTCGGCCTCCTTGCGTTTCACCTGCACCACGTTGTCGATCATCGACTCGAAGTGCTCGGTCAGACCGCGCCGGGTGTGCTGCATCTCGTCGAACGCGCCGGCCTTGATCAGCGACTCGACGGTCCGCTTGTTGCAGACGACCACCTCGACCTTGTCGAGGAAGTCCGGGAACGAGCCGTAACGCCCCTTGGACTTGCGGCACTTGACGATGGACTCCACCACGTTGGTGCCGACGTTGCGCACCGCGGTGAGCCCGAAGACGATCGTGTCGTCGCCGCTCGGCGTGAAGTTGGCGTTGGACTCGTTGACATCCGGGGGCAGCACCCTGATGCCCATCCGGCGGCACTCGTTGAGATAGAGCGCCATCTTGTCCTTGTCGTCCTTCACCGAGGTGAGCAGGCCCGCCATGTACTCGGCCGGGTAGTTCGCCTTGAGGTACGCGGTCCAGTACGACACCAGCCCGTAGGCCGCGGAGTGCGCCTTGTTGAAGGCGTAGCCGGCGAACGGGACCAGCACGTCCCACACCGCCTGGATGGCCTGGTCGGAGTAGCCCCGCTCCCGCATGCCCGCCTGGAAGGGGATGAACTCCTTGTCGAGGACCTCCTTCTTCTTCTTGCCCATCGCGCGGCGCAGCAGGTCGGCCTGGCCGAGCGAGTAGCCGGCGAGCACCTGGGCGGCCTTCTGCACCTGCTCCTGATAGACGATCAGGCCGTAGGTGATGTCCAGGACTTCCTTGAGCGGCTCTTCCAGCTCGGGGTGGATCGGGGTGATGTCCTGCTGCTTGTTCTTGCGCAGCGCGTAGTTGATGTGCGAGTTCATGCCCATCGGGCCCGGCCGGTACAGGGCCGAGACGGCGGAGATGTCCTCGAAGTTGTCGGGCTTCATCATGCGCAGCAGGGAGCGCATGGGCCCGCCGTCGAACTGGAAGACGCCCAGGGTGTCGCCGCGGCTGAGCAGCGCGTAGGTGTTGGGGTCGTCCAGCGGCAGGGCCAGCAGGTCGATGTCGATGCCCTTGTTGGCCTTGATGGACTTGACCGCGTCGTCCATGATCGTCAGGTTGCGCAGGCCGAGGAAGTCCATCTTCAGCAGGCCGAGCGACTCGCAGCTCGGGTAGTCCCACTGCGTGACGACCGCGCCGTCGTTCTTCGGCGAGAAGATCGGCACGTGGTCGATCAGCGACTCGGACGACATGATCACGCCGGCCGCGTGCACGCCCATCTGCCGCACCAGGCCCTCGATGCCGCGTGCGGAGTCGATCACCTTGGTGACGTCCGGCTCGTTCTCGTACATCGAGCGGACCTCGCCGGCCTCGCTGTAGCGCGGGTGGTCCTTGTCGGTGATGCCGGACAGCGGGATGCCCTTGCCGAGGACGTCGGCGGGCATCGCCTTGGTGATCCGGTCGCCCATGGAGAAGGGGTAGCCGAGCACGCGGGCCGAGTCCTTGATCGCGGCCTTGGCCTTGATGGTGCCGTAGGTGGCGATCTGGGCGACCTTGTCGGAGCCGTACTTCTCGGTGACGTAGCGGATGACCTCGCCGCGCCTGCGCTCGTCGAAGTCGATGTCGACGTCGGGCATGGAGATGCGCTCGGGGTTGAGGAAGCGCTCGAAGATCAGGCCGTGCGGGACCGGGTCGAGGTCGGTGATGCCCATCGCGTAGGCGACGATCGAGCCGGCCGCGGAGCCGCGGCCCGGGCCGACCGCGATGCCGTTGTTCTTCGCCCACATGATGAAGTCGGCGACGACCAGGAAGTAGCCGGGGAACCCCATCTGGATGATGGTGTCCATCTCGTACTCGGCGAGCTTCTGCCGGTCCTCGGGGATGCCGCCGGGGAAGCGCCGGGCCATGCCGCGGGCGACCTCCTCGCGGAACCAGGACACCTCGTCGTAGCCGTCGGGGACGTCGAACTTGGGCATCAGGTTCTTGAACTGGAACATGCCCTCGGTGTCGACCCGGTCGGCGATCAGCAGCTGCGTGTTGCGGCAGCCCTCCTGCCAGGCGTCGGACGAGTCGATCGCGTACATCTCGGCGGCGGACTTCAGGTAGTAGCCGGAGCCGTCGAACTTGAACCGGTCGGGGTCCGACATGTTCGAGCCGGTCTGGATGCACAGCAGGGTGTCGTGCGCCGACGACTCCTGCGCGTACGTGTAGTGCGAGTCGTTGGTGACCACGAACGGCGCCTTGAGCTTCCTGGCGATCTCCTCCAGGCCCTTGCGGGCCCGGGTGTCGATGTCGATGCCGTGGTCCATGATCTCGACGAAGAAGTTCTCCTTGCCGAAGATGTCCTGGTACTCGCCGGCCGCCTTGAGCGCCTCGTCCATCTGCCCGAGCCGGATCTTGGTGGAGACCTCGCCCGACGGGCAGCCGGTGGTGCCCATCAGGCCCTCGGCGTACTCGCTGAGCAGCTCGCGGTCCATCCGGGGCTTGCGGAAGTAGCCCTCGAAGGACGCGCGGGACTGGGCCCGGAAGAGGTTGTGCAGGCCGGTCTTGTTCCGCGCCCAGATGGTCATGTGGGTGTACGCGCCGGCACCGGAGACGTCGTCGTTCTTCTGGTGCGGGGCGCCCCACTTGACGGGCTTGGTGTACCGCCGCGACTCGGGCGCCAGATACGCCTCGATGCCCATCACCGGGGTGACGCCGGCCGCCTGCGCCTGGTGGAAGAAGTCGTAGGCGCCGTGGAGGTTGCCGTGGTCGGTGATGGCGACGTGCGTCATCTCCATCTCGTTGCACGCCTTGAACATGTCCTTCAGTCTCGCCGCACCGTCCAGCAGCGAGTACTGGGTGTGGACGTGCAGGTGAGTGAAGGGCTGGTCGGTCACGGGGAGCGACACCTCCGGCGAGAGCGGGCGGATGGGCGGGCAGTCCTGGCGGTGATGGCAACTCTACGACCCGGGTACGACAGCCGGAGCCCGGTCGTTCCCCGAACCGTCCTCAAGGGTTGCCCGAACCTTTAGGCCGCACATACGCCCGCCCATGGCACACTTCATCGCCATGGAGGAGATACGGCCGCGGCACGGGGTGCTTCGTGCTGCCCTCTTCGCCGCGCTCTGCGTCACACTCTCCTCCACCTCCCATGTGCTGATGTCCCGCGAGCCGCTGCCGCCGGCGGTGGTGGCCGCCGCCTTCGCGGCGGTCTTCGGCGTGGCCTACCTGGTGGCCGGCCGCCGCGAGTGCGGCTTCCGGATGATCGCCGGGCTGATGGTCCCGCTGGAACTCGCCGTGGACACCTGGTTCACCTCCGGTCAGCGCCTGTGCTACGGCCCGTCCGGCGGGCCGGTGACCGGCTCCTGGCGCTCCTTCCACGAGGCGGTGATCTGCCACGGGGCCCCGGCCGGGAGCCACCTTCCCGGTGTCGCCGGGGCGGCGCCCGCCGCGCAGATGCCGTCGACCGCCCTGCCCTGGCTGCTGCTGGCCGCGCACGTCTCGGTCGGCCTGCTGGCCTCCTGGTGGCTGCGGCGCGGTGAGGCGGCCCTGCAGCGGATGCTGCGCGCCGCCTGCGCCGCCGCCTTCCGCCCGATGCTGTTCGCCGCGGCCGCCGTCCGCCGCGCCGCCGCGCTGCCCGGCCGGGTCCGCCCGGCCGCCGCGCCGCCCGCCCCCGGAGCGCTGTCCGCCCGGTCCCTGCTGCACGCCGTCGTACGCCGTGGTCCGCCCGCGCCGGTCTTCCTCTGACCGCACCGAGCACTCCCCCACATCCACGCGTACCCAGGAGAACCCACCATGAGCACCAGGAACAGCAAGGCCAGCAAGGCCGCCGCCCGCGAGCGCCTGCGCCTCCAGCGCGAGAAGGAGGCCAAGCGCGCGAAGGTCCGCCGGCAGGTCTTCGTCGGCGTCGGCATCGTCGTCGTGCTGGCCGTGGCCGGCGGCGTCGCGGTCGCCGTCAACCAGGCGAACAAGCCCGGCTACTGGTCGGCGGCGGCGAAGAAGACGCTGGTGAAGCCGGCCAACACCGACGGCACCGACGGCACCACGCTGACCATCGGCGACAAGAACAACAAGAACACCCTGCACGAGTTCGAGGACATGCGCTGCCCGATCTGCGCCGCCTACGAGCAGGAGGCGGGTGCCGCGGTGCTCCAGGGCGCCAAGGACGGCAAGTACAAGATCCAGTACACCTTCGGCACGTTCCTCGACGCCGGCCAGGGCGGCTCCGGCTCGAAGAAGGCGCTGAGCGCGCTGGGCGCGGCGCTGAACGTCTCGGTGGACGCCTTCGAGCAGTACCACACGCTGCTCTACTCCAAGGCCGTCCACCCGGACGAGAAGAAGGACGAGTTCAACAACGCCGACCACCTGATCGAGCTCGCGCAGAAGATCCCGGCGCTGAAGAACAACGCCAAGTTCTCCGACGCGGTGAAGAACGGCACCTTCGACAAGTGGGCGCTGACGATGAGCAAGTCGTTCGACAGCAGCGGCGTCGACTCGACGCCGACGGTGAAGCTCAACAACAAGGACATCCAGGTCGCGGGGATTCCCTCGGCGCAGGTGATGTCCTCGATCGAGGCCGGGCTCACCAAGTAGCCCGCCGGCGGGGCCTCCTCGGGTGCCGGGCGTCCGAGGAGGCCCGGCACTCCGGCCGCGGGTTACAGGTCCGCGAGGAAGTCCAGCGCGATCGCCCAGGTCCGCTCGGCGGCCTCGGCGTCGTAGTCCGGCAGGTCGGGGTCGGTGTAGAGGTGGCCGGCGCCCCGGTAGCGGTGCACCTCCACATCGGCACCGGCCTTCCGCATCCGCAGGTACCAGGCGTTCAGCCAGTCGTCGGGCTCGAACGGGTCGGGGTCGGCGACGTGCAGCTGCACCGGCATGTCGGTGGACGCGTCGTCGGCGATGTCGGAGGTCCCGTGCAGCAGGAGCAGCCCGCGGGCCCGCTCGTCGCCGAGCGCCAGGTTCTGCGCGACGGAGCCGCCGAGGGAGAACCCGGCGTAGACCAGGCCCTGCTGGGAGTGGGGCGCGGCCGCGGCGACGGCCCGGCGCAGCAGCTCGTCCCGGCCGATCTCGTCCTTGATCCGCATGCCCTCCTCGGCGTCGCCCGCGGTGCGCCCGTCGAACAGGTCGGGGGTGTGTACCTCGTGGCCCGCGGCGCGCAGGCGGTCCGCGGCCGCCAGCACGGCGGGCCGCAGCCCGTACATGGAGTGGAACAGGACGATCGTCACAGGGCTGCCCTCTCTGGCCTCGGGTACGCGACCATCGTGCCAGGTAGTGCGGGCCGCGCCCGCAAGGCGACATGAGGAAGACCGAGGGAGAAGCAGCATGGAAAGCGCTCTGCGGCCGCTGGTCGTCCTGGGGTCGGCGGTCGCGCTGACGCTTGCGGTGGGCTGGGTGGTCGACCGGGCCCTGCGGACGGTGGACGCCCGGCACCCGGAGACGCCGCTGTGGGACCAGCTGCGGCGCTGCCGGCTGCCGCTGCAGGTGGTGCTGTGCGCCGCGGTGCTGCGCGGCGCGTTCCCGACCGCGCACGTCGCCCACGGGCATCCGGGGGCGGTGGGCCAGGGCCTGACGCTGGCGCTGATCGCGGCGTCGGCCTGGCTGGTGGTCCGGGTGGCCGCCGCGGTCATCGACTCCTCGTACGCCCGCTACGCCGCGACGTCCAGGAGCGTGCCGAAGATACGCCGGCTGCGCACCCAGCTGACCCTGATCCAGCGGGTGTTCACCGCGGTCGTCGGGGTCATCGCGGTGGCGTCGATGCTCTTCACGTTCCCGGAGATGCGCACGGTGGGGGCCTCGGTGCTGGCCTCCGCGGGCATCATCGGCATCGTCGCCGGTGTGGCCGCGCAGTCCACGCTGAGCAACCTGTTCGCCGGGCTGCAGATCGCCTTCGGCGACATGGTGCGGATCGGCGACACGGTGGTGGTCGACGGCGAGTGGGGCGAGGTCGAGGAGATCACGCTGACGTTCCTGAGCGTGCGCACCTGGGACGAGCGGCGGATCACCATGCCGGTGTCGTACTTCACCAGCAAGCCGTTCGAGAACTGGTCGCGCGCCGACCCGCGGATGACCGGCACCGTCTTCCTGCACCTGGACCACTCGGCGCCGGTGGACCTGATGCGCAAGCGGCTGCTGGAGATCCTGGAGCAGACCACGGAGTGGGACCGCAGGGCCTGGGGGCTGGTGGTGATCGACACCACGCCGACCACCATCCAGCTGCGCGCGCTGCTCACCGCCAAGGACTCGGGCGACGTGTTCACGCTGCGCTGCATCGTCCGCGAGCAGCTCATCGACTGGGTGCGCTGCGAGCACCCGTACGCGCTGCCGCGGGTCAGCACCGCGCCCGCGCCCGGCATCACGCACGAGGGCGCGAGCCGGGACGCGACGCCGATGCCGGAGTCCCAGGACCTCGGGCCAGGCCCCGGCGCCCGCTGACGCCTCGGCGGGACGGCGCCGCGGGAGGCTCCCGCGGGGCCGCCCGGCAGAGGCGGCCCGGCAGAGGCGGCCCGGCAGAGGGACCGGCAGAGGGACCGGCCAGGCGGTACCGTCAGCCGCGCATCGAGCGCAGGTCCAGCGACCGCAGCACCCGGTCGACGACCTCCGGGTCGCTGCCCGGCTCGCTGCGCGCGGACAGCACCTCGTGGCGGGCGGCGGATAGCATGTCCTCCTGGATGCGGCGCAGTTCCCGCAGGCGCTTGAGCCTGCGGCCGTGGCTCTCCCGGCGCTCGTCGTCCAGGATGTCGGGCGAGATGCGGGCGCCGACCTCGACCGCGCGGTGGTGCAGCATCTCGGCCAGGTCCTCGTCGAGCGTCTCCGCGGCCTCGATCTCCTTCAGCCGGGTCCTGGCCGCCTTCATCGCGCGCAGCGCCAGCTGGCGCTCCAGGTCGTGCTCCAGCTTGGTGTCGGCGCCCACGTCGAGCCGCCTGACCAGCCACGGCAGGGTCAGCCCCTGCACGACGAGGGTGGCGAGCACCACCGCGAAGGCGATGAACAGCAGCTCGGGGCGGGCCGGGAACGGCGTGTGGTGGTCGGTGGTCAGCGGCACGGCCAGCGCCAGGGCGACCGACGCCACCCCGCGCATCCCCGCCCACCACATGATCACCGTCTCCCGCCAGGTCATCGGGATGTCCTCGTCCATGTCCCGGACCTTGTGCAGCCGCTTGGCGAACCAGGCGGCGGGCAGCAGGTAGAGCAGGCGCACGCCGACGACGACCGCGATGATCAGGGCGGCGTGCTGCAGCATCGGCCCCCAGTTGCCCCGGCCGACGCTGAACACCTGGTGCAGTTCGAGGCCGATCAGCCCGAACGCGATACCGGTGACGAGGGTGTCGATGATCTCCCAGAAGGTGTTGCCGGCCAGCCGGGCCGTCACATCGTCGGCCTCGAAGGCGTGTTCGGCCAGATAGAGCGCGGTGGTGAGCACCGCCAGCACCCCCGAGCCGTGGAACCCCTCGGCCAGCGCGTACGACGCGAACGGCACCAGCAGCGACAGCCCGATCTGCAGCGTGGGGTCGCCGACCACGTTCATCAGCTTGTTGGTTCCCCAGCCGAGGACCAGGCCGACGACCACCGCGACCACCGCGGACAGCAGCAGCTCCAGCGCCGCGTGCCCGAGCGAGAACTCGCCGGAGACCGCGGCGGCGACCGCCACATGGTAGAGCACGATGGCGGTGACGTCGTTGAACAGCCCCTCGCCCTCCAGGGTCGAGATCATGCGGCGGGGCAGGCCCAGCGATCCGGCGACCGCGGTCGCGGCCACCGGGTCGGGCGGGGCGACGAGGGCCCCCAGGGTGTACGCGGCGGCCAGCGTGATGCCGGGCACCACCGCGTCGGCGACCGCCGCCACCGCGGCCATGGTGACGAACACCAGCGCCACGGCGAGCAGGAAGATGGCCCGCCGGTTGGCCGCGAACTGCCGCCAGGACGTGCGCTGGGCGGCCGCGTAGAGCAGGGGCGGCAGCAGCAGCGGCAGGATCAGGCCCGGGTTGATCCGGACGTTGGGGACCTGCGGGATCAGCGCCAGCACTCCGCCGCACAGCGTCATCAGCACCGGCGAGGGCAACCCGATCCGGTCGCCGAGCGGCACCATGATGATGGCCAGGAGCATGAGCGAGAAGAAGAGGGTGAGCTGATCCACGCCGTCAGATTGTCATGAATGTCCGCTTCATTGCCCGATGTACGATGCCCGCGTCCTGGAACTCGGGGCCGTATGCGGTATATCCGAGCTTCTCGTAGAACGGGATCGCGTGCACCTGCGCCTCCAGGTACACCCCGTCCAGGCCCAGCCGGCGGGCCTCGTCCTCCAGCGCGCGCACCAGCCGGGCGCCGTGGCCGCCGCCGCGCGCGGTCCGCAGCACGGCGAGCCGGCCGAGGACCGCGAGCCCGGGGTCGCCGCCGTTCTTCCGCGCCGCGTCCTCGCCCAGCAGCAGCCGGCCGGTGCCGACCCCGTCGGCCAGCACGTGCACCGCCCGGGCGTCCTTGCCGTCCCACTCCAGGTCGGGCGGGACGTCCTGCTCGACGACGAAGACCTCGTGGCGGATGGCGTGGACCGCGGCCATGGCGTCCGGGTCGTCCGCGGCGACGACCCGCACCGGGGCCGCCCCGCCGGTCACTGACTGTCCGCCCGGACCGTGTCCAGGGCGTGCTGCAGGTCCGCCGGGTACGCGGACTCGAACTCGACCCACGAGCCGTCCGCGGGGTGCTCGAAGCCGAGCCTCATCGCGTGCAGCCACTGCCGGGTCAGCCCCAGCCGCTTGGCCAGGGTCGGGTCGGCGCCGTAGGTCAGGTCGCCGACGCAGGGGTGGCGGTGGGCCGACATGTGCACCCGGATCTGGTGGGTGCGGCCGGTCTCCAGCTTGATGTCGAGCAGGCTGGCCGAGCGGAACGCCTCGATCAGGTCGTAGTGGGTCACCGAGGGCTTGCCGTCCGCGGTCACCGCCCACTTGTAGTCGTGGGTGGGGTGGCGGCCGATCGGCGCGTCGATGGTGCCGCTCATCGGGTCGGGGTGGCCCTGGACGAGGGCGTGGTAGCGCTTGTCTACCACCCGGTCCCGGAACTGCTGCTTGAGCAGGCTGTAGGCCCGCTCGGACTTGGCCACCACCATCAGGCCGGAGGTGCCGACGTCCAGGCGGTGCACGATGCCCTGGCGCTCGGCGGCGCCCGAGGTGGCGATCCGGTACCCGGCCGCGGCCAGGCCGCCGATCACCGTGGGCCCGGTCCAGCCGGGGCTGGGGTGCGCGGCCACGCCCACCGGCTTGCCGATCACCACGACGTCGTCGTCGTCGTGGACGATCTCCATGCCCTCCACGGGCTCCGCGACGATCTCCACCGGCGCGGCCGGCGCCGGCATCTCGACCTCGAGCCACGCCCCGCCGCGCACCCGCTCGGACTTGCCCGCCGCCGCGCCGTCCAGCGAGACCTTGCCGGCCGCGGCCAGCTCGGCGGCCTTGGTACGGGAGAAACCGAACATGCGGGCGATGGCGGCGTCGACGCGCTCGCCTTCGAGGCCCTCCGGCACGGGCAGGGAACGGACTTCGGGAAGCGTACTCACCTGATCGAGTATGCCGGACGGGACGGGCCGCTCAGTCCTCGTGCCGGGAACCGTCGGGGTCCACCCCGCGGAAGGACAGCAGCACGATCAGCGCGCCGCCGCAGCAGATCGCCGAGTCCGCGAGGTTGAAGATCGCGAAGTGCTCGGGTGCGATGAAGTCCACCACGCGGCCCTGGAAGCCGCCAGGAGCGCGGAACACCCGGTCGGTGAGGTTGCCGAACGCCCCGCCCAGCAGCAGGCCGAGCGCGATCGCCCAGGGCGTGCTGTAGAGCCGGCGGGACAGCCGGACGATCACCGCGATGACGCCGACCGCGATCAGCGTGAACACGATCGTCATGCCCTGGCCCATGCCGAAGGCGGCGCCCGCGTTCCTGGTGGCGTCGAGCTGCAGGTAGTGGCCGAGCAGCCGGATCGGGTCGCGGTGCTCCAGGCTGTGCACCACCCACAGCTTCGAGAGCACGTCGAGCAGGTACGCCAGGGCGGCCACCGCTATCAGCACCGGCACCCGGCGCGTGCGCGAGGCCGCGTCCGGGGCGGGGGCGGCGCCGGACGCCTCGGTCCGCGGCGCCGTGTCCTGGGCCTCCGCGGCCGTGCCCGGAGCCTCGTCCGGGCCGTCCGGTGTGGTGATGGTGCGCTCCGCTTCCGTCACGTGGGGTCCCTCAGCCTTTGTGCTCCGTGCCCGCCAGGCCGAATCCTGACTGATGACGAGGGTACGGCACGGGCACGCCGCAGGTCCCCCCGCTGCGGGCGGGGGGACCTGCGCTCGCGAGCGTCAGCGCCGCTCCTGCCGCTGCTTGTCGTCCAGGCACAGGGTGGCCCGCGGGAACGCCTGCATCCGGGCCTTCCCGATCGGGTTGCCGCACACCTCGCACAGGCCGTACGTGCCCTCGTCGAGGCGCTGGAGCGCGTGCGTGGCCTGGGTGAGGGTCTCCCGCGTGTTGGCCGCGAGGGCCATCTCGTACTCGCGGGTGATGTTCTTGGTGCCGGTGTCGGCGTCGTCGCCCGCGCCGTCCCCGGTGTCCCGCAGCAGGCCGGCGACCGCCGCCTCGGACGAGGCGATCTCGGCCTTCAGCCGCTCGACCTCGCCGAGCAGCTCGGCACGCGCCTCCTCGACCTCCTCGGCCGTCCAGGGGTCCTCGCCTGGGAGGACCGCCAGCGTGCCCGGTTCGGCCGCGGTGCGGGCGGCGGGGACCGGGGACCCTGATGTCGCGGCCGACTGGGCCACGGTCTTCTTCGCTGCCACCTTGCGGGCTCCTGTCTTCTTGGCGGCCGGCGCCTTTCCGGCCGTTTTCCTGCCGGCCGGCGCCTTCCCGCCCGGGCTGGGGGTCGATGAGGTGGGACTGGACTTCCCGGCCGGCGCCTTCGCGGCGGCCGCCTTCTTCGCGGGTGCCTTCTTGGCGGTGGCCTTCTTGGCGGTGGCCTTCTTGGCCGGGGCCTTCTCGGGGGCGGCCTTTGCCCCCTTCATGGCCGGGGCCTTGGCCGCCGCCGTCTTCGCGGGGGCCTTCGCCGCCTTCTTGCCCGTCGCCTTCTTGCCCGTCGCCTTCTTGGCCACCGCCTTCTTGGCCACCGCCTTCTTGGCTGCGGCCTTCTTCGCCGGGGCCTTCTTCGCCGCCGTCTTCCTGGCGGCAGTCTTCTCGGCACCGGACTTCCCGGCCGCCGCCTTCTCGGCTGCGGCCTTCTTCGCCGTGGTCTTCTTCACCGCTGCCTTCTCGGCCGTGGCGTCCTCGCCCGCGCCCCTCCCGGCTGCGGACTGCTTGCCCGCCGCTTTCCTGGCCGCCGCCTTCCTGCCCGTGGCCTCGGCCGGGGCCTTCTTCGCCGCGGTCCTTCCGGACGCCTTCTTCGCCGCCTTCCTGGCCGGGGCCGACGAGGCCGCGCTGGCCGCGGCCGTCCTCTTCGCCGCCGGCTTGTCGGCGGCCTTCCTCACGACCATGGCCGCGACCCCTTCACATCCGTGATCTTGTTCGCGAATCGTGCCGGAAACGGTAAATCGGGCATCGATCCGCGGCAACGGGGCGCGCTGCCCGGCCGACCCGTACCCCCCGGGGGGAGACCGGTCTGCATCCGTTGTGCCCAGCTCACGGCCAGGTATTCCGGCCCGCTGACCGGAATGGCGGCCGGAACGGCGGACCGCCGCCATTCGGGTCAGCGCGGGAGCGGCACGGCAGGCGCAGGGCGGGGGCGCGCTCACGGCGGCCGCCCGCCTCCGGCAGCGGGCGGGGGAAATGCGTGCGGCCGCGGGGCGGCCTGGCCCGTACACTGGGCGCAGCGAAAGGCGTGGATGGGACGAGTAGCGCCGCACGCAGCCATGAGCGACCCGGGGACGGTGGAAGCCCGGGGGTGTGCGCGACGTGAAGATCACCCCGGAGCCGCCGGAGGAACACTGCGGGCGGATGCCGTGCGGTCAGTAGAACCGGCCTCGCGACCCCAATGAGGGGGCGGCGGGACCCGTGAGGGTGCCGTACCGCCAAGGAGGGTGGTACCGCGGGAGCGATCGTCAGCAGCTCTCGTCCCTCCGACGGAAGTCCGCCACGAGCGACGAGTGTCCGCCGGAGGAAGAACCCCTGATGAGCCCGCAGCACGAGCCGTCCCAGCCGCAGTACCGCCAGGTGCCCGCCCAGGTGGACCTGCCCGCCCTCGAACACGAGGTGCTGTCCCTGTGGAGCGAGCGCAAGACCTTCGCGCGCTCGCTGGAGCAGACCGCCGGCCGCCCGGACTGGGTGTTCTACGAGGGGCCGCCGACCGCGAACGGCATGCCCGGCGCGCACCACATCGAAGCCCGCGTCTTCAAGGACGTCTTCCCGCGCTTCAAGACCATGCAGGGCTTCCACGTGACCCGCAAGGCCGGCTGGGACTGCCACGGCCTGCCGGTCGAGCTGGCCGTGGAGAAGGAGCTGGGGTTCACCGGCAAGCAGGACATCGAGGCTTACGGCATCGCGGAGTTCAACGCCAAGTGCCGTGAGTCGGTGACCCGGCACACCGACGCGTTCGCCGAGCTGACGACGCGCATGGGCTACTGGGTCGACCTGGACGACGCCTACCGCACCATGGACCCCGAGTACGTGGAGTCCGTGTGGTGGTCGCTGCGGCAGATCTTCGACAAGGGCCTGCTGGTCCAGGACTACCGCGTCGCGCCCTGGTGCCCGCGGGACCAGACGGGCCTGTCCGACCACGAACTCGCCCAGGGCTACGAGACGATCGTCGACCCGTCGGTGTACGTGCGCTTCCCGCTGACCTCCGGGCCGCTGGCCGGCGAGGCGTCGCTGCTGGTGTGGACGACGACGCCCTGGACGCTGGTGTCCAACACCGCGGTCGCCGTGCACCCCGACGTCACCTACCTGGTGGCCACCGACGGCACCGAACAGCTCGTCGTCGCCGAGCCGTTGGTCGGCAAGGCGCTGGGCGAGGGCTGGGAGCCGACCGGGCGGAGCTTCACCGGGCGCGAGATGGAGCGCTGGTCCTACGAGCGCCCGTTCACCTTCGTCGACATCCCGGACGCGCACTACGTCCTCAACGCCGACTACGTGACAACCGAGGACGGCACCGGACTGGTCCACCAGTCGCCGGCGTTCGGCGAGGACGACCTCAAGACCTGCCGCCAGTACGGGCTTCCGGTCGTCAACCCGGTGCGCCCCGACGGCACGTTCGAGCCGGACGTGGCACTGGTCGGCGGGGTGTTCTTCAAGAAGGCCGACGAGCTGCTGGTGGCCGAACTCCAGACCAGCGGGCGGCTGTTCCGGCACCTGCCGTACGAGCACAGCTACCCGCACTGCTGGCGCTGCCACACCGCGCTGCTCTACTACGCGCAGCCGTCGTGGTACATCCGCACCACCGCGGTCAAGGACGCGCTGCTGCGCGAGAACGAGCGCACCAACTGGTACCCGGAGTCGGTCAAGTACGGCCGGTTCGGCGACTGGCTGAACAACAACGTGGACTGGGCGCTGTCCCGCAACCGCTACTGGGGCACCCCGCTGCCGATCTGGCGCTGCGAGGACGGCCACCTGACCTGCGTGGGCTCGCTCGCCGAACTGAGCACCCTGACCGGCACCGACCAGTCGCGCCTGGACCCGCACCGCCCCTACATCGACGAGGTGGTCTTCGACTGCCCGACCTGCGCGCGGCCGGCGACCCGGGTGCCCGAGGTGATCGACGCCTGGTACGACTCGGGGTCGATGCCGTTCGCGCAGTGGGGCTACCCGTACCGCAACAAGGAGGTCTTCGAGCGCACCTACCCGGCGCAGTTCATCTCCGAGGCCATCGACCAGACCCGCGGCTGGTTCTACACGCTGATGGCGGTCGGCACGCTGGTCTTCGACCGCTCGTCGTACGAGAACGTGGTGTGCCTGGGCCACATCCTGGCCGAGGACGGCCGCAAGATGTCCAAGCACCTGGGCAACATCCTGCAGCCGATCCCGCTCATGGACCAGCACGGCGCCGACGCGGTGCGCTGGTTCATGGCCGCCGGCGGCTCCCCGTGGGCCGCCCGCCGGGTGGGCCACGGCACGATCCAGGAGGTCGTCCGCAAGACGCTCCTCACGTACTGGAACACCGTGGCGTTCCAGGCGCTGTACGCCCGCACCTCCGGCTGGGCGCCGTCCGCGGCGGACCCGGCGGTGGCGGACCGGCCGCTGCTGGACCGCTGGCTGGTCGGCGAGCTCAACGTGCTGGTGCGCGATGTCACAGCGGCACTGGAGGCGTTCGACACCCAGCGGGCAGGGAAGCTGCTCTCCGGTTTCGTCGACGACCTGTCCAACTGGTACGTGCGGCGCTCGCGCCGGCGGTTCTGGCAGGGCGACGCGGCGGCGCTGCGCACCCTGCACGACGTCGTCGAGACGGTGACCCGGCTGATGGCGCCGCTTGTGCCGTTCATCACAGAGCGGGTGTGGCAGGACCTGGTGGTCGCGGTCGTCCCGGACGCCCCGGACTCGGTGCACCTCGCGTCGTGGCCGCAGGTGGCCGAGGAGTGGATCGACCCGGCGCTGTCCGAGCAGATGCAGCTCGTGCGGCGGCTGGTCGAACTGGGCCGGGCGACCCGGGCGGAGTCCGGCGTCAAGACGCGGCAGCCGCTGTCGCGCGCGCTGGTCGCCGCGGCGGGCTTCGAGAACCTGTCCGCGGAGCTGCGCGGGCAGATCGCCGACGAGCTGAACGTCGCGGCGCTCGCCTCGCTCTCCGAGGTGGGCGGCTCGCTGGTGGACACCAGCGCCAAGGCCAACTTCCGTGCCCTGGGCAAGCGGTTCGGCAAGGGCGTGCAGGCGGTCGCGGCGGCGGTCGCCGCGGCGGACGCGGCCCGGCTGTCGGCGGACCTGCGCGAGCACGGCACCGCGACGGTCGTGGTGGACGGGGAGGACGTGGTCCTGGCGCCCGACGAGGTCATCGTGACCGAGACGCCGCGCGAGGGCTGGTCGGTCGCCTCCGACGCCGGCGCGACGGTCGCACTCGACCTGGAGGTCACGCCGGAGCTGCGGCTGGCGGGTCTGGCCCGCGACGTCATCCGGCTCGTCCAGGAGGCCAGGAAGAACTCCGGTCTCGAGGTGACGGATCGCATCCACGTGCGGTACGCGGCCGGCGACGGTGAGTTGTCGACGGCGCTGGCCGAGCACGCCGGGCTGATCTCCGAGGAGGTCCTGGCGGACAGCCTCGCGGCCGGCGACGCCCCCGCCGAGGAGGGCTTCGGCCCCGCCTTCACCGACGCGGCCCTCGGCCTCACCTTCCACCTGCGCAAGTCCGCCTGATCCAGCGCGGGTCCCGCACCCCCTCAGGGGCGCGGGACCCGCGCTGGACGCACAAAAGGGCCGGGCCTCCTGGGGAAGACTCCCCGGAGGCCCGGCCCTTGACGTCGAGCGCGTAAGTAACGGCTAGTTGTCGTCCTCGTCGATGAGGAAGCCGCGCATCGGCGTCGGCGCCTGCTGCATCGGCGACGGACCCTGCGGCCGCACCGGAGCCATCGGCTGCGTCATCGCGGGCGACATCTGCTGCTGGCCGCCGTACGTCGGACCGGGGGTGTGACCGCCCATGCCCTGCGCACCGCCGTAGGACGGCGCCGAACCGTGGCCCATGGCACCGGCCCCGGCAGGAGCCATCCCGCCCATGGAGTTGCCCCCCATGGAGTTGCCGCCCATCGTGCCGTTGCCCATGGAGGGCGCGGCCGGCAGGGACGGCGCGGGCGCGGCGGTCCGCGGCGGGGCGAGCGAGTCGTCCGCCTGGTTCTCCAGCTGGCGCAGCTGCGACTCCAGGTAGGACTTCAGGCGCGTGCGGTACTCCCGCTCGAAGCCGCGCAGGTCCTCGACCTTGCGCTCCAGCGTGGCGCGGGCGGACTCCAGCGAGCCCATCGCGACGCGGTGCTTCTCCTGGGCGTCCCGCTCCAGCGCGTCGGCCTTGGCGCGGGCGTCCCGCTCCAGGCCCTCGGCGCGGCTGCGCGCTTCACCGACGATCTTGTTGGCCTCGGAACGCGCCTCGGCGATCGCCTGGTCGGCGGTCTGCTGCGCGAGCGAGAGCACGCGGGCGGCACTGTCGCCGCCGGGCCCCTGCTGCTGCATGGGGTGCCCGCCCATCGGGCCGGGACCCTGCTGCTGCATGGGGTGACCCTGCTGCATCGGGTGCTGGCCCATCGGGCCGGGACCCTGCTGCTGCATGGGGTGGCCCTGCTGCATCGGGTGCTGCTGGGCACTGGGACCTGCGGGCAGCTGAGGTGCTCCACCGGGCAGCTGGGGCGGACCCATCTGCTGCTGCGGCACCGGCTGCGGTCCGGATATGGCAGCGGGCACCGGCCGGTCCTGGGGTTCCGGCTTGCGCATGCCCTGCTGCTGGTTCTGGGCGGCGGCACGAGTGGCCGCGGCCAGCTTGGCCCGCAGATCCTCGTTCTCGCGGAGCAAGCGTGTCAGCTCCGACTCCACCTCGTCGAGGAAGGCGTCGACCTCATCCTCGTCATAGCCCTCTCGGAGGCGGACGGTCGTGAACTGCTTGTTCCGAACGTCCTCGGGGGTCAGCGGCATCTCTTCACCTCAACGTGATCGTCGACATATCGGGAGCCCACACCGTTCACATCAAGCCCCCGACGACGGAGATCAGGATGTACACGATGATCATCAATACGAAGAAGGACAGGTCGAGCGCCACGCCCCCGAGACGTAGCGGCGGAATGAACCGCCGCAGAAGCTTGAGTGGCGGATCGGTGACAGTGTAGGTGCCTTCCAGGACCACCACCATGGCCTTCCCAGGATGCCACGAACGGGCGAACTGGAAGACCCAATCCATCACCAACCGGAAAATAAGGACGGCAAGGAAGCAGTACAACGCGATGTACAGCACTTGGAGTGCGACACTCATCGCGCTTCCCTCTCCCCTGGTCGTCTGCCGGCCTCTCGGCCGGGTCCTGCGGTTGCGTTCGGCTCAGCTCTGGTTGAAGAACCCGCCCTCGGCGATCCGGGCTTTGTCCTCCGCCGTGACATCGACGTTAGCAGGCGACAGCAGAAACACCTTCTGCGTCACCCGCTCGATGCTCCCGTGAAGACCGAAGACCAGACCGGCGGCGAAGTCGACAAGTCGCTTTGCGTCCGTGTCGTCCATCTCCGTCAAGTTCATGATCACCGGTGTGCCCTCACGGAAGTGTTCCCCGATGGTACGGGCTTCGTTGTACGTCCGGGGGTGAAGTGTCGTGATCCGGTAGGGCTCGCGCTCGGACACGACCTTGGGCATGATCACGGGTGCGTTCTTCTCCAGGGTATGACGTTCGGGTGTGATGGATGCCACTGGGGCGATCCTCGGTTCGCGGGGTGCCGGAGCGTGGACGAGCCGCGGCGGTTCGTCCTGCGGCGGCTGGTGCTGGCTCGGCGGCACGTGCTGACTGTGCGATCGACGGGCAGGCACGCGTTCCGGTTCCGGAACGGTCCGGCTGCTCGGCGGCGCGGGCAGCTCGGGCTCGAACTCGTCGTCGGAGTCGAAGCCCGGTCCGTCGTATCCGTCGTCCTCCACGAGGCCGAGGTAGACCGCCATCTTGCGCATCGCGCCGGCCATGCTCTGCGTCCTCTCAGCGGGGGTTGCGGTCCTCGGCCGCCCTCGGGACGACCGCCACACCATATTTATGCTGTGGTCCGACTTGTTTGGTGACGTTACCGGAGCCGCGGACGGACTCCGAGTACCGCCGTACCGACGCGGACGTGTGTCGCTCCGGCGGCCACCGCTTCCTCGAGGTCCTGGCTCATCCCTGCCGAGACCATGTTCGCAGCAGGATGGGCCTCGCGCAGGCGGGATGAGATTTCCATCAACCGATCGAAGGCAGCACGGGGTTGGCCCGCATATGCGCCGGCGAGCGGTGCTACCGTCATCAGCCCGTCCAGCCGCAGGCCGTCCGCGGCCGCCACGGCGTCGGCGAGTGCGTCGACGCCGTCGGGGGCGACCCCGCCGCGCTCGCCCTGCGTTCCCGACTCGGCGTCCAGGGCGACCTGGATGAGGCAACCGAGCCGCCGTCCCGCGGCGGTGGCCGCGCCGGACAGCGCGCCGACCAGCCGGAGCCGGTCGACGGAGTGCACGTGATCAGCGTAACGGACCACCGCGCGGGCCTTGTTGGTCTGCAGCTGGCCCACGAAGTGCCAGCGCAGCGGCAGGTCCGCGGACGCGGCGGCCTTCGGCCCCGCCTCCTGGTCGCGGTTCTCCGCCACGTGCCGCACGCCGAGTCCGGCCAGCAGCCGCACGTCCGACGCCGGGTAGGTCTTGGTGACCACGATGAGCGTGACGTCCTCGCGGTCCCGGCCGGCGGCCCGGCACGCGGCACCGATGCGCTCCTCCACCCGCGCGAGATTCGCGGCGAGTTGGTCGAGCCGGTCCGAACTGCCGGAGGCAGGAGTGTCGTTCACGCGGTCCCGTCCAGCCAGACGTAGCCCGCGAGCCGCCCGGTGACGGACTCGCGGCGGTAGGAGAAGTGATCGGCGGACTCCAGGGTGCACACCGTGGGCGCGTCGGCGATCCGCACGCCGGCGTGGGCGAGTTGGGCGCGCACCCCGGCGCTCACGTCGATCGCCGGCGTGCCCCAACTGGTGGTGGCGAACGCCTCCGGTACGACCGCGGCCACCTCGTCGCGCAGCGCGGCGGGCACCTCGTAGCACTTGCCGCACACCGAGGGGCCGATCACCGCGGTGATCCGGTCGGGCCGGGCGCCCTGCGCGGCCATCGCCTCGACGGCGGCGGGCACGACGCCGGCGGCCAGTCCGGGACGGCCGGCGTGCGCGGCCGCGGCGACCCCGGCCACCGGGTCGGCCAGCAGCACCGGGACGCAGTCGGCGGTCAGCACGGCCAGCGTCAGGTCGGCGCGGGTGGTGACGAGCGCGTCGACCGCCGGCACCGGGCCGTCGCCCCAGGGCCGGTCGACCACGGCGGTGTCCCGCCCGTGCACCTGGTTCATCCACACCACGCGCTCCGGGTCGCGGCCGAGCTCCCCGGCCGCGCGGGCGCGGTTGGCGTGCACGGCGGCCGGGTCGTCGCCGACCGCCCCGCCGAGGTTGAGGCTGTCATACGGAACGGCGCTCACCCCGCCCCACCGGTCGGTGAAGGCGAAGTGGGCGCCGCCCACTGCTGTGCGATGCCCTATCACTGCCGGGCGGTCACTTCAGGAAGTCGGGGACGTCGAGCTCTTCGGCCGAGTCCTGGTACGGGCGGGCCGGCGGCACGATCGGCGGGATCACCGGCGGCGCGATCGGGGTCTCGGCGACCGGCGCGGACTCCGGGTCGCGGTCGGCCGGGGCCGGGATGCTGCCCAGCCCGTTGAAGGACGAGGCCGGGCGCGGGGGCTCGGGCCGCGGCGGGACCGGGGACTCGTCGCGCGAGGCGTACGTGCCGACGTTCTTGTCGCGGCTGCCCTTGGTGGGCGGCTGGCCGCCGTCGAAGCCCGCGGCGATGACGGTGACCCGGACCTCGTCGCCGAGCGCGTCGTCGATCACCGCGCCGAAGATGATGTTGGCCTCCGGGTGGGCGGCCTCGCTGACCAGCTGGGCGGCCTCGTTGATCTCGAACAGGCCGAGGTCGGAGCCGCCGGAGATGGACAGCAGCACCCCGCGGGCGCCGTCGATGGACGCCTCCAGCAGCGGCGAGGAGATCGCCATCTCCGCGGCGGCCACCGCCCGGTCGTCGCCGCGGGCCGAGCCGATGCCCATGAGGGCCGAACCGGCCTCTGACATCACGGACTTCACGTCGGCGAAGTCCAGGTTGATCAGGCCCGGGGTGGTGATCAGGTCGGTGATGCCCTGCACACCGGAGAGCAGCACCTGGTCGGCGGAGCGGAACGCGTCGAGCACGCTGACCTGGCGGTCCGAGATGGACAGCAGCCGGTCGTTGGGGATGACGATCAGGGTGTCGACGTTCTCCCGCAGGCCCGCGATGCCGTCCTCGGCCTGGTTGGCCCGGCGGCGGCCCTCGAAGGTGAACGGCCGGGTGACCACGCCGATGGTCAGCGCGCCCAGCGAGCGGGCGATGTTGGCCACCACGGGGGCGCCGCCGGTGCCGGTGCCGCCTCCCTCACCCGCGGTGACGAAGACCATGTCGGCGCCCTTGAGCACCTCCTCGATCTCCTCGCGGTGGTCCTCGGCGGCCTTGCGGCCGACGTCCGGGTTGGCGCCGGCGCCGAGCCCGCGGGTCAGCTCACGGCCGACGTCGAGCTTGACGTCGGCGTCGCTCATCAGCAGGGCCTGCGCATCGGTGTTGATCGCGATGAACTCGACGCCCTTGAGACCGACCTCGATCATCCTGTTGATGGCGTTGACGCCACCGCCGCCGATGCCGACGACCTTGATGACTGCGAGGTAGTTCTGCGGTGCTGCCACGTCGAAGGCCTCTCGCCTCGAGTTACGAATCGGGTGGGACGGTCGGTGTGTTCCCGTTGCCGTTCCCGAACCCTAACGCTGAGGTTTAGGGTTACCGGTATGTCTGTCCCGTGTTCCTTTGGAACGAGACACTAAGTCGACAAGCGGTGATGGTTCAACGAACACGCCGAACCTCCCGTTTTTCTTTTCACCCTATGTGATCACGCCGTACGGCGTCCTGCCAGGGGTCGCACTCCCGGGTCGCCTGGTCAGCGGGCCCGTCAACTCCCCGATGCGGCAGGGGAAGTGGGGGCGCTGACATCGAATCGACGGGCATGCGGTTCGGCCTTCATCAGAGCCGTCAGCACCGTGGCCTTGAAGGCCCCCTGTTCCGCGCTCCCCCACATCACCTCGCGGCCGCCCGCGAGTTCGACGGTGATGCCGTCGTAGGAACGCACCCGGATCGCGGTGGCCCGTCCGCGCACCGAATCCGGGAGATCCGCGGAGACCAGGATCGCGGACTGCAGCAGCCGGCTGGTGGGGAACACCCGCAGGCTGGCCGCCGCCCCGGTGGTGTCGGGCGTCAACTGGACCAGCGGGACACCGGCCGGGGCGCGGTCCACGGTGGCGAACCGCACGCCGTCCCGGTCGACTTCGGTGAACTTCGAGCCGTTCCTGAGCACCGCGGACGGCACGCGCTCGGTCACCGTCACGCTGATCGTGTGCGGCCAGGACCGGGTGACGTCCACCCGCTCCACCCGCGGCAGCGCGGCCAGCAGCCGGCGACGGACGGCGCCGGTGTCCACGGAGGCCAGCGGGCCGCCGAGCGGCACGGCCGCGGCGTGCTCGATCTGCCCGGCGGTCAGCACCCGTTCGCCGTGCACCGTCACCCGCGTCGCGCGCAGCCAGCTCGACCCGTACACCGCCCAGGTCCCGCCGCCCGCGAGCACGGTGAGCAGCACCAGGAGGATCAGCGTGGTCCGGCGCGAGGGCGGGGTGATCCGCAGCCGCGGGCGCCGGTCGCGGCGGACCGCGGGCGGTTGCCCCGCGGGCCCGGTGCCGCGCGGCCTGGCCTCGATCCCGGCCACCCTGCCTCCCCCACGTCGACGGCTGCGGGGCAGAGCTGCCCCGTCTCGCCTTATCGTGCCAGCCCGGGCGCCCAACTCCGCGGGACGCGCCCCCGGCGCGCCCTGCCGCGGGCGCCCGGGTGCGTCCCGCGGCGCCGCCGGCTCACTTGTGCCGGGCGGCCACCGCGTCGTGGACCATGGAGACCAGCAGCTCGTCCGCGTCCCGGCGGCCGAACTCGGCGGCGGCGCGCGACATCGCGTACAGGCGGTGCGGGTCGGTGAGCACCGGCAGGACGTTGCCGAGCACCCAGTCCGGGGTCAGGTCAGCGTCGTCGACCAGCAGACCGCCGCCGGCCTTGACCACCGGCTGGGCGTTGAGCCGCTGCTCGCCGTTGCCGATCGGCAGCGGTACGTAGGCGGCCGGCAGCCCCACCGCGGACAGTTCGGCGACGGTCATCGCGCCGGCCCGGCAGAGCATCATGTCGGCGGCGGCGTACGCCAGGTCCATCCGGTCGACGTACGGCACCGGGCGGTACGGCGGCATGCCGGGCATGTTGTCGGACCGGGGCAGCTCGTTCTTCGGGCCGACCGCGTGCAGGATCTGGACGCCGGACTGCTGGAGCCGCGGCGCGACCGTGGCGACCACCTCGTTGAGCCGCCGGGCGCCCTGGGAGCCGCCGGAGACCAGCAGCGTCGGCAGGTTCTGGTCGAGGCCGAAGGCGTGCCGGGCCTCGGGGCGGGCCGCGGCGCGGTCCAGGGTGGCGATGGTGCGGCGCAGCGGGATGCCGATGTAGCGGGCGTCACGCAGCTTGCTGTCCGGGGTCGAGACGGCGACCGCGTGGGCGTACCGCGAGCCGATCTTGTTGGCGAGGCCGGGGCGGGCGTTGGCCTCGTGCACGACGATCGGCACGCCGAGGCGCTTGGCCGCCAGGTAGCCGGGCAGCGCGACATAGCCGCCGAAGCCGACGACGACGTCCGCCTTGGTGCGCTCCAGCACCTGCTCGGCGGCCTTGATGGTGCCGCGCAGCCGGCCGGGCACGGTGATGAGTTCGGGGGTGGGCCTGCGCGGCAGCGGGACGGCGGGGATCAGCGCCAGTTCGTAGCCGCGTTCCGGTACCAGCCGTGTCTCCAGGCCCTTCTCGGTGCCCAGGGCCGTGATGCCCACGGTCGGGTCCTGCCTGCGCAGGGCATCGGCGAGCGCGAGCGCCGGCTCGATGTGGCCGGCGGTCCCCCCACCGGCGAGTACGACATGCACCGAAATTCACCGCTCTCCGGACGGCCGCCGTCTGGCGCGCCGTCGCATCGTCCGTCTCACGACCCCCGTCAGGGAGTTGTTCCGGCCCCGCACGGCCAGAGCCGCTCGCGCGGACGGCTCGCTCCTGGCGAAGGAGATCAGCAGCCCGATCGCGAACATCGTCGGCAGGAGGGCGGATCCTCCGTAGGAGAACAGCGGGAGCGGAACCCCGGCGATCGGCAGCAGGCCGAGCACCGCACCGATGTTGATCACGGCCTGGACCGTGATCCAGGTGGTCACGCCACCCGCTGCGAACCTGACGAAGGGGTCCTCCGTACGACCGGCCACGCGGATACCCGCGTAGCCTAGTGCCGCGAAGAGGGCGAGTACGGACAGCGTCCCTGCCAGGCCCAGTTCCTCCCCGGTCACCGCGAAGATGAAGTCGGTGTGCGGCTCGGGCAGTTCGCCCCATTTCTCCACACTTGCCCCGAGTCCGGTGCCGAACCAGCCGCCGGACGCCAGCGCGTAGATGCCGTGCACGGCCTGCCAGCACTGGTCGTTGCTGCCCGGCGAGGTGGCCGCGATGCAGTGCAGCCGGCCCATCCGGTTGGGGTTGGTGGCGATCGCCAGGGCGGCCAGCGCGGCGGCCCCGGCGAGCACGCCGGCGAACAGCCGGGTGGGGGCGCCGGCCAGCCAGAGCATGCCGAAGAGCATGGCGGTGAGGATCATCGTGGTGCCCATGTCGCCGCCGAGCATGATCAGCCCGAGCAGCAGCACGGTCACCGGGACCAGCGGCACCAGCAGGTGCTTCCACTGGACGAGCAGGTTGCGGTCGTTCTTGCGGGCGAGCAGGTCGGCGCCCCACAGCACCAGCGCGAGCTTGCCGAACTCGCTGGGCTGCAGCTGGAACGGGCCGCCGATGGACAGCCAGTTGGTGTTGCCGTTGACCGTCATCCCTATCCCCGGCACCTGCACCAGGCACATCAGGAACACCGCGCCGAGCAGCAGCGGGTACGCCAGCGCCCGGTGCAGCCGGACCGGCGCGCGGGCGGCGAACCACAGCAGCACCGCGCCGATGGCCACCGCCAGCAGCTGCTTGCGGAAGTAGAAGGTGGACGGCAGCCCGTAGCGCAGCGCCTGGATCTGCGAGGCCGAGTACACCATCACCAGGCCGAGCACGGTGATCAGCAGGCCCGCCCCGAGGATGACGTAGTAGGCGGTCAGCGGGCGGTCCCAGGCCGTCCGCAGCCGCCCCGGCAGCCGGGCCGCACCCCGCAGCGCGCTGCCGCGCGGCCGGACCGAGTAGCCGCTCATGCGCCCCCTCTTTCGTGCGCCGCTCCCGCGCCCGACGGGAGCGTGCTAGTCCTCGCCCCGGCCTTCGCCCAGGGACGTGCCGGCCGATGCCCGGTCCAGCTCCCGCACCGCGTCCGCGAACATCTCGCCGCGCTGGTTGTAGTTGGTGAACATGTCCATCGACGCGCAGGCCGGCGCCAGCAGGACCGTGTCGCCCGGCCGGGCCAGCTCCTGCGCGAGGGCCACGGCGGCCGACATCGCCCCAGTGTCGGTCCGTTCCAGCTCGGTGACCGGGACCTGCGGCGCGTGTCGCGCGAGGGCTTCGCGGATCAGCGCCCGGTCGGCGCCGAACAGCACCGCCGCGCGCAGCCGCCCGGCCGCCCGCGCGGCCAGCTCGTCGAACTCGGCCCCCTTGGCGAGTCCGCCGGCCAGCCACACGATCGAGTCGTAGGCGGCCAGCGAGGCCTCCGCGGCATGGGTGTTGGTCGCCTTGGAGTCGTCGACGTAGGTGACGCCGTCGACGGTGGCCACCTCGGCGATCCGGTGCGCGTCCGGGGTGAAGGCGCGCAGGCCCTCGCGCACCGCGGCCGGCGGCACGCCGTAGGCGCGGGCCAGGGCCGCGGCGGCCAGCGCGTTGGCGATGTTGTGCGGCGCGGCGGGGGTGACGTCGCCGGTCTCGGCAAGCTCCTGGGCCTGGTGCGCCCGGTCCTCGACGAAGGCCCGGTCGACCAGGATCCCGTCGACGACGCCGAACTCCGAGGGGCGGGGGGCGTTCAGGGTGAAGCCGATGGCCCGGCAGCCCTCCTCGACGTCGGCCTCCCGGACCAGCCGCTCGGTCTCCGGGTCGGCCGCGTTGTACACGCAGGCGACCGTGTTGCCGTGGTAGATCCGGCCCTTGTCGGCCGCGTAGGCGGCCATCGAGCCGTGCCAGTCCAGGTGGTCGGGCGCGAGGTTGAGCACCGCGGCGGAGTGCGGGCGGATGCTGGGCGCCCAGTGCAGCTGGTAGCTGGACAGCTCCACCGCGAGCACGTCGTAGTCCTGCTCGCCGAGCACCACGTCCAGCAAGGAGACGCCGATGTTGCCGACGGCGGCGGTGCGCAGGCCGGCCGCGGCCAGGATGGCCGCGAGCATGCGGGTGGTGGTGGTCTTGCCGTTGGTGCCGGTGACCGCGAGCCAGGGGGCCGCGCCCGGCTGCCGCAGCCGCCAGGCGAGTTCGACGTCGCCCCAGATCTCCACGCCCGCCTGCTCGGCGGCGAGGAACAGCGGGCTGCTCGGCTTCCAGCCGGGGGTGGTGACCACCAGCTCGGTGCCCTCGGGCAGCGTGTCGCCGTCGCCGAGCCGCGTGGTGACGCCCAGCGCCTCCAGCTCGGCGGCCTCGGCCCGCTGCTTGTCCCCCGCGGTGGCGTTGACCACGGTGACCTGCGCGCCGAGCCGGTGCAGCACCTTGGCGGCGGGCACGCCGGACACGCCGAGCCCGGCGACGGTGACCCGGACGTCCTTCAGTTCCACGGCGGCCTCCGGTCCGTGCTCGGCGGCGGTCACGAGGCGGCCACCCAGGCGGCGTAGAAGACGCCGAGCCCGACGGCCATGCACATGCCCTGGATGATCCAGAACCGGACCACGATCAGGACCTCGCTCCACCCCTTGAGTTCGAAGTGGTGCTGTAGCGGGGCCATCCGGAACACGCGCTTCCCGGTGAGCCGGAAGGAGCCGACCTGGATGACGACCGACATGGTGATCAGGACGAACAGGCCGCCGAGGACGGCCAGCAGCAGCTCGGTGCGCGAGCAGATCGCGAAGCCGGCCAGCGCGCCGCCCAGGGCCAGGGAGCCGGTGTCGCCCATGAAGATCTTCGCCGGCGAGGTGTTCCACCACAGGAAGCCGAAGCAGGCGCCCATCAGCGCGGCGGCCACCACCGCCAGGTCGAGCGGGTCGCGTACCTCGTAACAGGCGCCGTTGGCGCTGACCGGGGCGCCGCACCACTGGCCGTACTGCCACACGCCGATGACCGTGTACGCGGCGAAGACCATCACCGAGGCACCGGTGGCCAGGCCGTCCAGGCCGTCGGTGAGGTTCACGCCGTTGGACATCGCCAGGATCATGAACAGCGCCCAGACCACGAAGATCACCGGGCCGACCGACCAGCCGAAGTCCGTGGTGAAGGAGAGCTTGGTGGACGCCGGGGTCTGACCGCGCGAGTCGTGGAAGTTCAGCGCGAGCACCGCGAAGGCGATGCCGACGATGAGCTGGCCGGCCATCTTCGCCTTGGCCCGCAGGCCCAGGCTCCGTTGCTTGACGATCTTGATGTAGTCGTCGAGGAAGCCCACCAGGCCCATGCCGAAGGTCAGGAACAGCACCAGCAGGCCGGACATGGTGGCCTTCTCACCGGTGACCAGCTTGGTGATCACATAGGCGAGCACCGTGGCCAGGATGAAGGCGATGCCGCCCATGGTGGGCGTGCCGCGCTTGCTGTGGTGGGCCTTCGGGCCGTCGTCCCGGATCATCTGCCCGTAGCCCTTGCGGGCCAGCAGGCGGATCAGCAGCGGGGTGCCGAACAGCGACAGGAACAGCCCCAGGACGCCGGAGACGAGGATCTGCTTCATCGGGCGGCACCCTCGATCAGCGCGAGCGCCACGGACTCGAGCCCGACCGACCTCGATGCCTTCACCAGCACGACGTCCCCCGGCCGCACTTCGCTGCGCAACAGTTCGATCGCCGCCTCAGCGTCGGACACGTGCACCGACTCCTCACCCCACGAACCCTCGTTATAGGCGCCCATTTGCAGCCAGGCGGCTTCGGTACCGCCCACGGCCACGAGCTTGCTGACGTTGAGCCGGACGACCAGCCGCCCCACCGCGTCGTGCTCGGCCAGCGACTGCTCGCCGAGTTCGGCCATCCGTCCCAGCACCGCCCAGGTACGGCCCCCCCGCGCCTGTGCCGAGGCGCCCATCGCGGCCAGTGCGCGCAGGGCTGCCCTCATGGATTCGGGGTTCGCGTTGTAGGCGTCGTTGACGACCGTCACGCCGTCGGGACGCTCGGTGACCTCCATCCGCCAGTGCGACAGCGAGCCGGCCTCGGAGAGCGCGATGGCGATCTCCGGTGCGGGCATGCCGAGTTCACCGGCTACGGCGGCCGCGGCAAGCGCGTTCGACACGTGGTGCTCACCGTACAGGCGCAAGGTCACATCGGCGCACCCGGTGGGTGTGTGCAGGCTGAAGACGGGCTGTCCCCGGTCGTTCAGCCGGACATTCTCGGCACGGTACGCGGCGTTCTCGCTCTCGCCGAAGAAGACCACCCGGGCCTTGGTCCGGCTCGCCATGTCCCGGACGAAGGGGTCGTCGGCGTTGAGGACGGCGATGCCGCCCTCCTCCGCCGGCGGCAGCCCCTCGACCATCTCCCCCTTGGCGATCGCGATCTGCTCGCGGCCGCCGAACTCGCCGATGTGGGCACTGCCGACGTTGAGCACCATGCCGATCCGCGGCGGCGTCAGGCTGGTCAGGTACCGGATGTGGCCGATCCCGCGGGCGCCCATCTCCAGCACCAGGTGCCGGGTCTTCTCGTCGGCCTGCAGCGCGGTCAGCGGCAGCCCGATCTCGTTGTTGAGCGAGCCCGGGGTCCACACCGTGGGCGCCAGCCGGTCCAGCAGCTGGGCCAGCAGGTCCTTGGTGCTGGTCTTGCCCGCGGAGCCGGTGAGCGCCACCGCGGTGGCGCCCAGCAGCGCGATCACATGGCGGGCGAGCGCGCCGAGCGCGGCCTGCACGTCGTCCACCACGATCGCGGGGACGCCGACGGGCCGGGCCGCCAGCACCGCGACCGCGCCGTCGGCGACGGCGCCCGCGGCGAAGTCGTGGCCGTCCGCGCGCTCCCCGGCGAAGGCCACGAACAGGGCGCCCGGCACCACCTCACGGGAGTCCCTGACCACGGGTCCGGTGACCCGCACGTCGCCGTCCGGTATGTCGTGCATGCTCCCGCCGACCGCGCGTGCGACCTCGGCGAGGGTGAGGGGGATCACAGCTGTTTCTGGTCCTTCTCGATCGCGGCGCGCAGCACCTCTCGGTCGTCGAAGGGGCGCACCTCTCCGGCGATGTCCTGGCCCTGCTCATGGCCCTTGCCTGCCACCAGCACGATGTCGCCGGGCCGCGCGTGAGCGACGGCCACGGCCACCGCGGCGGCCCGGTCCGGTTCGACGATGACATGGCCCCGCTCGGTGGCGGGGACGCCTGCTGCTCCGTCCAACATCGCGGCGAGGATAACCAGCGGATCCTCCGATCGCGGATTGTCCGAGGTCAGCACCGCGGTATCGGCGAGCCTGGCGAGCGCGGCGCCCATCGGACCGCGCTTGGTCCGGTCCCGGTCGCCGCCGCAGCCGAGCACGGCGTGGATCCGGCCCTGCGTGGTGGTCCGCAGCGCCCGCAGCACCGACTCCACGGCGTCGGTCTTGTGCGCGTAGTCCACCACCGCCAGATAGGGCTGGCCGGCGTCCACCCGCTCCAGCCGGCCCGGCACGCCCGGCACCGCGGCGACACCGTCGGCGGCCGCCTGCGGGTCGAGCCCGGCGGCGGCCAGCGCGGTGATCGCGGCGAGCGTGTTCGCCACGTTGAACGGGCCCGGCAGCGGGGCCACCGCCTGGACGTGCTCGCCCTTGGGCCCGATCACGGTGAAGCGGCTGTCCAGCAGCCCCGCCTGGACGTCCTCGGCCCGCCAGTCGGCGTCCAGCCGGCCCTCGGCCGAGTATGTGACGAGCGGCACGGTGGCCTCGGCGACCAGCCGGCGGCCGTACTCGTCGTCCAGGTTCACCACGCCCAGCCGGCTGCGGCGCGGGGTGAACAGCTGCGCCTTGGCCTGGAAGTAGTCCTCCATGCCCGAGTGGAACTCCATGTGCTCCGGGCTGAGGTTGTTGAACACCGCCACGTCGAACAGGGCCCCGTCGACCCGGCCGAGGACCAGGGCGTGGCTGGAGACCTCCATCACCAGCGACTCCACGCCGCGCTCGCGCATCACCGCGAACAGCGCCTGCAGGTCGGTGGCCTCCGGGGTGGTCCGCTCGCTCTTGAGCCGCTCCTCGCCGATCCGCGTCTCCACGGTGCCGATCAGCGCGGTCGCGCCGGGGCGGGCGCCGCGCAGGCCGCCCTCGACGAGATACGCCGTCGTGGTCTTGCCGGAGGTGCCGGTGACCCCGACCCGCAGCATCCCCTCGCCGGGCCCGCCGTAGACCCACGCCGCCAGCTCGCCCATCACGGCCCGCGGGTCGGGCACGGTCAGCACGGGCAGGCCGGTGGCCGCGGCGCGCTCGGTGCCCGCCGGGTCGGTCAGCACGGCGACCGCGCCGGCCTCGGCGGCCTGGGCGGCGAAGTCGGCACCGTGGAAGCGGGCACCCGGCAGCGCCGCGTACAGGTCCCCCGGACGCACCGCGCGCGAGTCGTGGGTGATGCCGGTCACCTCGGCATCACCGGCCGGGGCAGCCGAGGGGGACGAGCCGCCGGTCGCGGCCACCCCGAGCCGGCCGGCGAGCTCCGCCAGCGGCTGGGGACGCGGATGCGCCGGGCGCGGCGCGCCCGGCTGTCTGAGGGTGTGATCAGCGTTGGGCACGGCGGTGAGGTTACCCGGCTGCCGGGGTTCCGGGCCAAAATCACCCGGTCGCGGCCCGAGCGGGTCGCGGCCCGGGCCGGCCGTGCGGCGCTGCTGGTCAGCGAGCCGGTCCACGCTCGTCACGGCGTTTTCTGCCCGGTCGCGGGCACCGGATCCGACGGGTTGAAGTCGATCGGCAGATTCGGCGCGGGTTTGCCGGAAGGCGGCACGCCCAGGGACTTGAGGCCGAACTCCATCACCTTCTTGAAGACCGGGCCGCAGATCTCGCCGCCGTAGTAGCTGCCCTTGGTCGGGTTCTGGATGACGCAGGAGACGGTCAGCCGCGGGTTGTCGGCCGGCGCGAAGCCCATGAACGACGAGGTGTAGCCCTTGTAGCGGCCGGTGTCGGGGTCCACCCGGTTGGCCGTACCGGTCTTGCCGGCGACCCGGTAGCCGTCGATCCGGGCGTAGACGCCGGTGCCCTGCTCGCTGCCCACCACGGACTCCAGCATCTGCGAGAGCGTGGCGGCGGTCTGCGCGCTGACCACCCGGGTCTTCTTCGGTGCCGGGGCCGGTACGAACCGCCCGTCGGGTCCGGTGACGCCGCGGATCAGCGACGGCTGGACCCGCACGCCGCCGTTGGCGATGGTGGCGTACACCGAGGTGGCCTGCAGCGCGTTCAGCGACAGGCCCTGGCCGAACGGGATGGTGTACTGCTGCGAGGCGTTCCAGTCCTGCGGCTTGGCCAGGATGCCGGGGGTCTCGCCGGGGAAGCCGACGCCGGTCGGCGAGCCGATGCCGAACTTCTTCAGGTACGAGTAGAGCACCTGGTTGGCCTGCGGCTGGGTCCTGCCGAGCTGCTGGCTGGCGAGGATCGTGCCGATGTTGCTGGACTTGGCCAGCACGCCGTTCAGCGTCAGGTACCAGGTGCCGTGGTCCACGTCGTCGTGGAAGACCCGGTCGGCCCGCGGCAGCGTGCCCGGCACGGTGACGCGGGTGTACGGGGTCGCGGTGCCGGTGTCCAGGATGGCGGCCATCGACATGAGCTTGCTCACGCTGCCGGGCTCGTAGGCGTCCTGCACCGCGGCGTTGCCGAGGGCCGCGGGGTCGGCGTGGGTGAGGTCGTTGGGGTTGTAGCCGGGCGCGTCGGCCATGGCCAGGATCTCGCCGGTCCTGTTGTCCATGACGGTCACGTACCCGCGATCGGCGTGGGACTTCTCCACCTGGGCGGTGATGGCGCTCTGCGCGGCCCACTGGATGTCGCGGTCCAGGGTCAGCTCGATGTCGCTGCCGGGGACCGCGGGCTGCTCCTGGGTACCCGCGGTGGGCACCTGGCGGCCGTTGGACTGGGCGTAGCGGATCTTGCCGTTGGTGCCGGACAGCTGCTTGTTCAGCATCGACTCCAGGCCGCCCGCGCCCTGCCCGTCGCCGTTGACGAACCCGATGACGCCCGCGGCCAGGTCGCCCGCCGGGTAGACCCGCTTGGAGTGCGGCTCGCTGAAGATGCCGGCCAGCACGTCGGCGCCCTGGCCCTTGGCGGACTTGGCGGCGAACCCCGCCTTCAGGTCCTTGATCTGGTTCCACGCCTGCGGGGACTGCTGCCGGGCGATGATCTGGTACCGGGACTTCGGGGCGGCCAGCTGCTGGGCGATCTTCGTGGCGTCCCCGCCGACGATCGGCGCGAGCAGCTCGGCCGCCTGCTGCGGGGCGTCGCCGACCTTGGCCTGCCCGGGCGTGAACAGGTACGGGTCGGCGGTGATGTCGTAGGCGTCGACGGTGGTCGCCAGGTCGGCGCCGGTGCGGTCGGTGATGGTGCCGCGGTCGGCGGTGACCTCGTGCGTCACCCAGCGGTTCACGGCGGCCTTGGCGGCGTACGCGGACGCGTCCACGGCCTGCACCTGCAGCAGCCGCACCACAAACACGGCCATCACGATCGTCAGGGCGGCGCCGACCAGCCGCAGCCGCGGCCGGGGACGTCCGAGCCGCACCGGGCCGCGCGTCGGCGGCCGCACCGGGCCGCGGCCCTGCCGCGGTGGCGAGGGCCGCCGCGGCGGCGCCAGACGGCTGCCGCCCGCGCCCTGCGCCCGTACCGCGCCGCCCGAGCCCCGTGAACCCTGCGCACCCTGCCCGCGCGCCGACCCGCCGCCCGCGCCCTGGCCGCGGGCCGAGGCCGATCCGGCACCCTGCGCCCGCGCCGAGCCGCTGCCTCCCGCGCCCTGGCCGCGGGCCGAACCGGCGCCGCCGGCCTGGGGCCGGGGACGCGGGCCCGGGGCCGCGCCGCCGGAGGCGCGCACGGCGCCCCTGGCGCCGGGGGGAACGGGCCGGCCGCCGCGGCCATCGCCCGGGCCGGGAGCGCGCCCGCGGGAGTCCCTCTCGTCGTCGCGCCCGGTCACCGGTTCACCTGCCCGTGGTCGTGTCGGGGGTCCCCGAGGCGGGGGTGGAAGGGACGGCCGGAGTGCCCGAGGCCGGGGCGCCGGAGGCCGGCGGCGCCGGCGACCCCGAGGGCCCCTGGCCGGTCGGCTGGGCACCAGTGGGCGTCGCGGTGGGGCTGGGGGGCGCCGGCGGGGCGGTGGCCGGCGTCGGGCTGCCCTGCACCTTGCCGGTCGGGGTGAGGAACGCCGGGGCGCCGCCGGGCACCATGCCCATCTGCTGCGCCCGCTGCTCCAGCGCGCCGGGCGCGGACAGGCCGTCGACCTCCTGCTGCAGCTGCTGCTGCTCGTCGGTGTAGCCGTTGGTCTCCTTCTGCAGCTTGTTCAGCTCGAACGAGTCCTGGTTGACCGCCGAGTTGAGCAGCAGAAGCGAGATGAGGCCCCCCGCGAGCAGCGTCACGACGAGAACGACGAACGGCGTGCGCGCCGCGGTTGCACCCCGGCCCCGCGGCGACCCGCGCCGCCCGGCCTGCGCCCCGATCACCGGATGTCCTCCCTGATGCGTTCCGCGCCGCGCAGCCTGGCCGGCGCCGCGCGCCGGTTCTCCGCGACCTCGTCCTCGGTGGGCAGTTCCGCGCCGCGCGTGAGCAGGGCCAGACGCGGCTGGTACTGCTCGGGCACCACCGGCAGCCCGGGCGGCGCGGTGTTCGCCGCGCCGGCCGCGAAGACCTGCTTGACCAGCCGGTCCTCCAGCGAGTGGTACGACAGCACGGCGATCCGGCCGCCGACGGCCAGCGAGGCCACCGCCGCCGGGATGGCCCGCTCCAGCACCGCCAGCTCGCCGTTGACCTCGATCCGCAGCGCCTGGAAGGTGCGCTTGGCGGGGTTGCCGCCGGTGCGCTTGGCGGCCTGCGGCAGGGCGTCGCGGATCAGCTCGACCAGCCGGGCGCTGGTGGTGAACGGCTCGCGCTCCCGCTCCCTGACGATCGCGTCGACGATCTTGCGGGCGAACTTCTCCTCGCCGTAGGAGCGCAGGATGCGCACCAGGTCGCCGGGCGGATAGGTGTTGAGCACCTCGGCGGCGCTGATCCCGGCCGACTGGTTCATCCGCATGTCCAGCGGCGCGTCCTGGGCGTAGGCGAAGCCGCGGTCGGCCTCGTCGAGCTGCATGGAGGACACCCCGAGGTCGAACAGGACGCCCTGCACGCGCGGGATCCCCAGCCGCTCCAGCACCTCGGGCACCTCGTCGTACACCGCGTGGACCAGCGTGGCCCGGTCGCCGAACGGCGCGAGCCGTTCCCCGGCGAGCTTGAGCGCGGCCGGGTCGCGGTCGACCGCGACCAGCCGCGCGGCGGGGAAGGTGCGCAGCAGCGCCTCGCTGTGGCCGCCCAGGCCGAGGGTGGCGTCCACCACGACCGCGCCGGGCTCGGCGAGCGCGGGCGCCAGCAGGTCGAGGCAGCGCTGCAGCATCACCGGGACGTGCCGCGGCTGGCCGGGGGGCGTGGCGGACGGGTCGTTCATGGGGCCCTGTTTTCCTGTCGGGACTGCGGCACCCGCCGCCGGGCGCGAAGGCCGGGTACGGCGCCGGGTGCCGGGACGTAGAACCGGGTCCCCGCCCGCTCGTGGAAGGCGCTCCCCTGGCACCGGGGAAGTGGTGCCAGCGGAGCGGGGAGCGGGAGGAGGCCGGGCCGTACGTCCGCGCGGGTGGTACGGAGTGGTGCGCGGTGGGGTGCGCGGCGGTGCGGGCCGCGCTCACAGTAATCCGGGCGGAACCTCCTGTGACAGGGCCGAAAAGGTGTCTTCCTGCGCGGCCAGATAGCGTTCCCAGGTGTCCGCCGCCCAGATCTCCACCCGGGTGTTCGCACCGATCACGGCGCAGTCGCGGACCAGGCCCGCGTACTCGCGCAGCGGCTGCGGCACGGTCACCCGGCCCTGCTTGTCGGGGACCTCGTCGTGCGCGCCGGCGAACAGCACGCGCAGGTAGTCCCGAGCGGCCTTGGAGGTCAGCGGAGCCGACGACAGCTGCTCGGTGGCGGCGGTGAACCCGGCGACCGGCCACACGCACAGGCAGCGCTCCTGCCCGCGGGTGATCACCAGGCCGTCGGCGAACGCCTCGCGGAACCGCGCGGGCAGCACCAGCCGGTTCTTGTCGTCCAGCCGCGGTGTGTACGTCCCGAGGAACATCACACCTCCCGCAGACGGCACCACTTCGCGCCACTTTACTCCACCCCGCTCCACGGGCAACGCTGCCGCGACCCGCCGGGCGCGCCCCTGCTCCGGGCACCGGCTCGCGATAACGTCATAGACATGTCGATACATGCCAGCAGTCCGGCCGAGCAGTCCGCGCGGTCCGACCACTCCACCGCCACCGAGTCCGTCACCGACCGGCTCGTCGAGGCCAACCAGCGCTACGCGGCCGAGTTCCACGACCCGGGGATGGGCGCCGCGCCCGTGCTGCGGGTGGCCGTCGTCGCGTGCATGGACGCCCGCATCGACCTGCACAAGGCGCTCGGCCTGCAACTGGGTGACTGCCACACCATCCGCAACGCCGGTGGCGTGGTCACCGACGACACCATCCGCTCCCTGACCATCAGCCAGCGCGCCCTGGGCACCCGCTCCATCGTCCTCATCCACCACACCAACTGCGGGATGCAGACCATCACCGAGGACTTCAGGGGCGAGCTCGAGGCCGAGGTGGGGCAGCGTCCGACCTGGTCGGTGGAGGCGTTCACCGATGTCGACCAGGACGTCCGGCAGTCCATGGCCCGGGTACGCACCTCCCCGTTCCTGGCCCACACCGACGACGTGCGAGGCTTCGTGTTCGACGTCCACACCGGCCTGCTGCGGGAAATCACGAACAAGTAACGGCAGTCGAGTGACGTGGGCGGTCCCGTAAGGGAAGAATGCATGGTGCGGCACGTCTCGCCCGAAGCGAGCGTTGCGCATTCGGGGAGGGCCGGTCCGGTATGACCGCGACCCTGCGGTCCCTAGGAACAGGCCGAGGAGTACCGGGTGACGACCTTTGACGCACGAGCAAGCCTGAGCGATCTGACCGCGACCGCGGACCGGGTGCGCCGCAGCGTGGAGAACGTGATCGAGGGCAAGCCCGAGGTCGTACGCATCGCACTGACCGTGTTGCTCGCCGAGGGGCACCTGCTGATCGAGGACGTGCCGGGCGTCGGTAAGACGATGCTGTCCAAGGCCCTGGCACGTTCGATCGACTGCACGGTGCGGCGTATCCAGTTCACGCCCGACCTGCTGCCGTCCGACATCACCGGTGTCAGCGTCTTCGACCAGCAGCAGCGGGACTTCGAGTTCAAGCCGGGCGCGATCTTCGCGCAGATCGTGGTGGGCGACGAGATCAACAGGGCGTCGCCCAAGACCCAGTCCGCGCTCCTGGAGTCCATGGAGGAGCGCCAGGTCACCATCGACGGCACCACCTACGAGCTGCCGAGCCCGTTCATGGTGATCGCCACCCAGAACCCGGTGGAGATGGAGGGCACCTACCCGCTGCCGGAGGCCCAGCGCGACCGCTTCACCGCCCGGGTGTCCGTCGGGTACCCCAGCCCCGAGGCCGAGTTGAAGATGCTCGACGTCCACGGCGGGGTCTCGCCGCTGGACGACCTGCAGCCGGTCGCGCACGCGCACGAGATCGTCAAGCTGATCGAGGCGGTCCGCCAGGTGCACGTCTCCGACCCGGTCCGCCGCTACGCGGTCACCCTGGTCGGCGCCACCCGCAACCACGCGGACCTCAGGCTCGGCGCCTCGCCGCGGGCCACCCTGCACCTGATCAGGGCGGCGCGCGCCTCGGCGGCGCTGGACGGCCGCGACTACGTGCTGCCCGACGACGTGCAGTCGCTGGCGCAGGCCGTGCTCGCCCACCGCCTGCTGCCGACCGCGCAGGCGCAGCTGAACCGGCGGACGCCCGAGCAGGTCGTCGCCGAGATCGTCCAGCGGGTGCCGGTGCCCAGCCCGCAGCCCGGCGCGGGGTCCGGCGCTCCCGCCGGCGGCTGGCCGGCCCAGCCCGCCTCCCGCCCGCAGCCCGGCACGCGGGGCCTGTGATGTCGGCGCCCCTGCCGCCGCCCCCGGGCGGCCCGCAGCCGGGTGCTCCCACATCCGGCGGGGCCCAGCAGGGCGGCGGGCTGCGCTCGGCGTTCGGCGGGCTCACCACCCGCGGCCGCTCGTTCGTGGCCGCGGGGCTGGCCGCCGCGGTGTGCGCCTACGTGCTGGGCCAGTCCGACCTGCTGCGGGTGGGGCTGCTGCTCGCGGTGCTGCCGCTGGTGTGCGTCGCGGTGCTGTACCGCACCCGCTACCGGGTGGCCGGCAGCCGCCGGCTGGCGCCGTCGCGGGTGCCGGCGATGTCCGAGGCCCGGGTCCACCTGCGGATCGACAACGTCTCCCGGATCCCCTCCGGCCTGCTGATGCTGCAGGACCGGGTGCCGTACGTGCTCGGGCCCCGCCCGCGGTTCGTGCTGGACCGGGTGGAGCCGGGCGGCCACCGCGAGGTGTCCTACCGGGTCCGCTCCGACCTGCGCGGCCGCTACCCGCTGGGACCGCTGCAACTGCGGCTGACCGATCCGTTCGGGATGGTCGAGCTGACCCGCTCGTTCAGCGCGTACGACACGCTCACCGTGGTGCCGCGGGTCGAGCCGCTGCCCCCGGTCCGGCTGGCCGGGGAGTCGTCCGGGTACGGCGAGAGCCGCACCCGGGCGCTGGCCCTGGCCGGCGACGACGACGTGATCCCGCGCGGCTACCGGCACGGCGACGACCTGCGCCGGGTGCACTGGCGCTCCACCGCCAAGTACGGCGAGCTGATGGTGCGGCGCGAGGAGCAGCCCAACCGGGCCCGCTGCACGGTGCTGCTGGACACCCGGCAGGGCGCCTACTTCGGCGCCGGCCCGGACTCGGCGTTCGAGTGGGCGGTCTCCGGCGCCGCCTCGGTCGCCACCCACATGCTGGAGCGCGGCTTCGCGGTGCGCCTGCTCACCGACACCGGCAGCAGCGTGCCGGGCCCCGAGGGCGGCGGTGGTTTCAGCGGCGACTCCTCGGACATGGCCGGGCTGCTGCTGGACACCCTGGCCGTCGTCGAGCACTCCGACGGCGAGGACCTGTCGGCCGCCTACGAGGCGCTGCGCAGCGGCACCGAGGGCCTGCTGGTGGCGTTCCTCGGCGACATCTACGAGGAGCAGGCGACCATACTGGGCCGGATGCGCCAACGGGCCGGCGGCGCGGTGGCGTTCGTGCTGGACAGCGACGACTGGCTGACCCGGGAGGCGGCCGGCCGCTTCGACGTGCCGGAGGCCGCCCTCACCGACCCCGAGGACCCGGACACCACCGAGCACGCGGTGCAGATGCTCCGCGAGGCCGGATGGACGGTCGTGGCGGTGCGGCCCGGGCAGCCGCTGCCGGAACTGTGGCGGCAGGCGGACCGCTACCGGTCCGGCGAGGAGTCTGCGGGCGAGCGGCGCGAAGCGGGGGCGAGGCCATGAGCGGCCGGGCACGTCTGACGGTCTTCGGGGCGCTCGCCTCGATGATGGCCGCGGCGGCGCTGCTGCCGCTGACCGCCACCAGCGGCTGGCTCCTGCGGGCGCTGCTGTACGTGTCCCTGCAGGCCGGCGTCGGCGCCGTGGCCCGGCGCATCCCGCTGGCCAGGCCGCTGACCGTGCTGGTGCAGGCGCTGGTCTCGTTCATCGTGCTGACCATGACGTTCGCGCCGCACCAGACGCTGGGCGGCATCGTCCCCGGCCCGGCGGCCGTCCGCGAGCTGGGCCAGGTGCTGCAGGGCGGGCTCGACGACGTCGGCAACTTCGCCATCCCCGCCCCCGTCACGCCGGGCATCCGGCTGCTGCTGATCGGCGGGACGCTGGTGGTCGCGCTGGCGGTCGACGCGATCGCCGTGACCTACAACAGCGCGGCCCCGGCGGGACTGCCGCTGCTGGCGCTGTACTCGGTCGCCGCCGGCCTGGACGACGGCGGGGGCGCCTGGCCGTACTTCATGATCGCCGCCGCCGGCTACCTGCTGCTGCTCCTGGCCGAGGGCCGGGACCGCCTGTCGCGCTGGGGCCGGGTGTTCGGCGGCAGTCCGGCGCCGGGCGGCTGGGCCGGGCCCGCGGCGGCGGGCGGCTCGGCCACCGCACCGGTGCGCACCGGGCGGCGGATCGGGGCGATGGCCCTGGGCATCGCGCTGATCGCGCCGGCCGTGCTGCCCGCGCTGGGCAACGGCCTGCTCGACCCCACCCGCCACGGCGGGGGTTCGGGCGGCGGGGGCGGCCGCGGATCCGGCTCGGTCAACCTGGTCGCCGCGCTCCAGGACAACCTCAACCAGCCCGACAACCGCGAGGTGCTCAGCTACCGCACCGACTCCACCGACCTGCCGGGGATGTACCTGCGGATCGCGGCCCTGGACAAGTTCGACGGCAAGGAGTGGACGCCCTCCGACCGCCCGGTCGAGGACATCCCGCCGCAGCTGCCGCAGCCGCAGGGCATGGCGTCGGACGTGAAGTTCAAGCCGGTCACCACCGAGGTGCAGGTCGACTCCGGCTACAGCCAGGGGCTGCTGCCGATGCCGTTCCCCGCGCTGAACGTCCAGGCGCCGGGCAACTGGAAGTTCCAGCCCGAGGGCCGGATGGTGATCGGGCAGCACGGCCAGACCACCTCCGAGGTGCGCTACTCGGTGACGAGCATGCAGGTCATGCCGACCGCCGCGCAGCTGGCGGCGGCGCCCCAGGCGACCGGCCGGATCGCCGACGAGTACACCCAGGTGCCCAAGTCGCTGCCGCCGGTGGTCGCGCAGACCGCGCTCAGCGTCACGAAGAACGCCACCAACGACTACGAGCGGGCGCTGGACCTCCAGCGGTTCTTCACGTCCGGCGACTTCGTCTACAACACCGAGGCCAAGGCCGGGACCGGCGTCGACGCGATCGCCCGCTTCCTGCAGACGAAGGAGGGCTTCTGCGTCCACTTCGCCTTCACCATGGCGGCGATGGCCCGCACCCTGCACATCCCGGCCAGGGTCGCGATCGGGTTCACGCCCGGCTCCCAGGGCGCGGACGGCAAGATGACGGTCGGGCTCAAGGACGCGCACGCCTGGCCGGAGCTGTACTTCGAGGGTGTGGGCTGGACGCGGTTCGAGCCGACGCCGTACCGCGGCTCGGCACCGGCCTACACCGCGTCGAACACGCCGACCGGCGGCGACAGCACGACGGACACCGCACCCCACGGCAGCACCACCGCCCCCGCGGCGCAGCCGTCGCAGACCGACAGCTGCGCCCCCGACCACCGCGCACAGGCCGACTGCACGCTGCCCTCCGCGGCGGCCGGCGGCGGCTCGGGCGGCAACGCGGGACAGATCGCGCTGTACGCGGTGCTGGCCCTGCTGGTGGTCAGCATCCCGATCACGCCGCTGCTGTGGCGCAGCAGGCTGCGGGCCAGGCGGCTCGGCGGCGGCCGCGGCAAGGCCGACGGGCTGACGCTGTCCGCATGGCGCGAGCTGATGGACACCGGCTGGGACTACGGGATCCTCCCCGACGAGTCGGAGACCCCGCGCCGGGCGACGGCCCGGCTGGTGGAGGAGGGCCGGCTCACCGGCGAGGCGGCCACGGCGGCCGCGGCGCTGGCCGGCGCGGTGGAGCGGACGCTGTACGCGCCCAACCCGCGGCCGACGCCCGGGCTGGCCGCGGAGGTGCACCGGGTCCGCAAGGGGCTCCATGCGTCGGCCTCCCGCGGCACCCGGCTGCGGGCGCTGCTGCTGCCGCGCTCCTCGGCCCGTATGGTCTGGGCGGTCTCGGCCCGCTGGAACGGGTTCACCCAGCGCGTCTCCACCCGGTTCGGGCGCCTCAGCGCCCCGCTCCGGCGCCGCAGCACCGCGTCGTCCTGACGGGCCCCCGCGTCCGTACGGCCCGCGCGTCCTGACCGAGGCCCCGCGTCCTGACCGGGCGCGGGGCCTCGGTCGCGCAGCCCCACGCCGACCGGACGGCGGCCGGGGCGCCGCGGGGCACAGGGCCGGCAGCGCCTCGGCCCTCGTGGGCCCTCGCCCGTCGCGGGCGAGACCCGCGACGGGGCCCAGGACAGGCGGTACGAGGCCCAGGACACCCCGTACGGCACGCGAAAGGGCCCGCCTGTGCAGGCGGGCCCTTTCGGGGTCTTTCAACGGTCCGAGGGCAGGGATCCGCGCGAAGGCTCCCGGCGGGAGCTCAGGCGGTCACTGGCCCTGCTCGTCGCGGCGGCGCTGCCACCGCTCCTCGATGCGGTCCATCACCTTGCCGCGGCGCGGCGGGTGCGGGTGGCCGCGGCGTCCGATACGGCCGCGTCCAGGCGCGGCCGGCGGCTGCTCTCCCGGGCGGGAGGCCCGGCGCCAGCCGGTGACCGCCAGCACCGCGCAGGCCAGCATGACCAGGAATCCGACGACGCTCACCCAGGTCTGCTTGGCGACCATGCCGCCCATGAGCAGGCCGATCCCGATGAGGAAGCCCGCGACCGACAGGTACACGCGGCGGCGGGTGAACGTGCGCAGGCCGCTTCCCTCGAGCGCAGACGCGAACTTGGGATCTTCGGCGTACAGCGCCCGTTCCATCTGCTCGAGCATGCGCTGCTCATGCTCCGAGAGCGGCACGGCGACCTCCTACTCGTCGGTCGCGCGAGACGACCGGTCCGACCCTTTCAGGATAGGCAGGGAATCGCCCCGGTGAAACCCGCCCCACTGCGCCTTGTCCGACGGGGCTGTCCTTCCCCGTCCGCCCTTACGTCATGCCAGCATACGGTCACGAATGCGGCTGTGGGCGGCGTGTGACGGACTCCCCTCCGGCGGGTCTCCCGGGGCCCGCCCGCGGGCGCAACCGGAGCGGGCGGCCGGACGGCCGCGTCCACCCGTTCGGCCCTGGTTCAGCCGCGTTCGGCGAGCACGTGCAGCTGCGTCGCGACGGCGTGGAAACCGGGCTCCTCGGCGGCCGCCAGCTCCAGCCGGAGCAGCGCGTCCAGGGCGCCCGGCTCGGTGTCCACCAGCACACCGGGCACGAGGTCGGAGAACACCCGCACGCCGTGCACGGCGGTGGCCCGCAGGCCGGCGTCGCCGACCAGCGCGGTCAGCTCCTCCGCGGTGAAGCGGTGCGGCAGCGAGTCCCCGGCGCCCCACCGCCCGTCGGGGTCGGTCAGCGCGTACTGGGCCTCGGCGAAGTGCCCGGCCAGGGCGCGGGCCAGCACCGCGCCGCCGCGGCCGGCCGCGAGCAGGCTCAGCGCGCCGTCGGGGCGCAGCGTCCCCGCCACGTTCCGCAGCTCCTCGCCGGGGTAGTCGACGTACTCCAGCACGCCGTGGCACAGCACCACGTCGTACCCGCCGGCCGGGACGGTGCCGAGCAGGCCGTGGGTGTCGCCCTGCACGCCGGTGACCCGGTCGGTCACGCCGGCCTCGGCGGCCCGCCGCTCCAGGGCGAACAGCGCGTCCGGGCTGGGGTCGACGACGGTGACGCGGTGGCCGAGCCGGGCGACGGGCACGGCGAAGTTCCCGGTGCCGCCGCCGGTGTCCAGGACGTCGAGCACCGGGCGGTCCGCGGCTTTGGCCCGCCGTTCCAGCGCGCCGCGCAGGACCTCCCACACCACGGCGGTACGGAGGCTGGCACGGGGGCGGATCGGGTCCACCCCTCCTTCACGGGACATGGCGGGCGGCTCTCCTCGCGGACGGCGTACGGCTGGGCACAACGGTCGGCTCCAACTCTAGGGCCTGCCGCGCGCGGGACCGGGGCAAGGTGCGGCCCAGGTCAGCCCGGGGCCGCACGTCACCGCCCGGGGCCGCACCTCACCGCCCGGGGCGCGGTCAGCCCGCCGCGGGAGGCACCGCGCCCGCCGGGGGCTCGTTCTGGAAGGCCGGGCGCAGCAGCAGCATCCGCTCGACCAGGCGCAGGAACATCGACACCGCCCGGATCAGGTCGTCCGCGTCCCGCGGGCCTGCGGCGCCGGCTATGCCGGCCTCGGCGCGGGCCCGGCGTTCGGCGCCGGCGGCGAACAGCGCGCTCCACTCCGCCAGTTCGGGGGCTATCTCCGGCAGCACCTCCCACACGCTGCGGATCCGGCGGCGGCGCCGGCCGGTGTCCTCGGGGCGGCCGCGCACGGCGAGGACGGCCGCCGCGGTGCGCAGCGCGGCGAGGTGGGCGGTGGCGTAGCGCTCGTGCGGAGCCTGCAGCGCCGCGGCCTCCTCGAGGCCGACGTGCGCCTGGGTGAGCAGGTCGAGGGCGGCGGGCGACGCGGCGGCGCGGCGCAGCACGGGGTGGATGTCGCTGACGGGACTTGCCATGACGGGCCTCCTGTCTCCGTACGCCCATAGTGGGGCCGACCACTGACAATCGCCCTGACCTGCGCAAACGCCCCACGGGTCGCGGATGGTGCGTACGGGCACGGGTTCGGGCGGCAGAATCGGGTCCATGACCACCGCACGTCGCGAGGCCACCCGGCGCAAGCTCTACGAGGCCGCCGTCACCCTCATCGCCGAACAGGGCTTCTCCGCCACCACGGTCGACGAGATCGCCGAACGGGCGGGCGTCGCCAAGGGGACCGTCTACTACAACTTCGCCAGCAAGAACGATCTGTTCGAGGAGCTGCTCCGGCACGGCGTCGGGCGGCTCACGGTGTCCCTGCGCCGGGCCGAGGAGGAGACCGCGGCGGGCGGCGGCAGCCGGGTGGACGCGCTGGACGCGATGATCCGGGCGGGGCTGACGTTCATCGTCCGCAACCCGTCCTTCACGCAGCTGTACGTGGCGGAGCTGTGGCGCACCAACCGCACCTGGCAGGACACGCTGATGACGGTCCGCCAGGAGGCGGTGGCCGTCGTGGAGCAGGTGCTGGGCGAGGCCGTGAAGGCGGGCGAGGTGAGCCCGGAGACGGATGTGCCGCTGACCGCGTCCGCGCTGTTCGGCATGGTGCTGGTCGCCGCCCTGGACTGGCAGGCGTTCCAGCCGGAGCGCAGCCTCGACGAGGTGCACGCGGCGCTGTCGCTGCTGCTGCAGGGCCGGGTCGGCGGTGGCGCGGGCGCGGCCGCCCGCACCTGAGCGCTGCAGGCGCCCGAGAGTGCTGCTCCGGCCCGGCCCGGCCCGATGACCGCCCGGCCGGCCCGGAGCAACGCTTCCCCCGTACAACCCCCGTTCGCGAACGCGCCCCGGTGAACCGCCGCCCCGTGTCGGCGGTGCTGGCCGTCGGCCCGTCCGCCCTACCACTCTCCCTGTTTGCGCAGGTCGCGCCCATCCGTGCGGGTACTCAACCCTGCGCCTAGGTACGGATACTCAGCCATGGGCACCTTGCCGGACACCCAGGGCCTAGGGTGCAGCCATGTCCGTCCTCCCCCTCGTGTTCACCAGTGGCTGGGCCAGCGGCATCAACGCGTATGCGGTCGTGCTGCTGATGGGGCTGCTGGGGGCGACGGGGGTGAGCGACGAGGTGCCGCCGTCGCTGGAGCGCACCGACGTACTGGTGGCCGCCGCCGTGCTGTTCCTGTGCGAGGTGGTCGCCGACAAGATCCCGTACGTCGACTCGGTGTGGGACGTGGTGCACACCTTCGTCCGGCCGGTGGCCGGCGCGGTGGTGGCGGCCCTGCTGGCCGGGCACCAGGGGTCGCTGCCGGAGCTGGCGGCGGGCGCGATCGGCGGGTCGACGGCGCTGGCCAGCCATCTGGTGAAGGCCGGCACCAGGATGGCGGTCAACACCTCGCCCGAGCCGGTGAGCAACATCGTGCTGAGCACCGTGGAGGACCTGGGCGTCGCCGCGATCGTCGTGCTCGCCCTCTTCCACCCGGTGGTGGCCGCGGCCCTCGCCGCGACGCTGCTGGTGCTGGGGCTGGCCGCGGTGGTCTTCCTGTTCTCGCGGATCCGCCGCTTCCACCGCCGCAGGAAGGAGCGCCGCCGCACGGGCGGCGGCTCGCGGGGCGGCTGGCGGGGCGGCGGCGCGGGCCCGGACGGCAGCGGCGCCACCAGGGCCCCGGCGGCCACCTGACCGCACGCCCGCCGCTACAGTCCTGGCCATGGCACGGATTGCGGTGATCGGCGCGGGAACGGCGTCCATGGCGGCGGCGGCCCGGCTCGCCACCGGCGGCCACCAGGTGGTGCTGCACGAGCGGTCGGACACCTACGGCGGCGCGCTCGGGGTGTGCGCCCGGGACGGCTTCCGCTTCGACACCGGCCCCGGCCTGCTGCTGCTCCCGGCGGTGCAGCGGGACCTGTTCGTCAAGACCGGCCGGAAGTCCCTGGAGGACGTCGTCGGCCTGGAGCAGGTCGACCCGGCGGCCCGCCACATCGTGGCCGGCGGCACCGAGGTGACCCTGCCCAACGCGTCCCGCTCCGGCGTCGTCGAGGCGCTGGACGCGGCCTTCGGCACGGGCAGCGGGGAGCGCTGGAGCCAGGTCATGGTGCGGGCCCGCGAGGTGTGGGAGGTCACCCGCAGGCCCCTGCTGGAGGACGTGCTGCACGACCCCGCCGCCCAGGCCCGCGACCCCTACCCGGCCACCAGGCGCGGCCTGTTCCGGCGCGCCACGCCACCGACGCTGGCCGGCGTCGCCGCCGCGGAGCTCGGCGGCGGGGGCCTGGGGGCGCTGCTGGAGAGCTGGGCGCTCGCGTACGGGCTCGACCCGCGCACGGCGCCCGCCGCGGCGGCCGTCCTGCCGTACCTGGAGCAGACGTTCGGGGTCTGGTACGTGCGCGGCGGGATGCGCGCCTATGCGGAGGCGCTGTACGAGCGCTGCCGGGAGCGCCGGGTGGAGTTCCGCTTCGACTCGGCGGTGACCGGGCTGCTGCGGGAGGGCGGCCGGGCCGCGGGCGTCGTCCTCGCCGGCGGGAGCAGCGTTCCGGCCGACGTGGTGGTCGCCGGCGCCCCGCTGCCCGCGCTGTACGCCGACGGCGTGCTGCCGCCGGAGCAGGCGGGGGCCGGCCGGGACGCGGCGCCGTACCGGGGCCCGCTGGGCGAGCCGGGCCGCTGCACGGTGCATCTGGCGCTGCGCGGCGCCCGCCCGGCCGGCACGGTGCACCGCACGGTGGTGCACGCGGCGGACCGCGCGGCGGAGGCGGAGTGGGTGTTCGGGCCGCGGCGCGGACGGCCGCTGCCGCCGGCCGGAGCCCTGACGGTGACCGTGCTGCGCCCCGACGACCCGGCGACGCGGCCGGACGACGCGCACGAGGCGGTGACGCTGGTCGCGACCGTGCCCTGCCACGACCCCGGCGACCCCGGCGCCCCCGACGACGGCGTCCGCGGCCTGGACTGGGACGCGCCCGGGGCCGCGGCCGCGTTCGCCGAGCGGATGGTCGAGGCCGCCGAGGCGGCCGTGCCGGGCCTGCGGGAACGGGAGATGTGGCGGGAGGTCCGCACCCCCGCGGACACCGCGCGCGACACCGGTGCGCCCGGCGGCTCGGTGCCCGCCCCCGCGCTGGCGGGTGCCGGCGGCGCCCTGCTGCGGCCGGGCAACGTCCCCGCCGTGCCGGGCCTGTACCTGGTGGGCGGCTGGGCCCACCCGGGCGGCGGCCTGCCGCACGCGGGCATGTCAGGGGCGATCGTCGCGGACCTGATCGCGGGCGGCCCGGGCGGCAGCAGGTAGCGACGCGCTGCCGGACGCGTCACCCGCGGCAGCCCCCGCGGAACGGCCGCGCACCGCCCGTCCCTTCGCCTTCCTCAAGATCGTTAACCACCCGGCGGCGCGGTTCAACCCATCGGGCGGAAAAGCCCGTTGAGCCCTGCTGTGCCCGGCTTGCGCGGCCTAGCGTGAAAGCGGCCTGTGATCGCCGACCGGGAAGGCCCGACCGCCATGCCGCAGCCGTTCCAGCTCCCCCGCTTCTACGTGCCGTACCCAGCGCGCATCAACCCGCATCTGGAGCAGGCCAGGGAGCACACCAAGCGCTGGGCCCGCGCGATGAACATGCTGGAGGGGTCGGGCATCTGGGAGGAGGCCGACCTCGACGCGCACGACTACGCGCTGCTGTGCGCCTACACCCACCCCGACGCCTCGGGGCCCGAACTCGACCTGGTCACCGACTGGTACGTGTGGGTGTTCTTCTTCGACGACCACTTCCTCGACATCTTCAAGCGCAGCCGCGACATGGCCGGCGCCAGGGCGTATCTGGACCGGCTCCCGGCGTTCATGCCGGTCGACCCGGACCAGGAGGTGCCCGAGCCGGTCAACCAGGTCGAGGCGGGCCTGGCCGACCTGTGGGCCAGGACCGTGCCGTCGATGTCCGAGGGCTGGCGGCGGCGGTTCCACGAGAGCACCCGGCATCTGCTGGAGGAGTCGCTCTGGGAGCTGTCCAACATCAGCGCGGGGCGGGTCTCCAACCCGATCGAGTACATCGAGATGCGGCGCAAGGTCGGCGGCGCGCCCTGGTCGGCGAACCTGGTCGAGCACGCGGCCGGCGCCGAGGTCCCGGACGCCGTCGCGGCCGCGCGCCCGATGCGGGTGCTGCGCGACACGTTCGCCGACGGCGTCCACCTGCGCAACGACCTGTTCTCGTACCAGCGCGAGACCGAGGAGGAGGGCGAACTCGCCAACGCCGTCCTGGTGCTGGAGCGCTTCCTCGGGCTGAGCCCGCAGCAGGCCGCGGAACGCGTCAACGACCTGCTGACCTCGCGCCTCCAGCAGTTCGAGCACACCGCGGTCACCGAAGTGGAGCCGCTGTTCGCCGAGTTCGGCCTGGGGCCGCAGGAGCGGCTGGACGTCGCCGCGTACGTCAAGGGACTCCAGGACTGGCAGTCCGGCGGGCACGAGTGGCACCTGCGCTCCAGCCGCTACATGAACGGCGCGCAGGGCGGCGCCGGTTCGGCGCCCGCGCTGCCCGGCCCGTCCGGCCTGGGCACCTCCGCCGCGCAGATCCTGCTGTCGCTGGCCGCCACGATGCCGCAGCGCGCCCGGTCCTACGCGCACGCCCCGCACCGGCCCGCAGACGCCATGGCACTCCCCGAGATCCCGATGCCGTTCCCGCTCACGCTCAACCCGCACCTGGACGCCGCCCGCGCGCACAACCTCGGGTGGGCGCGGGAGACGGGCCTGCTCGGCCCCGAGCCCGGCTTCCCGGTGCCGGGCGGGCTGTGGAACGCCGGCAAGCTGGCGGACCAGGACCTGGCGCTGTGCGCGGCCGGCATCCATCCGGCCGCCGACGCCGAGCAGTTGGGCCTGACCACGGACTGGCTGGCCTGGGGCACCTACGGCGACGACTACTACCCGGTCGTCTTCGGCCGGGGCGCCGCGGGCCTGGCAGGCGCCAAGGCGGCCACCGAGCGCTTCCGGCTCTTCATGCCGCTGGACGGGGGCCCGGTGCCGCCGCCGCAGACCGCGCTGGAGCGGGGGCTGGACGACCTGTGGCGGCGCACCGCGGGGCGGATGGACGGCCCGTCGCGGCGCCGCTTCCGGACCGCGGTCGAGGAGATGTGCGACAGCTGGGTGTGGGAGGTGGCCAACCAGAAGCAGAACCGGGTGCCGGACCCGGTGGACTACATCGAGATGCGCCGCGCGACCTTCGGCTCCGGGCTGACGATGAGCCTGTCCAGGATCGGCCACGGCGACGTCCTGCCGGACGAGGTCTACCGCTCCCGCCCCGTGCGGGGCATGGAGCAGGCCGCCGCGGACTTCGCCTGCCTGCTCAACGACGTCTTCTCGTACCGCAAGGAGATCGAGTACGAGGGCGAGATCCACAACGCGGTCCTGGTGGTGCAGAACTTCCTGGACTGCGAGCCCCAGCAGGCGATGGACGTGGTCGCCGACCTGCTGGCGGCCAGGCTGGCCGAGTTCCGGCACATCACCGACGTCCAGCTGCCCGCCCTGTTCGAGGAGTTCGCGCTGGACGAGCGGGCCCGCGAGGTGCTGCTCGGCTATGTGCAGGAACTGCGCGACTGGATGGCGGGCATCGTCAACTGGCACCGGAACTCCGGGCGTTACACCGAGACCGCGCTGCGGCGGGACTTCCCCCGCGCCGCCGCGGCGGCGGCCGTCCGCCCCGCATGGACGGCCGCCCCGGCCGGCATGGGGACGGCGGCGGCCCGGCTGCCGGTCCGGCAGCCGTAGGGCCTCGGCCGGGGAATCAGTACCGGTAGGGGTCGTACGGGTCGGCGTAGTGATGCTGCTGCGCCGGCTGCTGCTGCTCGTACGGCGGCTGCTGCGGCTGCGGCGGGATGTACGGCTGCGCCTGCGGGTCGTAGCCGTACGCCGCGTACGGGTCGGCCGCGGGCTGCTGCTGGCCCGGGTAGGAGCCACCCGGCTGGTCGGGCTGCGGGGAGGGCGGCTGCGGCGTCCAGTCCCCCGTGCCGTGCTGGCCGTAACCTCCGTCGCCGTAGCCGCCGTAGCCCTGGTCGTAGGAGGCGGCGGCGGGCTGCTGGTAGCCGCCCTGGCCGTAGTCCTGCTCGGCGCCCCAGCCGCCGGACGGGTCGTAGCCGCCGCCGTGACCGCCCTGGTAGGAACCGGAGTCGTAGGAGGCGCCGGCCGCGGCCGGCGGCGGCGCGCCGCCGCCCCAGCCGTCGTAGCCCTGGGCGCCGTACCCCTCGTAGCCGCCGCTGGTGTACGGGTCGGCGGTGTACGAGGGCGGGCCGTCGTACTGCGGGTACTCGCCGCTGTCGTCGTGCATCGGGACGGGCTGGTAGATCTGCGTGTGCTGGTCCTGCTCGCCGGTCAGCACGTCCTGCCCCGCGGGGCCGGCCGCCTCGTGGGACGGCTCGACCGGGGTGACCTCCAGGACCGGGTCGGCGACGCGCGCTCCGGCGCCCCTGCGGCGGCGGCTGGAGCCGGGACGCCCGCCGAGCGCCCAGCCGGTGGAGAAGCCGCGCTTGTAGGACAGGGTGACGAAGGTCTGCCCGGTGCCGAACGCGACCGCGCCCAGCAGGATCAGGACGATCTGGCGCTCGTAGACGCCGGCGGCCACGCCGAGGAAGCCGGTGAAGGCGAGCAGCCGCCAGCGCAACCGCGCCTTGTACTGCAGCAGCACTTCGCCGAGCAGCCACAGTGCGACGATGCCGAACGCGACGTAGAGCATGGAGTAGCCCACGTGCTGCTCACCTCCTCGCCCCTAGGGTGTCACGCGGCCCGCTGGTGGAGTCCGAGGTTCTCGTAGATCTCCAGCGATGCGGTGGAGTGGTTAAGAGTAATGAAGTGCAGCCCGGGAATGTCCTCGGCCATCAGACGCCGGCACATCTCGGTGGTGAACTCGATGCCGATCTCGCGCACCGCGGCCGGGTCGTCCTGCACCGCGAGGATGCGATCGGCCAGCTCGGGCGGGAAGGGCGCGTTGCCGAGCTGGGAGAACCGCTCGATCTGCCGGACGTTGGTCACCGGCATCACCTCGGGGATGATCGGGACGGTGCAGCCGGCCGCGTCGACCCGGTCGCGCAGCCGCAGGTACGCGTCCGCGTCGAAGAACATCTGGGTGATGGCGAAGTCCGCGCCGGCCCGGCACTTCTCGATGAAGTGGCGGGTGTCCTCGGCCGGGTCGGTGGACCGCGGGTGCATCTCGGTGAACGCCGCGACGCCCACGCAGAAGTCGCCGGACTCCTTGATCAGCCGGACCAGCTCGGCGGCGTAGGTCAGGCCCTGCGGGTGCGGGACCCACTCCCCCATGGGGTCGCCCGGCGGGTCGCCGCGGACGGCCAGCATGTTGCGGATCCCGGCGTCGGCGTACTGCCCGATGATGTTGCGCAGCTCGGCCACCGAGTGGTTGACGGCGGTCAGGTGCGCGCAGGGGGTGAGCGTGGTGTCGGAGACGATCCGGTCGGTGGCGCGGACCGTGCCCTCGCGTGAGGAGCCGCCGGCGCCGTAGGTCACCGACACGAAGGTCGGGCCCACCGCCTCGATCCGGCGGATCGCGTTCCACAGGGTCCGCTCGCCCTTCTCGGTCTTGGGCGCGGCGAACTCGAACGAGTACGAGCGCCCGCCGCCGGCGAGCAGCTCACGAATCGTGACCGCCCGGTCGGTGCGAGTGGATGAAGTCCCCAGAGCCATGTCTGCAGGCTAACCTCGGTCGGCGACCGTGGGTGACCGGGCGGGCCGATATGCCCGCCTCGGCCCGATTCCCGTCCACCTGGTGGACAATACGCGGCCCGCGGCCGGTCGGCAGGGCGGGCGGCGGGAACGCCTGGTGGCGGGCCTTAGGGCGGGTCAGGCCGCGGATCTGACCGCGGCGGCCAGCGCGGCGGTGGCGGCGGCCGGGTCGGCGGCCTCGGTGATCGCCCGGACCACCACGATCCGGCGGGCGCCGGCGTCCAGGACCTGGCCGACGTTGTCCAGGTCGATGCCGCCGATGGCGAACCAGGGGCGGGTGCCCAGGCCCGCGGCGTAGCGGACCAGGTCGAGGCCGGGCGCCGGGCGGCCGGGCTTGGTGGGGGTCGGCCACACCGGTCCGGTGCAGAAGTAGTCCGCGCCCACTTCGGCGGCGGCCGCGTCGACCTCCGGCTCTGCGTGGCAGGAGCGGCCGATCACCACCTCGTCGCCGAGCAGGGCGCGCGCGGCCGGCACCGGCAGGTCGCCCTGCCCCAGGTGCAGTACGTCCGCACCGGCCGCGTGCGCCACGTCGGCGCGGTCGTTGACCGCGAGGAGCCGCCCGTGCCGGCGGCAGGCGGCCGCCAGCACGGCGAGCGCGGCGAGTTCCTCGCGGGCTTCGATGCCCTTCTGGCGGAGCTGGATGACGTCCACACCGGCGCCGAGCACCGCGTCCGCGAACCGGGCGAGGTCGCCGCGTTCGGCGCGGGCGTCGGTGCACAGGTACAGACGGGCGTCGGCGAGCTGCTCGCGTGCCGTGGCGCTCATCGGGCTCCCCCCAGAAGGTCGGGCTACACGGCGAGCGCCTGCGCGCGGCGCTTCACCTCGGTCCCGCGATTCTCGCGCAGTGCCTGGACGGGGGTGCCGGGCAGGGTCGGGTCAGCGGTGAAGAGCCACTCCAGCGCCTCCTCGTCCGTGAAGCCGTCGTCCTTCAGGACGGTGAGGGTGCCCGTCAGGCCCTTGATGATCTTTCCGTCACCGATGAAGTCCCTGGGGACCATCAGCGCCTTGTTCTCACCGCGGCGGACCGCGATGAGCTGCCCTTCCTTGATCAGCGGCCGGATCCGGGTCACTTCGAGATCGAGACGCTCGGCGACCTCCGGCAGGGTGAGCCAGGAGGGGACCAGTGCGTCGATGTGTGCGTCAACCGACGAGAAAACAGTCACAGGCCCAGGGTGCCATCTTGCGCCGACAACCGCTGCGGCACACCGCCGAACCGCCCGCCGTCCGGGGGGCGGTCCCCCGGGGGCCCGCGCCGGCGTCAGCGCACCGCGGCCTTCAGCGGCACCGCCGGGTCCCCGGCCAGCACCGGGTCCAGCGCGGCCGAGGCGGCGATGAGCTTGCGGGCCTGCGCCATGTCGCGCGGGCGGCCCACCGCGAGGACCGCCACCAGCCGGCCCTCCCGCAGCCACACCACCGACCAGGCGGGCCCCGACGGGTCGCCGCGGCCCAGCATCAGGTCGGCCCCGTCGTGGTGCCCGGCGTACTGCACGAACCGGCCGAACTGCTCGGACCAGAAGTACGGCACCGGGTCGTAGGCGACGTCCCCGCCGAGCAGGTTGGCCGCCGCGGTCCGGGGGCCCTGCACGGCGTTGTCCCAGTGGTGGATGAGCATCCGCTCGCCGTAGCGGGCGGACGGGAAGGAGGCGCAGTCGCCGACCGCGTACACGTCGGGCGCGGTGGTGCGCAGCCGGTCGTCGGCCCGTACCGCGCCCCGCGCGTCCAGGACGACCTCCGAGCCGGCGAGCCAGCCGGTGGCCGGCCGGGCGCCGATCCCGACCACCACCGCGGCGGCCGGCAGCCTGCTGCCGTCGGCGAGCAGCACCGCGCCCGGCTCGACCGAGGCGACCGGCGTGCCGGTGCGCAGCTCGACGCCCGCCTCCTCGTACCAGCCGGTCATGGGCGCCGTCACGCTCGCCGGCAGCACTCCCGCCAGCGGCCGCTCGGCGGCCTCCACGACCGTCACCTCGCAGCCGGCCTGCCGGGCGGCGGTGGCGAACTCCGCGCCGATCCAGCCGGCGCCCACCACCACGACGCGCTGCTTGGCGTCCAGCACCGGGCGCAGCGCGGCGGCGTCGTCCAGGGTGCGCAGCGGGTACACGCCCGGCAGATCCGCGGTGCCGGGCAGCGCCGCCGCGTACGCGCCGGTCGCCAGCACCAGCCGGTCGTAGCCGACCGGCCCGGCGTCGGTGACGAGCCGGTGGTCCGCAGCCTCCAGCGCCTGCGCGTGGACGCCCAGGCGCAGTTCGACGCCGAGGGCGGCGAAGTCGACGTCGAACCGGACGTCGAGGAGCGCGTCGCCGCCGGTGGCGCCGAGCAGGACGGCCTTCGACAGGGGCGGGCGGTCGTAGGGGGCGTGCGGTTCGGCGCCGAGGATCGTCACCGGCGAACGCCAGCCCTGCTGGCGGAGTTCCAGGGCGGTCTGGACGCCGGCCATTCCCGCGCCGACGATCACCGCGTGCAGCTCTTTCACGAGATCACGGTAGCTCTCCGCCCGGCCGGCCCTCCCGACCCGCGCCGTTCCGCGCCTCCCCGCCCCCGTTCCGGGCCCGTTCGGGGCCGCGGCCCGCGGGGTAGGGTGGGTGCCGCACACGCGGGAGCCCGGGCGGACCGGGCTGAGAGGGCGGCTGGCCGGCCGCCGACCGTACGAACCTGATCCGGGTCATGCCGGCGAAGGGAGAGCGCGTTGACGCGCAGCCACACACCTTCATCCGCCCCGTCCGCCCCCACCGCCCCCACCGCCCCCGCTCCCGACGTCCTGGTCGTCGGCGGCGGCCTGATCGGGCTGGTCACCGCCTGGCGCGCCGCCCAACGCGGCCTGCGGACCGCAGTCGTGGACCCGGCACCCGGCGGCGGCGCCGCCCATGTGGCCGCCGGCATGCTCGCCGCGGTGACCGAGCTGCAGTACGGCGAGCAGACGCTGCTCGACCTCAACCTGGCCTCGGCGCAGCGCTATCCGGCGTTCGTCGGGGAGCTCGAGGAGCTCACCGGCCTGGACACCGGCTACCGCCGCTGCGGCACGCTCGCGGTCGCGCTGGACGCGGACGACCGCGCGCATCTGCGGGACCTGCACGCGTTCCAGACGTCGCTGGGCCTGGAGTCGCAGTGGCTGGGCGGCCGGGACTGCCGCCGGCTGGAACCGCTGCTCGCGCCGGGCGTGCGCGGCGGGCTGCGGGTGGACGGCGACCACCAGGTCGACCCGCGGCGGCTGGCCGCGGCCCTGCTGCGGGCGGCCGAGCGCACCGGCGTGGCCTTCGTCCGGGCGGCCGCGGCCCGGATCGGGACGGCCGCCGGCCGCGCGACGGGCGTGGTGCTCGACGACGGGACGGTGCTGGCGGCCGGGCGGACCGTGCTGGCCGCGGGCAGCGAGAGCGGCCGCATCGGCGGGCTGCCACCCGAACTGCTGCCGCCGGTACGCCCGGTCAAGGGGCAGATCCTGCGGCTGCGGATCCCCGCGGGCCACGCGCCGTTCCTGTCGCGCACGGTGCGCGCGGTGGTCCGCGGCAGCCATGTCTACCTGGTGCCGCGGGAGAACGGCGAGCTGGTCCTGGGCGCGACCAGCGAGGAGTTCGGCTGGGACACCACCGTCACCGCCGGCGGCGTCTACGAACTGCTCCGGGACGCCCACGAGTTGGTGCCGGGCATCACCGAACTCCCGCTCACCGAGATGCTGGCCGGGCTGCGGCCCGGCTCGCCGGACAACGCGCCGCTGCTCGGCGCCACCGCCGTGGACGGCCTGCTGCTGGCCACCGGCCACCACCGCAACGGGGTGCTGCTCACCCCGGTGACCGGCGACGCGATGGCCGAGGTGCTGACCTCTCCGGACGGCGGACTGCCGCCCTACGCGCGGGCGTTCGGCGCCCAGCGGTTCACCCCCGCACGGCAGGAGCAGCCGGCATGACGATCACCGTGCACGTCAACGGGGAGCCGCGGGCACTGGCCGCGCCGCTCGTCCTGCAGTCCCTGGTGGCCTCGCTCACCGCCGCTCCGTCCGGGGTGGCCGCCGCCGTCAACGAGACGGTCGTGCCGCGCGCCCGCTGGGCGGCGACCCCGCTGGCCGACGGCGACCGGGTGGAGATCCTCACCGCCGTGCAGGGAGGCTGACCATGGACGACCTGCTGCGGATCAGCGACGCCGCGTTCACCTCCCGCCTGATCATGGGCACCGGCGGCGCGCCCAGCCTGGAGGTGCTGGAACAGGCGCTCCTGGCCTCGGGCACCGAACTGACCACGGTGGCGATGCGCCGGCTGGACCCGTCCACGAAGGGCTCGGTGCTGTCGGTGCTGGCCGCGCACGGCATCCGGGTGCTGCCCAACACCGCGGGCTGCTACACCGCGGGCGAGGCGGTGCTGACCGCGCGGCTGGCCCGCGAGGCGCTGGGCACCGACTGGGTCAAGCTGGAGGTCATCGCCGACGAGCGGACGCTGCTGCCCGACCCGGTCGAACTCCTCGACGCCGCCGAGACGTTGGTGGACGACGGGTTCACGGTGCTGCCGTACACCAGTGACGACCCGGTGCTGGCGCGCAAGCTGGAGGACGTGGGGTGCGCGGCGATCATGCCGCTGGGCTCCCCGATCGGCTCGGGCCTCGGGATCCGCAATCCGCACAACTTCCGGCTCATCACCGAGCGGGCGGGCGTGCCGGTGATCCTGGACGCGGGCGCGGGGACGGCCTCGGACGCGGCGCTGGCGATGGAACTGGGCTGCGCCGCGGTGATGCTGGCCTCCGCGGTGACCCGGGCCCGGGAGCCGGTGCTGATGGCCCAGGCGATGCGGGACGCCGTCACGGCCGGGCGGCTCGCCCACCGGGCCGGCCGCATCCCCCGCCGCCACCACGCCCTGGCGTCCTCCCCGGCGGACGGCACCGCGGACCTCGACCCCGAGCGCCCGGCCTTCTGACGCCTCCCCCGGACGGCCCCCGTCCCCGGCTGACCTGCCCCCGGACGGCCGCCGGCCGCACCGGGGCCGGCCAGGTCGTCCAGGTCACGGAATTGTTCCGGATCGCCACGGGTGGGGCACAGAGCGGGCGCGTACCGCCGGATGGGGCAAGCCGGACTCGTAGAATCGGGCGTCGTGGACATCAGCGTGCAGGACCCGCTCGTCGGGCAGGTGCTCGACGGGCGGTACCGGGTCGAGGGCCGCATCGCCGTCGGGGGGATGGCGACGGTCTACCGGGCCGTGGACACCCGGCTCGACCGCGTGCTCGCGCTGAAGGTGATGCACCCCGGCCTGGCCGGCGACACCGGCTTCGTGGAGCGGTTCATCCGCGAGGCGAAGGCGGTCGCCAAGCTGGCCCACCCGAACGTGGTGGGTGTCTTCGACCAGGGCCAGGACGGCACCTACGTCTACCTGGCGATGGAGTACATCGCCGGCTGCACGCTGCGGGACGTGCTCAGGGAGCGCGGCGCGCTGCAGCCGCGGGCGGCCCTGGACATCCTGGAGCCGGTGCTGGCCGCGCTCGGCGCCGCCCACCGGGCCGGTCTCGTGCACCGCGACATGAAGCCGGAGAACGTCCTGATAGGGGACGACGGCCGGGTGAAGGTCGCCGACTTCGGTCTGGTCAGGGCGGTCGACACGCAGACCAGCGCGTCCACCGGGGCCCTGCTGGGCACCGTCTCCTACCTGGCGCCCGAGCAGATCGGGCACGGCACCGTGGACCAGCGCAGCGACGTGTACGCGTGCGGCCTGGTGCTCTACGAGATGCTGACCGGCCGCAAGCCGTACCCCGGCGACACCCCGATGAAGGTGATCTACCAGCACCTCAACGAGGACGTGCCGGCCCCCTCGGCGCTGGCGCCGTCGCTCGCGCCGGGGCTGGACGCCCTGGTCGCCCGGGCGTCGGCGCGCGTCCCCGAGGAGCGCCCGGCGGACGCGGTGGAGATGCTGGCCGAGGTGCGCGCGGTCCGCGCGGAGCTGACCGCGGACCAGCTCGACGGGCGGCCCGGTGACCCGCGGGCCGCCGCCGCGGCGCCCGGCGCGGGCGGCGGGAACGACGAGGGCACCGTGCAGATGCGGCTGCGCCCGCCGGCCGACGCGGTGCCGGCCGGGTCGGAGGAGCGGACCAGCGTGGTGCCGCTGCCCGTCGCGGACGCCGTGCCGGCCTCCCACGCCGCCGACGCCCCGGCCGGGGCGGGTGCCGGCGAGGACCCGGCGCTCAACCGCACCAGCAGGCTGCTGCTGCCGCCGCCCGAGCGCCAGGAACCTGAGCACTCCGGCGCGGGCGCGGCCCCCGGCTCGGGGACCCGGGCGCGGCGCGGCCGCCGCGGCCCGCTGACCGTGCTCCTGGTGCTGCTGGCGCTGGTCGGTGTCGGGGCCGGCGTCTGGTACATCAGCGACGGCCAGTTCACGAAGGTGCCGGGCGTGCTGACGCTGCCGCAGGGCGAGGCGCAGAAGAAGCTGTCGGCGGCCGGCCTGGACAGCACGGTGAAGCAGGCGTACTCGCTGAACGTGCCGCGCGGCAGCGTGATCTCCACCGACCCCGCGCCCGGCAGGCGGATCCGCTCTAACGGGACGGTCACGCTGACGGTGTCCAAGGGCCCGCAGGTGGTCAAGGTGCCCGACGTGACCGGCAAGTCGCTGGACGACGCCAGGAAGGCGCTGTCCTCGGCCGGCCTGACCCCGGGCACCGTCTCCAAGGTGTTCAGCTCGGACGTGCCCAACGGCCAGGTCGTCTCCACCGATCCGGCGGGCGCGGCCGGCCGCGCGCCGGGCACGCCGGTGGCGATCACCGTCTCGCGCGGCGAGCCGGTCGAGGTGCCGGACGTGGTCGGCCAGTCGGTGGCCGACGCCCAGCAGGCGCTGGAGGACGCCGGGCTGAAGGTCGTCCTGGCGCCGGGCAAGGTGTACTCGGACAAGGCCGACAAGGACACCGTCGCCGTGGAGTCCCCCGGCGCCGGCGCCCAGGCGGGCACCGGTGACACGGTGACCATCACCGTGTCCAAGGGCCAGCAGATGGTGGACGTCCCCGACGTCAAGGGCAAGCACTCGGACGAGGCGAAGCAGATCCTGCAGGACGCCGGCTTCGACGTGCGGGTGATCACCGTCTTCTTCGGCGACACGGTGTTCAGCGAGTCCCCGGACGGCGGCGGCCAGGCGCCCAAGGGCGCCACGATCACCCTCTGGGTGCGCTGAGCACGATGGCACGCGGGAAGGTACCCGGGGCGGCTGCGCGGGCCGCCGGCGACGCGGGCGCGGACGGCGGCGGCGCGGCGCGCAACCCGGTCGGCAGCCATGTGCCGGTCGCCGGCGGACTGGCCGCCCGGGGCCTGGAGTACGCGGCGCAGATCGGCGCGGAGTGCGTCCAGGTCTTCGTGGCGAACCCGCGCGGCTGGGCGACCGGGCCGGGGAACCCCGCGCAGGACGAGGCGTTCCGGACCCGGTGCGCGGAGCTGGGCGTGCCCGCGTACGTGCACGCGCCCTATCTGATCAACTTCGGCTCGCACACCCCGGCGACGGTGGACCTGTCGGTCGCCTCGCTGCGGCACTCGCTGCGCCGGGGCCGGGAGATCGGGGCGCTGGGCGTGGTGGTGCACACCGGTTCGGCGACCGGCGGCCGGCAGCGGGAGGTCGCTCTGGCGCAGATACGCGAGCGGGTGCGGCCGCTGCTGGCGGAGCTGACGCACGAGGACGACCCGTGGCTGCTGCTGGAGCCGACGGCCGGGCAGGGCGCGTCGATCTGCTCGCTCGCCGAGGACCTGGGCCCGTACATGGACGCCCTGGACCGGCATCCGCGGCTGGGCGTGTGTCTGGACACCTGCCATGCGTTCGCCGCCGGCCACGACCTGGCGGCGCCGGACGGCCCGCGGCTGCTGCTGGACGAGCTGACCGCGAGGGCCGGCTCAAGCTGGTGCACGCCAACGACAGCAAGGCGGGCTGCGGGTCGCGGCTCGACCGCCACGAGAACATCGGGCCGGGCCGGATCGGCGCCGGGGCGTTCCGCGGCCTGCTGCACCATCCCGCGACGCGGGGCGTGCCGTTCGTCATCGAGACGCCGGGCGGCCAGGAGGGCCACGCCTCCGACATCAAGCTGCTCAAGGAGCTGCGCCTGCCCTGAGGCCGGCGCGGACGTCCGGCGGGCCGGGTCAGAGTTCGGGGCCGTCCCCGGGCTCCTCCTGGTAGGAGTAGCGCTGCTCCCGCCACGGGTCGCCGAGGTTGTGGTACCCGCGCTCCTCCCAGAAGCCGCGGCGGTCGGCGGTCATGTACTCCACGCCGCGCACCCACTTGGGGCCCTTCCAGGCGTAGAGCCCCGGCACGACCAGCCGCACGGGGAACCCATGCTCGGCGGTCAGCGGCTCGCCGCCCCTGTGGGTGGCGAATATCGACTTGTCGTCGAGGAAGTCCTCGATCCGCAGGTTGGACGAGAAGCCGTACTCGGCCCACACCATGACGTGGGTGACGTCGTCGGCGGGCGGCGCCAGCTTGACCACGGTCGACGTGGAGACCCCGCCCCACTCGATGCCGAGCATGGAGAACTTGGTGACGCAGTGGAAGTCGGCCACCACCGTGGCGTACGGGAGCGCGGAGAACTCCTCGTGGTTCCAGCAGGTCTTGTCCCCGTCGGCCGTCGCGCCGAAGACCCGGAACTCCCAGCGGTCGGGCTTGAAGCGCGGCACCGGCCCGTAGTGCGTGACCGGCCAGCCCCGCTGGATCCGCTGGCCCGGGGGAAGCTCCCCCTCACGACGCTCGGACTGGCCCATGTCTCCATGGTGACAGACCGGACGCAGTGCTCATGACCCCGGCACGGAACGTGATCGTCCGCTTACTGGATCGCGCGGTGCGGCGGTGGAAGGATGCCCGGCGACACCTGTGTCACCGATGCCATCCCGTCACCCACGTCCCACGGACGTAACGACGTACGCACCCGGAAGGACGGCGCTGCCATGCAGGGCGACCCCGAGGTCCTCGAGTTCCTCAACGAACAGCTGACCGGCGAGCTGACCGCGATCAACCAGTACTTCCTGCACTCGAAGATGCAGGACAACTTCGGCTGGCTGAAGCTCGCGCGCTACACCCGGTCCGAGTCGTTCGACGAGATGCGGCACGCGGAGCTGATCACCGACCGGATCCTGCTGCTGGAGGGGCTGCCAAACTACCAGCGGCTGTTCCACGTCCGCGTCGGGCAGACGGTCACCGAGATGTTCCAGGCGGACAAGCAGGTAGAGGTCGAGGCGATCGACCGGCTGCGCCGCGGCATCGAGGTCATGCGCGCCAAGGGCGACATCACCTCGGCGAACATCTTCGAGTCGATCCTGGCCGACGAGGAGCAGCACATCGACTACCTGGACACCCAGCTCGACCTGATCGAGAAGCTCGGTGAGCCGCTGTACATCGCCCAGCAGATCGAGCAGCCGGACAGCGACGACTAGGCGGCCGGCTGCCGAGCGGCGGGCGCGACCGGAGCCACCGGCGCGAAGGGCACCACGGGCGCCACGGCGGGCGCGACCGGCAGGACCGGTGCCACGGGCTCGGCGGGCGCCGCGACCGGCTCGGGTGCCGCCACGGGCTCGGCGGTGCCGGCCGGGTCCAGCCTGTCCCGGGTGGCGCAGCCGGCGCCACGGCCCAGCAGGGCCTGGATGCGCTTGACGCACGAACCGCAGTCCGTGCCGGCCTTGCAGGCGGAGGCTATCTGGCGCGGGGTGCAGCGGCCGCTGTCCGCGTGCTGCTTGACCTGCTGCTCGGTGATGCCGAAGCAGGAGCAGACGAACACGCGGTCACCGCCTTCCGGGGCCCTGGGGACTGAGGTAACCCTTACCTTACCTGGAGCCAGGACCGGAGGAAAAGCACGAAGGGGCGCGGATCGGTGTGATCCGCGCCCCTTCTCCGCGTGTCCCCGCGGGGCAGCTCGGCCCGCCCCTGGGCCGAGCAGGGCCCGCTGCGGGCTACTGGCCCCGGTACATCTCCGCCACGAGGAACGCCAGGTCCAGCGACTGGCTGCGGTTCAGCCGGGGGTCGCAGGCGGTCTCGTAGCGCTGGTGCAGGTCGTCGACGAAGATCTCGTCGCCGCCGCCGACGCACTCGGTGACGTCGTCGCCGGTCAGCTCGACGTGGATGCCGCCGGGGTGGGTGCCCAGCGAGTGGTGGACCTCGAAGAAGCCCTTCACCTCGTCCAGCACGTCGTCGAACCGCCGGGTCTTGTGCCCGGAGGCCGCCTCGAAGGTGTTGCCGTGCATCGGGTCGCTGACCCAGGCGACCTGCGCGCCCGAGGCGGTGACCTTTTCGACCAGCGTCGGCAGCTTGTCGCGCACCTTGTCCGCGCCCATCCGCACGATGAACGTCAGCCGGCCGGGCTCGCGGTCCGGGTCCAGGCGGTCGACGTAGGTCAGCGCCTCCTCGGGCGTGGTGCCCGGGCCGAGCTTGATCCCGATCGGGTTGCTGATCCGGGAGGCGAACTCGATGTGCGCGCCGTCCAACTGCCGGGTCCGCTCGCCGATCCACACCATGTGGCCGGAGACGTCGTACAGCTTCCCGGTCCGCGAGTCGGTCCGGGTCAGCGCGGTCTCGTAGTCGAGCAGCAGCGCCTCGTGGGACGAGTAGAACTCCACCGTGCGGAACTCGGCGGGGTCGGTGCCGCACGCCGCCATGAAGTTCAGCGCGTTGTCGATCTCCCGGGCCAGCGCCTCGTAGCGCTGCCCGGACGGCGAGGACTTCACGAAGTCCTGGTTCCAGGCGTGCACCTGCCGCAGGTCGGCGTAGCCGCCGGTGGTGAAGGCCCGCACGAGGTTCAGCGTGGACGCGGACGCGTGGTACATCCGCTTGAGCCGCTGCGGGTCCGGCACCCGCGACGCGGCGGTGAACTCGAACCCGTTCACCGAGTCACCGCGGTACGTGGGCAGCGTCACACCGTCGCGGGTCTCGGTCGGCTTGGACCGCGGCTTGCTGTACTGCCCGGCGATCCGCCCGACCTTCACCACCGGCACGGACGCGGCATAGGTGAGCACCGCGCCCATCTGGAGCAGGGTCTTGAGCTTGTTGCGGATCTGGTCGGCGCCGACCGCGTCGAACGCCTCCGCGCAGTCACCGCCCTGGAGCAGGAACGCCTCCCCCCTGGCCACCGCGCCCATGCGGGAGCGCAGCTGGTCGCACTCCCCGGCGAACACGAGCGGCGGATACGAGGCGAGCTCGGCGGTCACATCGCGCAGAGCCTCGGAGTCGGGCCACTCGGGCTGCTGCGCCGCGGGAAGAGAGTGCCAGGTGTTGCCACCGGCGTGGAGATCTGCGTTCACGGTCACACCGACCACACTAAGGGTTCTTCTGGGCGGATATTCCGTCGGCCCAGTGGGTGAGACATGGTGTCCGCCCGGGGTGTGTCAACGGGACGTCAGAGTCCACTGGTAGCGTCTGCGCCTTCGGAGGCGATCACCGTCCGAGGGATCGCCAGGGGAGGGCGCGCCCGAGGCGTGCCGGAGAGCCAGGGGCAAGGTGGCCCGCAGTAGGCACCGCAGAAGGACATCACTCATCGCGTACGGAGCGGGGGCGGCCGTGCTGGCCACCGTCGCGACCTACGGCACCATCGCGCTGGCGTCGCCGTCGAGCAGCGGCTCCGACGACGCCAGGAACAGCAGCCACACGCTGCAGGACGCGTTCGCGTCCGCCGCTCACGAGTTCAAGGTCCCGCAGAGCGTCCTGATGGCCGTCTCCTACCGGCAGACGCTGTGGGACTCCCACAGCGGCCAGCCGAGCGCGACCGGCAACTACAACGTCATGGGACTGACGCAGGTCAACCCGCAGGATCTCGTCCAGCCGACGGACGCCGACCGGCTCGCCGAGATGAACCTCAGCGGCGACCCGAGCGTCACCAAGCACTTCGACGCCAAGCGTGCGCTGCAGAGCAACCGGGCGAAGGTCAACACCGCCGACCCGCGCCTGCACACGCTGGACGAGGCCGCGAAGCTGACCGGCACGTCCGCGGGCAAGCTGAAGAGCGACTCCGAGCAGAGCGTCCGGGGGGCCGCCGCGCTGCTCGCGCAGTACGAGAAGGACTCCTACGGCTCGCTGCCGGCGAACCCGGGCAACTGGTACGGCGCGATCGCCCGGTACAGCCAGTCGCCCGACGCCGGCGGCGCCGACCAGTTCGCGCAGCGGGTCTTCGACTCGATCCGCACCGGCGCGAGCCGGGTCACGGACGACGGGCAGCAGGTCACGCTGGCCGCCGACCCGTCGGTGACGCCGGTCAAGCCGGCGAAGACGCCGCTGGCCGCCCAGGCGAACGCCGTCCAGGCCGCCGCGACGGCGGAGTGCCCGTCCTCGCTGAACTGCAACTTCGTCCCGGCCGCCTTCAAGCAGAACAGCGCGACCGCGGACGACTTCGGCAACTACAACCCGGCGAACCGGCCGGCGAGTGGCGAGGACATCCGCTACATCGTCATCCACGACATGGAGGGGACCTTCGAGGGGTCCATCCAGGAGTTCCAGAACTCCACGGCCTACGCCAGCGCCCACTACCTGGTCGCCGACGACGGCCGGGTGACGCAGATGGTGCAGACGAAGGACGAGGCCTGGCACGCGGCCAACAAGACCGTGAACATGCACTCGGTCGGCGTCGAGCACGAGGGCTACGCCATGAAGGCCGGCAGCTGGTACGCCGAGCCCGAGTACGACTCCTCGGCGGCCCTGGTCAAGTTCCTGGCCGCCAAGTTCGGCATCCCGCTGGACCGGCAGCACATCATCGGGCACGACGAGGTCCCCGGCCCGCTGGACGCCAACGTCTCCGGGCAGCACTGGGACCCGGGCCCGTACTGGGACTGGAACCACTACATGGCGCTGCTCGGCAGCCCCCAGGGGGACCAGGGCGCCGGAGGCCCGGTGCGCACCGGCCAGCTGGTCCGCATCGTGCCGCCGTACACCACGGCGAACCAGCCGAAGCTGACCAACGGCGGCACCGCGTTCGCCGCCCACCCGGCCAACTTCGTGTACCTCTACACCACGCCCTCCACCTCGGGCGGAACGCCCAACGACCCCTATCTGGGTTCGGCGGTCTGGACCGAGGGCTCGAACTGGGAGAACAAGGCGGTCGCCGGCAGCGAGTACGTGGTGGCCGGAACGTCGGGCCTGGACTGGACGGCGATCTGGTACAGCGGGCAGAAGCTGTGGTTCTACAACCCCGGCGGCCAGTTCACCGCGCCCGTGGCCAGCACGAGCGTGATCGCCCCGGCCGGGTCGAGCGCGATCCAGGTCTACGGCCGCGCCTACCCGGAGGACGCCGCGTACGCCCCGAAGGGCGTGCCGGTGCAGACCAGCAACGGCGCGTCCCTGACGAAGTACTCGATCCCGCCCGGCCAGTCCTACGCGCAGGCGGGGCCCGAGGCGGTCGGCGACTACTACTTCGCCGGCACCTATGCGGGCACGCAGCCCAATGACCGCACCCTGGTCACCGGCACCGACCAGTTCTACCCGATCCAGTACAACCACCGGATCGCCTGGGTGAAGGCCACGGACGTCAAGCAGGTCGCCAGCACCGCCCCCGACTCCGGCACGACCCGCAACAACGTGCTGGGCCGTGACTCCTCGGGCGCGCTGTGGCAGTACCAGGGCACCGGCAGCGCCACCGCGCCGTACTACTCGCGGTTCAAGGTCGGGCCGGGCTGGCAGGTCTACAACATGCTGGTGCCGCTGACCGACCTGAAGGCGAGCGGGACGGGCGACATGGTCGCCCGGGACAGCTCCGGGGCGCTCTGGTACTACCAGGGCACCGGCAAGCCGTCGTCGCCGTTCAAGGCGCGGGTGAAGGTCGGCCCCGGCTGGCAGATCTACAACGCCATGGCCGGCGTGCGCGACGTGACCGGGGACGGCAGGCCCGACCTGGTCGCCCGGGACTCGTCCGGCACCCTGTGGCTGTACCAGGGCACCGGCAGCACCACGGCGCCGTTCGCCGCGCGCGTCAAGATCGGCGCGGGCTGGAACGCGTACAACATGCTCGTCGGCATCGGTGACTTCACCGGTGACGGCAAGGGCGACATGATCGCGCGGGACTCCTCGGGCGGGCTGTACCTGTACACCGGCACCGGCAAGGCGGCCGCGCCGTTCACGGCGAAGCTGAAGATCGGCACCGGCTGGCAGACCTACAACGCCATGGTCGGCGCCGGCGACCTGTCCGGGGACGGCAAGCCCGACCTGGTCGGCCGCGACTCGTCCGGCACCCTGTGGCTGTACAAGGGCACCGGCAGCACCACGTCCCCGTACGCCGCCCGCGTCAAGGTGGGCACCGGCTGGCAGATCTACGGTCTGCTGGTCTAAGGTCGGGTCCATGTTCGCGCCGATGAACCAGAACTGGTGGTGGCCCCCTTCCCGGGCGGCCCACTGAACCTCGCGCGCGACGACTCGACACACGCGAAGGCCGCCCCACAGGGGCGGCCTTCGGCGTTTCCCGGGCCCGGCCGCCCCTTCCGTCCACGGGACCCTCGGAAGGACCACCGCCGTGCCTGACTCCGCCGCCCAGCTCGTGCACCGCCTCGTCGCGGACGGCTGCCCGCCGTTCGCCCTGCTGCACCGCCGGACGCCCGGCCACCCCGAGGGGGTGGTGGAGGTGCTGCTCGGGCCGGTGGTGACCGCGCCGTCCCTGTCCGGCATCCCGCTGCCGGCCGGCGCTCCCGGCTCGGGGCCGGCCCTCGACGCCCTGGCGCTGGTGCCGTTCCGGCAGATCCGCGAGCGCGGCTTCGACGTCCACGACGACGGCACGCCGCTGGCCGTGCTGCTCCCCGAGGAGACCCGCACCCTCCCGCTCGACGAGCTGCTCGTAGCGCTGCCCGACGACGAGGTCAGGGTCGAGGACGGCGCCTTCGACGTGGACGACGACGCGTACGCGGGCATCGTCGAGCGGGTGATCGAGGACGAGATCGGCCGCGGCGAGGGCGCCAACTTCGTGATCCGGCGCACCTTCCGCGGCTCGGTGCCCGCATACGGCCCGCGGGCCGCGCTGGCGCTGTTCGGCCGGCTGCTGCGCGGCGAGCGCGGCGCGTACTGGACGTACGTGGTGCACACCCCGCAGCGCACGCTGGTCGGCGCGAGCCCTGAGGTGCACGTCCGGATGTCGGGCGGGACCGTGGTGATGAACCCGATCAGCGGCACCTACCGCTACCCGGCGCAGGGGCCGAGCGCCGAGGGCCTGCTGGAGTTCCTGCACGACGCCAAGGAGGTGGAGGAGCTGACGATGGTCGTCGACGAGGAGCTGAAGATGATGTGCACCGTCGGCGACCTGGGGGGCGTGGTGGTCGGGCCGCGGCTGAAGGAGATGGCCCATCTGGCGCACACCGAGTACGAGTTGCGCGGCCGCTCCACCATGGACGTGCGGGACGTGCTGCGGGAGACGATGTTCGCCGCGACCGTCACCGGCTCCCCGGTGCAGAACGCCTGCCGGGTGATCGAGCGCTACGAGCCGCTCGGGCCGGACGGCGCCGGGCGCGGCTACTACGCGGGCGCCCTGGCGCTGATCGGGCGGGACGCGGGCGGCGCGCAGACCCTGGACTCGCCGATCCTGATCCGCACCGCCGACATCGCGCCGGACGGCACGCTGAAGGTGCCGGTCGGGGCGACGCTGGTGCGGCACTCCGACCCGCGCGCGGAGGTGGCCGAGACGCACGCCAAGGCCGCCGGGGTGCTGACCGCGCTCGGGGTGCTGCCCGCGCCGCGGTCCGCCGAGCGGGGACCGCGGCCGCGGCTGGCCGACGACATCAGGGTCAGGGCCGCGCTGGACGCGCGCCGGGCGCACCTGGCGCCGTTCTGGCTGCGGATGCAGACCGGCCCGGTGGCCGCCGGGGACGCGCCCCTGTCCGGGCACGCGCTGGTGGTGGACGGCGAGGACACCTTCACCGCGATGCTGGCGCACCTGCTGCGCTCGTGCGGTCTGGGGGTGACGGTGCGGCGCTTCGACGAGCCGGGGCTGCGGGAGGCGGCGCTGGCGCACCGGGGTCCGGTGGTGCTGGGTCCCGGTCCCGGGGACCCCGCGGACACCGCGGACCCGAAGATGCGGCTGCTGCGGGCCCTGGCGGCCGACCTGGTCGCCGGGCACCGGCACGGGCTGCTCGGGGTGTGCCTGGGCCATGAGCTGATCGCCGCGGAGCTCGGGCTCGACCTGGCGCGCAAGGAGAACCCGGCGCAGGGTGCGCAGGAGCGGATCGACTTCTTCGGGCGGCCCGAGACGGTCGGTTTCTACAACACCTTCACCGCTCGCTGCGACGAGGCCGCGGTACTCGAACTGGGCATGCACCAGGTGGAGTTGAGCCGGGACCCGGCCAGCGGGGACATCCACGCGATGCGCGGTCCCGGGTTCGCGGGCGTGCAGTTCCACCCGGAGTCGGTGCTCACGCTCAACGGCCCGGCGCTGGTCGCGGAGATGCTGTCCGCGGTCACCGTGGCCTGAGCCGCGGCCCGGAGGAACCCGCCGCCCCCGCCGGGCGCGAGCCCGGCGGGGAGGAGCGGCGAGGACGGGCGGCTGATCGTCGCCGGCATGCGGCGGCCGTCAGGCGGTCTCGCCGAACTGGCTGGCGTCCAGGGCCGGTTCGGCCCGCACCGGCGCGGCCAGCACCGGGCCGATCAGCATGGTCACCGCGGTGATCATCGCGTACTCGTCGGCGGTGCCGTCCACCACGAGGTCGGCGACCGCCCGGGACGGCGCGACGTGCGCGGCGTGCCGTTCCCGGCCGGTCATCAGGTAGTTGCGCAGGGACAGCGCCGGGTCCTGGCGCTGCACCTCGATCTTGCGGAGGATCTTGCGGGCCAGCCGGATGTCGTCCGGGGTGTCGACGTAGACCCGCCAGGTGGCGCGGGCGGTCACCACGGGCAGCGTCAGGGCGAACAGGCCCTCGACCACCACCAGCCGGTGGCGGCCGGCCGCCACCGCGCCGTCGACGGCCTCGGCGACCGCCGACTGGTCGATGGAGCCGGGATGGTTCCAGTCCAGGATCTCGGCGCCGGTCGCGGACACGGTCCGCACCCCGCGCAGCGGATCGTGCGCGGGGACGTAGAAGTCGTCGAGCCGGACCAGGTCCACGCTGTCCGGATGGTGCCGCACCAGGGCGTCGGCCAGGGTGGACTTGCCGGAGGCGGTGCCGCCGGCGACCGCCAGTACGGGCACGCGGTGCCCTCCCACAACACCCGTCATACGGGCGCTCCTCATGTGCTCAAAAAGGGGGTCCCCGAGGGGACGACGACGCCGCCGGATGGGCCGCCCATCGGACCGGGTGGAGGGAGGATAGGTCGCTGGGATCAGCTACGGCAAGCGCTGTCGGTCAAGGGGGTGCACGGCGTGTTTCCGGTACGCCGCGCGGCGCCGTACCGCGGTCGTGGGAGGGTCGCGCCGGCGCCGCGGGAGCGGGCGGGCGGCTAGCCGAAGAACACCCCCGCCTCCTGGTAGAGGGCCGGGTCGACGGTCTTGATCCGGGCGGTGGCGTCGCCGATCGGGACCCGCACGATCTGCGTGCCGCGCAGCGCGACCATGGTCCCGAAGTCGCCGTCGCGGACCGCCTCGACGGCGTGCAGCCCGAAGCGGGTGGCGAGCCAGCGGTCGAACGCGCTGGGAGTGCCGCCGCGCTGGACGTGCCCGAGCACGGTGGTGCGCGCCTCCTTGCCGGTGCGCTTCTCGATCTGCTTGGCCAGCCACTCGCCGATCCCGGACAGCCGCACATGGCCGAAGGAGTCCAGCGTGCCGTCCTTGAGCACCAGGTCGCCGTCGACCGGCATCGCGCCCTCGGCCACGACCACGATCGGCGCGTAGCGGATCTTGAACCGGTTCTCCACCCAGGCGCACACCTGGTCGAGGTCGAAGCGCTGCTCGGGGATGAGGATGACGTTGGCGCCGCCGGCCAGGCCCGAGTGCAGGGCTATCCAGCCGGCGTGGCGGCCCATCACCTCGACCACCAGGACCCGCATGTGCGACTCGGCGGTGGTGTGCAGGCGGTCGATGGCCTCGGTGGCGATGTTGACCGCGGTATCGAAACCGAAGGTGTAGTCGGTGGCCGACAGGTCGTTGTCGATGGTCTTGGGGACCCCCACGCAGGGCACGCCGTGGCGCGAGGAGAGTTCGGCGGCCACCCCGAGGGTGTCCTCGCCGCCGATGACGATGAGGGCGTCGACCTCCTCCTCGGCCAGGGTGCGCTTGACGCGTTCGACGCCGCCGTCGGTCTTGAGGGGGTTGGTGCGCGAGGAGCCGAGGATGGTGCCGCCGCGTGGCAGGATGCCGCGGACGGCCGTGATGTCGAGCCGCACGGTGTCCCCCTCGAGGGGGCCGCGCCAGCCGTCGCGGAATCCGGTGAAGTCGAACCCGTACTCCTGGACGCCTTTACGGACGATGCCGCGGATGACCGCGTTGAGGCCGGGGCAGTCTCCGCCGCCGGTCAGGACTCCGACCCGCATGGACTCTTCCCTTCGTCACAAGCCAGCTGTGCCGGATGTGCAACCTCCGCCAAGCTAGCGTGACTTGGGTCACATGTCGCCGTCCGTGCGGTCCTCGTCGCCGCCGTCCAGGCCGCGCTCGATCGCGTATCGGACAAGCTCCACGCGGTTGTGCAACTGGAGTTTGCCGAGGGTGTTCTGCACGTGGTTCTGCACCGTGCGGTGGGAGATGACCAGGCGCTGGGCGATCTGCTTGTAGCTCAGGCCCTTGGCGACCAGCCGCAGCACCTCGGTCTCGCGGTCGGTCAGCCGGGGGGCGGCCGGCTCGTCCGGCGCGGCGGCCGCCGACGGCACGGTGGCGAGCCGGCGGTACTCGCCGAGCACCAGCCCGGCGAGGCCGGGGGTGAACACCGGGTCGCCCACCGCCGTGCGGTGGACGGCGTCCACCAGCTCCTCACGGGCGGCGGACTTCAGCAGGTAGCCGGTCGCCCCGGATTTGACCGCTTCCAGTACGTCGGCGTGCTCGCCGCTCGCGGACAGCACCAGGACGCGCAGCGCCGGGTCGTGGGCGACGACCTCCTTGCACACCTGGACCCCGGACGCGCCCGGCAGGTTGAGGTCGAGGACCAGGACCTGGGGGCGCGCCGCACGGGCGCGGCGGACCGCCTCGGGCCCGTCGCCCGCGGTGGCGACCACCTCGAACCCGGCCTCAGCGAGGTCGCGGGCGACCGCGTCCCGCCACATCGGATGGTCGTCGACGACCATCACCGTCACGGGCGCCTCGTGCCCGGTGCCGTCGCTGCCCGCTGTGCCGCCCGTCATCGCCTGCCTCTTCCGTCGGCGTCCGTGAGTGCCGCCCCCGATTCTCCCGTGCCTGCCGGGGCGCGGTCCGCCGGCCGCCGCGGCAGCCGCAGTTCGACCTCGGTGCCCTGGCCGGGCACCGACAGCAGCTCGGCGCCGCCGCCCAGGTCCCGGAGCCGGCCGCGGATCGACTGGGCGACGCCCAGGCGCCCCTCGTCGGCCGCGGCCGCCAGCCGCCCGTCGGCGATGCCGGGCCCGTCGTCCCTGACCGTCACCAGGACGGCGTCCGGCTCGTCCTCGACCAGGATCCAGGCGTGCGCCTGCTCCCCGGCGTGCCGGCGGACGTTGTCCAGCGCGGCGCCGACCGCCGCGGCCAGTTCGGCCGCGGCGTGCGGGTCGAGCAGCACGGGCGTGCCGGGGGCGGACAGCGTGACCCGGGACGAGGCGTGCGGCGCCAGCAGCGTCCGCAGGTCGTGCGGGCCGTCCGCCCGGCCGTCGGGACCGTCGCCGGACCCGCCGTCGCCGGACCCGCGCGGGGCGGGCGGCGCGCCGCTGATCAGGCAGCGCAGGGCCGCCTCCTGCTCACCGGCGAGCCGGCCGAGCTCCGCGGCCTCTCCCCCGGCCTGGTTGCCGCGGCGCTGGACCATGGCCAGCACCTGGAGCACCCCGTCATGGATGTCGCGGGCCAGCCGCTCCCGCTCGCGGGTGGCCGCCTCGATCTGCAGCGCCCGCGCCAGGGTCCGCTCGCTGGCCCGGGCGACCTCGACGACGTAGCCGATGGCGATGCTGGCCACCCATATCAGGATGACGTTGTGCACGGTGTCCCGGCCGGGGCTGCCGCGCTCGACGAGGTCGGCGGCGGCCACCAGGCTGGACGCGACCGCCGCCCAGCGCCAGCCGCCCTTGATCGCGAACGCCAGCACCGAGCCGGCGGTCCAGATCGACGGCAGGGTGAACGAGCCGGATTCGATCCGCGCGCCGGTGTCGACGTACCGGGTGAGCAGGATGCCGGTGACGGCGATCGCCAGGTCGACGGCGAGGAAGGCGCGGGTGCAGCGCTCGGCGTTGGCGACCCGGCCGACGGTGGCCAGCGTCCACCCGGCCAGCACCGCGATGTACACGCCGGCCGGCAGCGGGTGGCGCAGGGCCCCGTACGCGTGCACGTACAGGGCCACCGCGTAGCCGGCGGTCAGCAGCCGGTAGGCGAGCAGGGCGCGCCACAGCGGCTGCTCCACGGACATGCGCACGGCCATGCGTGCTCCCCCTCCCCCCCGCCCGGACCCGCGCCGGTCAGGTACCGGTCGTCTCGGCGGCGCGCTTGGCAGCCTCGGCGATCTGCCGCTTGGCGGCCGTGGCGTAGATGTCGACGTACTCCTGGCCGGACAGCCGCATGATCTCGTACATCACCTCGTCGGTGACCGAGCGCAGGATGAAGCGGTCGTGCTCCATCCCGTGGTAGCGGCTGAAGTCCAGCGGCTTGCCGATCCTGATGCCCGGCCGGACGGAGAACTTGGGCATGACCTTGCCGACCGGCTGCACCTTCTCGGTGTCGATCATCGCCACCGGGACGACCGGTGCCCCCGACGCGAGCGCGACCCGGGCCAGGCCGCCGGGCTTGCCGCGGTACAGCCGCCCGTCGGGCGAGCGGGTGCCCTCCGGGTAGATGCCGAACAGCTCGCCGCGCTCCAGCACCGCGAGCCCGCTCTTGATGGCCGCCTCGCCGGCCCCGCGGGCCCCCGAGCGGTCCACCGGCAGCTGCCCGACGCCCTTGAAGAACGCCGCGGTCAGCTTGCCCTTGACCCCGGGTGAGGTGAAGTACTCCGCCTTCGCGATGAAGGTGACCTTGCGGTCCAGCACCGCGGGCAGGAAGAACGAGTCGGAGAAGGACAGATGATTGCTCGCGAGGATGGCCGGGCCCTCCTCCGGGACGTTCTCCAGCCCCTCGACCCACGGCCGGAACGCCGCCTTGATCGGGTGGCCGATAACGATCTTCATCGCGCCGTAGAACAACCCTGCCTCCTGTTTCCGACGCAAAGACCTTAACGCCAACGGGGTGCGCATCCGGCCCCCGGCGGCCGGCCGGGAGCGGCACGTCGGATGGGGCTTACCGCGTGGTACGGGTCCCGCGTACGCTGAACATCCGCACTCCCGCGTACCCGCAAAAGCGCGCTCGAACAGGAGAAGCACGGTGTCGCTCATTCCCGGAGCCGAACCGTACCGCCACGACGGCGGTGAGACCGGCGTTCTGCTGTGCCATGGCTTCACCGGCACGCCCCAGTCGCTGCGGCCCTGGGCCGAGTACCTGGCGGACCGCGGCCTGACCGTGCGGGTGCCACTGCTGCCCGGCCATGGCACCCGCTGGCAGGACATGCAGGTCACCGGCTGGCAGGACTGGTACGCCGAGGTGGACCGGGAGCTGCGGGAGCTGTCCGGGCGGTGCTCGCGGGTCTTCGTGTTCGGCCTGTCGATGGGCGCCGGGCTGGCCCTGCGGCTGGCGCAGAAGCACGGCGCGCAGATCAGCGGGCTGGTGCTGGTGAACCCGTCGGTGAAGGCGGACAGCCTGCAACTGCGGGCGGTGCCGGTGCTGCGGCACTTCGTGCCGTCGGTGCCGGGTATCACCAGCGACATCGCGCTGGAGGGCGCCGCCGAGGTCGGCTACGCGCGCACGCCGCTGCACGCCGTCCACTCGCTGACCCGGTTCTGGCGGATCGTGCAGGCCGGGCTGCCGCAGGTCACCCAGCCGCTGCTGCTCCTGCACAGCCGGGTCGACCACGTGGTGCACCCGTCCAACTCGGCGGTCGTGCTGGCCCGGGTGTCGTCCACGGACGTCACCGAGCGGGTGCTGGAGCGCAGCCACCACGTGGCCACGCTCGACCACGACGCCGACCGGATCTTCTCGGAGTCCTACGACTTCATCCAGCGGCTGTCCGCTCCGGCGCCGGCCGAGGAGGGCATGGCAGGTGGCTGACCGCGAGGACGAGGGCGCCGCTCCGCTCGACGAGGACGCGGCCTGGGCCGCACTGGTCGCCGGTTTCGACGCGGAACCGGCGCCCGGCAGCGAGTCCGTGTGGCCGGAGGCCGAGAACGTGCCGAAGGCCGAGAAACCGGAGAAGCCGGCGGAGAAGCCGGAGAAGGCTGCCGACGAACCGCCGGCCGGGCCGCCGGCACCGGCTGCCCGCAGCATCGTCGTCCACCCGGTCATCCGGGGGCCGCGCGACTACGAGGTGCCGGACGACGACGATGACGAGCACTACGTGCCGCCGGAGCCGCCGCCGCTGCCCGAGGCGGACGTCACCACCAAGTTCGCCTGGATCGCGGTCCTCGGCGGACCGCTGCTGCTGCTCGTCTTCGTGCTGTTCCAGCTCGAGATGACCTGGTGGGCCATCCTCCTCGGCGTGGGCGGCTTCCTCGGCGGCTTCGCCACGCTGGTGGCCCGGATGCGCACCGGCGAGGACGACGACGACCTGCCCGGGGGCGGCGCCGTCGTCTGACGGCGCCGGGGCCGTCCCGGCCGGTCAGGAGGCGGGGACGCGCAGGGCCGCGAGGACCGGGAGGTGGTCGGTCGCGGCGTGCAGGTCGGCGTCGCTGACGCCGGGCAGGCCGAGCGGTACGCCGCAGCCCAGGACCTCGATCGACGGCGTGCTGAAGACGGCGTCGATCCGCTGGAACGGCGGCCGGGTGTTGGTCACGTCGCCGCCCCACGGCTTCACCGCGTGGCCGTCCTGCAGGGTCGCGGCGATCCGGGCGAACCCGGGCCGGTCCGGCGGCTCGTTGAAGTCGCCGCCGAGGACGACGTGCGGCTCGCCCGTCGAGGCCACCGTGTCCAGCACCAGCCCCGCCTGCAGAAAGCGCTCGGCCGGGCTGAGGCTGAGGTGGGTACTCACGGCGGCCAGGCGCGCGCCGCCGATCCTGAGGACCGCGGTGGCGAACCCGCGCCGGTGCAGGCCCGGGGTGGGCGGCATGAGGCTGTCCTCGGTGCGCTCCACGTGGGCGCGCAGCCCGGCCAGGATCATCGGGCCGGTCGCGGTGGCCCCGCCGGTGACGTACACCAGCCCGGTGGCCTCCGCGAGCCGCACCGCGGCCTTGCGCCACCGGAAGAACCGCGGGGCCTCCTGGATCAGGACGAGGTCGGGGGCGCAGGCTCGGATCACCCGGACCAGCGCCGCCCTGTCGTCCCGCAGGGAGCGGATGTTGTAGCTGAGCACGCGGATGACCGCCGAGCCCCCCGGCTCGGTGGCGGAACCCGGCAGATCCTCCATGGCGCCCTTCCCTCGTCGTCGCTCGTCGCCCGCCGGTCCCTCCCGGCGGGGGTCAGCCCTGGCGGGCCAGGTCGGCCGCTCCGACGAGCCCGGCCTTGCCGCCGAGTTGGGCCGCCAGCACCTGCGCGTGCGGACGCCACTCGCCGCCGATCAGCCAGCGCCGGAACGACTTGCGGATCGGGTCGAGGACCAGCTCGCCCTCGTCCGAGACGCCGCCGCCGACGATGAACGCCGAGGGGTCGAAGAGCGAGGCCAGGTCGGCCAGTCCGGCGCCGGCCCAGCGGGCCAGCTCGCGGAACGAGTCGATCGCGACCGGGTCGCCCTGCCGGGCCGCCGCGCTCACGTGCCGGCCCTCGATGCCCTCGGGGGTGCCGTCGCCCAGGCTCAGCAGCATCTGGGCGTTCTCGGGGGTGGCCTGCGCACGCTGCCGGGCGTAGCGGACCAGTGCGCGGCCGGACGCGTACTGCTCCCAGCAGCCCTGGCTGCCGCAGCCGCAGAGCAGGCCGTCCGGAACCACCCGGATGTGGCCGAACTCGGCGGCGACGCCGAACCGGCCGCGGCGCAGCTTGTTGCCGATGATGATGCCGCCGCCCAGGCCCGTGCCGAGTGTGATGCAGATCACATCGGAGTGCCCCTGTCCGGCACCGAACCGGTACTCGCCCCACGCCGCCGCGTTGGCGTCGTTCTCCACCACGACGGGGAGTTCGACGCGCTGCTCGACCTTGTCCTTGAGTGCTTCGTGGCGCCAGTTGATGTTCGGCGCGAACAGGACGGTGGCGCGCTTGTCATCGACGTAGCCCGCCGCGCCGATGCCGACCGCTTCGATCTGGTGACCCGTGCTGACCTGGCGAACCGCCTCGACGATCGCGTCCACGACGCCCTCGGGGGACGACGGAGTCGGCACCTTGACGGTCTCGAGAATCGAACCTTCCTCGTCGACCACTCCAGCCGCGATCTTGGTGCCGCCGATGTCGACGCCGATGGTGAGTCCCATGTGTCCCTCAGTTTTCGGTCGTTCCCCGCTAAGAGAACCGTACCGGAGGGGAGGTCAATCGAGGTCGATGTGTTCAGCGGTTGAACGCGAGGAGCCGTCCCCGGACGTCCAACGGGCCTCCGCGGAGGCGACCGCGGACCGGTACGCCGCCAGAAGCTCGGCTCCGGCGCTCGCGAGGTGGTCGAAGACGTCGGGGTTGCGGTCCACGATGGGTTCGACAACGGAACGCACCTGGGAGGCCACCGACTGGGCCGCCATCTGCACCGCCGGGTTGTTCAGCGCCGACAGCCGGTCGCTGACCGCGTCGCCCACGGCCTCCGCCAGCCGGCGCAGCTCGTCGACGGCGCTGCCCGGCGCCTGCCCGGCCTCCGCCCGCCGCCGGGCGTGCTCGGCAGCGATGTCCTCCGCGCTGGCCTTCGCCCACGCGTCGGCGTCGGGACGGTCCGTGCCTTCGCTCATGATCGGCTCCCATTCCCGGGGCTCCACCCCCGCCCCCTCGACGTTACCCGAACCCCCGCAAGAACCCCGCCCTCCAAGGAAGAAGCCCCACCACGACCCGGGGCGCCCCAGGCCCCTCCGCTCCCCCTGCGCTGCCCCTGCGCTGCCCCTGGATCAGCTGTCTGGGGTGCCCCATGGGCCCGCACCGATGCTCCCGGTTGCCCCGGTGTAGGCATCGAGCCAAAGGGCCCGCCGGTGTCTAGAGGGTGGGGGTACCTCCCAGGCGAAGCTCTGGGGGAGCGCGCAGTGAGCGCAGCGAGCGAGCACGATCGACCGGCAGACACCGGTTCTAAGGGCCCGGAGGCGAGAGGCCGGCAAAAAAGGGGCCTCACCTCGGCCAGACGTCCGGATCCGGCGTGAACCGGACCGCGAGGGATCCCTCGCGGAGCGCCGCGCCGGCGACGGTGCAGCGGCGCAGGGCGGAGGGGAGGGGGACGATGCGGCGGAACCCGCCCGCGTCGACGACGAGTTCGTCGCCGCGCCGGACGAGGTCGAGGCCCTCGCGGGCGGCGCCGGGAAGGGGGAGCGTCCAGACGAAGCAGCCGTCGCTGCCGAGCCGGTCCTCCACCGCCCATGGCTCGGCGGGCCGTTGCGGCGCCGGCTCGGCGTGCCCGGGCTCGGGCAGCGCCACCGGGACGGCCGGGACGTCGTCGCCGGCGTGCGGGGCGCGGCCGAGGTGGGCGCACTCGACGAGCGGGACGCCGTCCGTCGCGCACTGGTCGGCGAGCAGCTTGAGGACGTCCTGCTGGTGGCCGGAGAGGCCGGCCAGGAACGGGTCGGCGGAGCCGGTCGGCAGCACGCGGTTGGCGACGACGGCGGCGAGCCGGTGGCCGTAGAGGGCGAACCCGGTCCGCGCGGTGCGCAGGGTCGCGTCCGCCGCCGCGTCCGGTTCCACGACCACCGCGGCGGCCGTGTCGGGGGCGTCGACGACCGCCTGGACCGCGGCCAGTTCGCCGTCGGCGCGGGCCGCCGCCTCGTAGGCCCACTCGGCGGGCATCGGCACGCCGGCGAGCTGGGCCAGCACCGGGCGCAGCGCGCGGGCGGCCTGCCGGTCGGCCGGCAGCAACCGCCGCAGGTAGCGCCGCAGTTGCTCGGGCAGGGCGAGCAGCCTGATCGCGTCGGCGACCGGCGGCAGGTCCACCACGACCAGGTCCCAGGCGGCCTCCGGCCCGCGCGCCTCGCGCAGTGCGCGCAGCATCGCCAGGGCCTCGGCGCCGGGCACCGCGGTGAGTTCCTCGGGGTCCAGCGGCGCCGCGCCGAGCATGCCCAGCAGGCTGCCGATCCGCTCCTGCAGGTCCAGCGTCCCGGCGCGGAAGGAGGCCGCGGGATCGGTCATGGCGACGTACAGGTCGTCGCCGCCGTCCACCGCGTAGGGCTGCGGCAGCCCGGAGACCGGCGCGGGGAGCGCGTCCCGGCCGCCCGGCGGCAGCAACGGGTCGAGGACGGAGGTGCCGGCGGCGGTCAGCAGCAGGGTGCGGCTGCCGTCGCGGGCGGCGGCCGCGGCGGTCGCCGCCGCGGCGCTGGTGCGGCCGGCGCCGCCCGCGCCGGTGACGAGCAGCGTGCGGACGCCGGTCAGCGCGGTCACGCGGTCAGGCCGGTTCGCCGGCGGTGCCGGCGTCCTTGCCGGCGTCCTGCTGTGCGACCGGTGTCTCGACCCGCTTCTTCAGCCCGGCCAGCGCCCGGTCGATGATCACCTTCTCGGCCTTGCGCTTGATCATCCCGAGCATCGGGATCTTGACGTCGACGGTCAGCTGGTAGGTGACCTCGGTGCGGGCGCCGCCGTCGAGCGGGACCAGCGCGTAGGAGCCGTCCAGCGTGCGCAGCATCTGCGACTTGACCAGCGACCACTGCACCTCGTTGTCACTGATCCAGGTGTACGCCAGGGTGTGGTCGTCCTTGATGGCGCCGGCGTCGAGCAGCAGCCTGACCTGCTCGGCGCGGCCGGACGCGTCGGTGGCCAGGACCTCGGCCTCCTTCACCTCGCCGGTCCACTCCGGGTAGCGGCCGAAGTCGGCGATGACGCCCATGACGGCCGCCGGGGCCGCCTCGATGGTGATGCTGGACCTCGTGTGTTCCGCCATGGCCGTGGCCCTCCTGAACGGTGCTGCTGGCTGCAGGTGCAGGCTACCGCGCCTGCGTACGGCGGCTGTCACCGCCGAGACGCGACGTCACCACTCCAGGACCCAGGGGGTGCGGGTGTGGTTGAAGTGGCCCACGTTGATGCACTCGGTCCGGCCGATCCTGGTCCTGGCCCACAGCGGCTGGTGGACATGGCCGAAGAGCGCGTACTTGGGCTGCAGGTCGCGGACCGCCGCCAGCAGCGCCTGGCTGCCGCGTTCGAAGCGGCGCGCCGTGGTGTCGTAGCAGAGCTCGGGGACGGCCGGCGGGATGTGCGAGCAGAGCACGTCGACCGGCCCGAGCGCGGCGACCTTGGCCGCGTAGGCGTCCTCGTCGATCTCGTAGGGGGTGCGCATCGCGGTGCGCAGCCCGCCGCCGACGAAGCCGAACGTACGGCCGCCGATCTCGGCCGTGGCGCCGTCGAGCACGGTGGTGCCGGGCGCGGCGTACTCCGCCCACAGCGCCGGGATGTCGACATTGCCGTAGGTCGCGTACGTGGGGGTCGGGAAGGCCGCGAACAGCTCGGCGTACTGCTTGCGCACCGCGGTCTCGATGGTGACGCGCCGGTCGAGGCCGTCCCAGAGCTGCCGGTCCAGGTCGCGGGCCTCGTCGAACCTGCGGGCGGTGCGCAGCTCCACCATGCGGTCGGCGTTCGCCACCCCGAACAGGTCGGGGAAGATGCCGCGGGAGTGGTCCGCGTAGTCGAGGAAGAGCACCAGGTCACCGAGGCAGACCAGGGCGTCCGCGCCGTCTCCGGCCCGGGCCAGCGCCTCGGCCGCCCCGTGGACGTCGCTCACCACATGCACCCGCATACGGTCACCCTATAGCGGGCACCTTATGGGGGGTCACACTCCGGCGCGGGGCGCCCTGGTCTAGTGTTCCGCAAGCGGCGCGCCGCCCCGCCGGCCCGGCACTCCCCCGGTGTGTGATGCTGAAAACATCTGTACTGCCCCCCTATCGCCGGAGCTTTACCGATGGGTAACGTCCAGGCCGTCCATCTTCCCTCCGGGTGCGCCGTGGCACCGATGAGGAGCAGCTGCCTTGCGTGAGTTCAGCCTTCCCGCTCTGTACGAGGTCCCCGCGGACGGCAACCTGACGGACCTGATCCGCCGCAACGCCACGCAGCATCCCGACATCCCCGTGATCGGCCGCAAGGACGCCGCGGGGGGATGGCAGGACGTCACGGCGGCGGCGTTCCTCACCGAGGTGCGGGCTGCGGCCAAGGGCCTGATCGCCTCCGGCGTGCAGCCGGGCGACCGGGTCGCCCTGATGTCCAGGACCCGCTACGAGTGGACGCTGCTGGACTTCGCGGTGTGGACCGCCGGCGCGGTCGCCGTCCCGGTGTACGAGACCTCGTCGGCCTCCCAGGTGGAGTGGATCCTGGCCGACTCCGGCGCGGTCGCGGTGGTGGTGGAGTCCGCCGCGCACGAGGCCGTGGTGGAGTCGGTGCGCGAGCGGCTGCCGCAGCTCAAGCACGTGTGGCGGATCGACGGCGGCGCGGTCGACGCGCTGAACGCGTCCGGCACGGACGTGTCGGACGCGGTGGTCGACGAGCGGGCGGCGTCGGCGAACGCGGACTCGCCTGCCACCATCGTCTACACCTCGGGCACCACCGGCCGCCCCAAGGGCTGCGTGCTCAGCCACCGGAGCTTCTTCGCCGAGTGCGGCAACGTGGTGGAGCGGCTGGCGCCGCTGTTCCGGACCGGCGACTCCTCGGTGCTGCTGTTCCTGCCGCTGGCCCATGTCTTCGGCCGGCTGGTCGAGGTGGCCGCCGTGATGGCGCCGATCCGGCTGGGCCACGTGCCCGACATCAAGAACCTCACCGACGACCTGCAGGGCTTCCGGCCCACGCTGATCCTCGGCGTGCCGCGGGTGTTCGAGAAGGTCTACAACACCGCGCGCGCCACCGCGCAGGCCGGCGGCAAGGGCCGGATCTTCGACAAGGCGGCCGCCGCCGCGATCGCGTACAGCACGGCGCTCGACACCCCCGGCGGCCCGTCGCTGAAGCTCCGGCTGGCCCACAAGGTCTTCGACCGGCTCGTCTACAGCCGGCTGCGCGCGGTGCTGGGCGGCAGGGCCACCCACGCGATCTCCGGCGGCGCACCGCTCGGCGAGCGGCTCGGCCACTTCTACCGCGGCATCGGCTTCACGGTGCTGGAGGGCTACGGGCTCACCGAGTCCTGCGCGGCCACCGCGTTCAACCCGTGGGACCGCACCAAGATCGGCACCGTTGGCCAGCCGCTGCCCGGCTCCACCGTGCGGATCGCCGACGACGGCGAGGTACTGCTCTACGGCGAGCACCTGTTCACCGGCTACTGGAACAACGAGGCGGCGACCGCCGAGGCGATGGCCGATGGCTGGTTCCACACCGGCGACCTGGGGACGCTGGACCAGGACGGCTACCTGTCCATCACCGGCCGCAAGAAGGAGATCATCGTGACGGCCGGCGGCAAGAACGTCGCGCCCGCGGTGATCGAGGACCGGATCCGGGCGGACGCGCTGGTGGCCGAGTGCATCGTGGTCGGCGACCAGCGGCCGTTCGTGGCCGCGCTGATCACCCTGGACGAGGAGTTCCTGCCGCGCTGGGCGGAGCAGCACGGCAAGGCGGGCCGCACGGTGGCCGAACTGGCCGCGGACCCGGACCTGCTGGCCGCGGTGCAGCATGCGGTGGACGAGGGCAACGCGGCGGTCTCGAAGGCCGAGTCGGTGCGCAAGTTCCGCGTCCTGACGAGCCAGTTCACCGAGGAGTCCGGACATGTGACGCCGTCGATGAAGCTGAAGCGGAACGTCGTGCTGGCCGAGTTCGCCGACGAGGTCGACGCCCTCTACCGCGCGTAGCGCGGCCCGCGCCGGGCGGCGCCCCGCCCGGGCGCGCTCAGAGCAGCGACTTCAGGCGGGTGGCCAGCAGGTCCCAGCGCCAGGCGCGTTCGACCCAGTCGCGGCCCCGCTCGCCCATGCTGCGGCGCAGTTCGGGGTCGTGCAGCAGGGTCAGGATGCGCTCGGCGGCCTGCTCGGGCGACCCGCCCTGCACCACCCAGCCGGTCTCCCCGTCGAGCACCGCGTCCGGCGCGCCGCCGGAGTCGCCGGCGACCACCGGCAGGCCGGTCGCCGAGGCCTCCAGGTAGACGATGCCGAGGCCCTCGACGTCCAGGCCGCCGCGCCGGGTGCGGCAGGGCATCGCGAAGACGTCGCCCGCCCCGTAGTGCGCGGGCAGTTCCTCCCACGGCACCGGGCCGGTGAAGTGCACCGCCTCGCGGATCCCGGTGCGCTCGGCGAGTGTCTCCAGCTCGGTGCGGTACGGGCCGCCGCCGACGATCAGCAGCGCCGCGTCGGGGAACTCCCGCAGGATCCGCGGCATCGCCAGGATCAGCGTGTCCTGCCCCTTGCGCTGCACCAGCCGCGACACGCACACCACCACCGGCCGGTCGGCGAGGCCGAGCCGCGCCCTGACCACCGCGCCGCCCGAACCCGGGTGGAACGTCTTCTCGTCGACGCCCGGCGGGAGTTGGACCATGCGGGCGGCGGCCTGCTCGGTGAGCGCGGCAGCGATCCGGGAGCGGGTGTACTCGCCGAGGTAGGTGAGGGTGTCGGTGCCCTCGCCGATCCTGCGCAGCAGCCGCCTGCTGCCCGGCAGTTGGGCCCATCCGGCTTCGTGGCCGTGCGTGGTGCCGACCAGCCGCCGCGCGCCGGCCCTGCGCAGCGCGGGCGCCATCAGCCCCAGCGGCGCGGCCGCCCCGAACCACACGGAGGAGCAGCCGTGTTCGCGCAGCAGCCGGGCTGCGGTGCGGGTCACCCGGGGCGTGGGCAGCAGCATCGACGTGCGGTCGCGGACCACCGGGAACGGCTGCTCGGCGTCGAACCGCGCGACCTCCGTGCCGTCCTTCCAGGTCGAGGCGTAGACGACCACGCTGCCCGGGTCCAGGCGCAGCGCCATGCTGTGCACGAAGGACTGGATGCCGCCGGGACGCGGCGGGAAGTCGTTGGTGACGATCAGGGTCTTGTCCACGCCGTGCTGTCCCTCGGTGACCTGTGCGGAGGCGGGCAGGGAAGGTCGGAGTCTATCCGACGGCCCTCGCCGGGAGCCGCGCGCCCGCGGCCCGCGGGACCGCCGTCCGGACGCCCGCCTCTCCTGCTTCTCCCCTGCCCGCACCGCGGGACGTTCACCCGGCCGGGCGTGCGGGTCGCGTCCGTCCAGGGGTGCGGGGGCGGCGGCACGCATGATGCATACCGTGACAAACACCCGTATCGGAGGCGTGGGCGGCGCCCTCGCGGTCTGGGCGGCCAGCCGCGCCCTCCTGCTGGTCTTCGTGTTCCAGGTGGTCCGGTTCCCCGGCCAGGTGGTGGTCCACGACGTGCAGGACATCTACCGCGGGTGGTACCCGGTGCTGAGCGCCGGGGCCTTCCCGGCCCACGACGTGTCCTGGCAGTACCCGCCGGGCGCCGCGGTGCCGCTGCTCGCGCCGGGCGCGCTGCCGTTCCTGGACTACGCGGCGGCCTTCTTCGTGCTGGCGCTGCTGGCCGACGCGGTGGTGCTGGGGGCGCTGCTGCGCGACGCCCGGGGCTCGGGGCGGCTCGGCGGCGTGTGGGTGTGGGTGGGCGGCGTGGCGCTCCTCGGCCCGATCGTCTACGCCCGCTACGACGTGATGGTGACGGCGGTCGCGGTGCTGGCGCTGCTGGCGTTCCGGCGGCGCCCGGCCGTCGCGGGCGCCCTCGCCGGGTTCGGCGCGATGCTGAAGCTGTGGCCGCTGCTGGTGCTGATCGGCGCACCCCGGGGCCGGCCGCTGCGCCGCTCGTGGCTGTCGGCGGCGGCCGCGATCGCGGCGCTGCTGGCGCTGTTCGCGGCGCTGATGCGCAACGCGCTGTCGTTCCTCGCCTTCCAGCGCGACCGCGGCACCGAGGTCGAGTCGCTGGGCGCCATGGTCTTCCACGTGGCCCGGCACTTCGGCTGGCACGGCCAGGTCCGGATGCACTACGGCTCCATGGAGTTCCTCGGCCGGCACGTGCACCTGGTGAGCGCCGCGGCCCTGGGCCTGAGCGTGCTCGGCATGTGCTGGCTGCTGTGGTGGCGGCTGCGGGCCCGGCGGTTCACCTCGGCGACCCCGTACGACGCGGCGTTCACCGCGCTGCTGGTGTTCACCACCACGAGCCGGGTGATCAGCCCCCAGTACATGGTGTGGCTGGTCGGCGTGGCCGCGGTGTGCGCGTCGGCGCGGGGCACGGTGCTGCGGCTACCGGTGTACCTGACGCTGGCGGCGGGGCTGTTCACCACCCTGGAGTTCCCGGTGTTCTTCACCCACGTGACCTCCGGGGACGTGTGGGGGCTGCTGCTGCTCGGGGTGCGCAACGGCCTCCTGGTGGCCGCGTCCGTGATCAGCTGCCGCCGGCTGTGGGCGGCCACGGTGCCCCGCACCGAGCCGACCACGGCCCGCGCCGAGCCCGTCGAGCCAGGCGCCCTGTCCGTCCTCAGCGGGCAGTGACCCCCGGGCCCGGCACGGGCTCCCCGCCCGACGGGCACCCGCCCTGTACGGCGTGCCGGCCCTCAACCCGGCCCGCGGGCGGCCCTCGTCGCCGTGAACCCGCGGGCCTACGGTCGTCGGGCTCGGCGCGTGGGCAATCGGCCGTACGGTGTGCGGGCGGGCCCGGAGCCGGGCCGGAGGGCGGTCAGTGGGCGCGGGGGCGCCAGGTGCGGGCCAGGCGGATGCGCTCGGCGGGTGCGGGGTGTGTGGACAGCAGCAGGTGGGGCAGTCGGGGCGGGTACGGGTGGGCGACATTGGTGACGGTCAGCCGGCGCTGCATCGCGACGAACTCGGCGGGGGCCGCGGTGAGATCCAGCGCGTGCACGTCGGCCCGCCGCTCGATCCGCCGGCTCAGGGCCCGTCCGAACGGCCCGGCCAGCGCCCCGCCCACCGCGGCGGCCGCCGCCAGCAGCCAGGCCGACCGCGGGTCGGCGAACCGCGCCACGCCCGCCGCGTCCAGCAGCGGCCGCCAGGACACGACGGCCGCGAGCACGCACACCCCGAGCCCCGCGCCGACCGCGCCGAGCACGGTGCCGCGCAGCACGTCGCGGTGCACCACGTGCCCGAGTTCGTGGGCGACGACCAGCTCGACCTCGCGCGGCTCCGCGGTCGCCAGCAGGGTGTCGTAGGCGACGATCCGCCGGGTGCGGCCGAAGCCGGACACGTAGGCGTTGAGCGCAGTGGTCCGGCGGGACGCGTCGGCGACCAGCACGTCGCGCACGGCGACGCCGTCGCGGGCCGCCAGCGCGAGCAGCGCGTCGCGCAGCGGCCCCGGTTGCATCGGCGTGAAGCGGTTGAACAGCGGCTCGAAGACCAGCGGTGCGAGGAACGACAGCAGCAGCGTCATCGCCGCCGCGCCGAGCGCCGCCCACACCCACCACCACCGGGTCACACCGGCCAGCGCGTACACCGCGAACATCGCACCCAGGGCCAGGGGCAGCGAGATCAGCAGCCCGCGCAGCCGGTCGACCGCCCAGCCGCCCCAGCCCTGGGTGACCAGGCCGAACCGGTCCCGCTCCACCCGGCCGCGGGCCGCGAACGGCAGCTCCAGCAGCATCGGCAGCAGCACGAGCGTCACCGCCGCGCCGGCCACCCGCGCCGCCCAGGCGTGCCCGAACGCACCCACCAGCCCGGCGCCCGCCGGCGTCAGCCCGAGCACCAGCGTCAGCGCCAGCGTGGCGGCCGACGCCCCGACGGCCAGCGGCCACACACGCCGGTACAGCGCGCGCCCGCGCGCCACCTCCTCCGTGCTGAACTCCCCGTCCCCGGCGCCTTCCTGACGCTCCCGCCCACCCGCATCCGTACTCACGCCGTCTCCTCGCTCGCTCCCCCGCCGCGGCCCGGCCGCCCCGTGCGCGTCACCCATACCGTCTCCCTGCCCGCTCCCCCGCCCACCGGGCGCACCCCCGCCGCCCGGACCCGGCAGCGGCCCGGCGGCCCCGCGTGTGTCGCTCACGACAGTTCCTTCCGGAGGTAGACCTGCCAGCGGGCGGTGAACTGGGCGGTGGACAGGCCCAGGGTGCTGCGCAGGTGCGCGTCCAGGGTGCCGCCTCGGGCCACCGCGCGGTAGAAGGCGGTGAGGGTCTGCGGCGACCACTGGTCGGCGATCAGCCGGCAGGCGAGCCAGGCGCCCTCGTACGCCTGGGCCAGCCGGGCGGAGCCGGCGCGGAAGTCGGCAGCGGTCGGCAGCGCGCCGGGCACCCGTCCGGCCTGGATGTCCCCGGCCAGTTCCGGCGCGATCTCGGGGGCGGTGCGCCCGGAGTCGCGGTAGGCGACCCAGTCCGCGGTGCCCTCCGACAGCCACAGCGGGGTGTTGCCGTCGGTGGACTGCCGGGTCGCCACGTGCGTGGTCTCGTGGGTGAGCACGACCTGCTTGCCGAACGTGGACAGCAGCCCGAACGCCTGCGGGTTGACGATCACCCGGTCCGCGGGCGCCGCGCCCACGCCCAGCTCGCCCGTGGTGACCGCGGCGATCCCCTGGTACGCGGTGGCGCTGACGTTCAGCAGCGCGGCCATCTGGTCCAGGGTGGCCGGTGCCTCGACGACGACCTTGCGCGGCCAGTCGGCTCCCCAGGCCCGGGTCACCTCCGGCACCGCCCGGTCGGCGTCGGCCGCGTACTCCCGCAGCGCCTTGTCCGGCGCCAGGCCCAGCACCAGGGAGCGGGTGCCGTGCACGACCCGGACGGGGCCCTGGTCCCACAGCTGGACGTCGCTGCGGTGGCCGCTCGACGCGCCGTCGTCGTCCCCGGCGAGGTACCAGCGCCCGCCGCGCTGGGTGAGCGTCAGATAGGCGGTGGAGAGCACGGGCCGGGTGTCGTAGCCGGCGATCCGGTAGCCGACCCGGACCTCCGCGGCGGCCTGCCGGACACCGTCGGCGGCGGGCGGCAGCGGGAAGGCGCCGGTGCGCACCACGGTGTACGACCAGCCCGCCAGCGGCACCTGCGCCAGGTCGGCGAAGACCTGCTGCTGGCGGGCGCGGTACCGCTGGGCCTTCGGGTCGATGCCGGCGAGGAAGGCGGCGCGGTCGTGGTGCAGGACCGCGGCCGCGTGCTGGTCGAACAGCTGCCGCAGCGCCGTGTCGTCCGGCGCGGGCGACGGCCCGCTGCTCCCCCGGTCGCAGCCGGCCAGCGTGGCGAGGAGGGCGAGCAGCACGGCGACGACCACCGCACGCCCCGCCGCGGCGGCCCTGGAACGTCCTTCGCACACCGCGGCCACGCCCCGATCGTACGGCCCCGGTGACCTGCGGCGCCGTCCCCACGGCGGGCCGGTGTGCGGGACGTCCGGCGGCCGCGGATCAGGCGGGATCCGTCCGGACCCGGCTAGGGGCGGGTCACGGCCGTGACGGGCATCATGCCGATCGGGTCGTAGCGGACCCGCGCCCCCGGGTAGGGGGCGTGGATGACCATGCCGCCGCCGACGTACATGGCGACGTGGCTGGCGTCGGCGCGGTAGATGACGAGGTCGCCGGGCCTGATCCGGTCGAGCGGCACGCGCTGTCCGGCGCTCATCTGCTCCTGCGAGGTGCGCGGCAGCGACACCCCCGCCTGCCGGTAGGCGTACTGCATCAGGCCCGAGCAGTCGAAGGCGTTGGGCCCGGTCGCGCCCCACACGTAGGGCGCGCCCAGCGCCCTGCGCGCGGCGGCGACCGCGAGCGCGGCCCGGCCGCTGGGCGCCGGCAGGTCGGGGAGGCCGGGCAGCACCCGGTCGCGCGAGGCGCGCTGGTCCGCACCCGGCGTCCAGGCGGCGCGGACGGCCGGCGGCAGCGCGTCCAGCAGCCGCTGCGCGGAGCCGAGCGCCTGCTGCACGGCCTGCTTGCGCTGCCGCAGTGCCGCGCCGGCCCGGCCCAACTCGCTGAGCCTGCCCGCGGCCTGGACCCGCTCCTGGTGCAGCGCCCGCTGCGCGGCCCGCAGTTCGTGCAGCCGGCCGGCCTGCTGCCCGCCGATCCGGTCCAGGGTGCTGAGCCGGTCCAGGTAGTCGGGATCGTCGGACAGCAGCAGGTCGAGCGACGGGTCGATGCCGCCGCTGCGGTACTGGGAGGCGGCCAGCACGCCCAGTTCGTCGCGGAGTTCGTTGACCCGCTGCTGGGTGCGGGCCGAGCGGTCCTGGAGGTCCGCCAGCTCCGCGCGCAGCCGCTGCTGCTGCTCCTGCGCCGCGTCGTACGCCTGGGTGGCCCGCTCCGCCTGCTGGTACAGGTCGTCGATCCGGGAGGCGCTGTCGGGGCCGCCCGGGTCGGCGGCGGCGAACTCCGCGCCGGCGCCGGACAGTGCGGCGGCGGCCGCGGCCGCCGCGGACAGCACGGTCACACGGGTGGTACGGGCGGCCAGGCCCGGCTGCGGAGCGCGTCGATGGGAAGCCACGGCAGCAGACAGTAGCCAGGCGGTGGCGGAGAGTTCAAAGATCGCGCCGCCCGTACGTGTGAGCGGCAGCCGGCGGCCGCCCGCTCACCGCAGGTCACACCGGCCACGGGGGAACCCCCGGACGGGGGTTCATCACCCGTACGCCGTACGGCGCGTGGTCAGATGCGGACGCCGAACTGGAACGGCATGTCGCCGATGGCCTCGTAGCGCACCGAGGCGCCGGGCTTCGGGGCGTGCAGCACCATGCCGCTGCCCGCGTAGAACCCGACGTGGTGGTAGTCGCCGTAGAAGATGACCAGGTCGCCCTGGCGCAGCTGGGACATCGAGTAGATGCGCGTCCCGGCGTTCGCCTGCTCCTGCGAGGTGCGGGGTATCGACACGCCGGCCTGCTTGTAGGCCCAGGAGGTGAGGCCGGAGCAGTCGAACGAGCCGGGGCCGGTGGCGCCGTAGACGTACGGGACGCCGATCTTCGACTGGGCGGCGCGGAAGGCGGCGGCCGCGTAGTTCGAGGCGGCGGGCGCGCTGCCCAGGTCCACCCGGGAGCTGGCGCGGCTCGCGGCGAGCGCGTCGTCGCGCTGCATCTGGGCGCGCTGCTCGGCGGTCAGCGAGTTGAGCACCTGCTGGGCCTGCGCGAGCTTGCCCTTCGCCTCGGACTTGCGCTGGGCCAGTTCGGTGCGGGTGCTCTGGAGCTCGGTGAGCTTGGTGGTGGCCTCGGCGCGCTGCTGGTCCAGGGTGCGCTTGGCGTTCTGCAGCTGGTCCAGCGCGTTGGCCTGGAGGGAGCCGAGCTGGTCCAGGGTGGTCGCCTGGTCCAGGTAGCTGTCCGGGTTGGACGACAGGAAGAGCTGGAGCGACGGGTCGATGCCGCCGCTGCGGTACTGCGAGGCCGCGATGGCGCCGAGGCCGTCCCGGAGCTGGTTCAGGTGCTGCTGCTGCCGCGCGACCTGGTCCTGGAGGCTTGAGGCCTCCTTCTGCAGGGTATGCAGTTTCTCGTTGGCAGCGTCGTACTTCTCGGTGGCCTGCTCCGCCTGCGTGTAGAGGGCGTCCACCTTGGCCTTGGCGTCCTTGACGGACGGCTTGGCGGGGGTCGCGTTCGCGGCCTGAGCGGAAAGCGCGACGGCCGCTGCGGCGGTCGCGGTCAGCACGGTCACGCGAGTGCGGGTTGCCGGCTTGGGACGACGGTGGGACGCCACGAAGGCGAGCTCCTTCTTCCTTCAGCCGCCTACCGGTCCTGATGGTGGGCGGCCCCCGAGCGCCATCCGGGTTGGATGATCGACTGCGCGGAGGTTCGACGCCCGACCTTAGTGACCTAACTGTGATCGGTTCAAATCCTTGTAGGCAAAATCTCGATCGCAAAGCACATTCTTTACGGCAGTCGTACGCGCCGTGAGGGCGGGGGGACGGCGGGTAGCGCCCAAGTGGTGAATACCTGTGTCATGTAAGGGCGTTCGCCGGAATTCCGATCGAAACCGACACTCCGGGCACAACTCCTGAAGGCGGCCGCCCGGAGGGCGCCGCCTCCAGGCGGGGAGGGACGGGGGGTCGGTTCAGACCCGGGCGAGTCGGCGCAGCAGCAGCGTCGAAGCCACCGGCCGCGCACCGGCCTTGGCGACGCCGTCGGCCACCTCGCGGTCCGCGGAGACCACCACGATCTGCCGGCCGGGCGGCTCGGCCCGCACCAGACGGCGGATCAACTCGTCGGCGGTCTCACCGGACTTGGAGAAAAGCACCCGCACGCCGCGTGGCGGCGCGAGGAGCACGGGCATGTCCAGATCGGCCCCGTCGAACACGCACGTGACCTCCGCGCCGCTCTGCGCGGCCAGCGCGGCGAGCCCGCCCAGCAGCCGCAGCCGCTGCTTCTCCAACGGCATCGAGGGGTAGCCGGTCTTGGTGACGTTGTAGCCGTCGACGACCAGGTGCGCCTGGGGCAGCGCGAGCAACTGGTCGAGCAGCGCCGGGTCGGTGTCGGACAGCGCGCGGGTGGCGATGTCGCGGGCACTGAACTGCCCCGGGGCGACCGCGTCGACGGTGTCGGCGGGCCGTACGCCCAGGGTGTCCCGCGGCGGCAGGGCCAGTTCGCGGCGCAGGCCGGCGGCCGCGTCCAGCACGGTGTCCAGCAGCAGCCGCAGCCGGACGTCCTCGGTGCTGCGGCCCTCCCTGGCCGCCTTGCGCCCGGCCTCGACCACCGACTCGGCCTCGGCGAGCCGGGACCGCAGCCGGCGGGCCTCGGTGTCGGCGGCGGCCCTGTCCTGGGCGGCGGCGGCCCGTACCTCGTCCAGCTCGGCCTGCAGCTTGCGCTGCGCGGCCTCGGCCCGTTTGACGTCGCTCAGCGCGGCCCGCAGCTTGCGGTGCAGCGCGTCGCTCTCCTTGCGGACGGTGTCGAGTTCGGCGCGGGCGCGGGTCGCCTCGGTGCGCGCCTGAGCGTGCAGCGACTCCACCTCCCCGCGCAGCGCGGCGAGTTCGCGCAGGGCCTCCTCGTCGGCCTTCTCGGCATCGGCGCGCTGCGCCTCCTCGCCCGCGGTGGTGACGAGCTTGGCCCAGCCGGCCGGGCGCAGCAGGTACGCGGCCGCGGCCACGTCCAGCGGGTCGGCGGCGGGCGGCGGGGTGCCGGCGTCGAGCGCGCCGGTCAGCTCGGGCTGCGAGTCGCGCAGCCGGCCGGCGACCTTCTGCCGGAACGCCACGTCCGACTCCAGGGCGGCGGCCAGCGCGGTCGCCGCGTACTTCACACGTCTGGAGGGGGTGAACCGGGCGTAGGGGCGCAGCGAGACCGGCAGCTCGGGATAGGTGAAGCCGCCGAACGCGTCCGCGGCGATGGTGACGACACGATGCCGGACACCTTCGGGCAGCGGCCGGTCCAGCAGGGGCTCGCCGTCGCCCTGCGCCCGCTCCGCGTCCGCTTCGGCGCCCGGAACGCCGCCGCTACCGTCCACCACTCACTCCCTGTCCGAGGTCCGCACCGATCGGATGTCCGTCGGTGTCGGTCGGATCAGCGACGGACGTCCTCCGGTGCCGCCCCCTTCGATCCCTGCGGCCGCCGCCTCCTGCTTCCATTGTCCCCGCAACCGGGGCCTGCCCCGGCCCGCGGCTGCTTCGCGCCGCCCGCGGCGCCGGACCGGTCCGGTGTCCCGGTCACCCTACGGCCTCGAAGGGACGCTGCGCTGCGGCGAGACGGCCTTTGCCGGTCACCCTCCGGCTGCGGCGAGGCGACCTTTGCCCGTTACGCCCCATCCGTCATGATCGGTCCATGGTCATCCCGGTGTACGACAAGAACCCGGTCCGCCGCACCCCGGTCGTGACGTACACGCTGATCGCCCTGTGCACCGCGGTGTTCCTGCTCGGCCCGCTGTCCGGCTTCACCCCCTCCTACGGCCACGGCCACGCGCTCCAGTGCGAGCAGGCGGTCTACTTCGACCGCTGGGGGGTGATCCCGAGCGAGCTGTTCCACGGGCGGCTGCCGGTGGACCGGGTGCCGCTGCCGCAGGGCTGCCCGATCCCGGCGCCGTACCCGAAAGTGCCGTTCCTGTCGGTGCTCACCGCAATGTTCCTGCACGGCGGCTGGCTGCACCTGATCGGCAACATGCTGTTCCTCTACGTCTTCGGCGACAACGTGGAGAACCGCATGGGCCGGGTGCGGTTCGCGCTGTTCTACCTGGCGGCCGGCTACCTGGCGACGTACGGGTTCGCCCTCGCGCACACCGAGGACACGCAGAGCCTGGTCGGCGCCTCCGGGGCGATCTCCGGCGCGCTCGGCGCGTACCTCTACCTGTACCCCAAGGCCCGGGTGACCAGCCTGTTCCCGTTCCTCTTCTTCATCCCGCTGCGGTTCCCCGCGTGGATGGTGCTGGGGTTCTGGTTCGTGCTCCAGTGGCTGGCGGCGCAGACCGCCCAGGGCGGGCCGGGCATCGCCTATCTCGCGCACGTGGTCGGTTTCGCCTTCGGGTTCCTGTGCGCATGGGTCTGCTACCGGCCACGGCGTAAGGTGAGCCTCGTCATCAGGTCCACCCAAGGAGACATCCCGCCGTGATCACCGCGATCGTGCTCATCAAGACGTCTGTCGACCGGATCCCGGAGATCGCCGAGGCGATCGCGGCGCTCGACCACGTCAGCGAGGTGTACTCGGTGACCGGCAACTACGACCTGGTCGCGCTGGTGCGGGTCGCCCGCCACGACGACCTCGCGGACGTCATCCCCGGGCGGATCAGCAAGATCCCCGGTGTCGAGGTCACCGACACCCACGTGGCGTTCCGCACCTACAGCCAGCACGACCTGGAAGCGGCCTTCGCCATCGGCCTGGACGCCTGAGGACTCCGAGGGCGCTCGGAGCCCTGCGCGGTCCGGGCCGGCGGCAGGCGCCGGTCAGGCCTTGAGCGGGACGCAGCGCCCGGCCTCGGTGTGGTAGCGCCAGGCCGCGCCGTCCCGGATGAGGGAGCGCGTGGCCGCGAGGAAGCGCGTGATGTGCTCCTCGGGGGTGCCCGCGCCGAAGCTGACGCGGATCGCGTTCAGCGACGTCTCGCCGGGGGCGGAGTCCGGTGCCCCGCACTCCCCCGGCGCGCTCTCCTCCGCGTCGAGCAGCACCCGCACCAGCGGGTGCGCGCAGAACAGCCCGTCCCGCACGCCGATGCCGTGCTCGGCGGAGAGCGCCGCGGCGAAGTGCGAGCTGTTCCAGCCCTTCACGACGAACGACAGCACACCGACCCGCGCCGCGTCGTCGCCGAACAGCGACAGCACCCGCACCTCGGGGAGTTCGGCGAGCCCGGCCCGCAGCCGCCGCAGCAACTGCTGCTCGCGGTCGGCCAGCGCGTCCAGCCCCGCCTCGCTCAGCGCGCGGCAGGCGGAGGCGATGGCGTAGGCGCCGATGACGTTGGGTGAGCCGGCCTCGTGCCTCGCCGCCGAGGTGTGCCACTCGACGTCGAGCGTGCCGTCCGCGCCGCGGGCGACGGTGCGGGTGGCGCCGCCGCCGGCCAGGTACGGCTCGGCGTCGCGCAGCCAGTCGGCCCGCCCGGCCAGCACGCCGGAGCCGAACGGCGCGTACAGCTTGTGCCCGGAGAAGGCGACCCAGTCCACGTCCAGCGCGGTGACGTCCACCCCGTGGTGCGGGGCGAGTTGGGCGGCGTCCAGGACGATCCGGGCGCCGTGCCGGTGCGCGGCGGCGGCCAGTTCGCGAATCGGCCAGATCTCCCCGGTGACGTTGGACGCGCCGGTGACGCACACCAGCTTGGGTCCCTTGGGAGCGCCGTGCAGCGCCACGTCGAGCGCGGCCACCGCCTGCTCGGGCGTGCGCGGCGCGGCCAGACAGGTGACGTCGGCACCCCGGTGCTGCCAGGGCAGCAGCGAGGCGTGGTGCTCGGTCTCGAAGACGAACACCTGGGCGCCGGCCGGCAGCGCGGCGGCCAGCAGGTTGAGCGAGTCGGTGGTGGAGCGGGTGAAGACCACCTGGTCGTCGGGGCGGCAGCCGAGGAACCGCGCGACGGTCTCCCGGCTCTGCTCGAACAGGTCGGTGGAGAGCTGGGAGAGGTACCCGGCGCCGCGGTGGACGCTGCCGTAGTACGGCGCGTAGGCGGCCACGTCGTCCCAGACCCGCTGCAGGGCGGGCGCGCTGGCGGCGTAGTCGAGGGCCGCGTAGGTCACCTCCCCGCCGGTCACCAGCGGGACGGACACGTCCCGGCCGAGCACGGGCAGCGGCGCACAGATCTCGGTGGCGCGGGGGGCAGCGATGGTCACGGTCACGACGAACTCCCGGAGGAAGGCAGGCGGCATCGGCGCCCGCCGGGGCACGCCGGAGACACGGCGGCCCGCACGGCGGCGCTGAACGCGCAAGGAGGCGGAAGGCAGCGGATGAAAGCAGACGGAAGTGCAGAAAAGACGCAGAACCGGGGCCGACAGGCCCTAGCGCATTCGCTTACTCAAGAAAGGCTCCCCAAGTCCGGCTTGCTGCGAGCCTCGCTGCCCGCAGCCTGGTCATCACCCGGGGCACCCCGCCTCGGACGGAGGGTTGCCGGACAGCGAGCCGGGGCCTTTGCGCTGTCACTCGTGACCTGCACAGCATTGTGCCATACACGTGCTTGGGTGCAAGGCGCCGTCCGCACCGTGGACGGACCGCACGGCGCGGGCCGCCGTCCGCGGTGCGGACGGCGGCCCGTGACGAGCTCGTGCGGGAAACCGCCTCAGGCGTGGGTCGCCGCGGCCCAGCGCTCCAGCACCGCGGCCGCCGCGCCCGAGTCGATGGACTCGGCGGCCTTGGCGAGGCCGGCCGCGATCTGCTCCTCCAGCGGCACGCTGCGCGGCTCCAGAGCGGCCAGCGCCGCCGCGGAGTTGAGCAGTACGGCGTCCCGCACCGGGCCGGTCTCGCCGGCCAGCAGACGGCGGGCCACCTCCGCGTTGTGGGCCGCGTCGGCACCGCGCAGCGCCTCCACCGGCACCAGCGGCAGGCCGACGTCCCGCGGGTCGAACGCGGTGTGCTCGACCTTGCCGTCGCGCACCACCCACACCTGCGAGGTGGCCGTGGTGGTCAGCTCGTCCAGGCCGTCGTCACCGCGGAACACCAGGGCGGACGAGCCGCGTTCGGCGAGCACCCCGGCCATGATGGGCGCCATGCGCGCGTCGGCGACCCCGGTGGCCTGGGCCCGCACCCGGGCCGGGTTGGTCAGCGGGCCGAGGAAGTTGAAGGTGGTCCCCACCCCCAACTCGGCGCGGGCCTTGGCCACATGGCGCAGCGCAGGGTGGAAGCGGATGGCGAAGCAGAAGGTGATGCCGGCCTCCTCGGCGACCTGCGCCACCCGCTCAGGGGACAGCTCCAGGTTGACGCCGAGCTTCTCCAGCACGTCGGAGGCGCCGCTGGCCGAGGACGCGGCGCGGTTGCCGTGCTTGACCACCTTCGCGCCGGTGCCGGCGACCACGATCGCGGACATCGTCGAGATGTTGACGGTCTTCGCCCGGTCGCCGCCGGTGCCGACGATGTCGACGCTGGGCCCGGGGACCTCGATGGTGTTGGCGTGCTCGTACATCGCGCGGACCATGCCGGAGACCTCGTCGACGGTCTCGCCCTTGGCCCGCAGCGCCACCGCGAACCCGGCGATCTGCACGTCGGTGGCCTCACCGCTCATGATCCGGTCCATCGCCCACGCGGTGTCGTCCACGTTCAGATCGCGACCGGCCATCAGTGCGCTGAGCACCTCCGGCCAGGAACGAGCTGCCGTCGTCTCGCCTCCGGCGGGTGTCACAACGCTCATGGGTCACGCTCCTGCAACGGCTCCTGAGTGGACCTTCACCCTATCGGGAGTGGGGGCGCGCACAGACGGGCCGGGGCCGGGGGGGGGGGGGGGGGGGGGGGGGGGCCGGGGCGGGCCGGGGCCGGGCGCGGGGGGGGGGGCGCGGCGGGGGGGGGGGGCGGGGGCCCCCCCCCCCCCCCCCGGGGGGGCCCCCCCCGCCCCCCCCCCCCCGGGCCCGGCCCGGTGTGTGGCGACGCTCTGCGTCAGTGGTGGCCGTGGCCTGAGGTGATCTCCTCGAACTCCTCCACCGTCGGCTTCGGGATCTGGCTGTGCTCGCCGTAGAAGTTGCGCGACAGGCGTGCCTGCAGCTTGTCGACGTGCGAGGCCTTGCGCGCGACACCGTTCTCGTCGACCTCGGGGCCGAGGTCGATCGGCGTCGGCTGGACGTGCGCGGTGAGCACGTGCAACTGCTGCTGCGAGAGCGGCTCGTGCACCTCGATGAACTCACCGTGCGGCAGGCGCTTGATGATGCCGGTCTCCCGGCCGTGCAGCACCTTGTCGCGGTCGCGCCGTTGCAGACCCAGGCAGATCCGTTTGGTGACCCAGAACGCGATGACCGGTAGGACGAAGAAGCCGATCCGTACGAACCAGGTGATCGCGTTGATGGACAGATGGAAGTGCGTGGCGAAGATGTCGTTGCCGCCACCGATCAGCAGCACGAAGTACAGCGTCAGCCAGCCGACGCCCAGGCCGGTGCGCACCGGGCGGTTGCGCGGCCGGTCCAGGATGTGGTGCTCGCGTTTGTCGCCGGTGACCCAGGACTCGATGAACGGGTAGACGGCGATGGACAGCAGCACCAGCGGGAAGATCATCAGCGGCACGAAGACGCCGAGCACCAGGGTGTGGCCCCAGGCTCTGATCTCCCAGCCAGGCATCACACGGATCAGACCCTCGGAGAAGCCCATGTACCAGTCGGGCTGTGCGCCGGTGGACACCTGGTCCGGCCGGTAGGGGCCGATGGTCCAGATCGGGTTGATGGTGACCAGCGCGGCGATCGCCGAGATGACACCGAAGACCAGGAAGAAGAAGCCGCCCGCCTTGGCCGTGTAGATCGGCAGCAGCGGGGTGCCGACGACGTTCTTCTCGGTCTTGCCCGCACCCGGGAACTGGGTGTGCTTGTGGTAGAAGACCAGGATCAGGTGGGCGGTCAGCAGACCGGCCATCAGACCTGGCAGCAGCAGGATGTGCACCGAGTAGAACCGGGACACGAAGTCGTGCCCGGGGAACTCCCCGCCGAACAGGAACATCGACAGGTAGGTGCCGATCAGCGGGGTCGACAGGACCGCGCCCTCGGTGAACCGCACGCCGGTGCCGGACAGCAGGTCGTCCGGCAGCGAGTAGCCGGTGAAGCCGGTGAACATGCCGAGGAACAGCAGCGTCCAGCCGAACAGCCAGTTGACCTCGCGCGGCTTGCGGAACCCGCCGGTGAAGAAGACGCGCATCATGTGCACGATCATGCCGGCGATGAAGATCAGCGCGGCCCAGTGGTGGATCTGCCGGATGAGCAGACCACCGCGCACCTCGAAGCTGATGTGCAGGGTCGAGGCGTACGCGTCGGACATCCGCACGCCCTGCAGCGGCGCGTACGGGCCGTGGTAGACGACCTCGGTCATGCTCGGGTGGAAGAACAGCGTCAGATACACACCCGTGAGGATGAGGATGATGAAGCTGTAGAGGCAGACCTCACCGAGCATGAAGGACCAGTGGTCCGGGAAGATCTTCCGCAGGTTCGACTTGGCCATCTTGTAGAGGCCGAGCCGGCTGTCGGTCCACTCGGCGACCCGCTCACCCGGGTGGGTGGCCCGCCGCCGCGACGGGGATTCGGTCGTAGTACTCATCAGCGCTCCCAGAAAGCCGGGCCGACGGGCACCGCGAAGTCACCGAGGGCGACGAGATTGCCATCGCCGTTGACGCTGATCCGCAGCTGCGGCAGCGGGTGACCCGCCGGCCCGAAGATCACTCGGGCCCCGTCGGAGAGGTCGAACGTCGACTGGTGGCAGGGGCACAGTACGTGGTGCGTCTGCTGCTCGTAGAGGCTGATCGGGCAGCCGACGTGGGTGCAGATCTTGGAGAAGGCCACGATGCCCTGGTGTCCCCAGGCGGCCTCGGTCTTGTCCTTGATGTCCTCCGGCCTGAGCCGGACGATCATCAGGGCGGCCTTGGCGATCTGCGTCTGGAAGTCCTCGTCGGACTCCAGCAGGCCCTCCGGCTGGGCGAAGGTCAGCGAGCCGACCGCGACGTCCTCGGGGCGAAGGGGCTTGTTGGTGTTGGTGTTGATCAGCACCTTGCCCTTGGACCACAGGGTGTGGCGGAGCTTGTCCTCCGGCAGCGGGCCCAGGTCGCGCAGCAGCACCACACCGGCGAGCGGGACCAGGGTCATCGCGCCGAACATGGTGGTGCGGATGAGCTTGCGGCGGCCGAAGCCGCTCTCCCGGGCGCCGGTGATCCACTGCTGGCGGATGTTCTCCCGCAGTTCGTCGTCGGCGTCGGCGCGGTGGCGCTCGTCGACGATCTCCTCGTCGCTCATCAGCGTGCGCGCCCAGTGGACGGCGCCGACGCCGATGCCGAGCAGCGCGACCGCGAGGGTGAGACCCAGCGAGAAGTTCAGCGCGCTGACATGGCCGACCGGGAAGATGTAGACGATCTTGTCCACCGGGAAGATGACGAACGACGCGATGAACGCGATCGTCCCGAGCATCGACAGGGCGAACAGGCCCGCGACCACGCGCTCGGAGTGCTTCGCGGCCTTCTCGTCGATGTCCTGGCGGCGGTACTCGTGAGGCGGCAGGCCGGGGTTGGCGAACGGGTCGTGCTTGACCGCGTCGCCGGAGCGGCCGCCGACTTCAGTCGGCAGGTTCTCTGACACGTCGTTGTGGGATCCGGTTTCGTCGCTCATGACTTCTTGGCCTTAGCTGTCCGTGCGGCCATCCAGACGGCGATGGCGATCATCGTGCCGAGACCGAAGACCCAGGCGAACAGGCCCTCGGACACGGGTCCGATCGCACCCAGCGTGAACCCGCCGGGGTTGTCGCTCTTGGAGCTGTCGACCTCGTCCAGGTACGCGATGATGTCGGCCTTGGCGTCCTGCGGCATGGTCGTGTCAGGGAACGACGGCATGTTCTGCGGACCGGTCTGCATCGCCTCGTAGATGTGCTTCGGGTCCACACCCTTCAGGCTGGGTGCGAACTTGCCGTCCGTCAAGGCACCGCCTCGGCCAACGAAGTTGTGGCACTGGGCGCAGTTGGTGCGGAACAGCTCGCCGCCCTTGGCGGCGTCGGCGCCGGCCGGGCTGTACTGGTCCTTGGTCGGCGCGGCCGGACCGGGGCCCAGCGTCGCGACGTACGCGGCCAGCTGGTCGATCTCGGCCTGGGTGTAGATGTTCTTCTTCTTCGGGATCTGCGCACCAGGCTGCTGCGCGGGCATGCGGCCGGTGCCGACCTGGAAGTCCACCGCGGCCGAGCCCACACCGACCAGGCTCGGGCCGTCGGTGCTGCCCTGGCCGGAGGTGCCGTGGCAACTGGCGCAGCCGACGGAGTACAGCTTCTTGCCCTGCGTGATGGCCAGGGACTGCGCGGAGTCGTCGGCCTGCGCCTTGGGCGCCGGCGCGAACGCGGCGTACAGCCCCCCGGTGGCCGCGAGCGCGAAGAGTAGGACGACGAGCGCCGCCAGCGGGTGGCGCCGTCGTGCGGAGAGCTTTTTCACGGATTACCCCGGTGTCAGGATCTCTTGTGTCGATCGCTTCTGGTGTGTGTCTGTCCGGCGCCGTCGGGTCGGCAGCGCCTGTGACGGACGCAGCCGACTACTTGATCAGGTAGATCGTGGCGAAGAGGCCGATCCAGACGACATCGACGAAGTGCCAGTAGTAGGACACGACGATGGCGGCGGTGGCCTGCTGGTGGGTGAACCGCCTGGCTGCGTACGTGCGACCCAGGACCAGCAGGAACGCGATCAGACCACCCGTCACATGGAGCCCGTGGAACCCGGTCGTCAGGTAGAACACCGAGCCGTACGGGTCGGAGCTGAGCGAGATCCCGTCCTTCTTGACCAGGTTCGTGTACTCGAAGATCTGCCCTCCGATGAAGATCGCGCCCATCACGAACGTCACGATGAACCAGGAGCGCAGCTTCTTCACGTCACCGCGTTCGGCGGCGAACACGCCCATCTGGCAGGTGAAGGAGGAGAGCACGAGGATCGTGGTGTTCGTCGCGGAGAACGGCACGTTCAGCGCGTCGGCGTGTGCCTTCCAGAAGTCGGCACCCGTGACCGACCGAAGGGTGAAGTACATCGCGAAGAGGGCCGCGAAGAACATCAACTCGGAACTCAGCCAGATGATGGTTCCGACGCTGGTGAGGTTCGGCCGGTTGACCGACGGGTGCGCGTGCCCGGTTTCTACTGCTGTTGCTGTCGCCACGTCCGACATTATGTCGGTCGCTTATCTGGCACTCACTCCGGGGGGTCCCCTTCGGTGTGTCAAGGCCCGGCCAGGACCCGCACGGCCTAGTCAGCCGTTCGCTCGAACGAGGGATGACGCCGCGTCGGAGGTTCTCCGGGAGGATCTCCGGCCCCAGGGACCTCCCTCGTCAGCCCCGGGCGGAGTAGCATCCGAGACAGCTTGAGAAAGCGTTCACGAGGACGTGTACGAGGAGGAGAGCCAGGATGCAGGCGACCGCCACGGTGCTGGTCTACAGCGACGACGCGAACACCCGGGAACAGGTCCGGCTCGCCGTCGGCCGCAGGCCCGCCGCAGACCTGCCGCCGGTGGAGTACGTCGAGTGCGCGACGCTCCCCGCGGTCCTCACCGAGCTCGAACGGGGCGGCATCGACCTGTGCGTGCTGGACGGCGAGGCGAACCCCGCGGGCGGTATGGGCGTGTGCCGCCAGATCAAGGACGAGATCTACAACTGCCCGCCGGTCCTGGTGCTGATCGGGCGCCCGCAGGACGCCTGGCTGGCCACCTGGAGCCGGGCCGACGCCGCGGTCACCCACCCGGTGGACCCGGTCGCGCTCAGCGACACCTCGGCCCAGCTGCTGCGCCGGCGGGTCGCGCCGGCCGCCGGCAAGGCCGTCGCGACCCACTGACGGATCGCACGGCGGGCGCCCGCCGGGACCGGGACACGCGTCCGGGCCCGGTGGCGCCCGGCCACCGGACCCGAATCCCGGGCCGCCTCAGAGGGCCTGCGGCTGGAGCCGCGCCGGGTCGGTCGTGGGCCTGCTGCCCGCGTCCAGCTTGTTGGGGTCCTGGCCCTGGTCGGGGCTGGGGCTCTGGCTCTCGTCCGGGTTCGGCTGCTGCTGCTTGGGCGCGCCGGTCACGCCGCCCCCGCTGGTCAGCGCGCTGCCCTGCTTCCACTGCGACCAACTGAGGTTCCAGTCGCCGAAGCCGTTGTCGAACGGCGTCATCGTCGAGCCGTGGCTGTTCACCACCTGCACGATGTCGCCCTGTTCCACGTGATCGAAGAACCACTCCGCGTTCGCGGTGCTCATGCCCGTGCAGCCGTGGCTGACGTTGGCATAGCCCTGCGAGCCCTCGGACCAGGGTGCGGCGTGCACGTACTCGCCGCTCCAGGTGACCCGGGTCGCCCAGTAGACGGGCAGGTCGTAGGAGTCCGAGCTGCCTGCGGCGATGCCCACGGTCTCGCTCTTCATCTGGACGTACTGCTGCTTCTCCAGCACGACCTTGATGCCGTTGCGGGTGTCGAAGCCCGGCTTGCCGGTGGTGACCGGCATGGTCTTGATCACCTTGCCGTCTTCCTTGAACGTCATCTGGTCGGTGGCCGCGTCGGTGGTCGCCTCGACCCGGTCGCCGGTGTGCAGCGTCAGCGGCTTGTCGTCGCCGCCGTACAGCTTGTCCTGCACGCGGACCCCGCTGAGCGTGCTGCGCGCGGTGATGGTGGCGTGGGCCGGCCAGTACGTCTGCGGGCGGTAGTGGAGGGTCTTGTCGTCCACCCAGTACCAGGAGCCGGGGGCGGCCTGGGGCACCGAGCTGACCCGCAGGTTGGCCTCCACGGCGGCCCGCGCGGAGCGGTCGTGGACCGGCTTGCTGAGCGTGGCGGTGAGGGGCTGGCCGACGCCGTACGTCCCGGCGTCCGGGCCGAAGGTCACATGCAGTCCCGCGCCCTGCGAGGTGGTGTCGAAGTTGACGACCTTGCGGCCGGGGTGGCCGTCGGAGTCCTCGGTGCTGACCCGCACGGTGTAGTGGGCCCCGGCGGCCAGCGGTGCGGTCGACTGCCAGGTCAGACCGTCGGCGCTGAGTTGACCGCGGATGTAGCGTCCCGCTGTGTCGGTGGCCGTCACGTCGGTGATGCGGCTGCCGTCGTCCTTGACGGAGACCTTCAGCGGCTTGTTCGGGTCCGCCTTGCCGCCGGAGGCGGTCCCGTACACGACCTTGGCCGTGGCGTCGTACGGGGAGGCGGCGAGCGGGTTGCCGCCGCTGCTGCAGGCGGCGAGTCCCACCGCCAGCGGGGATATGGCTATCAGGAGCGCGCAGCGCGATGCCAGGCGCGTCCAGTGGGGGCTGTCCCCGGTGCGAATGTGGGTCATACGGACACGCTAGGAACGCACCCCGCCGTACGCGCGCGGAGCGGGTGCAAACGGGGGGCGGGGCAAGGAGACACGCCGTGGCGGTCCCCTGGACGGCCCTGGAGAGGACCTCGGGCGGCACGAAGGGCGGGCCCGGAACACCTCGCGGTGTCCGGGCCCGCCCTTCGGTCGTGCTGTCGGGTCCTACTGCGTGCGGTCCTCGCCGCGGTAGTACTCGAACACCCAGCCGTACACGCCGACCAGGATCACCGGCAGCGAGAAGAACAGCAGCCACCAGCCGAAGATGATGCCGAGGAAGGCCAGCGAACCGCCGATGCCCAGGGCGAGCGGCTGCCAGCTGTGCGGGCTGAAGAAGCCCAGCTCACCGGCGTCGTCGGCAACGTCCGCGTCGTCCCGGTCCTGGGCGCCGTTGTCGGCCCGCCGGGCGGTGAACGCCAGGTAGAAGCCGATCATGGTGCACAGGCAGAAGGCGAGCACCAGCGCGGTGGTGCCGGCCGGCTCCTTCGACCACAGGCCGTAGACGACGGCCGCGGCCAGGATGAAGACGGCGAAGCCGCCGAACATCTTGCCTTGGATCTTCACTGGCCGGCCTCCTTGCCCTCAGTGCCGGACAGGGCCCGGCCGGCGCCGTGCGCGGCCAGCTCGTCCACCGCGGCGATCTCCGGGTGGTGCAGGTCGAACGCCGGGGATTCGGAGCGGATCCGCGGCAGGGTGAGGAAGTTGTGCCGCGGCGGCGGGCACGAGGTGGCCCACTCCAGCGAACGGCCGTAGCCCCACGGGTCGTCGACCTCGACCTTCTTGCCGTACTTGGCGGTCTTCCAGACGTTGTAGAGGAACGGCAGGATCGACAGGCCGAGCAGGAAGGAGGAGATGGTCGAGACGGTGTTCAGGGTGGTGAAGCCGTCCGCGGCCAGGTAGTCGGCGTAGCGGCGGGGCATGCCCTCGGCGCCCAGCCAGTGCTGGACGAGGAAGGTCCCGTGGAACCCGAAGAACAGCGTCCAGAAGGTGATCTTGCCGAGCCGCTCGTCGAGCATCTTGCCGGTCATCTTCGGCCACCAGAAGTGGAATCCGGCGAACATCGCGAACACCACGGTGCCGAACACCACGTAGTGGAAGTGCGCCACCACGAAGTACGAGTCCGAGACGTGGAAGTCCAGCGGCGGAGCCGCGAGGATGACACCGGTCAGACCGCCGAAGGTGAAGGTGATCAGGAAGCCGATCGCCCACAGCATCGGTGTCTCGAAACTCAGACTTCCCTTCCACATCGTGCCGATCCAGTTGAAGAACTTCACACCGGTCGGTACCGCGATCAGGAAGGTCATGAAGGAGAAGAACGGCAGGAGCACTCCGCCGGTGACGTACATGTGGTGCGCCCACACGGTCACGGACAGGCCGGCGATGGAGATGGTCGCCGCGACCAGGCCGATGTAACCGAACATCGGCTTGCGGGAGAAGACCGGAATGACCTCGGAGATGATGCCGAAGAACGGTAGGGCGATGATGTACACCTCTGGATGGCCGAAGAACCAGAAGAGGTGTTGCCACAAGAGCGCACCGCCGTTGGCGGCGTCGAAGACGTGCGCCCCGAATTTCCGGTCGGCCTCCAGGCACAGCAGCGCGGCGGCCAGCACCGGGAAGGCGAGCAGGACCAGGACGGCGGTCAGCAGCACGTTCCACACGAAGATCGGCATGCGGAACATCGTCATGCCCGGTGCGCGCATGCAGATGATCGTGGTGATGAAGTTGACCGCACCGAGGATGGTGCCGAAGCCCGACAGCGCCAGACCCATGATCCACATGTCCGCGCCGGCGCCGGGCGAGTGCACGGCGTCGGACAGCGGCGAGTACGCGAACCAGCCGAAGTCCGCCGCGCCCTGGGGCGTGACGAAGCCGCCGACCGCGATCAGCGAGCCGAACAGGTAGAGCCAGTAGGCGAACATGTTCAGCCGCGGGAACGCCACGTCGGGCGCGCCGATCTGCAGCGGCATGATCCAGTTGGTGAACCCGGCGAACAGCGGGGTCGCGAACATCAGCAGCATCACGGTGCCGTGCATCGTGAACGCCTGGTTGAACTGCTCGTTCGACAGGAACTGGTTGCCCGGGCGGGCGAGTTCCGCACGCATCAGCAGCGCCATGACGCCGCCGATGAGGAAGAAGGCGAACGACGTCACCAGGTACAGGGTGCCGATGGTCTTGTGGTCGGTGGTGGTGAGCCACTTGACCACCGCAGAGCCGGGGCTCTTGGTGCGGACCGGTAGTTCGTCCTCGTACGAGTCGTCGGCCTCGGCCGCACCCTGAGGTTCGTTGAGAATGCTCATGTGGTCTTGGGCTCCGAGTTCTTCGCGTTGCCCGTCGTGGGAATACCTGCCGGGATGTAGCCGGTCTGGCCCGCCTTGGCGAGGTCCTGGAGGTGCTTCTGGTACTCGGCGGGGGTCACGACCTTGACGTTGAACAGCATCCGCGAGTGGTCCTGCCCGCACAGCTCGGCGCACTTGCCCTTGAAGTTGCCGATCTTGTCGGGCGTCACCTGGAAGACGTTGGTGTGCCCCGGGATGACGTCCATCTTCATCAGGAAGGGAATGATCCAGAACGAGTGGATCACGTCACGCGAGGTGAGGACGAAGCGCACCGACTGACCCTCGGGCAGCCACAGCGTCGGGCCCGGCAGGCCCGTCTGCGGGTCCTTGCTGGCCGGGGTGCCGACGTCGTAGACGCCCTCCGCACCCGGGGGCATGTCCAGCTTGTTCGCCGGGATCTCGCGCAGGTTCGGCGGGACGCCCACCGGCGTCGCCGGGTTGCCGTCCACGTTCTCGACGTAGTTGAAGCCCCAGCTCCACTGGAAGCCGACGACGTTGATGACGTGTTGCGGCTTCTTCGAGGTGTCCAGGATCTTCGACTCGTCGCGCGCGGTGAAGTAGAACAGCACCGCGATCACAAGGATCGGGACGATCGTGTAGAGCGCCTCAAGAGGCATGTTGTAGCGGGTCTGCGGAGGAACCTCGACCTTGGTCCGGCTGCGCCGGTGGAAGATCACGCTCCACAGGATCAGGCCCCAGACGAGCACACCGGTCGCCAGCGCGGCGGCCCAGGAGCCCTGCCAGAGCGCGAGGATCCGCGGTGCCTCTTCCGTGGCCGGGCTGGGCATGCCGAGGCGGGGGTAGTCCTGCCACGAGCAGCCCGTGGCAGTCGCCAGGACCAGGCCCGCGGCCAGCGCCCGCGGCAACCATCGCCGTACGGGCCTCCGCGACATGGGGGTGCCTCCCACGCCGTCTCGGCCGTGGGGGAGGTCGGAGCCGTTGGGACTCACGTAGCGCCTTCCCGAGAGTCTCGCCCGCGCGTCCGAGTGTTCCGGCCGTCTGCTGGTCGGTCGGCCCGAGCGCGGGCACTGAGGTGTGGATGTTTATGCGGACCAAACCCTACTGGACGCTATTTGGGGTCGCGCGGGGAGGGGGTACAACGCGCCGGGCGCCACCCCGAAGGGATGGAATCCCGCGCTCAGGACGCCTTCTGACACCCCGCCCGTCCCGGACGGTAGCGTGCTGGCGTGTCCTATTTCGATATGGCTTCGGCCGCTCCGCTGCACCCCGTGGCACGTCAGGCGCTCGTCGCCGCCCTCGACGAGGGCTGGGCCGATCCGGCGCGGCTGTACCGGGAGGGACGACGGGCGCGGCTGCTGCTGGACGCGGCCCGGGAGGCGGCGGCCGACGCGGTCGGCTGCCGGCCGGACGAACTCGCCTTCACTCCTTCGGGGACACGCGCCCTGCACTCCGCGATCGCCGGGGCCGCGGCGGGACGCCGCAGGACCGGCCGGCACATGGTGGTCTCGGCGGTGGAGCACTCCGCGGTGCTGCACGCCGCAGCGCCGTACGACACCACCGAGGTCGGGGTGGACCGCACCGGGCGGGTGGATCCGGCCGCGTTCGCGGCGGCGCTGCGCGCGGGCACCGCGCTGGCCTGCCTCCAGTCCGCCAACCACGAGGTGGGCACGCTGCAGCCGGTGGCCGCGGCGGCCGAGGCGTGCCGGGCCGCGGGGGTGCCGCTGCTGGTGGACGCGGCACAGTCGCTGGCCTGGGGGCCGGTGGAGGGCGGCTGGTCGCTGCTCGCCGGCAGTGCGCACAAATGGGGCGGACCGCCAGGAGTTGGACTTCTCGTGGTGCGCAAGGGCACCCGGTTCGCCCCGCAGGAGCCCGCGGACGAGCGGGAGTCGGGACGGGCCCCCGGCTTCGAGAACCTGCCGGCCATCGTCGCGGCGGCCGCGTCGCTGCGCGCGGTCCGCGCCGAGGCGGCCGCGGAGGCGGCCCGGTTGTCGGCCCTCGTGGACGTGATCCGGATGCGGGTGCCGCAACTCGTCCCGGACGTCGAGGTGGTGGGCAGCGAGCGGGAGCGGCTGCCGCACCTCGTCACCTTCTCCTGCCTCTACGTGGACGGCGAGGCGCTGCTCTCCGGTCTGGACCGGGCCGGGTTCTCGGTGTCGTCCGGCTCGTCCTGCACCTCCAGCACGCTCACGCCGAGCCATGTGCTCAGGGCGATGGGGGTGCTCTCGGAGGGCAACGTCCGGGTGTCGCTGCCGCCGGGAACCCTGGCCGAGGACGTCGAGCACTTCCTCGCGGTACTGCCGCAGGTGGTGGCGGACGTCCGGGCGCACTCCGGCGCGGACGCCGTGCCCGCCGCCAACGGACGTGCCGGCGCGGGGAGTTCACAGGCTCCCGGCACCGCAGCCACGTCGGGCACACCGGACGCATCGGTCATCTCCGGCACAACGGGCGTTCCGGATACGGGAGGCGCCCCGGAGGCGGCAGCCGTCCCGGAGGCCGACGCGAGCACCACCGAGCCCGGCGCCGGTCTGGTCGTGGACTCGCTCGGCAAGCGGTGCCCGATCCCGGTGATCGACCTGGCCCGGGTGATCGGCGAGGTCCCGGTGGGCGGGCTGGTCACCGTGCTCTCGGACGACGAGGCGGCCCGGCTGGACATCCCGGCCTGGTGCGCGATGCGCGACCAGGAGTACGTCGGGGAGCGCCCGGCCGAGCGCGGCGCCGCCTACGTGGTGCGGCGCCGCGTCTGAGACCGCGGGCAAGGACGGGCCGGGAGAAACCCCTCCCGGCCCGGTGCCGCCGTCAGTGCGCGAGGTGCTGCTGCACGTCGGCCGCGGCGGTGTCGCCGTACGCCTTGGTGAACCGCTCCATGAAGTGGCCGCGGCGCAGCTCGTACTCCTGCGTGCCGAGGGTCTCGATGACCAGGGTGGCCAGCATGTTGCCGACCTGGGCGGCCCGCTCCAGGTCGACGCCCCAGCTGAGGCCGGACAGGAAGCCGGCCCGGAACGCGTCGCCGACGCCCGTCGGGTCGACCTTGGCGTCCTCCTCGGGGCAGTGCACCTCGATGTCCGGCTCGCCCTTGCGCTCGATCCGCACGCCGTGCGCGCCGAGCGTGGTGACCCGGGTGCCGACGCGGCCCAGGATCTCCGCGCCGGTCCAGCCGGTCTTGGTCTCGATCAGGCCCTTCTCGTACTCGTTGTTGAACAGGTACGCGGCGCCGTCGAGCAGCACCCGGATGTCGTCGCCGTCCATGCGGGCGATCTGCTGCGAGAAGTCGGCGGCGAACGGGATGCCGCGCGTCCGGCACTCCTCGGTGTGCCGGATCATCGCCTCGGGGTCGTCCGCGCCGATCGACACCAGGTCCAGGCCGCCGACCCGGTCGGCGACGGCCTGCAGCTCGATCAGCCGGGCCTCGCTCATCGCGCCGGTGTAGAAGGAGCCGATCTGGTTGTGGTCCTGGTCGGTGGTGCAGATGAAGCGCGCGGTGTGCTGCACCTCGGAGATGCGCACCGAGGCGGTGTCCACCCCGTGCCGCTCCAGCCAGGCGCGGTACTCCCCGAAGTCGTTGCCTGCCGCGCCGACGAGGATGGGCCGGGCACCCAGCTGGCCCATGCCGAAGCAGATGTTGGCGCCCACTCCGCCGCGCCGCACGTCGAGCGCGTCGACCAGGAAGGACAGCGACACCGTGTGCAGCTGGTCGGCCACCAGCTGGTCGGCGAACCGGCCGGGAAAAGTCATCAGATGGTCGGTGGCGATGGATCCGGTGACGGCGATACGCACGGCGGCGGGCTCCTGAAGAGGGATGGGCGGTACGGACGGGACACGCTGAAACTACCCGATAGTAGGGCTTTCTCCATGCGTTCCGCGTGCCTAGGGTCGGGCGTATGGGCGACAACAAACTGCCACTCGTTCTCCCCTCCGCACCAGTCGGCGAATCCGAATCACTGCAGGAGCTGATCGGGGACTGCCGGCGGATGGCGGAGCACTGGAAGGCCCCGGCCGCGAAGAAGCCCGATGCGGTGGCCCCGGCCAGTCTGCACGGCATCACCGTGCCGGCCGCATCCGCCCACGTGGTGAGCGGTATGCCGGACTACGGCGACTGACCGCTCGGCGGCGCACCGGACGGGGAGCGGAACCGGAAGGCGGGCGGCCGCGTCACATCGGCACCTGACGGTAGACGGAGCCGAAGGAGCACGCGGTGAGCACCGAGCGCCACGACCACAACAGCGACGAGCCGAGCCACGCGCCCGGTCCCGACACCGGAACGTCCGCTGCCGCCGACGGCGGCGACACGGCACACGAGCACCCGCAGGACCGGCCGGGGCGCCGGCAGCGCCTGACGGTCGTGGCGGTGGCCGCCGCCGTGCTGGTGGCCGGGGGCGGCGGCGCCTACTGGGCGACGGCGTCCGGCGGCGACAGCACGGACGGCGCCGGGCGGACCTCGCAGGGCGCGTCCCAGCCGCTGCGCTTCGACGGTCCCGGTGTCGGCGTGTCCGGCGACGCGGCCACCCCCGTGGCCGGCGGCGGGAGCTACCGGCTGACCGGCACGCTGCCGAGCGGGCCCGCGTCCGCGCCGGTGTACCGGACGCAGGGAGCCGTCACCCAGAGCGCCGTGCAGCACCTGGCGACCCTGCTCGGGGTCAGCGGCGCGGTGGCGACGGTCGGCGAGTCCTGGCGGGTGGGCGGCAGCGCGGACGGCGGCGGCCCGTCGCTGCTCGTGGCCAAGGACGCGCCCGGCTCCTGGACGTACTCCCGGCTCGGGCCGCCCACGGCGGTGACCCCGCCGGACCACGTCATGCACCCGCTGCGCTCCGACGGCTCCAGCGGTTCCGGCAGCACCGGCGTCGCAGGCCCGGACGGCACGAGCAGCACGAGCAGCACGACGAACGCGTCCGGCTCCTCCAGCAGCTCCTCGAACGCGCTGACCGACGCCACCCCGCCGGTCAGCGCCCAGCAGGCGCTGGCCAAGGCCCAGCCGCTGCTCGCCGGCCTGGGCCTGTCGGGGGCGCACACCGACGCCTCGCAGACGATCGGCGCGCTGCGCCTGGTCGAGGCCGATCCGGTGGTCGGCGGACTGCCCACCCACGGTTGGGCCACCACGGTCCAGGTCGGCGCGGACGGTCTGATCACCACGGCCAACGGCCGGCTCGCCACGGTCGCCAAGGGCGCGACCTACCCCGTGGTGACGGCGGCGAAGGCGCTCGCCGAGCTCAACGCGAAGCCCGTCGCCGAGCCGGCGGGAGCGGCCTCGTGCCGGCTGCCGGTGCCGACGATGACGCCCCTCGCGCCGGGAACCGGCGGGGACGACCTGCGGCGCAGCACGCCGTGCCTGCCGCCGCAGCGGCACCCGGCGGAGGTGCGCGGCGCCACCTTCGGCCTCGCGACGCAGTACGTGGACGGGGCCCAGGCCCTCGTGCCGTCGTGGCTGTTCGCCACCGCGCAGGCCGGCGTGAAGACCACGTCGGTGGTGGCGCAGCCGGCGGTGGACCCGAAGTACGTGGTCTACGGGAACGGCTCGACCTCCACTCCGGTGGCCCCGGTGACCCCGGTCACGCCCGTCAACCCCGGCGGAACCATGCAGACCGGTCCCGGCCAGCCGGCCGACCCCCGCGCGCCGCACGCCGTGAAGTTCACCGCCTACCAGGCGAAGGGCACCACGCTCACCGTCACCTTCTGGGGCGGGCTGTGCGGTACCTACCAGGCGACGGCGGACGAGACGGCCACCCAGGTGGCGGTCAAGGTGACGGAGACCCCGGCCAAGCCCGGCAAGGTCTGCCCGATGATCGAGAAGGCCCTCACCGCCCAGGTGACGCTCAAGCAGCCGCTCGGCGACCGCAAGGTCGTGGACGCCACTGACGGGCAGCCGGTCAGGGGACAGTGACCGACTGCCAACAGAAAGCGGCGGCACCTGGTGGGGGTGCCGCCGCTTTCGTGTTTTGTCTTTTTCCTCTGTGTCACCGCCCGAGCGGGCCGGTTCCCCATGCCGTTCCCGGGTTACGCCCGTGTAGCCGTCGAGCCAAAGGGCCCGCCGGTGCCTGGAGGGAGAACGCGCGCAGGCCCCGAGGGACGAGGGGCCGAGCACGATCGACCGGCAGACACCGGGCCCAAAAGGGCCCGGAGGCGAGACGGCGGCAATAAAGGGGCGCTCAGTGGAAGGAGTCGCCGCAGGCGCAGGAGCCGGTGGCGTTCGGGTTGTCGATCGTGAAGCCCTGCTTCTCGATGGTGTCGACGAAGTCGATGGAGGCGCCGCCCAGGTAGGGGGCGCTCATCCGGTCGGTGACGACCTTGACGCCGCCGAAGTCCTTGACGACATCGCCGTCGAGCGAACGCTCGTCGAAGAAGAGCTGGTACCGCAGGCCCGAGCAGCCGCCGGGCTGGACGGCGACGCGCAGCGCGAGGTCGTCGCGGCCTTCCTGCTCCAGCAGGCTCTTCACCTTGCCGGCGGCGGCGTCGGACAGGAGGATGCCCTCGCTCGCGGTGGTCTCGTCCTGAACCGTCATGTGCTTCACTCCCGGGTTGTACGGACTGCTGGCTACCGATGCTCAACCGGTACCCGCTCGGATTCATTCCGCGCCGTGCGTCTGCCGTGCGGCCGGCCGGCCGCGTCCAGCGGGTCCGCGGTGACCTGTCCTCTCCATGCTCGCACACGGCCGCAAGGTGCGGCCGTGTGCTCGCGCGCGCCCCGTCTCCGGCGAATGCGTCACATCGACGAGACGCCCATCGTCAATCTGACACGAACGGGCTATCATAGATAGCGTCAAGTAGACGAAAAGGTCTGCGCCGCAAAGAAAGGGCTACGGGCCCGTGACCACCACTCAAACGCTGAACGATCCGCTGGACGTCCAGCCCACGCCGCTGGCCCTGCTGCTGCTCGGCCGCGAGTCCGACCCGCGCAGCGAGCGCGGCGTCGAGTGCCCGGGGGACCTGCCGGCGCCCTCTGACCCCGACCTGGTCGAGCGCGCCCGCGCCGCGAAGGCCCGGTTGGGCGACCGGGTGTTCATCCTGGGCCACCACTACCAGCGCGACGAGGTCATCGAGTTCGCCGACGTCACCGGCGACTCCTTCAAGCTGGCGCGGGACGCGGCGGCCCGGCCGGACGCGGAGTACATCGTCTTCTGCGGTGTCCACTTCATGGCCGAGTCCGCCGACATCCTCACCTCGGAGCAGCAGCAGGTGATCCTGCCGGACCTGGCCGCCGGCTGCTCGATGGCCGACATGGCCACCGCCGAGCAGGTCGCCGAGTGCTGGGACGTGCTGACCGAGGCGGGCGTCGCCGACACCGTCGTCCCGGTCTCGTACATGAACTCCTCGGCGGACATCAAGGCGTTCACCGGGCGGCACGGCGGCACCATCTGCACCTCCTCCAACGCCCGGCGGGCGCTGGAGTGGGCGTTCTCGCAGGGCGAGAAGGTGCTCTTCCTGCCCGACCAGCACCTGGGCCGCAACACCGCGGTGCTGGAGATGGGCCTCACGCTGGACGACTGCGTGGTCTACAACCCGCACAAGCCCGGCGGCGGGCTGACCGCCGACGAGCTGCGCGCCGCGAAGATGATCCTGTGGCGCGGCCACTGCTCGGTGCACGGCCGCTTCTCGCTGGACTCGGTGGAGGACGTCCGCGCCCGCATCCCCGGCGTCAACGTGCTGGTGCACCCCGAGTGCCGGCACGAGGTGGTGCGCGCCGCCGACCACGTCGGCTCGACCGAGCACATCATCCGGATGCTCCAGGACGCGCCGGCCGGCTCCAAGTGGGCGATCGGCACCGAGCTGAACCTGGTGCGCCGGCTCGCCAAGGCCCACCCGGACAAGCAGATCGTCTTCCTCGACAAGACCGTCTGCTTCTGCTCGACGATGAACCGGATCGACCTGCCGCACCTGGTGTGGGCGCTGGAGTCGCTGGCCGACGGCAAGCCCGTCAACCGCATCCAGGTGGACGCGGAGACCGAGCACTTCGCCAAGCTGGCGCTGGAGCAGATGCTGGCCCTGCCGTAGGGCGGCGGGCAATGATGGATCGGTGATCCTTCGACCCGTCCGCGACGACGAGGAGGACGCCGAGGCCGTGCGGATGATCTCGTCCGCCGCTCTCGGCCCCTCCCGCACGCTGCCGGGCGACGCGTCCGGCAGGGACGCGCGCTTATCCCCCGGCGCCCCCGGCGGCCGCGCCCACGACGCGGAGCACGCCGCCCGGGACCGCAGCCACCACCGGCACCTGGCGAGGACCGACCCCGGCGGCTGCTGGATCGCCCAGGACGAGGAGGCCGGGCCGCTCGGCGCGGTGCTGTCCACCCGGCGCGAGGGCACCTGGGGCCTGTCGCTGCTGGCGGTGCTGCCCGGTGCGCAGGGCAAGGGCGTCGGCAAGGCCCTGATGGCACGGGCCCTGGTGCACGGCAAGGCGTGCCTGCGCGGTGTCATCGTCGCGCCGCCGAACCCGGTGGCCGCCCGCACCTACCGCAGGGCCGGCCTCACCCTGCATCCGGCGATGGTGCTCAGCGGGAGCGTCGACCCGTCGGGGCTCGCGCCGCTGGACGGCGCCGTGCATCCGGGGACGCCGCGCAGCCGGGACATGATGGACTCCGTCGACCGCCGTACCCGCGGCGGCGCGCACGGCCCCGACCACGACGAACTCCTGCGCCACCACCGCCTGCTGGTGGTCGACGACCTGGCGGGCAGCGGCTACTGCTACGCGCACGACGACGGCGTGGAACTGCTCGCGGCGACCTCCCGCCGGCTGGCCACCCGGCTGCTCACCGCGGCGCTGCTGACGATGCCGCAGGGCCGGCCAGTGCGGGTGGCGGGCCTGACCGCGGAGCAGGAGTGGGCCGTGGACGTGGGGATCGCCGCGGGTCTCTCGGTCGCGAGCGGCGGCTACGTGTGCCTGCGCGGGATGCGTCCGCCCGCGCCGTACGTGCCGTCGCCGTGGTTCCTGTGACACTCCCGGTCACCGCGGTGCGTCACCGCGGGTGCGTCACCGGGGGTGCGGGCGCACGAGCCCCGACTCGTAGGCGGCGACGACCAGTTGGGCCCGGTCGCGGGCGGCGAGCTTGGCCATCGTGTGGTTGATGTGGGTCTTGACGGTGAGCGGGCTGACGCCGAGCCGCTCGGCGATCGCGTCGTTGGACAGGCCGCCCGCGATCTCCACCAGCACCTCGCGCTCCCGCACGGTCAGCGCGGCCAGCCCCGGAACCTCGCGCGGCGGTCCGCCGTCGCCCTGCTGCTGGGCGACGAACCGGGCGATCAGGCTCTTCGTCGCGGACGGTGAGAGCAGCGCCTCGCCGCGGGCCACCGTCCTTATGGCGCCCAGCAGTTCGTCGGGCTCCGCACCCTTGCCGAGGAAGCCGGCCGCGCCCGCGGTGATCGCCCGCACCACGTACTCGTCGGCCTCGAAGGTGGTCAGCACCAGCACCGCGGTGCCCGCCAGCGCCGGGTCGCCGGTGATCTCGCGGCTGGCGGCGATCCCGTCGGTGCCGGGCATCCTGATGTCCATCAGCACCACGTCGGGCCGGTGCGTCCTGGTCAGCGCCACCGCCTCGGCGCCGTCCGCCGCCTCGCCGACGACGGCCAGGTCCGGCTCGGACTCCACCAGTATCCGCAGGGCGCCGCGCATCAGCGCCTGGTCGTCGGCGATGAGCACCCGCAGCGGCGCGGCCGGTTCGGCACCGGCCTGTCCGCCACGGTCCTCTCCGGCACGGTCCTCTCCGGCGCCGGCTCCGGCGGCACCGGCGTCCGCCGGACCGTGCGGCGTCCCCGCCCCGGGCCCCGTCATCCGGCGGCCCCGCCGTCCGCGGCGGGCGGGTGGAGGCGCGAGCGCGGGGGCAGGGACAGCGGCAGCCGGACCCAGACGCGGAATCCGCCGCCGGGGCGGGCACCGGTGCGGCACACCCCGCCGAGGGCGCTGGCCCGCTCGTGCATGCCGAGGAGGCCGTGCCCGCCTGACAGCGCCGCCTCCGTGCCGGACGTCGGCGCCTCCGGCGCCGCGGACCCGCCGCCCGGCGGCGGAGCCGGGCGCGGCAGGCCGGGCGGCGGCAGCAGCGAGGTCGCGGTGCCCGGCGCCCCGTCGTCGTCGACGACCAGCTCCAGCGTGTCCCGCTTCCTGCTGATCCGGACGACGGCCCCCGCGTCCGGGCCCGCGTGCTTCTGCACGTTGGTCAGCGACTCCTGGATGATCCGGTACGCGGTCAGATCGACGCTCGCCGGGAGCGCGGCGGCCGCTCCCCCACCGCCCTCCACGCCGGAACCGCCGTCCTCCGCACCAGAGCTGCCGTCCTCCGCACCGGGGCCACCGGCCGCCCTCTCGGCGCGGCTCGTGCAGGGCCGGGTGCCCGCGTCCAGCTCGCGCCCGGCCACCGCGCACTCCACCTCGACCCGCAGCCCGGCGCGGCGGAAACCGTCGAGCAGCTGGTCCAGCACGCCCAGCCCGGGGGCCGGTTCCATCGGCGCCTCGGGCTCGCCGGACTGCCGCAGCAGGCCGACCGTGGCCCGCAGCTCGTCCAGGGCCGAGCGGCTGGCCTCCCGCACATGGGCCAGCGCCTGCTTGGCCTGGTCGGGGCGGTTGTCCATGACGTGCGCGGCGACCCCGGCCTGCACGTTGACCAGGGCGATGTGGTGGGCGACGACGTCGTGCAGCTCGCGGGCGATCCGCATGCGCTCCTCGGCGACCCGGCGCCTGGCCTCCTCCTCGCGGGACCGCTCGGCGCGCACCGCGCGCTCCTCGATGGCGGCCACGTACTCGCGGCGGCTGCGGGCCGCGTCGCCCGCGGCGGTGGCCATCCCGGTCCAGGCGAGCACCGCGAAGTTGGCCTGGCAGTACCAGGGGCCGGGGCCGAAGCCCATGCCGAGCCCGGTGAGGCCCGCGCCGGCGGCCAGGCCGGTGGTCCAGGTGGTGACGCGGTCGGTGCGGGCGGCCACGGTGCACAGGGCGACGGCCACCGCGAGCACCACCGGCACCCGCCCGTCGACCGGGCTCACCACGATGAACAGCGCCGCCAGGGCGCAGGTGAACAGCAGCACCGCCCAGGGCCAGCGGCGCCGGGCGACCAGCGAGACGCAGGCCAGCCCGGCCAGCACGCTCTCCAGCGGGCCCAGCCGGTAGAGGCCGGCGCCGCCGACGAGCGTGCCGACCAGCAGCACGGCGAACGCGGCCGCGGCCAGGCCGGCGTCGGCGGTGTTCTGGTGGGCGCGCAGCCACAGGTACGGGCCGGCCAGCGCCTTCCGGGCGGGGTGCTGCACAGTAGGCAACCGTAAATGACGGCTCCTGCCCAGCAGCACCCCCGGTGCCGTACCCGGCTCCCGGCGCCGGGTGGGTCCGGCGCCGGGTCGGCGGGTCCGCCGGGCGGGGTTCAGCCCGGGATCAGTCCTTCGTCGTGGAGCATCTTGCGCACCTCGTCGAGGGTGGCCTCCGCGGCGGGCAGGATCAGCCCGGACGGCTCCAGGACGTCGTCGGGCAGGGGCGTGCCGAGCTGCCGCACCCCGTCGAGCAGGGCCCCCAGCGTGCGCCGGAAGCCCTCCTCGTCACCCGACTCCACCGCGGCCAGCAGTTCGTCGTCCAGCGTGTTCAGCTCGGCGAGGTGGGCGTCGTCCAGCTCCACCTGGCCCTCCCCCATGATCCGCACGATCATGACGGCCTCCTCCGTAAAGCCCGTAGTCGGCAGGACGTGACAGGACGTGAGCAGCGGGCGCGGTGGCTACTGCTTGTCGAGCCTGGGGGTGTCCTGCGGCTGGGCCTGGGTGTTCTGGCCACCCTGGCCGCCCTCGATCGCCTGCGGGGCGCTCCCGCCGGCCAGCTCGGCCTTCATCCGCTGCAGCTCCAGCTCGACGTCGCTGCCGCCGGAGAGCCGGTCGAGCTCCGCCTGGATGTCGTCCTTGGCCAGACCGCTCGGGTCGTCGAGCGCACCGGACGCCACCAGCTCGTCCAGGGCGCCGGCCCTGGCCCGCAGCTGCTCGGTCTTGTCCTCGGCACGCTGGATCGCCATGCCGACGTCGCCCATCTCCTCGGAGATGCCCGAGAAGGCCTCCCCGATCTGGGTCTGCGCCTGGGCCGCGGTGTACGTGGCCTTGATGGTCTCCTTCTTGGTACGGAAGGCGTCCACCTTGGCCTGCAGCCGCTGGGAGGCGAGCGTGAGCTTCTCCTCCTCGCCCTGCAGCTGCGTGTGCTGCGTCTCCAGGTCGGTGACCTGCTGCTGCAGCGCCGCCCGCCGGGACAGCGCCTCACGCGCCAGGTCCTCACGCCCGAGGGCGAGCGCCTTGCGCCCCTGGTCCTCGTAGGTCGCGGACTTCTTCTGGAGCTCGGTCAGCTGCAACTCGAGCCGCTTGCGGGAAGTGGCCACGTCCGCCACGCCCCTACGCACCTTCTGCAGCAGCTCCAGCTGCTTCTGGTACGAGTAGTCGAGCGTCTCGCGCGGGTCCTCAGCCCTGTCCAGGGCCTTGTTGGCCTTCGCGCGGAAGATCAGTCCCATCCGCTTCATGACACCGCTCATGGGCCTCGCGCGCCCCCTTCTCGGCAACTGCTCCAGCACCTCTACAGACCCAAGCCTACGGGCCATGGTTCCATTACCGCACTGTTCGGGTCCGGATGCGCTCATCCCCAAGGACGATCACGGTTCGGTGACCTCAGGCCCAGGGAGTAGGTGAGGGGCTGGGGTGGCGGCCCGGGCTCACGTAACCTGGGAGGCGTGTTCCGACGTCGTTCCCAAGATGAGCAGGTCTCGACCACCGCGGTGCTCGACGATCAGTCCCGCGACCCGCAGGCTCCCAAGGGTCGCCCCACTCCCAAGCGCAGCGAGGCCCAGAGCCAGCGGCGCAGGACCGTGACCGCCCCGACCGACCGCAAGGCGGCGGCGCGCCAGGCGCGTGACTCCCGCCGGGCCGACATGGCCAAGCAGCGCGAGGCGCTGGCCGGCGGCGACGACCGGTACCTGCCGGCCCGCGACAAGGGCCCGGTGCGCAAGTTCGTCCGCGACTTCGTGGACTCCCGGATGCGGGTGGCGGAGTTCTTCCTTCCCATCGCGGTGCTCATCCTGGTGCTCAGCATCGTCCGCGTCGGCTCGCTGCAGACCATCTCGCTGCTGCTGTGGCTGATCGTGATCGTGGCGATCGTCGTCGACTCCTTCGTCACCGGCTTCTCGCTGCGCCGCCAGCTGCGCAAGCGGTTCCCCGACAAGAACGCCAAGGGCGCCGTCGCCTACGGCCTGATGCGCACGCTCCAGATGCGCCGGCTGAGGCTGCCGAAGCCGCAGGTGTCGCGCGGCACCAAGCTCTGAGCGCCGGGACCGCCGGCCCTGGAGCCGCCGGGTTCACCGGCGGCGCGCAGGGCTGGCTCGCCGGTCTGAGCGGGCTGCGGAACACCGTCCGCCAGGAACTGGTCGCCCGCCAGCTCGACGAGCAGCTCGCCACGCTGCGCCCTGATGCGCGGGGTTCCGGCGCCGGGGACACCGGCACATCGACGGATTCCGGGGCCGCCGGCCTGCGGATCCTGGACGTCGGCCCCGGCCAGGGGACGCAGGCGCTGCGGCTGGCCCGGGCGGGTCATCGGGTGACCGGTCTCGAGTCCGATCCGGCGATGCTCGCCGCCCTGCGGGCCGCGGTCGCCACCGAGCCCGCGCAGGTGCGGGAGCGGTTCGCCGCGGTGCACGGCGACGGCCGCCGGGCCGGCACGCTCTTCGGTGCCGGCTCCTTCGACGTGGTGCTGTGCCACGGCGTGCTGATGTACGTCCCGGACCCGGAGCCGCTGCTCGCGGCGCTGGCCGGGCTGCTGGCGCCGGGCGGCCTGCTCTCGCTGCTGGTCCGCAACGGCGACGCGCTGGCCATGCGGCCCGGGCTGCTGGGCGACTGGGAGCAGGCGGTCGCCGCGTTCGGCTCCGACGCCTACACCAACCGGCTGGGCCTGGCCACGCGCGCCGACCGGCGCGAGCCGCTGGCCGCGGCGCTCGCCGGTGTCGGGGTGCCGCTGCGCGCCTGGTACGGGGTGCGGGTGTTCACCGACACCGCCGCGGACGACGCCAGGGCCCCGCAGGACCCGGACGCCCTGCGGCTGCTGCTGGAGGCCGAGGAGCGGGCCGGCCGCACCGATCCCTACCGCGAGGTGGCGGCGCTGCTGCACCTGTGCGGGGTGCGCGCGTAGGGCCGTTCCACCGGCTCGCACGGAGCCCGGGCGCGGCCCGGGCGGGACCCGGGCGGGACCCCCCGATTGGCGGCGCGAGCCGGGCCGCGGGCCGCCCGGAACGCGAGAATTTCCGGCATGAGTGGATCGCACCCCGCCCTCGCCCGCAGTGCTCGTTCCCGCCGCCTCGACCGAGGCCGGCCGCACGGGACCGGACCGCTCGGGACCGGACCGCTCGGGACCGGACCGCTCGGGACCGGACCGCGCCGCTCCCGCGTCCTGCTGCCCGCCGCCGCGGCCGCGCTGACCGCCACGGCGCTGCTGGCCACCGGGTGCACCTCCGGCGGTACGGGCGGGCACGCGGCGGCGCAGACGCCGGGTCCGGTCCAGGCCGCGGACCAGCAGGCGTCGAGCGCGGGCGACCTGCAGACCGCGTACACGAACGCGGTGAAGAAGGTGCTGCCGTCGGTCGTCTCCATCACCACCGCCGCGGGCCTGGGCTCCGGCGTGGTCTACGACGGCCAGGGCGACATCGTCACCAACGCCCACGTGGTGGGCAACGCCACCACCTTCCAGGTCTCGCTCGCCACCGGCGGGCGGCCGCTCGGCGCGAAACTGGTGGCCAGCTACCCGGCCGGCGACCTCGCGGTGATCAAGCTGGACTCGGTGCCCAGCGGGCTGCAGCCGGCGACGTTCGCGGACTCCTCCAGCGTCGTGGTCGGCGACATCGTGCTGGCGATGGGCAATCCGCTGGGCCTGTCCAGCAGCGTGACGGAGGGCATCGTCTCGGCGACCGGCCGCACCGTCAGCGAGAGCGCGTCCGACGGCGGGACGGGCGCGACCATCCCGGACATGGTGCAGACGTCCGCGGCGATCAACCCGGGCAACAGCGGCGGTGCGCTGGTCAACCTGAACGACCAGGTGATCGGCATCCCCACCCTCGCGGCGACGGACCCGCAGCTGGGCAGCGGCGCCGCACCCGGCATCGGCTTCGCGATCCCCGCCTCCACGGTGCAGCGGATCGCCGGCCAGATCGTGCAGAACGGCAAGGTCACCAACTCCGGCCGGGCGGGCCTGGGGGTGACGGTCCGCGGCGTGGTCGGCTCCGACTTCCAGCCGGCGGGCGTGGCGATCGTCTCGGTGACCAAGGGCGGCGCGGCGGAGAAGGCCGGCCTCCAGGCGGGCGACGTGATCACCAAGGTGGACAACGCGCCGATCACCACGGTGCAGTCGCTGACCGCGGCCCTCGCGGGCCTCAAGCCCGGCCAGCAGGTGCCGGTCACCTACGAGCGGGACGGGACGACGAAGACGGTGCAGGTGACGCTGGGGACGCTGGGCTGAGTCCGGTGTGAGCCGGCTGCCGGACCGGGGCGGCCGCCCGCGGGACGCCGGGGACGCCGGTGTCCCGCGGGCGGCCCGCGGTCAGCTCCCGTCCGCGGCTTCGGGGGCCACGGTCGCGCCGTGCACCGGCTCGGTGCCGTCCACGGCCTGGACGGCCGCACCGCCGTCCGGGTCCTCCGCGCTGTCGGCGGTTTCGGCGTGCAGGCTCATCGGGCCGTAGATCCTCGTCTCGTCCTCGAACAGCACGGCCTGGTCGGCGCCGCCCTCCAGCAGCTCCTTCCATGCCTCGCCGATCCAGGACTCGGCGTCACCCTGGGTGGTGAACTCCTCGGGCTCCACCGCGGGCGGCACCTCGCTGCCGTCGGCCTTCTCGAACCGCCACGTCCACGCCATGTGTTTCTCCTCGGTCCTGTGAGGTCGTCTGTCGTCTGGGGGTGTCGTCTGGAGTTGTCGGGGCGATCCGGGGTCCTGCCGGATCCTCCCTGCTGCTCTCGCAGCGTATCGGCACCGTCCGGGCGCGTAACGGGCCTTTCGCCGCATGGCGGGCCGGACGCGCCACCGCGGGCCGGACGCGAGAGGATCACTCCGTGGAACTGACTCTGCTCGGCACCGGCGGCCCCGAGGGCCTGCCGCTGCCCGACTGCCCGTGCGCGGCCTGCGCCCTCGCCGTCGGTGCCGGCGCCCGTGCGGCGACCGCGGTGCTGATCGACGGCGTCGTGCTGATCGACCTGACGCCGGGTGTCGCGCTGGCCGCGGCGCGGGCCGGGCAGAGCCTCGGCGCGCTGCGCCTGGTGCTGCTCTCCCACCCGCACGACGGCCCGGCCGTGGAGATCCCTCCCGGCCTGCCCGCGCCGGCCCGGGTGCCGGACGGGCAGCGGCTGCCGCTGATCACCGGCCACCGGGTCGAGGCGGTGGCCACGGACGCGCCGGGCACGGGGTACGCGGTGGAGTCCCCGGACGGGCTGCGCGCCCTGTATCTGCCGCCGGGCTGCGCGCCCGCCGGGCTCCCCGAGGACGGCGCGGAGCCGTACGACCTGGTACTGCTGGACGTGGTGGGGCGGCCCGACGCGCTCGCGCGGCTGCGCGCGGCCGGGGCGGTCGCCTCCACGACGGACGTGGTCGCCGTCCACATCGGGCACAGCGCGCCGCCGCAGCCGGAGCTGGGCCGCCGGCTCGCCGCGCTCGGCGCGCGGGCCGTGCCGGACGGTACGACGCTGGTCGCCGGCGACTACCAGAGCGTGCCGGACGTGCCGCGCCGCACGCTGGTGCTCGGGGGTGCGCGCTCCGGCAAGTCGGCCGAGGCCGAGCGGCGCCTCTCGGCGTTCCCCGAGGTGGTGTACGTGGCGACCGGCGGCAGCCGGGAGGACGACGCCGACTGGGCGCGGCGGGTCGCCGACCACCGGGAGCGGCGTCCCGCCGGGTGGCGCACCGAGGAGACCCGCGACCTCGTCCCGCTGCTCTCGTCGGACGGCCCGCCGCTGCTCATCGACTGCCTCGGGCTGTGGCTCACCGACGTGATGGACTCGGCGGGCGCGTGGGACGACGAGGCGTGGAACGACGGTGCGTACCGCCAGGTGCGGACCCGCACCGAGCAGTTGGCCGTCGCGTGGCGCAACACCCGGCGGACGGTGGTCGCCGTCTCCAACGAGGTGGGTTCCGGCGTGGTCCCCTCCCACGCTTCGGGGCGCCGCTTCCGGGATGAGCTGGGCCGTCTCAACGCTTCTGTCGCCGCCGAGTCCGAGCATGTCCTGCTCCTCGTCTCCGGGCTCCCCCTCCCCCTCCGCTGACCCCCCGCCCCGGCCGTGCGACGGCAGCGAAGCCCTCGCCAGGGGCGCGGGGTCCCCCAGGGCTGCGCCTGGGAGGTGCCCCCAGCGCGCCCAACCCCCACCGGCCGCCCGCCGGCGACGCTGCCCCCCGGGGCAGGAACGTGCCCCGCCAGGGGCGCGGGGAACTGCGCGCCCAGCCCGACTGCGGGCCGCAGTTCGCCACCGCCCCGAAGGGGCAGATCGATCCGTCCCGGACCACCGGCCGGTGGCCGGTTGCGCGCGCAGGGGGCACCTCCCAGGCGCAGCCCTGGGGGACCCCGCGCCCCTGATGGTGACCCCACACCGCGAGGTGGCCCAGAGCCGGGGCCGAGCCCCGAGGGGTGCCCCACACCGCATCGGGCGGGCAGGGGAAGGGGGTTCGGGGTGGGGCCGAACCGACGGCCGGTGGAGGGGGAAGCACCGCAGAGGAATCGTCACGGTACTGTTCGGCGGGTGAGCGGCATCGATCTGGACGACTTCGGCTCCTCGGTGGAGCGCCCCGACGCAGGGCTGCGACGGGACTCGCAGGAACGCTGGCGGGAGCTGGTGCGGCCGGCGGACGGGCTGGGCAAGCCGGCCGAGCTGGCGGACTGGCTGTCGGCGGTGCAAGGACAGGTACCGGCCCGGCCGCTGGCCCGGCCGCGCGTCCTGGTGTTCGCCGCCGACCACGGCGTGGCCGAGCTGGAGGTGTCCACCCGCCCGGCGGGCACCGCGTCCACGCTGGCCCGCGCGGTCCTCGACGGCACCGCCCCGGTCAGCATCCTGGCCCGCCAGTTCGGCGCGGAGGTGCGCCTGGTGGACATGGCCCTGGACTGCGACCCGGAGGAGCTGCCCGCCGAGGTCACCGCGCACCGGGTGCGCCGCGGCTCGGGCCGGCTGGACATCGAGGACGCGCTGACCCGCGAGGAGGCCGAGCAGGCGTTCCGTACCGGGATGGCGCTGGCCGACGAGGAGGCCGACTCCGGGACGGACCTGGTGCTGCTCGGCGACGTGAGCGTGGGCGGCACGACGGTCGCCGGCGTGCTGATCGCCGCGCTGTGCGGCACCGACGCCTCCGTGGTGACCGGCCGCGGCTCCGGCGTCGACGACCTCGCGTGGATGCGCAAGTGCGCGGCGATCCGCGACGGCCTGCGCCGGGCCCGCCCGGTGCTGGGCGACCAGCTGGCGCTGCTCGCGGCCGTCGGCGGCGCCGACTTCGCGGCGACCACCGGCTTCCTGCTGCAGTCCGCGGTCCGGAAGATGCCGGTCGTGCTGGACGGCGTGGTCAGCGCGGCCTGCGCCCTGGTGGCGCAGCGGATCGCGTTCCGCGCGCCGGACTGGTGGCTGGCCGGACACGCCAGCGGGGAGGCCGGACAGGCCAAGGCCCTGGACCGGATCTCGCTGACCCCGCTGCTCGACCACGCCGTGCACTCCGGCGGCGGCACCGGCGCGCTGCTGGCGCTGCCCCTGCTGCAGGGCGCCGCCCTGCTCTCCGCGGAGCTGACGGCCTGATCGCCGCCCCAGGGAGAATCCCCGCGACCGGCCGCACGACCTTCCGGACGACCGGCCGCGGGGATTCTCCCCCGGCGGCCGCCCCGGCGCACGTCCGGGCAGCCAGCCGCGCGATTCCCCGCGCTGTCCGGCGACCATGACCGGCTATCCGGACATTCCGGCATAAACTTCCCAGACATGGGAACCGCCCGGCGCGCCGCCGTCTTCACGGTGTGGTACCTCCGCATCGTCACCGCAGTGAACCTGCTGGGCGCGGTCTGGGTGAGCTTCGGTGCGGACATCCGCCGGCACAACGCGCAGGACTACTTCACGCCGTACCTGCTCACCGCGGGCTTCACCTCGACCGCGTTCGCGCTGTTCCTGTCGGTGATGATGGGCCGCCACAAGCGGGCCGCGTGGATCCTGAACCTGGTGCTGTGCGGCCTGTTCTTCGCCGCCCTCGCGCTGAGCATGGTGTGGCCGCAGATCCACCGGCACCCGCAGAACTGGGTGTCGCTGGCGCTGACCGGCTCGTTCCTGGCGGCGCTGCTGCTCGGGCGGCGCGAGTTCCGCGCCAAGGGCGACCCGGCGAACCCCTGGCACGCCGCCCTGGTGGCGGTGGTCGGGCTGGTGCTGGCCGGACTCGTCGGCACCGGGCTGGTGGCCGCCACCAACTCCGCGCACGGCGCGACGTTCGGCGACATCTTCGGCTACGCCCTGGTCCGGCTGGTCTCCCTGGTGCCCAGCGACACCGCGTTCGCCGCGATCTCGACGCCCGGCTGGGTCGACGTCGTCATCAACGTGATGAGTGCGCTGCTCTTCCTGCTCGTGCTGTTCGTCGCGTTCCGCTCGCCCCGCGGCCGGGAGCTGCTGTGCGCCGAGGACGAGGACCGGCTGCGCACCCTGCTGGACAAGTACGGCGAGCGCGACTCGCTCGGCTACTTCGCGCTGCGCCGCGACAAGAGCGTCATCTGGTCGCCGAGCGGCAAGTCCGCGATCGCCTACCGCGTGCTGGGCGGCGTCACGCTGGCCTCCGGCGATCCGATCGGCGACCCGGAGGCGTGGCCCGGCGCCATCGACGCATGGCTGGCCGAGGCCCGGCAGCACGCCTGGGTGCCGGCCGTGATGGGCGCCAGCGAGGAGGCCGGCACGGTCTACGCACGGCACGGCCTGGACGCGCTGGAACTCGGCGACGAGGCCATCGTCGAGACCGACGACTTCACGCTCGAGGGCCGCGCGATGCGGACCGTCCGGCAGGCGTACAACCGGGTCAAGCGGACCGGCTGCACGGTCCGCATCCGGCGGCACGCCGACATCCCGCAGGACGAGATGGACATCCTGGTGGAGCGCGCCGACCACTGGCGCGACGGCGCGACCGAGCGCGGCTTCTCGATGGCGCTCGGCCGGCTCGGCGACCCGGCGGACGGCGAGTGCGTGATGGTCGAGTGCTCGGACGGGGACGGCCGGCCGCGGGCCCTGCTGAGCTTCGTGCCGTGGGGGCCGAACGGGCTGTCGCTGGACCTGATGCGCCGGGACCGCAGCGCCGACAACGGCCTGATCGAGTTCATGGTGATCGAGCTGATCGAGCGGGCCGCCGAGGTGTCGGTCCGTCAGATCTCGCTGAACTTCGCGATGTTCCGCTCGGTGTTCGAGCGGGGCTCGCGGCTGGGGGCGGGACCCGTGCTGCGGTTGTGGCACTCGTTGCTGACGTTCTTCTCGCGGTGGTGGCAGATCGAGTCGCTGTACCGCGCCAACGCCAAGTTCCGCCCGATCTGGGAGCCGCGCTATGTGCTGTTCGGCAAGTCCAGCGAACTGCCCAGAATCGGCCTCGCCGGCGCTCGGGCCGAAGGCTTCCTCGGCATCCCCCGGCTCCCGGTGCCGCTGCGCCGGCGCCGCGAGTCCGCCTGAGAGCGCACGGCCCACGGCGGCGGGAGCCGGGCGCGGCACCGCGGGGCGGCTGCGGCGGCTGGCCCTCGCCGAGTGGGGCGCGGTCTTCCCCGACGTGTGGCGGCGGCTGCGCCAGTCCGGCCCGCGGGCCGTCCCGCTGACGCTCGCCTCCTGCGCGGGGATCCTCGCGCTGCAACTGGTGCAGCACTCCGACCGCGTCAGCGACTGGGTGGAGCGGCTCGGCGGCGTCTACGCCACGCTGCCGTGGTGGCAGGCGCTGCTGCGCACCCCGCTGTCGCTGTTCGTGCCCGACCCCTCGCTGCCCATCTGGGGCCTGGTCGTGCAGGTGGTCGTGGTGTTCGGGATCGCCGAGACGACGCTGGGCGCCCGCCGCACCCTCGGCGTCGCACTGCTGGCGACGCTCGCCGGCACCTGCTTCGCACGGTGGTCCGTGTGGGCCGGTCCCGGCATCCTGCTCGGCCTGGCGCCGCAGGCACTGGACGTGCGCGACACCGGTCCGTCCGCGGCGGTCGTCGCGCTCGGCGTCTACGCCGCGTGCCGCTACCGGGCCTGGTGCACGGCCGCGGCGATCGGCGTCGCCATGGTCGTCGAGGTGGTCTGGGTGACCAACCTCGCCGGGTACGAGCATCTGGCCGGGGTGGCCGTGGTCCTGGCACTGGCGGCGGCGGAGCGAGGGGTGCGCGGTAGCCTCGCGCGGTGACCAGGCCAGCCCCGCTCGACGCCCTCCGCTTCTCCTTCGGCACGCTCACCGTGCTCCCGGTGCGGGTCACCCGCTGGGACCGGGGAGCCGCCCGCGGCGGCATGCTGGCCGCGCCGCTGGCCGGCGCCGTGGTGGGCCTGGCCGCGGCGGTCGCCGGCGGCGTCCTCGTCGCGCTGGGCGCGGCTCCGCTGCTCGCCGCGGCCGGCGCGGCCGCGGTGCCCGCGGCGCTCACCCGGGGCCTGCACCTCGACGGGCTCGCCGACACCGCCGACGGGCTGGGCAGCGGCAAGCCCGCGCCCGAGGCCCTGCAGATCATGAAGCAGTCGGACATCGGGCCGTTCGGCGTGGTCGTGCTCGTGCTGGTGCTGCTCGGGCAGGTCGCCGCGCTGTCCGGTGCCTACGGGCACGGCTGGGTGTACGGCGGCCTCGCGGCGGTGCTGGCCGCGGTGGCCGGGCGGGCCGCGATGACGCTGGCGTGCCGGCCCGGGGTGCCGGCCGCGCGGCCCGGCGGGCTGGGGGCGGCCGTCGCCGAGGCCGTACCGCTGCGGGCAGCGCTTTTCGTGGCGGCGGCCTGTGTCGTGGTCTCCGGTGCGGCCGGGCTTCCCTTCGGCGGGCTCACCGCGCTGCGGACCGCGGTCGCCGCTGTCCTCGGCCTGCTCGCTGCACAGTGCCTGCTGCGGCGGTGCGTTCATCGCTTCTCCGGGGTGACCGGTGATGTTTTCGGTGCCCTCTGCGAAGTCGCCACCCTCGCCACCCTCCTCCCCCTCGCCCTCCGCTGACCCCCTGCGGGGTGCGGCCCCCTCCCACCGTGCGACGGCAAACGCTGCCCCGCGGGGCAGGACGAGCCCCGCCAGGGGCGCGGGGAACTGCGCGCCCAGCCACTCACGGGCCGTGCGACGGCGACGTCTCGTCGCGGGGCAGGGCGTGCCCCGCCAGGGGCGCGGGGAACTGCGCGCCCAGCCCGACTGCGGGCCGCAGGTCGTCACCGCCCCGAAGGGGCAGATCGGTCCGCTCCGGACCACCGGCCGGTGGCCGGTTGCTCGCGCAGGGGGCACCTCCCAGGCGCAGCTCTGGGGGACCTCGCGCCCCTGATGGTTGCCGTACACCGCACGGTGGCCCAGGGGCGGGCCGAGCCCTGATGGTGACCCCACACCGCAAGGTGACCCAAGCGGGGCCGCAGGCCCGAGGGTTGCCCCACAGCGCAAGGTGACACAGGGGCAGGTGGGGGCGGAGGCCCGGAGAGGAGAGGGTGCGGCTCCCCGCGGGGGACAGTGGGGAGCCGGGCGTACCCTCGGAGGGTTGAACGCTCTCGCCCCGCCCCGCTGATGTGGCGGAATACGATGCGGGAGCCCGGCCGGGCCACCCACCGGCCGCCCAGGACCTCGACCGAATAGGACCTCACCCACCGTGACTGCTCTGACTCTCAGTACCTCTTCCGCCGCAGCGTTGCGGGCGGATGCCGTCGTCGTGGGCCTGGCCAAGGGCGCGAAGGGCCCCCGGCTGGCCCCGGGAGCGGAAGCCGTGGACGCCGCCTTCGACGGCAAGCTGGTCGCCGTCCTGGAGACGCTCGGAGCGTCCGGCGCCGAGGGCGAGGCGACCAAGCTGCCCGCGCCGTCCGGCGTGAAGGCCGCGATCGTGCTCGCGGTGGGCCTGGGAGAGGCTCCCGAGGACGGCGACGGCTACGACCTGGAGGCGCTCCGCAAGGCCGCCGGTGTCGCGGCCCGCGCCCTGGCCGGCGCGAAGAAGGCCGCGTTCGCCCTGCCCGCGGCCGACGCCGCCGAGGTCGAGGCGGTCGCCACCGGCGCGCTGCTGGGCGCCTACGCGTTCACCGCCTACCAGACGGAGAACGGCGGCAAGGGCTCGCTCGGCGAGGTCGCCGTGGTCGGCGCGAAGCCGCGCGACAAGGAGCACAAGGCCGCGGCCGAGCGCGCCACCGCGGTGTCCGCGGAGGTCAACCGCGCCCGCGACCTGATCAACACGCCCTCCAACGACCTGGACCCGAAGGCGTTCGCCGCCCAGGTGCAGGCCGCGGGCAAGGAGTTCGGCCTCAAGGTCGAGGTGCTCGACGAGAAGGCGCTGGCGAAGGGCGGCTACGGCGGCATCATCGGCGTCGGCCGCGGCTCGGCGACCCCGCCGCGCCTGGTGCGGGTGGCGTACAAGCACCCCAAGGCGGACCGCACCCTGGCCTTCGTCGGCAAGGGCATCACGTACGACTCGGGCGGCATCTCGCTGAAGCCGGCCGGCCACAACGAGACGATGAAGTGCGACATGAGCGGCGCCGCCGCGGTGTTCGCCGCGGTCGTGGCGATCGCCAAGCTGGGCCTTGAGGTCAACGTCACCGGCTGGCTCGCGCTGGCCGAGAACATGCCCGGCGGGAACGCGACCCGCCCCGGCGACGTGCTGCGGATGTACAGCGGCAAGACCGTCGAGGTGCTGAACACCGACGCCGAGGGCCGGCTGGTGCTGGCCGACGCGCTCGCCCGCGCGTCGGAGGAGACGCCGGACGCGATCGTGGACGTGGCGACGCTGACCGGCGCGATGGTGCTGGCGCTGGGCGACGGCCGCTTCGGCATCATGGCGAACGACGACGACTTCCGCGCCGCCGTGCACACCACCGCGCTGGCGCAGGGCGAGGACTCCTGGCCGATGCCGCTGCCGCAGCAGCTGCGCAAGACCTTCGACTCCCCCACCGCGGACATCGCCAACATGGGCGTGCGGCCGGGCGGCGGCCTGATCGCCGGCCTGTTCCTGCGGGAGTTCGTGGGCGAGGGCATCACCTGGGCGCACCTGGACATCGCCGGCCCGGCGTTCAACGAGGGCGGGCCGTTCGGCTACACGCCGAAGGGCGGCACCGGCACCGCGGTGCGCACCCTGGTGAGCCTGGCCCGTCAGGCCGCCGAGGACGAGCTGCTCTGACCGGGTGACTTCCCTCACGTACGGCCCCGGATGTCACACTCCGGGGCCGTACTGCGTGGGTCGGCCCCCGGCCCGGTGACCCGTCTGCCGCCGAGAAGTGCGAAGATGTTGTCTCGGCACGACAGGGCCCCCTTTGAGACAAAGCGGCCGAACCAAGCCGCCGACCGGTCATGGTGGACCGGCTCCGGCGTACCCATGCATGGAGGACGTGACGTGGCGAACGACGCCAGCACTGTTTTCGACCTAGTGATCCTCGGCGGTGGCAGTGGCGGCTACGCTGCCGCTCTGCGTGCCGCGCAGCTGGGACTGGACGTCGCCCTGATCGAGAAGAACAAGCTCGGGGGCACCTGTCTGCACCAGGGATGCATTCCCACCAAGGCACTGCTGCATGCCGGTGAGATCGCGGACCAGGCTCGCGAGAGCGAGCAGTTCGGCGTGAAGACCACCTTCGAGGGCATCGACATCGCTGCCGTCCTGAAGTACAAGGACGACGTGATCTCGGGCCTCTACAAGGGCCTCCAGGGCCTGGTGGCCTCGCGCAAGGTGACGTACATCGAGGGTGAGGGCCGGCTGTCCTCCCCGACCTCGGTCGACGTGAACGGCCAGCGCGTCGAGGGCCGCCACGTGCTGCTCGCGACCGGCTCCGTGCCGCGCTCGCTGCCGGGCCTGACGATCGACGGCAACCGGATCATCTCCTCGGACCACGCGCTGGTCCTGGACCGCGTGCCGAAGTCCGCGATCATCCTCGGCGGCGGCGTCATCGGCGTCGAGTTCGCCTCCGCGTGGAAGTCCTTCGGCACCGACGTGACGATCGTCGAGGGCCTGCCCCACCTGGTGCCGGTCGAGGACGAGAACAGCTCCAAGCTGCTGGAGCGGGCGTTCCGCAAGCGCGGCATCAAGTTCAACCTGGGCACCTTCTTCCAGAGCGCCGAGTACACCGCCGACGGCGTCAAGGTGACCCTGGCCGACGGCAAGACCTTCGAGGGCGAGGTGCTGCTGGTCGCGATCGGCCGCGGCCCGGTCTCGCAGAACCTGGGGTACGAGGAGCAGGGCGTCGCGATGGACCGCGGCTACGTCCTGGTCGACGAGTACATGCGCACCAACGTGCCGACCATCTCGGCCGTGGGCGACCTGGTCCCGACCCTGCAGCTGGCGCACGTCGGCTTCGCCGAGGGCATCCTCGTCGCGGAGCGCCTGGCGGGCCTGAAGGCCGTGCCGATCGACTACGACGGCGTGCCGCGCGTGACGTACTGCCACCCCGAGGTCGCCTCGGTGGGCGTCACGGAGGCCAAGGCCAAGGAGCTGTACGGCGCGGACAAGGTCGTCACGGTCAAGTACAACCTGGCCGGCAACGGCCGGAGCAAGATCCTCAAGACTTCGGGCGAGGTCAAGCTCGTCCAGGTGCGCGACGGGGCCGTCGTGGGTGTCCACATGGTCGGCGACCGGATGGGCGAGCAGGTCGGCGAGGCTCAGCTGATCTACAACTGGGAGGCGCTGCCGACCGAGGTCGCGCAGCTCATCCACGCTCACCCGACGCAGAGCGAGGCCCTCGGCGAGGCCCACCTCGCGCTCGCGGGCAAGCCGCTGCACTCGCACGACTGACCCTCCGCACGCCCACCCCATCCGCACCGATCCGTGAGGAGCAACCGCAACCATGGCGGTTTCCGTAACCCTGCCGGCGCTCGGCGAGAGCGTGACCGAGGGCACCGTCACCCGCTGGCTGAAGGCCGAAGGTGAGCACGTCGAGGCCGACGAGCCGCTGCTCGAGGTCTCGACCGACAAGGTCGACACCGAGATCCCGTCCCCCGCGTCCGGCGTGCTCGCGTCCATCAAGGTCGCCGAGGACGAGACGGTCGAGGTCGGCGCCGAGCTGGCCGTGATCGACGACGGCAGCGGCGCGCCCGCCGCCGCTCCGGCCCCGGCCGCGCAGGCCGCGCCTGCCCCCGCCGCTCCGGCGCCGGCCGCTCCGGCCCAGGCCGCGGCCCCCGCGCCGGCTCCAGCCGCGCCCGCCCCGGCTCCGGCCGCCGCCCCCGCGGGCGGTGCGTCCGGCACCGACGTGCTGCTGCCGGCGCTCGGCGAGTCCGTCACCGAGGGCACCGTCACCCGCTGGCTGAAGGCGGTCGGCGAGTCGGTCGAGGCCGACGAGCCGCTGCTGGAGGTCTCGACCGACAAGGTCGACACCGAGATCCCGTCGCCGGTCGCCGGCACCCTGCTGGAGATCCTGGTCCAGGAGGACGAGACGACCGAGGTCGGCGGCCGGCTGGCCGTCATCGGCGCCGCCGGTGCCGCGCCCGCCGCCGCCCCGGCTCCGGCCGCGCCCGCCCCGGCGCCCGCGGCTCCCGCCCCGGCTCCGGCCCCGGCGGCTCCCGCCCCTGCTCCGGCCGCTCCGGCGCCGGCTCCCGCTCCGGTGGCCGCCCCGGCTCCGGTCGCGCCCGCGCCCGCCCCGGCCGCTCCGGCTCCGGTGGCCCCGGCCGCTCCGGCGCCCGCGGCGACCGCCCCGGTCGACGAGGGCGCGTACGTCACGCCGCTGGTCCGCAAGCTCGCCGCCGAGAACGGCGTGAGCCTGGCCTCGGTGCGCGGCACCGGTGTCGGCGGCCGGATCCGCAAGCAGGACGTGCTGGCCGCCGCCGAGGCCGCGAAGGCCGCCGCCCCGGCCCAGGCCGCTCCGGCCGCCGCCCCGAAGGCGGCGCCCGCGGTGTCCCCGCTGCGCGGCCAGACGGTCAAGATGACCCGGATGCGCAAGGTCATCGGCGACAACATGATGAAGGCCCTGCACTCGCAGGCGCAGCTGACCACCGTGGTCGAGGTGGACGTCACCCGGATCATGCGGCTGCGCGCGCAGGCCAAGGACTCCTTCCTGGCCCGCGAGGGCGTCAAGCTGTCGCCGATGCCGTTCTTCGTCAAGGCGGCCGCCCAGGCGCTCAAGGCCCACCCGGTGATCAACGCCCGCATCAACGAGGACGAGGGCACGATCACCTACTTCGACTCCGAGAACATCGGGATCGCGGTGGACTCCGAGAAGGGCCTGATGACCCCGGTCATCAAGGGCGCGGGCGACCTGAACATCGCCGGGATCGCGAAGAAGACCGCCGAGCTGGCGGGCAACGTCCGGTCCAACAAGATCACCCCGGACGACCTGGCCGGTGCGACCTTCACCATCAGCAACACCGGCTCGCGCGGTGCGCTGTTCGACACGGTGATCGTCCCGCCGAACCAGGCCGCGATCCTCGGCATCGGCGCGACCGTCAAGCGCCCGGTGGTCGTGGAGACCCCCGAGGGCACGGTCATCGGCGTCCGCGACATGACGTACCTGTCGCTCTCCTACGACCACCGGCTGGTGGACGGTGCCGACGCGGCCCGCTACCTGACCGCGGTCAAGGAGATCCTGGAAGCAGGCGAGTTCGAGGTCGAGCTGGGTCTCTGACCTCCCGGCCGCACGCCCGCCCACCGGCACCGGCGCCCCCGTCCCGACACCTCGGGGCGGGGGCGCCGTCGTCGGCGGGAGGCGGGTGTGCGGAGGAAGTGCGAAGGAAGTCCGGCCATCAAGCGGAGTCACGCTTGCCGCCACGCCGTATCGTCTATGTCACGCACCGCGCGAAGGAGTGCACCGTGATGGCCTCAGCCGCCTCTCCCAACCTGATCGTGCACAGCCTGCGCGAGCAGATCCGCGAGCACATCCTCGAAGGGATCGTCAGCGGGCGGTGGAAGCCCGGCGAGCGCATCGTGGAGCGGCGGATCGCGGCCGAGCTGCAGGTCAGCCAGACGCCGGTGCGCGAGGCGCTGCGCGAGCTGGAGAGCCTGCGGCTGATCGAGTCGGCGCCGAACAAGGGCGTGCGGGTGCGCGGCCTGACCGCGGCCGACCTCAAGGAGAGCTATCCGGTGCGGGCCGGCCTGGAGCAGGTCGCGGCGGAGCTGGCCGCCGAGCGGCTGGCCGAGGACCCCTCGGCACTGGAGCGGGAGGTCGCCGCGCTGCAGCAGGCCGACGCCCTGCTGGACGGCGAGGCCCAGGTGCGGCACACCGTGGCGTTCCACCAGGAGCTGGTGCGCGCCGCCGACAACGCCGTGCTGACGCACGCCTGGCAGGCGCTGGGCATCGAGGTGTGGACCACGCTGTCGATCCGCTGGCTGAGCCCGGCGCCGCGGGCGTACGCCACCGAGCACCAGGAGATCGTGGACGCCTTCGTCCGCCGGGACCCGGCGATCTGCACGATCGTCAAGGAGCACGTGCTCAGCTGCGCCCCGCAGGTCTGACCCCGGACGGCCCGCCGGGCCGTCCGGCTGAAGGCGGCCGGACCCCGTCGGCCGCGGTTTCCAAGGCGGCACCCGCCTGACACCGCGTGCCCCCAAGGCTGGCACCCCGTGCCGACTTTTCTTTTCCAGGCCGGAAAGCATTGATCGATCATCGATCGCAGGGTTATCGTCGACATCCGGGGAGCAACCTGTCGTGCCGACATGCCCTTCCCCACCCCTCCCTCCGTTCGGAAGGCGGCCACCCATGCCCGACGCCGTACGACCCACACGGCCGAGCCAGCTCGACCAGATCCCCGACCGGGACTCCGAGGAGACCGCGGAGTGGCGCGCGTCCGTTGACGCGGTCACCCAGGCAGCGGGGCCGCACCGGGCCGCGTACCTGATGCGGCGGACCTACGAGTACGCGGCGGAAGCGGCCGGCGCGGCGGGATCCCCCGCCGGCGCGGTGCTGCCCCCGCTGCTCGAGACCGAGTACCTCAACACGATCCCGACCGCCGCCGAGCCCGCCTATCCGGGCGACGAGGCGATGGAGGCCAGGATCACCGCCTGGAACCGGTGGAACGCCGCGGCGATGGTGACCCGCGGCAGCCGGCTGGGCCTCGGCGGCCACATCGCCACCTTCGCGTCGGCGGCCTGGCTGTACGAGACCGGCTTCCAGCACTTCTTCCACGGGAAGGAGGGCGACGGCTCCGGCGACCAGCTCTACATCCAGGGCCACGCCTCCCCCGGCATCTACGCCCGCGCGTTCCTCGACGGACGGCTCTCCGAGGCCCAGCTGGACCGCTTCCGGCAGGAGGCCGGCGGCGACGGCCTGCCCTCGTACCCGCACCCGCGGCGGCTGCCGTGGCTGTGGGAGTTCCCCACCGTCTCGATGGGCCTCGGCCCGCTGTCGGCGATCTACCAGGCGCGCTTCAACCGCTACCTGGAGCACCGCGGCATCAAGGACACCTCGGACTCGCACGTCTGGGCGTTCCTCGGCGACGGCGAGATGGACGAGCCGGAGTCCACCGCGGCACTGGCGCTGGCCGCCCGCGAGGGCCTGGACAACCTCACGTTCGTCATCAACTGCAACCTGCAGCGGCTCGACGGCCCGGTCCGCCCGAACTTCAAGATCGTGCAGGAGCTGGAGGCCCAGTTCCGCGCCGCGGGCTGGAACGTCGTCAAGTCCCTGTGGGGTGTCGCCTGGGACGAGGTGTTCGCCCAGGACACCGACGGCGCGCTGATCGGCCGCCTGCGGCAGACCCCGGACGCGCAGTTCCAGACCTACGCCACCCGGGACGCGGCCTACATCCGCGACCACTTCTTCGGCGGCGACCCCGCGCTGCGCGCGATAGCGGCCGGGCTCAGCGACGCCAAGCTGCTGGAGCTGTTCCAGACCTCGCGCGCCGGCCACGAGCCGCGCAAGGTGTACGCGGCCTACCGCGCGGCGCTGGACCACAAGGGCGCCCCGACGGTGGTCCTCGCGCAGACGGTGAAGGGCTACACGCTCGGCGCCGGCTTCGAGTCGCGCAACGCCAACCACCAGATGAAGAAGCTCACGGCCGCGCAGTTCCGCACGATGCGCGACCTGCTGGAGCTGCCCATCCCGGACAGCGCGCTGGACGCCGACGTCGTCCCGTACTGGCACCCCGGCGAGAACTCGCCCGAGGCGAAGTACCTGCGCGAGCGGCGCGCCGCGCTCGGCGGTCCCGCGCCGGCCCGCAAGGTGGCGCCGGTCGCGCTGCCGATGCCCGGCGACAAGCCGTTCACCGCGCTGCAGAAGGGCTCCGGCGGCCAGGAGATCGCCACCACGATGGCGTTCGTCCGGCTGGTCAAGGACCTGATGCGGGAGAAGGAGACCGGCCGGCGCTGGGTGCCCGTGGTGCCCGACGAGGCCCGCACCTTCGGCATGGAGTCGCTGTTCCCGTCCGCGGGCCTGTACTCCCCCAAGGGCCAGACGTACGACCCGGTCGACCGCGACCAGCTGCTGTACTACAAGGAGGCGAAGGACGGCCAGATCCTCAACGAGGGGATCACCGAGGCCGGTTCGCTCGCCGACTTCACGGCCGCGGCGACGTCGTACGCCACCCACGGCGAGCCGATGATCCCGTTCTACATCTTCTACTCGATGTTCGGCTGGCAGCGGACGGGCGACCAGTTCTGGGCGCTCGCCGACCAGCTGGGCCGCGGGTTCGTGATCGGCGCGACCGCCGGCCGCACCACGATGACCGGTGAGGGCCTGCAGCACGCCGACGGCCACTCGCACCTGCTGGCGTCCACCAACCCGGCGGCGCTCTCCTACGACCCGGCGTTCGCGTTCGAGGTCGCGGTGATCGTCCGCGAGGGCCTGCGCCGGATGTACGGGCCCGCGCCCGAGGGCCAGGAGGGCGTGGACGGCGAGGACGGCGAGGACAAGGACGTCTTCTACTACCTGACGGTCTACAACGAGCCGAAGGTCCAGCCGGCCATGCCCGAGGGCGTGGAGGAGGGCATCATCAAGGGCCTGTACCGCTACCAGCGGGCGGCCGACGCGGTGAGCACGCCCGCCGACGCGCCGCAGGCGCAGCTGCTGGCCTCCGGCACCGCCGTCCACTGGGCGCTGGAAGCCCAGCGGCTGCTGGCCGAGGACTGGGGTGTGGCCGCCGACGTGTGGTCCGCACCGTCCTGGACGGAGCTGCGCCGCGACGCGATGGAGTGCGACGCGGCCCGGCTGCGCGGCGAGGAGCGGGTGCCGTACGTGACCCGTGCGCTGGCCGGGGCGCCCGGCCCGGTCGTCGCGGTCAGCGACTGGATGCGGGCGGTGCCCGACCAGATCGCCCCGTGGGTGGAGCAGGACTGGACGTCGGTGGGCACCGACGGGTTCGGCCTGTCCGACACCCGTGACGCGGCCCGCCGCCACTTCGGCGTCGACCCGCAGTCCGTGGTCGTGCAGGCACTCGGTGCCCTGGCCCGGCGCGGCGAGGTCAAACCGGAGACGGTGAAGAAGGCCGTGGAGAAGTACGGCCTCTGAGCGGTACCGGACGGTGCCGCGCCCGTGAACGCAGGGCGCGGCACCGTCCTGCGCGCGTGTCCCGCGGGTCGCCACCCGCGGCATCCGCGCTCCCGGGTGACCCGTGCGTTCGGCTGGAAAGCAGCCAATCTACCGGCCGGAAAGGGATTGCAGGCCGCTCCGTCCAGCGGCTACGTTCCCCCGGATGCCTGCCAACCCGCTTCCGCTGACGGAGCCCACCGCCGCGGACTTCCGCGCCTGGCACCGGGTGCAGTCCGCCGCGCTCGCCCACGATCGGCCGGGCGAGCCGGTCCCGACGCAGGACGACGTGCGGGCGCGGCTGACCGAACCGGTCGCCGACAGCAGGCTGGTGCTGTGGCTGGTGCGCGGCGCCGGCGAGGAGGCGGTGGCCACCGCGACCCTGCGGCTGTTCTCGCAACCGGCCCGCAGCGACGTCGCCGAGGTGGAGATGACCGTCCATCCCGCGCACCGCCGGATGGGCGCGGGCTCCCGGCTGCTGTTCACGGTCACCGAGGCGGCCCGCGCGGCGGGCTGCCGCAGCATGGTCACCGAGGTGATGGCCGGCACGTCCGGCGAGGGCTTCCTGGCCACCCGCGACTTCCGGCCGGTGACCCGGCTGACCTGGCTGCGGCTGGCGATGGACGAGGTCCCCGAGCGGATCCACAAACTGCCCGACGTACCGCACGCCGGCTACCGGCTGGCGGGCTGGGAGGGAGGCGCCGTGCCGGACGGGCTCGCCGCCTCGTTCGCCCGCGCCCGGCAGGACACGGCCGGCCCGTCCGCGGGCGGCCGGGACGCCGCCGACGCGCCCTGGGCCGAGGCCCGGGTCCGGGAGGCCGCAGAGGCCGTCGCCCGGCACGGCGACCACCTGCTGGCGGTCGCCGCGGTCTGCGAGGTGGACGGCGAGGTGGCCGGTTACACCGAACTCGTGGTGCCCGCCGCCCGGTCGGGCCGCGCCCGCCAGTACGACACCGCCGTGCTGCCGGCGCACCGCGGCCACGGTCTCGGCCTGTGGCTGAAGGCGGCGATGCTGCGGCGGGTCCGGGCCGAGCACCCGCTGATCACCGAGGTCCTGGCGGACACCGCCGACGAGAACCGGCACATGCTCGCCGTCAACACCGCCCTCGGTTACCGGCCGCAGCGCCGCACGGTGCGCTTCCGGCTGGAGCTGCGCCGGCGCTGACGCTCCGCCGGAACGTAACGACACGGGCGCATCCGGGCCGCTCCGCGTGCGGCGCGCCTCCCGTTTCGGGAAGCTGGACGCGTGATGGACGAGACGGAGTTCTGGGAGATCGTCGACAGCGCACGCGAGGCCGCGGAGGACGATCCCGAGGAGCAGGCCGACCTGGTCGTCGAGCGGCTGGCACAGCTCGACCCGGAGGCCGTGCTGGACTTCGCGCGGCACTTCGAGACGCGGTTCGCCCGGGCCTTCCGCTGGGACCTGTGGGGGGCGGCCGACATCATGCTGGGCGGCGCGGACGAGGAGTCGTTCGACTTCTTCCGCTGCTGGCTCATCGGCCAGGGCCGGCACGTCTTCGAGGGCGCGCTCGCGGACCCCGATGATCTGGCGTTCCTGGCCCCGGAGTTCGACCCGGAGACCGACGGCGACGCGGAGGACCTGGGGTACGCGTCGGACGAGGCGTACGAGCAGCTCACCGGCGTGCGGCTGCCCGACCTCGAACTCCCGCGCCAGGCGGCCCCGGAGGGCGAGCGGATCGACTTCGACGACGAGGCGGCGATGGCGGCCCGCTACCCGCACCTCTGGTCCCGCTTCGGCTGACGCCCTGGTGGGTTGCCCGGCCGCCCCGCCCGTGGCGCGGCAAGATGGGGGCATGCGGATTGCGGTGAGCGGGGCCGGCGGGCTGATCGGCGGGGCGCTGGCGGCGGACCTGGCCGAGGACGGCCACGAGGTGGTGCGCCTGGTGCGGCATGCCCCGAAGAAGGCCGGAGAGGTGCGGTGGGACCCCGACGCCGGGACCGTCGACGTCGAGGGCCTGGCCGGCTGCGAGGCCGTCGTCCACCTGGCCGGCGCCTCCGTCGGCTCGCGCCGGTGGACCGAGGCCCGCAAGAAGGTGCTGCGGGACAGCCGGGTGAAGGGCACCGCCGCGGTGGCCCGCGCCGCCGCGTCCCTGCCCACTCCGCCGTCGGTCCTGGTCTGCGGCAGCGCCATCGGGTACTACGGCGACACCGGCGACCGCTGGGTGGACGAGGACGGCGGCCGGGGCGAGGGGTTCCTCGCCGACCTGGTGGCCGAGTGGGAGGCCGCGGCCGACCCGGCCCGGGACGCCGGCATCCGCACCGTGCACGCCCGTACCGGCCTGGTCGTGGCGCGGACCGGCGGCGCCTGGGCTCCCCTGTTCCCGATCTTCCGGGCCGGCCTCGGCGGCCGCCTGGGCAGCGGCGACCAGTACTGGAGCTACATCTCGCTGGCCGACGAGATCGCCGCCCTGCGCTTCCTCGTCGACACCCCGGACCTGTCGGGGCCGGTCAACCTCACCGCGCCCGAACCGCTGACGAACCGTGAGATCACCCGCACCATGGGCCGGGTACTGCGCCGCCCGACGCTGGCGACGGTGCCCGCGCCGGTACTGCGCGCCGCGCTCGGCGAGTTCGCCGGCGACGTGCTCGGCAGCCAGCGGGTACGGCCGCGGCGGCTGCTCGACGCCGGCTTCTCCTTCGCGCAGCCGGAGATCGAAGAGGCCATCAGGGCCGCGCTGTCCGCACCCTGACGGCGGGAAGTCCGGAAACGTCGGGTCGGTCCCGCATCGTTTGCCTTTGTTGGGGGCATGACCCCTACCAGCGTCGGCGGCGCTCCAGGCATACCTCCGGCGCGAGCGGGGAACGGACCCGATCTCCGGGAGGGGCATCGTGCTCTCACCAGCACGCGGGCAACGGGCGGTGACCGCCGCGGACGTGATCGTGATCGGTGCGGGACTCGCCGGGCTGGCAGCGGCCCGGCATCTGGTGGACGGCGGCCTGACGGTCACCGTCCTGGAGGCCGCGGACCGGGTCGGCGGCCGGATGGCCACCGACACGGTGGACGGCTTCCGGCTGGACCGCGGCCCGCAACTGCTCAACACCTCTTTCCCCGAGCTGCATCGCAGCGCGGCGCTGCGCGGCCTGCCGCTGGCACCGGTCGCGCCCGGCGTGGTGCTGCGCGGCGCGGGCCGCGGCTACCGGGTCGGCGATCCGCGCGGCATGCGGGTGGCGTTCAGCTCCGCCCGCGCGCCGATCGGCTCCGCGCTGGACAAGGCCAGGCTCGGCGCGACCCTCAACCGCCTCGCCGGCACTCCGGCGACCCGCCTCGGCGCGCGCCCCGAGACGACCGCCGCGCAGGCGCTCAACGCGCGCGGCTTCGCCCCGCGCACGGTCGAGGGGTTCCTGCGGCCGCTGCTGGCCGCGCTGCTGTGCGACCCGGAACTCGGCACGTCCAGCCGGGTCGCGGACCTGGCACTGCGGGCGTTCGCCCGCGGCCGCACGTGCCTGCCCACGGGCGGCGCGGCGCGCGTCCCGGAGCGGCTGGCGGCGGCGCTGCCGCCGGGCACCGTGCGGCTGGGCACGCGCGCGACCCGGGTCGCGGTGAACGCGGTGCTGACCGAGGACGGCGGCGAACTCCCGTGCCGGGCCGTGGTCGTGGCCACCGACGCGCGGTCGGCGTGCGCCCTGCTGCCGGGCCTGCGGATGCCGGCCTTCCACCAGGTGACGGTGGTTCACCACGCGGCGCCGGCCGCACCGGTGCGCGAGCCGGTCCTGGTGCTGGACGCGGACCGGCTGGGCCCGGTCTCGCACACCCTGCCGGCCAGCGCGGTCGACCCGACCCGCGCCCCGGCCGGCCGGGCCCTGGTCAGCTCGGTGGTGCTCGGGCCGCCCCCGGACGGCGAGGACGACAAGTCGATCCGCGCACACCTGGCCGAGCTGTACGACACCTCGACCGAGCGCTGGGAGCTGCTGGCCCTGCACACCGATCCCGACGCGGTGCCGGCCATGCCCGCGCCGCACGACCTGCGGCGGCCGGTGCGGGTGCTTTCGGGTCTGTACGTGTGCGGGGATCATCGCGACACCAGTTCCGTCCAGGGCGCCCTCCAGTCCGCCCGGCGGGCCGCCGGGGCCGTCCTGCGCGACATGGGCCTCGGCGGCCCGGCCCGCACCACGGAGGAGGGCACCGGCACCGCCGCCTAGCCCCCTCGGCGGCGCGCCCCCCGACCTCCCTCAGCCCCCTCCGTCCCCGTGGGCAGCCTCCGCCCCCGCGGGGGCGCGGGGAACTGCGTGCTCAGCCACGCACCGGCCGTGCGACGGCGACGCCCCGCACGGGGCAGGGCGTGCCCCGCAAGGGGCGCGGGGAACTGCGCGACCAGCCAGCGCGGCGCCGCGGGTCGCCACCGCCCCGAAGGGGCAGATCAGTCCGCTCCGGACCACCGGCCGGTGGCCGGTTGCTCGCGCTGGGGGCACCTCCCAGGCGCAGCTCTGGGGGACCTCGCGCCCCTGACGGGGCGCACCCGCCGTGCGGACAGCCCGCCACCGCGTTGGCTGAGCGCGCAGTTCCCCGCGCGCCTGACGGGGCGCACCCCGCCGTGCGGACGGCGGGCCACCGTCGTGGCTGGGCGCGGCACCGGGGCCGTCCGCCGGAGGACGGGAGCTCAGGGGGAGCCGGTGGGGCGGAGGGCCGTGAGACGGTCGCGGAAAGCACGGACAGCCGTGGTGTCCCGGTACGGCTCGAGCCGCCGCCCGAAGTCCCGCACGTACTCCGCCGCACGAGCCGACCGCAAATCACCCGCGGCCCGCACCGCCTCGTACCCGTGCGAGCAGGCCGCCTCGACCTCGCCCAACCCGAGCCGGGCGCTCGCGAGCACCGTGCGGCAGAACAGCCGGCTGCGCGCGTACCCGGGCCCGCGCAACTGCAGCGACCGCTCGGCATGCTGCACCGCCTGCCGCCACTGCTGCAGATCGCGGTGGCAGTGCGCGAACTCGTCGGCGAGCTGCGCCTCGTCGAAGAACCGGGCCCAGGGCGGCACTTCGTCGCCGGCCCGCGCGACGCCCAGCGCGCGCTCGGCCCGGGACAGCGCCGCCGTGCACGCCCGGCCCTCGCCGAGCACCCCGTGCCCGCGTGCCTCGGCGGCGTGCAGCAGCGCCTGGACGGTGTGCGGGGCGCCCGTGCCGACGCCCTGCTGGGCGACCCTGGCGAGCTGGACGGCCTCCCGCCCGTGCCCGAGGTAGACCGCCTGGCGGCTCATCGTCACCAGGACGTACGCGCCGTAGGCCCGGTCCCCCGCGGCCTGAGCGAGGCGCAGCGCCTGGACGAAGTACCGCTGGGCCAGACCGTGCGCGCCGATGTCGTAGGACGTCCAGCCGGCGAGCCGGGTGAGGTCGGCGACGGACGCGAACAGCCGGAGGCCGAGCGCCTCGCCGTAGCTGCCGCGCAGCATCGGCTCGGCCTCGTGCTCCAGGTAGCGCACCAGGGCCTGGCGGGCGTGCCCGCCGCCGTAGGCGTGGTCGAGCGCGCGGAACAGCTCGCCGACGGCGCCGACGGCCGCGACGTCGCCGCCGCCCACCCGCGTGGCGCCGGCCCCGCCGGCCCTGGCCGGATCGGCGGGCGGGACGGCCGCGGCGGGCTCCGGCTCCCTGCCGCCGCGCGGGCCGCGGGACTGCTCCGGCACCCGGGTCGGGGCGCCCGGCCGCTGCGCCCGTGCCGCGGACGCGGGAGACGCGGGGGACGCCACCGTCTCGTCGGCCCGCCCGATCAGCCAGTCCCGGCTCGGCACCACCAGCCCCGCCGGGGTGAACGCGATCCTCCGCAGCTCCGTCTGGTTGCCGGTGTCCTTGCGCCACAGCCCGCTGACGATGTCGACCGCCTCCAGCGGCGTGGCGGCGTACTCCAGCCCGGCGTAGACCGGCGCGCAGGCGTCGAGGCCGAGGTCCTGCGCGGACATCCGCCGCCCCAGGCGCTGGGTGAAGACCTCGGCGATCAGCGCGGGCGTGGTGCCGCGGGGCTGCTGGCCGCGCAGCCAGCGGGTGACCGAGGTCTTGTCGTAGCGCAGGTCGAGGCCGTGCTCGATGCCGAGCTGGTCGACCCGGCGGGCCAGGCCCGCGTGCGAGAAGCCCGCTTCCGTGATGAGCGCGGCGAGCCGGCGGTTGGGCCGGATCTGCCGGGCGCCGCCCGGCACGCGCGACGCGTGCGCCGCACCGTCCCCGGCTGCCGCCCCGCCGTCCGGCTCCGCCCCGTCCGGCCCTTCGGCGTCCTGGCCGGCGCTTTCCGCGCCGCCGGCGCCCCGGCCGCTGGTGTCGCGGGCCCCGACGTCCGGTCCCCCGCCGAACGGCCCCCTGCCGCCCGCGCGCGGGGCAGCCGCGCCCCGCACGCCCGGGCCGGGGGCAGCCGAACCTCTCGCGTCCGGGCCTTCGGCGGCCCGGCCGTCGCGGTCCGGGCGCGTGACGTCACGGCCTCTCGGGCCGGGGCCCTGGCCGTCCGGGCGCCCGATGTCGGGTCCGGCCGTGGCGGGGCCGGCTGCGTCCCGGCCCCCGCTGTGCGGGCCGGCCGTCAGGCGCTGGGAGATTCGCTGCGGGGCACGTTCCGTCATCGGCGGTGCGGTCCACTTCCGCTGGGAGGTCTCGGATCGGCGTGAATGTAACGGTCAGTACCCGGTCACTCACCGAACCAGCCGAACATTCCCCCGAACGAGCGACAACAACGGGTATTACCGGGTAAATCGTTGCGTTCGGGTCAAGCCGCCGTGCTAGGGGCCGCACGCGCCGGACGGCCCCGGCGCCGCCGTACAGTGAGGGAGGCGCGGAGTGAGACCCACGTCCGGCCGGGAGCTGAGGACAGCGGAGGAGTCACCGTGAGCGAGCTGCACTTCGTCCACCTGGGGTTCGGCGAGCAGGCGGTGGAGTACACCGAGGCGTGGCAGGAGCAGCGCCGGGTGCACGCGGCCCGGTTCGCGGACGAGGTGCAGGACACCTGCCTGCTGCTGGAGCACCCGCCGGTGTACACCGCGGGGCGCCGCACAGCCGACGACGAGCGGCCGCTGGACGGCACCCCCGTGGTGGACGTGGACCGCGGCGGCAAGATCACCTGGCACGGACCCGGCCAGCTGGTCGGCTACCCGATCCTGAAGCTGCCCCGCCCGGTGGACGTGGTCGCCCACGTGCGCCGGCTGGAGGAGGCGCTGATCCGGGTGGCGGCCGAGTTCGGCCTGGAGACCACCCGGGTGGAGGGCCGGTCCGGCGTGTGGGTGCTGGGCGACGCCGTCACCGGGCGCACCTCGAACGGCCTGACCCTGGACTTCGACCCGCGGCTGGCGGACGAGGAGTTCGACCCGCGGCTGAACGGCCCGGAGTACGCGCCGTCCAACGCCGGGCAGCGCGGCGAGGACCGCAAGCTGGCCGCGATCGGCATCCGCGTCGCCAAGGGCGTGACGATGCACGGCTTCGCGCTCAACTGCGACCCCGACAACACCTGGTTCGACCGGATCGTGCCGTGCGGCATCAGGGACGCCGGGGTGACGTCGCTGTCCCAGGAACTGGGCCGTCGGATCACCGTGGCCGAGGTGCTGCCGGTGGTCGAGAAGCACCTGGGCGATGTGCTCGGGGCCGCGGTGCCCCTGCCCCGCGCCGTCTAGGAATTCCGGGGCGTACCCTGGCGTTCACCGAAGAATCAAAGCCACAGGCAGAATCTCAGCTTTAGGGAGCCGGTCGTGTCCGCAGTCGCACCCGACGGACGCAAGATGCTGCGCCTGGAGGTCCGCAACAGCCAGACCCCCATCGAGCGCAAGCCCGAGTGGATCAAGACCCGGGCGAAGATGGGCCCCGAGTACACCCAGATGCAGAAACTCGTGAAGAGCGAGGGGCTGCACACCGTGTGCCAGGAGGCCGGCTGTCCCAACATCTACGAGTGCTGGGAGGACCGGGAGGCGACCTTCCTCATCGGCGGCGACCAGTGCACCCGGCGCTGCGACTTCTGCCAGATCGACACCGGCAAGCCGCAGGCGCTCGACCGTGACGAGCCGCGCCGCGTCGGCGAGTCCGTGGTCACCATGGACCTGAACTACGCCACCATCACCGGCGTCGCCCGCGACGACCTGGAGGACGGCGGCGCCTGGCTGTACGCCGAGACGGTCCGGCAGATCCACGCGATGACCGCGGAGCGGGCCGCCGGCCGCACCAAGGTCGAGCTGCTCATCCCCGACTTCAACGCCGAGCCCGCGCAGCTCGCGGAGGTCTTCGGGGCCCGCCCCGAGGTGCTCGCGCACAACGTGGAGACGGTCCCGCGGATCTTCAAGCGGATCCGCCCCGGATTCCGCTACGAGCGCTCCCTGGAGGTGATCACCCGCGCCCGCGAGGCCGGCCTGGTCACCAAGTCGAACCTGATCCTGGGCATGGGCGAGGAGCGCGAGGAGATCAGCCAGGCGCTGCAGGACCTGCACGACGCCGGCTGCGAGCTGATCACCATCACCCAGTACCTGCGCCCGTCGGTGCGGCACCACCCGGTGGAGCGGTGGGTGAAGCCGGCCGAGTTCGTTGAGCTGAAGGAGGAGGCGGAGGAGATCGGCTACGCGGGTGTCATGTCCGGCCCGCTCGTCCGCTCGTCCTACCGCGCCGGCCGGCTCTTCCAGCAGGCCGTCGACCGCCGCCAGCAGGGCGGTTCGCTCGCCACCGCCGTCTGAGACGGGGGCGGGGCGCCGTCCGGGTCCGCCGGACGGCGCCGATGCGGCTTTCATACGAGATTGACCAGATGGTCACCGGCTGGTAACACATTGTCGCGAGGCTGGTTCCGTACAGCCGTCTCACAGCTCCCGTCCGAGGGGGACGCCATGCCGTCCGAACCGATGCACTCCCCGTACGTCCGCACCCCGGTGACCCGCGGACTGCGCGCAGTCGAATCCTTTCTGCTGTCCGGTGGCCAGCAGACGGCCCGCAGGAACGCCTGGGCGGCCGTCGTGGCGGACCGGCAGCGGGCCAGGGACCGCCGGGACGCCCAGTACGAGATGGACGCCCTGACCGCCGGCCAGCGCATCTCAGGCGTCCTCCGCGACTGACCTCCCCCGGGCCGGCGCCCGGCCGCGGTGACGCCGTCCCATGCGGCCACGTATCCTTTGCCGCATGGCGAGGAAGGAAACATCCGAGAACCCTGGGCGGCTGGCACAGATCGCTCAGACCTACAAGATGACCAGGCAGGCCGATCCGAGGATCGGTCTTGTCATTGCGGCTGTGGGAATCGTCACCTTCGGTGTCGTCCTCGCCCTCGGCTTCTTGATCGGGCACCCCATTTTCGCGGGGATCCTGGGCGCACTGGTCGGCCTCCTCGCGATGGCGGTGGTCTTCGGCCGCCGCGCCGAGCGGGCGGCCTTCGGGCAGCTCGAAGGCAAGCCGGGTGCCGCCGCGGCGGTACTGCAGAACGTCGGCCGCGGCTGGACGGTCACCCCCGCGGTGAACATGAACAAGAGCCAGGACGTGGTGCACCGGGCGGTCGGCCGCGCCGGCGTGGTGCTCGTCGGCGAGGGCAACCCGAACCGGGTGAAGTCCCTGCTGGCCACCGAGAAGCGCAAGGTGGCCCGGATCGTCTACGACGTCCCGCTGCACGACTACATCGTCGGCGACGGCGAGGGCCAGCTGCCGCTGAAGAAGATCCGCGCCACGCTGCTGCGCCTGCCGCGCGCCCTGAGCGGCCCCAAGGCCACCGAGGTGAACGACCGGCTGCGCGCCATGGGCGACATGATGACCAACATGCCGATCCCGAAGGGCCCGATGCCCCGCGGCATGCGGATGCCGAAGGGCCGCTGAGCCGGGCGGTCCGCCCGCCCCGGACCACGAGAGACCCCGAAGGGGGCGCGGTGAACCGCGCCCCCTTCGTCATGCGCTCGTGCGCTCGTGCCCCGCGTGCTCGTGCGGTCCGGGGCTCAGATCCTGATCTGGACGGCCTTGGCGGCCTTGTCGTGCAGCCCCCGGGTGTCGCGGTCCCAGACCACGGCCGGGATCACCAGGACCAGCAGCAGCGTCCGCACCAGCGCGGCGCCCGGGCCCAGCCGGCCGCCGTCGGCCCTGATCACCCGCAGGCGCAGCAGCAGCTTGCCCGGGGTGGCTCCGACCAGCGCGATGCCGATGTAGGCGACGACGGCGAAGACGACGAGCGCCCAGTTCTCGGCCAGGTGGAGTTGACGGTGCGCGATCAGTCCGTATGCGATCAGCACGCAGAGGATCCAGTCGATGAAGATGGCCGCGATGCGCCGGCCCACCGGTGCGATGGATCCGGGCCCCTCCTCGGGGAGCCCGAGCCGCTCTCCGCGGTAGCCGAATTCCACGCCCATCTGCTCGGCGGCGGCCCGCGGCCCCGAGAGCCACGATCCCATTGCTTCCCTGTTGTCCACGGGACCACGGTAACCCCCCGCACGGAGCATCCGTACCGCCCGGGTACCCCCCCCGGACGGCCTCGTGCCCGGGTTCTCGTCCCCGGGGAACGGCGTCGCGGTTAACGCCGACGAAACAAATGGGTCATGCTGGAGAAATCCCTGATCCCTATGGTCGGGGCGTGTGCGCCCCCGCACTGGCCGCACCTCGATCGCCAACCCGACCCCCGGCGGGCCGGGCCTAGGAGGAGTTGGATGTTCCAGAACCCCGACGACGTCAAGAAGTTCATCTCGGACGAGGACGTCAAGTTCGTCGACGTCCGGTTCTGCGACCTGCCCGGCATCATGCAGCACTTCACGGTGCCGGTCTCGTCCTTCGACCCGTCCGAGGAGCTGGCCTTCGACGGCTCGTCCATCCGCGGCTTCCAGGCGATCCACGAGTCCGACATGGCGCTGCGCGCGGACCTCTCCACGGCCCGCGTCGACCCGTTCCGCAAGGACAAGACGCTCAACATCAACTTCTTCATCCACGACCCGATCACCGGCGAGGCGTACAGCCGCGACCCGCGGAACGTGGCGAAGAAGGCCGAGGCGTACCTCGCCTCCACCGGTATCGCGGACACCGCGTACTTCGGTCCCGAGGCCGAGTTCTACGTCTTCGACAGCGTCCGGTTCGACACCAAGTCGAACGAGTCCTTCTACCACATCGACTCCGAGGCGGGCGCCTGGAACACCGGTGCGCTGGAGGACAACCGCGGCTACAAGGTCCGCTACAAGGGCGGCTACTTCCCGGCCCCGCCGGTCGACCACTTCGCCGACCTGCGCGCCGAGATCAGCCTGGAGCTGGAGCGGAACGGCCTGCAGGTCGAGCGCCAGCACCACGAGGTCGGCACCGCCGGCCAGGCCGAGATCAACTACAAGTTCAACACCCTGCTGGCCGCGGCCGACGACCTGATGCTCTTCAAGTACATCGTGAAGAACGTCGCGTGGCGCAACGGCAAGACCGCCACCTTCATGCCCAAGCCGATCTTCGGTGACAACGGCTCCGGCATGCACGTCCACCAGTCGCTGTGGCAGGGCGGCTCGCCGCTCTTCTACGACGAGGCGGGCTACGCGGGCCTGTCCGACACCGCCCGCTACTACATCGGCGGCATCCTGCGGCACGCGCCGTCGCTGCTGGCCTTCACCAACCCGACGGTGAACTCGTACCACCGCCTGGTGCCCGGCTTCGAGGCACCGGTCAACCTGGTGTACTCGCAGCGCAACCGGTCGGCCGCGATGCGTATCCCGATCACCGGCGCCAACCCGAAGGCCAAGCGCGTCGAGTTCCGCGCCCCGGACCCGTCCTCGAACCCGTACCTGGCCTTCGCCGCGCTGCTGCTGGCCGGCCTGGACGGCGTCAAGAACAAGATCGAGCCGGCCGAGCCGATCGACAAGGACCTCTACGAGCTGGCTCCCGAGGAGCACGCGAACGTCCCCCAGGTCCCGACCTCGCTGCCCGCGGTCCTCGACGCCCTCGAGGAGGACAACGAGTACCTGCAGGCCGGCGGTGTCTTCACCGCGGACCTGATCGAGACGTGGGTCGACTTCAAGCGCACCAAGGAGATCGCCCCCATCCAGCTGCGCCCGCACCCGCACGAGTTCGAGCTGTACTTCGACGTGTGACGGGTGGCGCTGCTGCGCGACCGCGGCGGGCCGTGTCCTCCTCCGGGAGGGTGCGGCCCGCCGGCCGTTTCCGGGGGCGGTGCGGGCGCGGGCGGCCCCGGGGGGCGGATCCGTGCGGTGCGGTTGGGCGGGGCGCGGGTCGGGGGCAGACTGGGGGCATGCCCGAGATGCCGGAGGTCGAGTCGCTGAGCCGGTTCCTGGCCGAGCACCTGGTGGGGCGGAGCGTCGCGCGGGTGCAGCCGGTGGCCGTGCACGCGCTGAAGACGTACGACCCGCCGCTGAGCGCGCTGGAGGGGCGGGTCTTCGACGCGGCCGGGCGGCACGGGAAGTTCCTCGACCTGGCCGCGGGCGACCTGCACCTGGTGGTGCATCTGGCGCGGGCCGGCTGGGTGCGCTGGAAGGACCGGCTGCCGGAGGCGCCGCCGAAGCCCGGGCGCGGCCCGCTGGCGCTGCGGGTGCGGCTGGGCGACCCGGAGGACGGCGCCGGGTTCGACGTCACCGAGGCCGGCACCCAGAAGCGCCTCGCAATCTACGTGGTCCGCGACCCGCAGGAGGTGCCGGGGATCGCCCGGCTCGGCCCCGACCCGCTGGCCGCCGGCTTCACCCAGGACGCCTTCGCGGCGCTGCTGCGCGATGAGCGCCGACAGATCAAGGGCGTGCTGCGCGACCAGGGCGTGCTGGCGGGGATCGGCAACGCGTACTCCGACGAGATCCTGCACGCCGCCCGGATGTCCCCGTTCAAGCTGGCCGCCAACCTCGGCGAGGACGAGGTGGCAGCCCTGTACGCGGCGATGGGCAGCACCCTCACCGAGGCCGTCGAGCGGTCCCGCGGCCTGGCGCTGCGCGACCTGAAGGCCGAGAAGAAGTCCGGGCTGCGGGTGCACGGCCGGACGGGCGAGGCGTGCCCGGTGTGCGGCGACACGATCCGCGAGGTGTCGTTCAGCGACTCCTCGCTGCAGTACTGCCCGACCTGCCAGACCGGCGGCAAGCCGCTGGCCGACCGGCGGATGTCGCGGCTGCTGAAGTAGCGCCGCGGCGGGCGAGGTCCTCGCGGCGTGCAGGGCCCCCGGCCCGGCACCCGGCGTCCTCGGCCCGGCGAGCAGTCCCCCGGCCCACCGGGCGGCCTGCCCGGCCCGGTGGGCAGTGCCCCCAGCCCACCGCCCTCGACCCGGCACGCGGCCTGCCCGGCCCGGCGTCCTCGGCCGGACAAGCGGCCTGCCCGGCCTGGCGGGCTGACCCGCCGCACCCCCACCGTGCGAACCCCGGCTCCCCTCAGCCGAGGCGGTTGAGGAGTTCGGCCGCCACGGCCGCCGAGGATCCGGGGTTCTGCCCGGTGACCAGGGAGCGGTCGGTCACCACGAAGGACGCCCACGGCTCGCCCTCCTGGAAGTCCGCGCCCATGGCGACCAGCCGGTCCTGGAGCAGCCACGCGGCCTTCGACGCGAAGCCCGCCTGTGTCTCCTCGGCGTTGGTGAAGCCGGTGAGGCGGTAGCCGGCGAACGGGGAGGCGCCGTCGTCGTCGCGGGCCGCCAGCAGCGCGGCCGAGCCGTGGCAGACCACGCCGAGCGGCTTGCCGGAGGCCAGCGCCCGGGTGAGCAGGCGGCCGGAGGCCGCGTCGGCGGAGAGGTCCTCCATGGGGCCGTGGCCGCCGGGGTAGTACACCGCGTCGTAGTCCGCGAGGTCGGCGTCCTCGACCTTCACGGGCTGCTGCAGCGCCGTCATCGCGGCCAGCCCGGCGGCGGTGCGCGAGGCGCCGGCCGGTCCCCCGTTGAAGTCCGGCGCCAGGCTGGCCTGGTCGACCTGCGGCACGACACCGCCCGGGGTGGCCACCACGACCTCGTGCCCGGCTCCGGTGAACGCCTCGTACGGCACCACGGCCTCCTCGGCCCAGAAGCCGGTGGGGTGCCGGGTGCCGTCGGCGAGGGTCCAGTGGTCGGCGCCGGTCATCACGAACAGGATCTTTGCCATGCGGGTGGGCCTCCGGTGGGTGGCGGGAGTGGACGCGGCCGCGCCCTGTCGACCGTAGAGCGCGCGGGGCGCCGGCGGCCAAGGGGCGCGCCTGGACGGTGGCGCGCTCCCCCGCTCAGGACCAACGCCCGGGACCCGCCGCCCCTTCCGGCGGGGCACGGAGCCGGCCCGGGGCGCCGTTCCCCGTGCGCGCCCCAACGCAGGGTGAACACCTGCGGAACGCTTTCCGGGACGGGGTGTGACGCCGCGTCAGGACTCGTAGCGTGACGTTCCACCCTTCGTCGGTGGCCGACGTCGGTGTGGGTGAGAGGTGCGGGAAGTCGTGAACGTCCCCTGGGAGATCACACTCGCCGTCCTGGGTCTGGTCGTCCCCGTCGTCGCGGCGCTGTACGAGTTCGCGTTCAACGGCCGCAAGCGGCTCGGCTACCGGGTGCAGATGGACACCACGGTCACCGACCTGGTGCACTCCGAGTACGCGGGCGCCCTGCAGCAGTTGCGGCTCCAGGACGGCCGGGCGCTGGTCGACCCGTCGTTCGTGCTGCTGCGGGTGGAGAACAACGGCGTCACCAACATCGACACCGGCGACTACGCGCGGCTGGACCACGACCGGGTGGGCATCACCGTGGAGTTCCCCGGCCGCAAGGTGGCCGGCATGGTCGTCACGGAGGTCAGCGCGGACTTCCTGCGCGGCTCCTTCGACCGGGACTCCGGGCTGCGGTTCGAGGACGGCATGATCTTCCTGCCGCGGGTGCCGCTGAACCGCGGGGCGCACTACAAGGTGCTGGCGGCGCTGGAGTGCACGGACGCGCCGGACCGGGGACGGCGCACGGAGTTCGATCCGCCGCGGGTGAGCGGCGGCATCAAGGGCGGGGTGGGCAGCGGCCAGATCCAGGAGACGCGCAGCAGGACCGGCACCTCGCGGGCGGCGGTCGCGATGGTGCTGTTCCTGGCCGCGGTGATCGTCGCCCAGCTGGTGGTCTCGCTGACCAAGGACACCACCGAGGCGGCCCTGGACTGCGCGTCGGGCCGGCTGACGCTGTCGGGGTCCACGGCCTTCGCCCCGGTGCTGCGCGAGGCGTCGGCGGCGTACCACCGCAGTTGCCCGGACGCGCAGTTCACCATCACCGCGGACACCAGCGGGGTCGGCGTGGACGACCTGGACGCGGCGGGGCGCAGGGCCGGCGGGAGCACCCCGCCGGTGATCGCGTTCTCCGACGGCCCCAAGGACGCCGGCCACCCGCAGGTGCTCCAACGTCCCATGGGATTCCTGCTGTTCACGCTGGTCGTCAACAAGGACGCGGGCGTGCAGGACCTCACCGTCGAGCAGATCCGCCGGCTGTACGCGGGGAAGGTCACCAACTGGCGGCAGGTGCAGGGCAACGACGTGCCGGTGCGGCTGGTGAGCCGCGACTCGGGGTCGGGTACCCGCAGGGCGTTCGAGACCCGGCTGCTCGGCGGCACGCTGGAACCGGGCGAGAACTCCAGCGACTGCCGGACGCCGTCCGGCTGCGGCGCCGGCGGGGTGATCCGCTGCCGCCGCGGCACCACCGACGCACTGCTGGACACGGTCGCCGCCACGCCGGGCGCGCTCGGCTACAGCGAGCTGGGCTCCGCCGCCGCGCGCCGCGACCTGCTGACCGTGCGGATCGGCGGCCAGCAAGCCACGCTGGACGCCGCCGACCACCACGCCTACCCGTTCTGGGCGACCGAGTACGCCTACACCTACGGGGAGCCGCCGGCCGCCTCCCTCGCGGCGAGCTTCCTGCGCTACCTCACCAACCAGGTGGGCCAGGACATCATCCGCGCCCACGGGGACCGCCCGTGCGCGGACCTGTCCGACTCCGTGGTGTGCCGGCCGAGTTGACGCAATCCGGGTGTGCCGGGGTGCCTGCGCCCGGCGCTACCATGCCGGTGCTCCTGCACGTTCGCGCCTCATTCCCCGGGGCCGCCGACGGCTCCGGGACATCCGTTTCGGAGGTGGACAATGCGCAGCCGGCACCACTCTTCCCGTTCCGCCGCGGTCGCGGTGGCCGCGCTCGGCGCCGCCGCGGTCGGCGTGATGGCGGCGCCGTCCGCCGGCGCCGAGGGGCTCCCGACGCCGATCGGGCCGCACCAGTACTTCGCCGGGCAGGTCAACGGCGTGTCGACCGGGGCGGTCATCAAGGTCGGCTGCTTCGGGCCCGTCACCGCGACGTCGACCGGCCATCCGCTGGCCGGGCAGACCGTCGCGGTCCAGCTGGAGGCGGACGCCACCGGCAAGGACGACGGGTACACCGGCGAGTCGGCGGACCACGTCGCGGTGGAGTTCGAGTCGCTGCCGACGAGCGGCGCCGTCCTGCAACTCCACCAGTACGGCGTCACCGCCGAGATCCCCACCGCGCTGAGCCTGCCGTGCGAGGGCTCCGGGACGGTGCTGTTCGTGCCCGGTCCCACCAGCGGCACCGCCCGTTCGGCCGCGGTGGCCGTGACGTATGTGAACGCCGGTCTCTGACGCGCGGGGCCGGGCCGGTCAGCGCTCGGCGACCAGGAGGGTCTGCAGCACGCGGCCGCAGTCGCCGGCCGCGTCCTCCAGCCGGCCGGCGGCCAGCGCGGAGCCGGCCGGGGACGCCGCCGTGGCCGAGGTGAGGCAGAGCCACGCGCCGACCGGGTCGCGGTGCAGCGCGAGGGTGATGTCGGTGTTGATGACCAGCTTGCGGACGTAGTCGAGTTCCGAGCCGATGGCCCAGTTGCTGTCGGCCAGGGTGAGGGCGCGGGTGAGCGGGGTGTCGTCCTGGCCGGCGACGAGGGGGATGCGCTGGCGGGCCCAGGCGGCGCCAGGGCCGGGGGTGTCGAAGCCGCTGCCGGCGGCGAAGCGCCACTCCATCGCGGCGAGGTAGCCGTCGACGTGGACGCCGGCCATGGTGCTCGGCGGCTGCGGGTCCGCCAGGGGGGCGCCGGGCGCCTCGTGGAGGGCGGGGGTGTCGGCGGGGGCGGCCAGCATGCGCCAGGCGCGGGCGAGCATCACCGGCTTCCCGTCGCAGGCCAGTTCGCCCTCCAGCAGTTCGGCGCGCGAGCCGGTGCGGACCGTGCGGACGTGGACGTCCAGGTCCGCCACCGGTACCGGGCGCGGCAGTTCGAGGGTGACACGGGCGATCCGGAAGCCGGCGCGCGGCTCGTGCTGCTCGAAGGCCCGGCCGAGGAGGGCCGAAGGCGGGCCCGCGTGCTGGCTCTTGGGGTCCCACGGTCCGGCGGTCGCGGTGGTGCTCTCGTAGTGGCCGGCGCGCGACTCGCGGTAGAAGGCCGGGGGCAGGTCGGGGGGCGGCGCGGTCGCGGAGGCGTCCTGCGCGGGGGGCTGCTCTGCGGGTGCGGGGGCCATGGCGCTCCAGACTCTGCTCGCCGACTGCCGTCGACGGTCACGTCGGCGGACAGGTCGACGGTAGTCGGCGGTCCCGCTGACGGTAGTGCCGGGTACGGGGGTTGGCCCCACCTTCGCAGCGGGTGGCAGCCGGATCGCGGGGTCCGCGCGGGGTGGATTGACTGTCGGTGACGGTTCGGAACGGCACGGACGGGGTGTGATCGGTGATGGGTGCGGCAGCGGGCAGGCGGGGGCTCGTGGTGGCGTGGGCGGTGGCCCTGGCCGCCTCGGCACTGGCGGCGGTCCCGGCGACGGCGAGGACGCGCACCCAGACGGGCACCGGGACGGGGACGGCCGCGCGCGACGGCGCGCACGCGGGGGCCGGCTACACGGCGGGCAGCCTCCGCCGTGACCTCGCCGCCGTCCGGACGGCGGGCGGCGGTCAGGTGAACCTCGTCGCCCGGCTGGACCGCGCCGGCCAGGACCCGCTCGTGGTCCGCTCCGGCTCCGCGCTCCCCCGCGACCCGGAGTTCCGCGTCGCCAGCACCACGAAGACGTTCACCGCGGTGGTGGTGCTCCAACTCGCCGCGGAGAAGCGGCTCTCGCTCGACGACACGGTGGCGCACTGGCTGCCGGGCGTGGTCGCGGGGAACGGCAACGACGGCGGCCGGATCACATTGCGGGACCTGCTGCGCCAGACCAGCGGGCTGTTCGACTACGTGGCCGATCCCGAGGTCCAGGACAAGCTCGTCGGCCACTTCGAGGAGAACCGCTACGACGACACCCCGGCGGCCGACCTGGTGGCCATCGCGATGCGGCACGCGCCGCTGTTCACCCCGGGCGACGGGCCGCGCCGCTGGGCCTACTCCAACACCAACTACCTGGTGGCGGCGATGATCGCGGAGAAGGCGACCGGGCAGAGCTGGCGGGAGCTGGTCGAGCACCGGGTGATCGCGCCGCTGGGGCTGCGCCACACCTACATCCCGGGCGCGAACCCGTTCCTGGTCGGGCCGCACGTGCCGGTGACCATCGACGGCCCGGACGGCCGGCGGGTGGACCTGACCGAGGAGAGCTTCCAGCACACCGCCGACTCGGGCGTCGTCAGCACGCCGTCCGACCTGAACGCGTTCTTCCGCGCGCTGGCCACCGGCCGGCTGCTGCCCGCCGCGCAGTGGCGGGAGATGCGCGAGACCGTGCCGTACGACGACCTGCCGGTGCCGCCCGCGGGACGCCAGGGCGGCTACGGGCTGGGCATCCGGGTCGTGCCGCTGACCTGCGGCGGGGTGTACTACATGCACGAGGGCGACGGCTGGGGCGTGTACGGGCGGCCCGCGGTGTCCGCGGACGGGCGGCGGGCGGTGACCGTGTCGATCACGACCACCACCGCCCTGATCGACCAGGAGCGGGTCGACCGGGCGGTGGAGTCGCTCACCGACCACGCGCTGTGCGGCAGGTCCGCCTAGCTCGTGGGTGCCGCCCCGGCCCTCCTCGGCGCGCTCCCGGCCTCCTCGGGCGCGGGGAGGCGTCGCTGAGGGGCCGGGACGCGGGTGAGGAGCCGGGACGCGCCCCGAGGCGTCAGGAGGCGTACACCTGGAGGTCGGCGACCTGGCCGGCCGGCCACCCCGTGTTGGCGGTGAAGGTCAGCCGCACGTAGCGCGCGGTGGTGCCGGCCGGCAGGGTGGCCGTCGCGGTGTTCCCGGTGGCGGGGTCGAAGGTGTAGGCGGCGGACCCCAGCACCTGGCTGAACGTGCCGCCGTCGTTGCTGCCCTGCACGGAGAGGGTCTGGGTGCGGGCCCCCCACGCGGAGGACGGCGGCAGCCCGAGCACGATCCGCCCGATGCCCGTCGGGGCGCCGAGGTCGACCTGAAGCCACTGCGGGAAGGCGTTGTTGGCGGACTCCCAGTAGCTGTTCGGGTCGCCGTCGACGGCGTTGCCCGAGCCGTAGCTCTGGGTGTGGCTGCTCTCCGAAGTGGCCTTGTGCAGCGCCAGGTTGGTGGGCGGCGGCGGGTTGCCGCCGCCGGTGGTCGGCTGGGTGGGGCGGGTGGCGGTGAGCGCGATCTGGCCCTTGAGCATCTTCCCGCCGTCGCCGGTCAGCCGCAGGTAGTAGTCCGAGGAGCAGGCGGTGCCGTCCTCGTCCAGCGCCAGGAAACCGGAGTTGGTCGGCACCCATGCCTGGGACTCGGCGGTCTTGGCGATCTGGTTGCCCTCGTTGTACTCGTCGAACATCGAGATGTAGATGCCCTGCACCCCGGCCCGGCACATGTTGTAGAACTGCCGCCACATGAAGTCGCCGTGGGCGCGCTGCCGTCCGGAGACGTCGCCGGGCAGCACGCACGGCTGGTAGTCGATGCCGTGGGAGGCGCAGTCGGCCTCGTCGCCGACGGTGTAGGTGTTGTAGGCGTTGTCGGACTCGCCGGCGTTGCCGATCGCGCCGACCATCCACGGGGAGATCATGTTGAACGCGTGGTAGACGTCGGTGTAGCCGGTGCGGGTGCCGGCGCCGCCGGTGCGCCACTCGCGCGGGACCCCGCCGATGACGTAACAGCCCTGGGACTTGAACCAGTTGATCACGTCCAGGCAGGCGTCGGTGCTGAACGGGTGGTTGTTGTCGTTGAAGCCGAAGCCCCAGATGCACACCACCGGCTTGCCGTTCTGCCGCGCGTAGGCCGAACTCGCCGTGTGCGCCGACATCTTGTTCGTCCAGTCCGTCTTGATCTCGGACTGCATGTTCGTCCAGTTCGTGACGTCGTACATGACGTAGAACTTCACGCCGTGCGACTCGGCCGCGCTGCGCACCTTCGCCGCCATCGCGTCCCGCGTCGGCCCCTCGCCGCCCGTGGGGTTGAACCGCTGGAGCGCCGCGGTGTCGATGCCGTACTGCTGCATCCACTGGAAGTGCGTGTCCACCGTCTGCTGGTCGTACGACGAGAACAGCGTCGCCGGCTGCCCGTTGCCCAGGTTCGCGTACGACGTCTGGTAGCCGTGCGTGTAGTCGCGCATGTCGGGCCAGCATTTGATGCCGGTGTTGGTGGGGGACGGCGGCTGGCCCCAGTTCTGGGTCCAGTGCCACCAGCCGTTGATCGGCGCTCCGTCGCCGGTGCACGCGAACCAGCCCTGGTACCCGACGGTGATCTTGCCGACCACGTCTCCCGGCGGGCTGCCCGCCGCTGAGGCGGTGCCGGCGAGTGCGGTCGTGGTCGCCCCTGCGGCTCCCACCGCGGTGGCCGCGACCGCGGCGCGCAGGAAGACCCGGCGTGTGACACCCATCTGGACTCCTCCGATCGGCTGTCAACTCCCGCCGCCGCACGGGGATGGGGGGATCGGCAGCGGCCCGGAAGTCTGGTGCCGGGGATCGTAACGACGCGCTTACTGCACCGCAATACTCCGCGCATAAGGTGAAATATTTTACAGAACTCGCGCAAGAAGGAGCCAGGTCACTCAGGGGCGGGGTGGCGGCCCGGGAGGGGGTGCCATGACGAGCGGTTTCATCCGGATCTCAGGGATCCGGGCCGGTGTTCTCACCAGAACCCCAGAATCCGCCTCTACGGTCCGCGGCATGACACAGGAACGGCCACCGTCGCCCGACGGTGGGGACGGACCGCCCGAGCCCTCGGGGCCGCGCCCGCACGGGGCGCCCTGGGCGCGGCCGCTGCTGGTGTCGGTGACGGCGCTGGCCGCCATCGCGGTGCTGACGCTGGCCACCCTCACGCAGTCGCCGTCGGCCCCCGCGGCCTCGGACGCGAAGGCCGCGGGAGCGGCCTCCGGCACCGGCGCGCCCAGCCCCGCGACGACCTCGGCGGCGGCGCCCTCGCCGTCCGCGACGACCCCCGCCACGACCGCTCCCCCGCCGACGGCCGCGACGCCGACCGCGACCTCGACCACTCCGAAGCGGTCCGCGTCGGCGGCGGTGGCGGACGCGATCGACGCCCTGCCCGCGGCCGGCGACGTCGCGGTGGCCGTCACCGACCTGGACGACGGCGTGGAGGTCAGCGCGGCCTTCGACAGCAGCGACGACCGCGGCAACACCTACGACACGGCCAGCATCGTCAAGGTGGACATCCTCGCCGCGCTGCTGCTGCGGGCCCAGCACGCGGACACGCATCTCACCGCGAACCAGCGGGCCCTGGCCACCGTGATGATCGAGCAGAGCGACAACGACGCGGCCACCGCGCTGTGGGACGCCATCGGCGGCGGCCCGGGCCTGGCCGAGGCAAACGAGACCCTGGGACTCGACCACACCACACCCGGCAGCGGCGAGCTGTGGGGGCTCACCCAGACCACAGCCGGTGACCAGCTCACCCTGCTCCGGGCGGTGTTCGTGGGAGCGGACTCCCCGCTGTCGGGCGCCTCGCGCGACTACATCGCGGGCCTGATGGGCGCGGTGACCGCCACCCAGAACTGGGGCGTGTCGGCCGCCGGCTCCGACGACGCGGGCTACGCCCTCAAGAACGGCTGGCTGCAGCGCACCAGGACCGGGCTGTGGGACGTCAACAGCATCGGCCGGGTCGTCCGCGACGGCCACCGCCTGCTGATCGCGGTGCTGTCCTCCGGCCAGGGTTCGGAGCGGGCCGGCATCGACCTGGTGGAGCGGGCGGCCACCGCGGCCGCGGACGCCTTCCGTTCGCGGTAGGACGCGGTCGCCGCGGTCAGGCGGCCGTTCGGCCGGGGGTCCGGCTGCGGCCGGTCAGCCGGCGGTCCAGCGGACGGCCGGCGGGACCACCCGGGCGCACGTCGGGTGGCCCTTGGCGTCGGTGAGGCCGAACGTGCCGGTCAGCCGGCCGGAGTTGACGGCCTCGGCGAGAACCTCCGGGGCGATCGCGCCGAGCATCAGTTTGGCGCGCCGGAACATCGTGAAGGCGCCGTCCTCGCCGACGGTCCCCCAGGACAGGTAGACGAACCGCTCGCCGGGGCCGCCCTGCACGTAGGGGCCGGTCAGCTCGGTGCCGCCGTCCCGCGCCGGCCCGGCCTTGCACGCGAGCGTCCAGGTGGCGTGCGGCGCGTCGCCCGGCGTCAGACCGAGCAACTCCCCCGGTTTCGCCCGGCGCTGGACGGCGACATGGATGTTCTCGTACGCGGCGAAGCCCGGGGCTCCGCCGCAGCTGCGGCCGGGCAGCTCCTCGCCCCGCAGGGTCAGCGTCACGGCGGTCACCCGCCCATTGTGGGCCATCCACGGCCGGCGGCGCGGGCGCCGGCCGGCACGGGCGCCGCCCCGCCGCCTACCGCGCGCCCGCCGGATCGAGGGCGTCGGCGGGGATGCCCAGCGTCCGGGCGAGTTCGCGCTCGCCCAGCGGGGTCACCTTGACGGCGCGGCCCGTGCCGATCCGGGCCGCCCAGCCGCGGTCCAGGACCAGGCGGCACAGTTCGGCGCCCGCGGTGCCCGCCAGGTGCGGGCGGCGCTCGGTCCAGTCCAGGCAGGACCTGGCCAGCGGGCGCCGCGAGGACGGGGAGCGCGCCAGGTCGGCGCCGAGGCCGGTCAGCCAGTCGACCCCGGCGTCGGTGAGCGCGAACCCGGTGTCCTGGCGCAGCATCCCGCGGGCGGTCATCGCGTCGGTGACGGCGACGCCCAGCCGCCCGGCGAGGTGGTCGTAGCAGGTGCGGCCGCGCGCCAGCGCCCGGCTCGCGCTGTGGGCGCGCAGCCCTCCTGCGGCGGCCGGCCGCACAGGCTCGCTCACCCGCGCGGCCAGATCCTCCACGAACCGGGCCGCGTCGGGACCGGCGAGCCGCACGTAGCCGTGCCGGCCCTGGCGCTCGCGCACCAGCAGCCCGCCGTCGACCAGCCGCGCGAGGTGCTCGCTCATCGTCGACGGCGCCACCCCGCAGTACCGGGCCAGCTCGCCGCCGGTCCAGGCCCGCCGGTCGAGCAGCGCCAGGCACACCGCGGCGCGGGTCTCGTCGGCCAGCAGCCCGGCCAGCGCCGCCAGCCCGGGTGCCGCGGGGTCCGCCGTCCTGTCCTTCTCCATGTCCCCATCCTGCGCCCGCCACCGTTCGCTCCCCACCGAAAGGTGCCCGGCCGGCGGGCGGCCGACCACCGGACCCGGCGGATCCCGGGCCGCACGCGCGTAAGCCCGGGCCTACGCCGAGACGTTCACCAGCACCTTGCCGACCGTCCCCGACTCCACCGCCGCGTGCGCCGCGCCGGTCCCGGCCAGCGGGAAGTGGTGCAGGGGCAGGCCGGCGCCCTCGCCCACGTGCAGGGCCTCGTCGGCGAGGGCGGCGCTGACCGCGGCCACCGCGTGGTCCTTGGCGGCCCGCGGCACGGCGTAGACCATCACGCCCTGCCAGCGGAGGTTGGCGGCCATCGACGGCCGGCTCGGGACGGCCACCGCCGGGCCGTCGTCGGCGTAGAAGGCGATGGCCGCGTCCGGCGCGGTGACGGCCAGGTCGAGCGCGGCGTTGGTGGCCGGCGCGACCTCCACCACGATGTGCACGCCGTCCGGCGCGATGCCGCGGATCTCCGTCCCGGCGTCCTGCGCGCGGTAGTCCACGACGTGGTGCGCGCCGGCCGCGGCGGCCAGCGCCGCCTTCTGGGGGCTGCTGACCGTGGTGATCACCGTGGCGCCCGCCCACCGGGCGAGCTGGATCGCCGCGTTGCCGACCGCGCCCGCGCCGCCGGCCACCAGCACGGTGCGGCCGGCGAGCGCGCCGGGCGCGAGGCGCTGCGGCCCGCCGTCGGCGACGGTCAGCGCGCGGTGGGCGGTCAGGAACGGGATGCCGAGGCTCGCGCCGAGGTCGAAGGAGGCGTGCGCGGGGAGGGGGACCGCCTGCCGCGCGGGCAGCACCACGTACTCCTGCGCGGTGCCGTCGGCCCGCTGGTACGCCGACTCCCAGAGCCAGACGCGCTCGCCGACGCGCTCGGCGGCCACTCCCGGGCCGACCGCGTCGACGACACCGGACCCGTCCTGGTTCGGCACCTGCTCGGCAGCCCTGGAACCGGCCGCACGCGACTTCCAGTCCGTGGGGTTGACCCCGGAGACCCGTACGGCGACGCGGACTTCACCCGGGCCGGGCTCCGGCACCGGCCGGTCGTCGACGAGCGTCAGGACGTCGGGGCCGCCGCTGGTGGTGTAGATGATGGCTTTCATGGGTTGTACAAGGTACGCGCGCCGCGTCCTTCTTCCCGGAAGCCACCCGGGCGCCGGGCCCTTCCGCCCACCGACCGGACGACGTCCGCCCGCCGGGCAGGGCCCCGTGGCGGCCCGCGCCCGCGGTCAGATCGGCTCGGGCAGGGCCACCCGGTCCGCGATCGGCGGGCTCCCGGGCGTGCGCCGCGCGTAGCTGCCGGACGCCCCGCCGTGGCCGCGGTGCACCAGCAGCCCGGTGACCGGGTCGGGCACCGCGTCCAGCGCGGCCCGGGTACCGGGCAGCGACTTCCAGTCCAGCCAGGTGCGTTCCTCGACGAACGCCACTTCGAGTACGACTCCCCAGCTGTACTCGAACCACTTCCAGGACGACGCACCGTTGGTGACCAGCGACTCGTCCAGCATCTGCGCGTACGCGTCACGCCACGCCGTCGCCGAGGTCACCGCGTGCTCGGAGTCCAGGATCTCGATCGACCACCAGTCCGCAGGCCTCATGCCTTCGAAGATAGACACCCGCACGGGCCGCCGGAAGGGCTGAACCCGGCCCGGAGCGTGATCTTTTGTCCCGGGATGCGCCCCTGCCGTCGCTCCGGGCGCGCCCCGAGGTCACCCCGGGGCGCGCCCGGCGTCAGTCGAGCGCCGCCTCCGCCGCCGCGAGGATCTCCGTGACGCGCAGCCCGAAGCGGGCATCGCACGGGTGCGGTGTCCCGGCGGTGAGCGCGTCGACGGCCCCGGCTAGGGCGCCGGCGGCCTCCCCGGCGAGGCCGTCGGGGTACACCGCCACACCGGGCGTGCCGCGGAACTCGATGGCCACCCCGGCCGCCGCGGGCGGCGCGGTGAGGGTGAGCAGCGACGTGCTGGAGGCGCCGCTGTCATGACGGAGCGTCAGGTGCACGGCGTCGCCGCGGCCGCGGGCGGCCGTGACCTCGACGGCGTCGCCGAGCACCGGCAGCAGCACCGACAGGGCGTGCGGGCCGACGTCCCACAGCCCGCCCTTCTCCCGCCGCCAGGGCGAGTCGGCGAACGGACTGGCGTCGTCGCTGAACACCGCGCCGTACCAGTCGGCGCGGCCGGTGAACCAGCCGCTCCCCGCGCCGTCCGCGGCGGCGCGGCGGCCGGCCGCCGCCTGCTCGTCGATCCACCGCGCGCTGGCGGGGTCGAAGCGCAGCGTGAAGAAGACCACCGACCTGACACCGGCGGCGTCCACCGCGTCCGCGACGGCTCGGGCGTCCGCGACGGTCGCCGCGAGCGGCTTGTCGAGCAGCAGGTGCCGGCCGGCGCGGGCGGCGCGGACGGCCAGCGGCGCCTGGAGGGCGGGCGGCAGGGCGACGGCCACCGCGTCCACGTCGGCGATGAGCGCGTCGGCGTCGGGGTAGGCGCGGGTGCCGAACAGCCCGGCCACTTCCGCGGCGGCCTCGGGCCTGCGGCCCCAGACGCCGGCGAACTCCACACCGGGGTGCGCGGCGAGCGCCGGTCCGTGGGTGAGCCGGGCCCATGGCCCGGTGCCCAGCAGACCGACGCGCAGCCGCGGGGCGGCCGTCACGGCTGCGTCCGCGGTTCTTCGTGGCGGGCGTAGGCGTCGCGGTCGAGGTCGCGGATGTCCACGGAGAACTGCACCTCGAACTGCGGCATGGGCGCGGTGTGGCGGCGCAGCAGGTCCAGCGCCGCCTCGGACAGCGCTCGTTTGGTCTCGGCGGGGCGGCCGGAGAGCAGCGCGATCTCGGCGTGGATCATGGCGTGGTCCGGCGAGCCGTCGCCGATGTACACCGCGTCGTGGCGCACGAAGCGGGTCTTGCAGCCGCCGGCGCGGCCGCCGGCGAGGGAGACGACGGCCTCGTGGAGGTCCTTGGCGAGCGAGGCGGGATCGAATGAGCCGGCCGCGTTGGCCGAGTACTCGACGCTGATGTGTGGCATGCCCGCAGCCTAACCGGCCGTCCTCGGCGGGCGGCGGGCGCTGTCACCGCTGGTCACGACGGGTAGTTCACATCGGGTTAACACTCGGGCAACGGAGGGGAAAAGGCTCCCTGGGACGCTACGGAACGGCCCGACCAGCGAAGCTCGGCCGCACCCGCGATCACGTTCGTTAAGGATGGCGTCACCGTGACCTTCAAGGCCGAGTACATCTGGATAGACGGAACCAAGCCGACCGCCAAGCTGCGTTCGAAGACGAAAATCCTGGCCGACGGCGCGGAGCTTCCGGTCTGGGGCTTCGACGGTTCCAGCACCAGCCAGGCCGAGGGCCACGCCTCGGACCGCGTACTCAAGCCGGTGGCCTCCTACCCCGACCCGATCCGGGGCGGCGACGACCTCCTGGTGCTGTGCGAGGTCTACGACATCGACGGCACCCCGCACGAGTCCAACACGCGCGCCGCGCTGCGCGAGGTGGCCGAGCGGTTCGCCGAGCAGGAGTCGCTGTTCGGTATCGAGCAGGAGTACACGTTCTTCCAGGGCCCGCGCCCGCTGGGCTTCCCCGAGGGCGGCTTCCCCGCGCCGCAGGGCGGCTACTACTGCGGTGTCGGCGCCGACGAGATCTTCGGCCGCGCGGTGGTGGAGAAGCACCTGGACAACTGCCTGGCCGCGGGCCTGTCCCTCTCCGGCATCAACGCCGAGGTCATGCCCGGCCAGTGGGAGTTCCAGGTCGGCCCGCTGAGCCCGCTGGAGGTCAGCGACCAGCTGTGGGTCGCCCGCTGGCTGCTCTACCGTACCGCCGAGGACTTCGGCATCTCCGCGACGCTGGACCCGAAGCCGGTCAAGGGCGACTGGAACGGCGCGGGCGCCCACACCAACTTCTCCACCAAGGCGATGCGCGAGGGCTACGCGGCGATCATCGAGGCCGCCGAGGCGCTGGGCCGCGACGACAAGCCGCTGGAGCACATCAGGAACTACGGCGCCGGCGTCGAGGCGCGGCTGACCGGTGCGCACGAGACCGCCCCGTGGAACGCCTACAGCTACGGCGTCTCCGACCGCGGCGCATCGGTGCGCATCCCGTGGCAGGTCGAGGTGGACCAGAAGGGCTACATCGAGGACCGCCGCCCGAACGCCAACGTCGACCCGTACGTGGTGACCCGGCTGATCGTGGACACCTGCGGTGCCGCGCTGGAGAAGGCCGGCCTGGTCTGACGCACCGGCCGTCCGCACACGCCCCGGGGCGCCCGTCGTGACGGCGGGCGCCCCGGGGCGTTCCCGGCCGCCCCGATCCGCGCCGGTGGGACCGCACGACGGCGTGGCGGAGTGACCATCGCATCAACGACTCGTTTGACGAGGCGTGAACACGCAAGCGCAGCCTGTGACTTCGCCCGCCGACAGCGCGGCCCCGGTGGCCGTGGAGGAGGCCGAGGCGGCGCTGGTCGAGCACTATCCGCGGCTGGTGCGGCTCGCGTACCTCACGCTTCCGGCCTCGCTCGGAAAGCACCGCAGGGTGCTGGTCGCCCACCGGCTGGTGCAGCGCGCGCTGCCGCGCAAGACCCGCACCGCGCGCGGCGGCGCGTACGGGCTGCTCCGTTACGAGGTGCTGCGGGCGGCGCTGGCGTACGGCGCCCGCAGCGGCAGCGGAAGCCGCGGGCGGGGGCGCGGCGCAGCGATCACCCGGGCGGTGCGCGCGGTCCTGGACGCGGTACGGCTGCCGGCGGTGGCCGGCCTGCGGGTCCACCCGCGCGCCGGCGGAAGTGACGAACTCGCCCTGGACCGCGCCCTGTCGGCGCTGCCCGCGGCGGCCAGGGCGGCGTTCGCGCTGCAGGCCCTGGAGGGGCTGGGCGAGCGCGGCGCCCGGGTGGTGCTGGAGTCGGCGGGCGTCGCCGACGTGCGGGGGCCGCTGCGCGCGGCGGCGGCCGTCGAGGGGCGCCGGCATCTGCTGGGCGCCGGCGAGTTCGACCCCTGCACCGTGCAGACCGGGCCCACCGACCTGCTGCGCCGCCGCCAGCGCGCCCGGGTGGGGCTGGTCGCGGCTGCCGTGGTGGGCGTCGGCGGGCTGCTGCTGGCCGTCGGGATCGCCGGCGGCGCCCCCGGCGACGCGCGGGCGGCGGGCGGTTCTCCCGGATCCGGCAGCTCGGCCGCGCTCGACCCGGCGGCGCTGGTGCGCGTCCCCGCGGACGCCTGGCGGTCCACCGCACGGCTGGACTTCACCGCCTGGCCCGTGCGCGGCGACCGCGCCGGCGACACCGCGCTGCTCGGCCGCGCGCTGGCGGTGTGGGCGGCCCCCGGCACCGGCGTCGACGTCACCGCCACGCCCGGCACGCCGCGCACCGCGCCCGCCGGGGCGCCGCAACTGCTCTTCGCCGGGAACGTGGACGGCGCCGCGGTCGTGATCCTGCACGACGGGATGCGGCTGGTGCGGTACGCGGAGCCGGCCGGCGGCGGCGGGCGGGCCGCCCTGGACTTCGCCCGGGTCGACGACGCCGACATCACCACCGCGGCGGCCGTCGTCCTGGACCGGGTGGACGGCAACACCCGCTTCCTGACCGCTCCCTGGGTCGCGGAGGCGCAGACCCGGGACCTGCTCGTGCCCGGCAGGACCGGCGCGCCGCTGCACCGCAGCGGCGACGGTGTGACCGACCCGGTGCAGGCGCCGGGCGCGGGCACCGCGCCGGGGACGGCGGGCGCGGCCGGGGCCTGCGGGACGACCTGGCCGGTGCTGCAGCTGCGCTCGTCGCCGAGCGTCGCCGAGCACCACGCGTTCCTGCTCACCGACCTCGGCGACCTCACGCCGGTCCACCTGACCTACCTTCCCGCGCCGGACGGCAGCACCCCCGCGACCGCGCCGCGGGAGGCCACCGGGCCCGCGGCGCTGACCAGTTGGGCGCACGGCGCCTGCCGGCTCGGCGAGCTGCGCGGCCAGGGCGTGCGGTCCGTCAACGACTGGGAGTTCGCGCGCACGCCGCTGCCGGAGTCGGCGGGCGAGGCGTCCTGGACCTGCGACCGCGCCGACACCTGGCGCGGCCCGGGTGAGGCCACCGTGCAGTTCCTGGCGCCCGGCGGGGGTGCGGCCACCCCCTCCTCGGTGGTGGGCGGGCAGCAGGACGGGAGCGCCTGCAGCCGCTTCGGGCAGCACGTGATGGCGGGCGTCATGTGGCGCTCGCCGGGCGGCCACTGGTACCTGCTGGCCGCGGGCAGCCGCGGCGTCAGCCGGATCACCGCGACGCACGGCGTGACCGCCGCCGCGTACGGCCCCTACCTGGCGGTGCCGGCCCCGCGGTCGTCCCGCCCGACGCTCACCGCGCACCTGTCCGGCGGCGGCACGATCACACCGCTGGGCCAGAGCTGACCTCGGCGCCGGGCAGGCGCAGCCGCATCAGCACGTGGTCGTCCTCCCGGCCGTCCTCCTCCCAGCCCTGGCGGACGTAGAAGGCGCGGGCGCGGGCGTTGGGCGCGAAGACCTCCAGCCGCACCGTGCTGAGCTTCGCCTCCTGCCACACCTCCACGCAGCCGCGGTGCAGCGCGGTGCCCGCGCCGGTACGCCACACCTCCGGGTCGATGTGGAAGTGGAACAGCTTGTCGTCGTCGAACCGGGCGCCGAGGACGGCGAATCCGACGACGCGGCCGTCCCGGGTCGCGCACAGCACGGTGCGCTCGCGCGACTCGATGGCCCGGGCGGTGCCGGTCCGTTGCCGTTCGAGCTCGGCCGGGCCGCTGTAGGCCTCGGCAGGCAGGTGCCCGGCGTAGTACGTCGCCCGGGCGCGGGCGTGGACGGAGGATATGGCGTCCAGGTCCTCGATCACGGCAGGCCGGATCGTCACGTGCGGGGTTCTCACGGGTACAGGGACGCACGAAGTCTCCCGAAGGTTGCCGATCACCCGAAGGTTGTCGATCAACACACTTCAGCCGATCCCCAACTTTGCTTTTTTCGTGGGGTTTTCACCGTCTCCGACGAGCACGCACACATGGGGCGCACACTCCTGTCCCGTCGCACGCGCAGCGCCCGGCGTCACGCCCGACCGTCACGCCCGCGCGAGCAGCTCCATCAGCCGCGCGGCCTGGCGGGCGGCGGTGCCGGGGGGATTGCGCGGGGCCGCGGGATCGTCGAGGGCGAGGCGGCAGAGCCAGTGCAGGGCGAGGAGCCGGCGCAGTGCCCGCAGGCGGCGGGTCTCGTCCGGGTCCGGCGCGAAGCAGGCGAGGAAGGCGTCGGCGTCCAAGGGCGGACCGCTCCAGGCAGCGATGTGCTCGGTGATCTCGGCTAGTTCCAGGGCCCGTTCGGAGGCGCCGGAGAACTCGAAGTCGACGACTGCGACGCGGGTCCCGTCCCACAGGTAGTTGGCGAGGTTTCCGTCGCCGTGCCCCACCACGGGCGGCCTATCGCCCGGACCGGGGAGGGGTTCCGCCGAGGCGAGCCAGGCCAGCCCCTCGTCCACCGCCTCCGCCACGTCGGGCGGGATGGTCGCCGGCGGACGCGGCCCGGCCGTGCGGTCCGCGGTGCCGCCCGAGGCCCGGGCACGCACGTGCGGCGCCAGGTCCCTGATCTCCGCGGCCAGTTGGTGCGGCAGGCCGTCCCTGGGCGCCCAGCCGGCCGGCACGCGGGACGGGACGGCGGTGTGGATCCGGTCGACGGCCGCGGCGAGCGCCCGGAGCCGGGCGGCGTCGATCGGGGTGCCGCGCAGCGGCGCGCCGCCGAGCCGGGACATCACGATCTCGGGCCGGTCCCGCGTGGGGCGCGGCGAGAGCGGTTCCGGGGCCAGGCCGGGCGCGTGGCGGTGCAGCACGTCCAGGGCCCGCCATTCGGCGGCCGCCCGCCGTGCCGCGTCCTGACCGCGGTGGCGCTTGGTCACCGTCGTGGACCCGAGGAGCACGGTGTGCGTGCCCCACGCACGGTCCGGTCCGGTCGTGTCCGGGCCGCGGTCCGGACCGGTCGTGTCCTGCCCGCGGTCGGATCCGGTCGTGTCCGGGCCGCGGTCGGGTCCGGTCGTGCCGGACGTCGCGGAACTGTCGGATGTCATGGCAGGCGATCCTGCCGGATGCCGCGGCGGGCCGCTCCGGATGTCAGGTTCCGGGGCGGCCCGCCGCGGTGCGCGGGGCCGGGTCAGCCGGCCGTGGTGAAGACCGCCACGGTACGCGCGGGCACGGTGAACGTGCCGGTCGCGGCGGCATAGGAGGCGGTCTTGACGACCGGGTCCGCACCGGCGGCCTGAACGGGGTGCAGGGCGTAGGGCGTTCCGGCGAGGGCGCCGACCCGCTGGTCCTGCCGCTGCGGGGTGGCGTTGAAGACGACGACGAGGTCGCCGGCCTTCATGGTGATCACGCCGGGCGTCTCACCGGTCCCGGACAGCGGGAACGAGACCTGCTGCTGGACCTGCGCCCCGGTGCCGAGGTGGAACGCGGGCTCCGCGGTGCGGATCCGCAGCAGGTCCTGGTAGGCGGCCGAGGCCCCCTGCGTCTGGGTGCAGTCCGGGGTGAGTTGGGGTGCGGTGAGCAGCGGCTTGGCGTAGTCCCACTTGCTCTGGTTGTCGGCGGCCGGCGGCAGCCCGCGCCCGAACCCTCCCCCAGAGCCTGCGGCCTGGGAGGTACCCCCATCCTGCCCGCACTGCCAGTGGATGGCGTTGAACCAGTCGCCGGAGTCGAAGGAGTTGCGGTCCAGCGACTTGGAGCGCAGCAGGTCGGAGCCGGCCTGGTAGAGGGCCGGCCCCTGGGACAGGGCGGCGGTGGCCTCGGCGAGGACCTGCATACGCGCCCGGTCCGCGGCCGAGGTGCCGAACGGCAGCTTGTAGGCGAGCGCGTCGTACAGGGTCTCGTTGTCGTGGGCGTCGACGTAGGCGAGGGCGTCGCCCGGCGCGTCGGCGTACCCGGCGGGTGCGCCGTTGTAGTCGATCTCGGCGCCGGTGACCTCCTTGCCGGCGGAGTCGGTGAAGTGGAACTGCCGCAGATTGCCGGTGAGTCCGACCTGGATGAGGTCCTGGTAGTGCAGCAGCCGCGCCTTCTGCTCGGCCGGAGTGCCGTTGCCGGTCGAGGAGTTGGGGTCGGTGTACAGCCCGGAGGCGAAGCCCTGGACGCCGGGGTCGGCGTCGAAGGGGCTGCCGCCGCGGACCGCGTCGCGCGCCCGGTCGGAGAAGGTGGCGATGCCGGTGCCGGCCATGTTCGCCTGGGTGGCCTGCACGAAGCGGGCGTTGTCGGCGACCTCGCCGAAGTTCCAGCCCTCGCCGTACAGGATGATCTTCTTGCCGTCGACGCCGTCCTTGGCGGGCGTCAGCGCGTCGAGCGCCTTGCGCACGGCGAGGATGTTGGCCTTGGGGTGGTGGCCCATCAGGTCGAAGCGGAAGCCGTCGACCTTGTACTCCTTGGCCCAGGTGACGACCGAGTCGACGACGAGCTTGCCCATCATGGTGTTCTCGGGCGCGGTGTTGGCGCAGCAGGTGGAGTCGGCCACCGAGCCGTCGGGCATCAGCCGCTGGTAGTAGCCGGGCACGATCTTGTCGAGCACGGAGGTGTCGGCCTGCCCGGCGGCGGAGGTGTGGTTGTAGACGACGTCCATCACCACGCGCAGGCCCGCGTTGTTGAGGCCCTGCACCATCTGCCGGAACTGCACGGTGCGCGCGGTCCCTTGGGGGTCCGTGGCGTACGAGCCCTCGGGCACCGTGTAGTGGAAGGGGTCGTAGCCCCAGTTGTAGGCGTCCTTGGCGGCGACCTTGGCGATGCACGCCTGCTGCTGGTCGCTGTCGGGCGCGTACGAGGCCAGGTCGCAGTCCGGGGTCGCCTGGTCGGCCGCCTTCTCCGGCACGGACGAGAAGTCGAACGCGGGCAGCAGGTGCACGTAGGAGACACCGGCCTTGGCCAGGTCCTTCAGATGGGTCATGCCCGCCGACGAACTGTCGGTGAAGGCGGTGTACTTGCCGCGGTCGGCGGCCGGGACGGTGGTGTCCGCGACGGAGAAGTCGCGGATGTGCAGCTCCTGGATCTGCGCACGGCTCATCGGCACGGCCGCCGGCTTGGCCTGCGCGGCCCAGCCCTTGGGCGCGAGCTTCGGGTCGTCGAGGTTCACCAGCAGGCTCTGCTTCGAGTCGGCGGTGAGCGCGACGGAGTAGGGGTCGGTGACCTTGTTGACGACGAGCCGCTGCACGCTGGGCGCCCACACCGTCACGTCGTACAGGTACGGCTTCCCGGTCCACGCCGGAGTGCCGGTCACCGACCACACGCCGGTGGCCCGGTCCTCGCGCATCGCGACGGTCTTACCGCCGATCTCCAGCGCGACCTGGTGCGCGGTGGGCGCCCACACCGACAGCGCCGGCCTGCCGTGGGCGTCGAACACCGGCCCGAGCGCGGCGTGCTGGGCGGCGTCGCCGTACAGGTCGTCGAGCACGCCCTGCGTCTGCACGCCGGTCGCCGCCAGCAGGGCGCCGTTGGCCGCCAGTTGGGTGGCGATGACCTGCCCGTGCAGGGCGTCGCGTACCCGGGCGCGGTCGCGCGGGTCGACGGTGAAGGCGGAATAGCCCTTCAGCTGGGGGTACTTGGCGAGCTGGGCGTCGGTGAGGCCGCCGGCCACCCGGCTCAGCCGCAGCCAGTGCTGACCGGCGCCGGAGAGCACGCCGTCCTTGACGGTGAGCCCGCCGTCGGCGGCGTACACCAGCTGCTGGGACGCCGAGGGCGCGCTGGTCTGCCAGGCGACGGTGTCCCGGTCGATCCACTGGGCCTGGGACTTGCCGAGGTCGAGGTCGGCGCCGGAGCCCTGGGGCTGCGGGAGCAGGTGCTTCTCGGTGCCGGCGAGCAGCCACACCTCATGGCTCTGGGTGAGGTCGAGGGACTGGTCGTCGGGCAGGTCCTTGGTGTCGCCGTTGTGGAGGATGTAGCTGAGCGAGGTCGCCCCCGCGGCCAGCGGCACCTCGAACACCGCGCCGTAGGAGTCGATCCGGGTGGGCCGGAGCGGCGAGCTCCAGTCGGTGGGGTTGGCGGCGCCCGTCCAGTCGTGCAGGCCCCAGCCGGTGTAGTCCTGGTCGGCCCGGTGGTAGTGGATGATCGCCTTGCTGGTGTCCTGCGGCGGGTAGGCGCCGTCCGGCGCGCTGGTGGCGACGTCCGGGCTGCCCTGCTTCACCCACACTTCACCGGTGGTCGTCAGGTCGATGCTGCGGTCGCCGTCGGTGTCCTTCACCCCGTTCTTGTCGACCACGATGAACCCCACGCTGGACGCGCCCGGCTTGAGTTTGACGTACGCGAAGGCGCCGTAGGCGTCGCGGCCGGTGAAGGGGTGGCCGGCGGGCCAGGTCGTGCCCTCGCCGTCGGCGATGTCACCCCAGGTGTACAGGCCCCAGTCGGCGTAGTTGTCGTCGGTCCGCTGGTAGTGGACGATCGCGTAGTCGCGGCTGACCGCGGTGGGCGGCGCGGCGACGGGCGCGGCGCCGGTGACGGTGCCCGCGGTGGCGGACGCGGTGCGGCCGCTGTCGTCGACGGCAACGGCCTTGTAGCGCACGGTCGTTCCGGCGGGCACCGAGTCGGCGAGGGTCTGCGTCACGCGGTACGGCGCGTGGTCGGCCGAACCCAGCACCTGCCAGGGCCCGTTGCCGGTCTGCGCGGCGAACACCACGCGGTTCAGGCCGCCTCCGGTGACGTCGGCGTCCAGCTCGACGGTGCCGGTGGCGCCGGCGGCGGGCGCGGTCAGGGTGATCGTCGGCGCGGTGGCAGCGGCGGGCAGCGGCGCCGCCGCCCGGTACACCACGGAGCTGAGCGCGGGCACCGTGAGGGTGACGGCCGCGGCGTCGCCGGCGGCGGTGACCGTCCCGGTGGTGCCGTAGATCGCCCGGCAGGCGGCGCCCGCGGTGTTGCCGGTCGGCACGGTCACGGTCCTGGCGGCCGTCGCGTTGTTGACCGCGACCAGGTAGTCGTCGCGGCCGGCCGCGTCGGTCCGGGAGTAGGCGTACACGCCGGGTCCGCTGCCGGGGTCGGCGTACCGCTCGGTCTGCACGCCGTCGCGCAGCGCCGGGTGGGCCTTGGTCAGGGCCGACAGCGCGGCGATGGCGCGGTAGAGCGGGTGCGAAGGGTCGTACGCGTCGGAGGCGGCGGTGCGGGTGGTGCCGATCTCGGGATCGTCGAGGTAGTCGGCGACCTGGGAGGCGAACATCGTCTGCCGGGCGTCCTTGTCGCCCCCCGCGCCGGTGAAGCCCTGCTCGTCGCCGTAGTAGACGACCGGGTTGCCGCGGCCGAGGAACATCACCTCGTTGGCCAGCTCGTCCCGCTTGAGCAGTTCGGCGTCGCTCGCCCCGGGGTTGTCCTGCTTCAGGAAGGAGCCGATGCGGCCCATGTCGTGGTTGCCGAGGAAGGTGACCTCCTCGTACGCGTTGGCCTTGTCGGTGGTGTACCGGTAGTCCTGCGCGTAGAGGTTCGCGAGCTTGGCCGGGGAGGCGCCCTGTGAGGCGTAGGCGCGGGCCGCGTCCTGGAACGGGAAGTCCAGGGTCGCGTCGAGCCGGCCCTGGGTGACGTACGGCGAGGTGACCGCCGGATCCGCGGAGTACGTCTCGCCGAACAGGAAGAAGTCCTTGCGGCCGTGCTGGGCCGCGTACCGGTCGAGCGCGGTGGCCCACTGCGTCCAGAACGGCATGTCGACGTTCTTCACGGTGTCGATCCGGAAGCCGTCGATCGCGAAGTCCTTCACCCAGCTCTCGTAGATCTTCTCCATGCCCTGGACGACCTCGGGCCGTTCGGTCCACAGGTCGTCGAGCCCGGAGAAGTCGCCCTGGTCGGCGCTCTCGCCGGCGAAGGTGGAGTCACCGCGGTTGTGGTACATCGTCGGGTCGTTGAGCCACGCCGGGACCTTCACGTCCTTCTCGGCCGCGGGCACGGTGGGCGTGCGCGGGAAGGAGGCGGCGGTCACCTTCGGGAAGCCCTTCGTCCCGGCTTCCTTCCCGCCGAGGGCGTAGCTGCTGTCGTCGAACGGCGTCCCGTCCGCCGACAGGTACGGGAACGCGCCCTTCGACAGGTAGTCGTAGGTGTTCTGGGTGTTGCCGATCACGTCGGCGGTGTGGTTGGTGATGACGTCGAAGAAGATCTTCATGCCCTTGGCGTGGGCGGCGGAGATCAGCGTGCGCAGGTCGTCGTTGGTGCCGAAGTGCGGGTCGACCTGGGTGAAGTCGGTGATCCAGTAGCCGTGGTAGCCGGCCGAGGCATCCTTGCCCGTGCCCTGCACCGGCTTGTTCTTGAAGATCGGCGCCATCCAGATCGCGGTGGTCCCCAGCCCCTTGATGTAGTCGAGCTTCCGGGTGAGGCCCTTGAGGTCGCCGCCCTGGTAGAAGCCCTTGTCGGTGGGGTCGAACCCGGTGGCCAGCCGCCCGCCGACCAGGCCGCCGCGGTCGTTGGACGGGTCTCCGTTCGCGAACCGGTCCGGCATCACGAAGTAGAACTGCTCGCGGGTGTCGACGTGCCGCGCGGCCTGCGCGGCGAGCACCCGGTCCGACGGCGGCGGGGGCGGCGCCGGCTGCGCGTGCGCGGCGGCCGTCGGCACGGCCAGGGCGGCGAGCGCGGTGAAGGCGGTGGCGGCGGCGGTGCGGCGGCCTCGCCGGCCGAGCCGCGCTCGCCGGAAGGCGTGCAGCCTGAAGAAACCCAGGGCCACGGGCAGTTCTCCTTGCGGTCACCCGCCCACGCGGGGCGGGAAGGGACAGCCTCGCGCCCGGACCCACGCGCATGAAACCGGGTGCCGCCCCGGCCTCGATGCCGGAGCTGTCCGGGACCGTATCCCCCCAAGGAGCGTTGCAGCAAGACAATGCAAGAGATTCCATGGAGTTCGCCGGGAGCCCCTGCGGGCGCGACTCCGCGTCAACATGCGTACGCATACGACCCGTTCGGATGATCACCGGCCGATCCGTCACGGATCAGAATTCGCCCCCATACGGTCCGATCATGGTCACTTCGCGACATGAGGCATCACATCGCAGGCGAAACACCGCTGCCCCGTCCTGCTCCTCGTGGTCTGCCATGACAAGGCGACCGCCGACTGGGCGGCCGGTCCACCCCGGCCCGGGCCCTGTGGGAGGAAACTGATGAAGGTGAACGGGAGCTACTTCCCCGGCCGCGGCACGCTCGTCGAGGAGTCCTTCCTCGAGGGGAAGGCCGAGGGCCAGGTGGAGGGGCAGGCTGCGGGGCTGGCGCAGGCGGTGCTGCAGATGCTGGCGCACCGCGGCATCACCGTGTCCGACGAGACGCGGGAACGCATCACCGGATGCCACGACATCGACACCCTCAACCGCTGGGTCGACGAAGCCTTCACGGTCACCGGAGCCGAGGAACTGCTCGACGGGATCGGCGCCGGCTGAGTCCGCCGAGTCCGTCCCGGCCCGGCCGGGACACAGTCCTCACACGGGCGCCCCCTTCGCGGGGGCGCCCGTTCTGCGTACCGCGACACCACGGCCCGCACGCCTTCCCGGAGCAGGCGGAGGACGCCTGTACGATCTTGCAGAAAGTTTCTTGCAGAGTCTTTCGCAAGACATTGCACCGCTGCTAACGTCCCTCCAGCCCGAGCGGGCGGAGCTGGTCGAGGACACGGCCGGCTCCTCGCCGGATCAGGGCGATCGGGCACTTCCCTCATCAAGGAGTCAGGTATGCGACGCGGCATATCCGTCGTGGCGATGGCCGCGGCCATCGTTCTCGGGGTCACCGCCTGTGGCGGCAACAGCGGCAGCGGCAGCAAGAGCGACAGCGGCAAGGCGAAGGACCCCGCCTCGGTCTCGGGCACCATCACCTACTGGGACACCTCGGACGCCAAGAACGAGGCCCCGACCTACCAGGCGCTGGTCAAGGACTTCGAGGCGAAGTACCCGAAGATCAAGGTGAACTACCAGAACGTCGACTTCGGCACCGTGGAGCAGAAGTTCAAGGCCGCGGCGCAGAGCGGCAAGGGCGCGCCCGACGTGGTCCGCACCGACGTCGGCCTGATCCCGGAGTACGCGTCGCTGCACTACATCGCCCCGCTCGACGGCACCGCCGCGCTGCAGGACACCGGCGACTTCGTCGCCGGCCCGCTGAACACCACCAAGTACGAAGGGAAGACCTACGGCGTGCCGTCGGTCACCGACACCCTCGGCCTGCTCTACAACAAGGACATCTTCGCCAAGGCCGGCATCACCAAGCCGCCGGCCACCTGGGACGAGCTGATCGCCGACTCCGCGACCATCAAGCAGAAGGTCCCGGGCGTCACGGGCACGTACGTCAACCCCGACTCGTACTTCCTGTTCCCGCTGCTGTTCGGTGAGGGCGCCGACCTGGCCGACCCGGCCGCGAAGAAGATCACCGTCAACTCCGCCGAGGCCGTCAAGGCGGTCACCGAGGCGAAGAAGATCTACGACACCTCGTCCCTGAAGGTCGACTTCGCCAGCGCGTACGACAACATGCAGACCTCCTTCAAGACCGGCAAGGTCGCCATGCTCATCCAGGGCCCCTGGTCGGTCGGCGACGACCTGACCGGCTCGGCCTTCCAGGGCAAGGAGTCCAACCTCGGCTACGCCCCGGTGCCGGCCGGCTCCAGCGGCAAGGCACTCGCCCCGACCGGCGGCCACGACCTGGCCGTCTACCAGGGCTCGAAGAACCTCGACGCGGCCTACCTGTTCACGCAGTTCATGACCTCGTCCGCGTCGCAGCAGCAGATCGCCCTGAAGAACGGCACCCTGCCGACCCGCACCTCCGCCTACACCCCCGAGGTGCTGAAGAACCAGACCATCGCCGGCTTCAAGCCGATCATGGACACCGCCCGCCCGCGCGTCGCGCTCCCGCAGGTCGGCAGCCTGTTCACCCCGCTGCAGCAGCAGTACATCAAGATCCTGCAGGGCCAGACCACGGTCCAGTCCGGCCTGGACGCCGCCGCCAAGGAGTTCTCCAAGCTCCTGCCGGGCTACGCCGTCCAGTAACCGCGACCGCCAGTTCCGGACCGGCCGGCCGGGGCCCCGTCCCCACCGGGGCGCGGGGCCCACGCGCCCGGCCGGCCGGTCCGGTCAGTCCCCTGCCGGGACACCCGATGTAGAGATGCGACGAGAAGCCGAGGAGCGATGACCACCGCCACCATGGAGGAGCCCGCCCGGGACCGGGCGGCCGCGCCGCGCCCGCCCAAACGCCGCAGCAGCACGCCGCTGCAGGCGATCAGGCGGTCGTGGGACAAGCACTGGTACGCGTGGGCGATGGTCGCCCCGGTGGTCATCGTGATCGGCGTCCTGGTGCTCTACCCGCTGTGCTACGGCCTGTACCTGTCGTTCACCAACGCCAACGAGCGCAACGTCGCGCAGAACATCGGCCCGATCCACATCCCGGCCAGCTACCACTTCGTCGGGCTGCACAACTACTGGCAGGTCCTCTCCGGTGCCGACGGCGACTTCTACCCGCGCCTGGAGTGGACGATCGTGTGGACGGTCTCCTGCGTGGGGATCACCTACGCCATCGGCCTGGCCATGGCGATGCTGCTCAACCGCCCGGTGAAGTTCCGGTTGTTCTACCGGATGGCGCTGATCCTGCCCTGGGCGGTGCCCGCCTTCATCGGTGTCTTCGCCTGGCGGCTGATGTTCAACTCCCAGTACGGCGTGTTCAACGACATCATCACCAAGGTCGGGCTGCCCGCGCAGGACTGGCTGGGCACCCCGCTCGCCCAGAAGGTCGCCGTCATCCTGGTCAACATCTGGTGCGGCGTGCCGTTCATGATGGTGGCGATCCTCGGCGGCCTGCAGGCCATCCCCAACGAGCTGTACGAGGCGGCCGAGATGGACGGCGCCACGCCGCTGCAGCGGTTCCTCAACGTCACGGTGCCGGGCCTGCGCCCGGTGACCAGCACGGTGATCCTGCTGTCCACGGTGTGGACGTTCAACATGTTCCCGATCATCTACCTGCTGCTCGGCAACAACACCACCGGCGACACCGACATCCTCGTCACGCACGCCTACGAGATGGCCTTCTCCGGCGGCGCCGCGGACTACGCGGGCTCGGCCACCTACGGAATCGTCATCCTGCTGATCCTCGTGGCGTTCTCCACCTTCTACCGCCGACAGATCAAGACGCAGGACTAGGAGCCGGACGACCATGAGTGCAACCACCCACGGCGGCTCCGCCGGCCGCCGCACCGCCCGTACCGCCCGCACCGGGACGGCCGCCGGCGCCCGTACCCGCGGCCGCAACGAGCGCAGCGTCGGCGCCTCGGTCGCGCTGCACGCCACCCTGCTCGTGGCCAGCGCCATCGCCGTCTTCCCGGTGCTGTGGATCGTCTTCATCTCGCTCGGCCCCAGCACCGCGTGGCAGCAGCCGCACGAGGTGGTGGACCACCTCGGGCTCGGCAACTACCGGTTCGTGCTGCTGCACAGCCACTTCCCGCGGTGGTTCCTCAACTCGGTGATCGTCGCCGCGGCCACCACCGTGCTGGGCGTGCTGGTCGCCGCCAGTGCCGGCTACGCGGTGTCCCGGATGCGCTTCCCCGGCCACCGGCCGCTGATGTGGACCTTCCTGGTCACCCAGATGTTCCCGATGGCCGTGCTGATCGTGCCGCTGTACAACCTGCTGGTGCAGCTGAACCTGCTGGACACCTACATCGGCCTGGTCCTGGTCTACTGCACGATCTCGGTGCCGTTCTGCGCCTGGATGCTCAAGGGCTACTTCGACACCATCCCGCGGGAGATCGACGAGGCCGGCCGGGTCGACGGCCTGACGCCGTTCGGCACCTTCTGGCGGCTCGTCATGCCGCTGGCCAAGCCGGGCCTCGCGGTCACCGCCTTCTACAGCTTCCTGACCGCCTGGGGCGAGGTCGCGTACTCCAACCAGTTCATGCGCGACCCGCACACCACCCTGGCGGTCGGCATCCGCACCTTCGCCGCCGACCAGCGCGCCGACTGGGGCAGCATGACCGCCGCCTCGGTGGTCATCGCGATACCCGCGGCGATCGTCTTCATGCTCGTCCAGAAGCATCTGGTGACCGGCCTGACGGCAGGCGGGACCAAGGGCTGAGGGCTCACGCCCGAGCCGACCGAGGGGCGCCGACGACCCCGTAGTGCACCTATGCCATCCCCGCCGCCGGGCGGGGTATGAGCCCACCACCACCCCAACAAGGGATTCCATGAGCCAGCACCTCACCGACGCGCCCAGCTCCGCCGCCGCTGCCGACGACGCCGAGCGCAGAGACTGGTGGCGCGACGCGGTCATCTACCAGGTGTACCCGCGCAGTTTCGCCGACGGGAACGGCGACGGCATGGGCGATCTGCCGGGCGTCACGGCCCGGCTGCCGTACCTGCGGGACCTGGGCGTGGACGCCGTCTGGCTGTCGCCGTTCTACGCCTCCCCGCAGGCGGACGCCGGCTACGACGTGGCCGACTACCGCGCGGTGGACCCGATGTTCGGCACCCTCACCGACGCCGACGACCTGGTGCGCACCGCCCACGACCTGGGCCTGCGGGTGATCGTCGACCTGGTGCCCAACCACTGCTCCGACCAGCACGAGTGGTTCAAGCAGGCGCTGCGCGAGGGGCCGGGCTCCCCGCTGCGCGAGCGCTTCCACTTCCGCGCGGGCAAGGGCGAGCACGGCGAACTGCCGCCGAACGACTGGGAGTCCATCTTCGGCGGCCCGGCCTGGACCCGCACCACGGACGCGGACGGCACCCCCGGCGAGTGGTACCTGCACCTGTTCGCGCCCGAGCAGCCGGACTTCAACTGGGACCACCCGGCGGTGCACGACGAGTTCCGCTCGGTGCTGCGGTTCTGGCTGGACCTGGGCATCGACGGCTTCCGGGTGGACGTCGCCCACGGCCTGGTGAAGGCCGCCGGGCTGCCGGACATCGGCCACGAGGAGCAGCTGGCGCTGCTGGGCACCGCGCCCATGCCGTACTTCGACCAGGACGGCGTGCACGAGATCTACCGCGACTGGCGCCGGGTCCTGGACGAGTACTCCGGGGAGCGCATCGCGGTGGCCGAGGCGTGGACGCCGACCATCGAGCGGGCCGCGCTGTACCTGCGGCCCGACGAGCTGCACCAGGCGTTCAACTTCGAGTACCTGACGACCCCGTGGGAGGCGACCGCGCTGCGGGCGGTCATCGACAAGTCGCTGACCGCGATGGGCTCGGTGGGCGCCCCGGCCACCTGGGTGCTGTCCAACCACGACGTGACGCGGCACGCCACCCGGTTCGCCAACCCGCCCGGTCTGGGTACCCAGTTGCGCACCCCGGGCGACCGCGCGCTGGGCCTGCGCCGGGCGCGGGCGGCGACCCTGCTGATGCTCGCGCTGCCGGGTTCGGCGTACCTGTACCAGGGCGAGGAGCTGGGCCTGCCGGACGTCACCGACCTGCCGGACGAGGTGCGCCAGGACCCGTCGTTCTTCCGCGCGGCCGGCCAGGACGGCTTCCGCGACGGCTGCCGGGTGCCGATCCCGTGGTCCGGCAGCGAGCCGCCGTACGGTTTCGGGCCGGTCGACGGCGGCCCGAGCTGGCTGCCGCAGCCCGCGCAGTGGGCCGAGCTGAGCGTCGCCGCGCAGACCGGCACCTACGACTCCACGCTGGAGATGTACCGGTCGGCGCTGGAGCTGCGCCGGCGGCACCCGGCGCTGGGCGCCGGCTCCGAGGTGACCTGGCTGGACGCGCCGGAGGGCGTCCTCGCCTTCCGGCGCGACGGCGCCGCGGGCGGGCAGGGCTTCCTGTGCGTGGTGAACCTGACCTCGCGGCCGGTCGCGATCCCCACTCCGGGCGAGGTGCTGCTGTCCAGCGGCGCCGACGTCCGGCCGGGTGGGGCGGATGATGGCGATTCTTCCCGCACCTCCGTGATCGCCGCAGACACAACAGTTTGGTGGGCGATCTGACGTGGTGGCGTTCCGTCCCCTAGCATCCGGTGCTGTGACCGCACGGCTCGCAGACATCGCAGCCCAGGCGGGGGTCAGCGAGGCGACAGTCAGCCGGGTGCTCAACGGCAAGCCCGGCGTCTCGGCGGCCACCCGCGAATCCGTGCTGGCCGCGCTCGACCTGCTCGGCTACGAGCGCCCGGTCCGGTTGCGGCAGCGCAGCGCCGGCCTGGTCGGGCTGATCACCCCGGAGCTGCTGAACCCGATCTTCCCGGCCTTCGCCCAGATCATCGGCCAGGCGCTGACCCGGCAGGGCTACACGCCCGTGCTGGCCACCCAGACGCCCGGCGGCTCCACCGAGGACGAGCTGGTGGAGATGCTGGTCGAGCGGGGGGTGGCGGGCATCATCTTCGCCTCCGGCCTGCACGCCGACTCCACCGCCGACATGGAGCGCTACGCCCGGCTGCACGGCCAGGGCGTGCCCTTCGTGCTGATCAACGGCTACTCCGAGAAGGTCGACGCGCCGTTCGTCTCCCCGGACGACCGGGGCGCGGTGCGGCTGGCGGTGACGCACCTGGCGGCGCTCGGCCACCGCAGGATCGGGCTGGCCGTCGGGCAGCAGCGCTACGTGCCGGTGCAGCGCAAGATCGAGGGGTTCATCGCGTCCATGGGCGACGTGCTGGGCCTGTCCGAGGAGGAGTCCCGCACGCTCGTCCAGCACTCGCTGTACACGCTGGAGGGCGGGCAGGCCGCGGCGACCGCGCTGATCGCCTCGGGGTGCACCGCGATCGTGTGCGCCTCGGACATGATGGCGCTCGGCGCGATCCGGGCGGCCCGCCAGCAGGGCCTGTCGGTGCCGGAGGACGTCTCGGTGGTCGGCTACGACGACTCGCCGCTGATCGCGTTCACCGACCCGCCGCTGACCACCATCCGGCAGCCGGTGACGGCGATGAGCCAGGCCGCGGTCAACGCGCTGCTGGAGGAGATCGGCGGCACTCCCGCGCCGCACAGCGAGTTCGTGTTCATGCCGGAGCTGGTGGTGCGCGGCTCGACCGCGGCCGTGCCCGCGTCGGCAGCCGCGAAGCACCACCCGCCGGCCGCTTCCGGGGCGCCGGTTCCGCGCCAGTCACCGCAACAGGGAGTGTCCGATTCGACACAGGTGTGACCCGGGGAACGCCGGTACGCGGTGAGGAATCTGGCAGACTGGTGTCCTATGGGGGAATCGACCGCGAAGACCGCCGGAACGCCGCAAGGCCGCACGGCTGCCGCCCCGGGCTCCACCGGTTCCACGACGCTCGACGGAGCCCGCGACGCCGACCGGGCGCAGCCCCGGCGCACCCTCCTCCTGGGCCGCCTGCGTGCCCCGCGGCGGCCCCGGTTGTGGTTCGAGATACTGCTGATCGGCATCAGCTACTGGATCTACTCGCTGATCAGGAACGCGGTTCCCGAGCAGCGGTCGGTGGCGCTGCGGCACGCCGACTGGGTCTGGTCCGTGGAGCACCACCTGGGGCTCGCCGTCGAGCACGGCGTCAACCACGCGGTGAACTCGGTGACCTGGCTCATCGTGGGCATGAACTACTACTACGCCACGCTGCACTTCATCATCACCATCGGTGTGCTGGTGTGGCTGTACCGGCGCCATCCGGAGCGGTACGGCCCGGCCCGTTCGGTGCTGTTCCTGACGACCCTGCTGGCGCTGATCGGCTTCTGGGCGTTCCCGTTGGCCCCGCCGCGGCTGATGCCCGGCAAGGGCTTCATCGACACGGTGGCGGTGCACCACACCTGGGGGTCGCTGTCCCAGGGCAGCCTGTCGCACGTGTCCAACCAGTACGCGGCGATGCCGTCGATGCACATCGGCTGGTCGCTGTGGTGCGGGATCACGGTGGTGACGCTGGCCCGGCCGCTGTGGGCGCGGATCATGGGCGCGCTGTACCCGCTGTTCACCCTTTCGGTCATCATTTCCACCGGCAACCACTTCTGGCTGGACGCGGTCGGCGGCGCGCTGTTCCTGGCGGTCGGCTACGCGCTGGTGTCGTGGCTGTACGGCCGGTGGGTGTACCGGCTGCCGCGGGTGGCGCCGCACCTCTGACCCGGTGCGAGGGCCGCCGTGCGGCCTCTTCCGGGCGTTCCGGGCGGCCGCCCCGCCGGCACGGGCGGCACGGGCGGTACGGCCGCCCCAGCGGCCTTCGGCCGGCTCAGCGGGCTCAGCCGTCGTAGAACAGCCGCTCCACGACCGCGCGGGCCCGCCGGGTGTGGCGCCGGTAGTCCTCCAGCATGTCGCCGGCGTGGCCGGGCGGGTAGCCCAGGTAGCGGCCGACCGCGGACAGCTCCCGGCCGTCGCTCGGGAAGGTGTCGCCGGGCCGGCCGCGGACCAGCATGACCGCGTTGCGCACGCGGGTGGCCAGCACCCAGGCGTCGTCCAGCACCCGCGTGTCGGCGGCGTCGATCAGGCCCTCGGCGTGCGCGGCGGCCAGCGCCTGCCGGGTGCCGGTGCCGCGCAGCGACGGCAGCCGGGCGCCGTGCTGCATCTGCAGCAGCTGCACCGTCCACTCGATGTCGGACAGGCCGCCGCGGCCCAGCTTGACGTGCATGGTGCGGTCCGCGCCGCGCGGTATCCGCTCGGACTCCATCCGCGCCTTGAGCCGGCGGATCTCCCGCACGCCGTCCTCGGGCAGGCCGCCCTCGGGGTAGCGCAGCGGGTCGATCAGCTCGATGAACCGCTCCCCGAGGCCCGGGTCGCCGGCCACCGGCGCGGCCCGCAGCAGAGCCTGGCTCTCCCACACCAGGGACCAGCGCCGGTAGTACGCGGCGTACGAGGCCAGGCTGCGCACCAGCGGGCCGCTCTTGCCCTCCGGGCGCAGGTCGGCGTCGATCAGCAGCGGCGGGTCCGCGGTGGGGATCTGCAGCAGCCTGCGCAGCTCGTCGGCGACGGCCAGCGCGGCCCTGGCCGCCTCCCCGCCGTCGGCCTGGTCGTACGGCTCGTGGACGAACAGCACGTCCGCGTCGGAGCCGTAGCCCAGCTCGCCGCCGCCGAAGCGGCCCATGCCGATGACCGCGAACCGGGTGGGCAGCGGCTGCGCGTCGTTGCCGGTGACGGCGTTGACGGCGGCCCGCAGCGCCCCGGCCAGTGTCGCCGAGGTCAGCCCGAACACCGCGGCGCCGACCCGGTCGACGATCGCGGCCGCGTCCACCGCCTCCTGGTGCTCCTCGGAGTCGTCGCCGTAGGTGTCGATCAGGTCGGCGGCGGCGGTGCGGAACAGCTCGCGCCTGCGCACCCCGCGGACCGCCGCGATGGCCTGCTCGGCGCCGTCGGCGCGGCCGACCGCGGCCAGCACCTCCTGCTCGAGCGCGGCCGGGCCGCGCGGCGCCAGTGCCTCGTTGGAGCCGAGCATCGCGACGGCCTCGGGGGCGCGCATCAGCAGGTCGGGGGCGAGCCGGCCCGACGACAGCACCCGGGCCAGCCGCTGCGCGGCGGCGCCCTCGTCGCGCAGCAGACGCAGGTACCAGGGCGTCTTGCCGAGCGCGTCGGACACCTTGCGGAAGCCGAGCAGGCCGGCGTCGGGGTCGGCGGAGTCGGCGAACCAGCCGAGCAGCACCGGCAGCAGGGTCCGCTGGATCGCCGCCTTGCGGGTGACGCCGCTGGCCAGCGCCTCCAGGTGCCGCATCGCCGCGGCCGGGTCGGCGTATCCCAGGGCCTGCAGGCGCTCGCGGGCGGCGTCGGTGCTCAGCCGGCTCTCCTCCGCGCCGAGCTGGGCGACGGCGTCCAGCAGCGGCCGGTAGAAGAGCTTCTCGTGCAGCCGCCGCACCTCCACGGCGTGCCGCCTCCACTCCCGGTTCAGGCCCGCGAGCGGATCGGAGCGGAAGCCCAGGCCGCGGCCGAGCCGGCGCAGCGACGCCTCGTCCGCGGGGACGAGGTGGGTGCGGCGCATCTTCTGCAGCTGGATGCGGTGCTCCATCAGGCGCAGGAACCGGTACGCCTCGTCCAGGGCGGCCGCGTCGGCGCGCCCCACGTAGCCGCCGGCCGCCAGCTGGGCCAGCGCGGTCAGCGTGGTGGCGCTGCGCAGCGAGGTGTCGGAGCGGCCGTGCACCAGCTGCAGCAGCTGCACCGCGAACTCCACGTCGCGCAGGCCGCCGGGGCCCAGTTTCAGCTCGCGCTCGACCTGGCCGACCGGGATGTTGTCGACGACCCGGCGGCGCATCTGCTGCACGTCGGTCACGAAGTGCTCGCGCTCGGACGCCTGCCAGACCATGGGGCGGATCGCGGACATGTACTCCTCGCCCAGTGCCTGGTCCCCGGCGACCGGGCGGGCCTTGAGCAGCGCCTGGAACTCCCAGGTCTTGGCCCAGCGCTTGTAGTAGGCCAGATGGCTGGACAGGGTGCGCACCAGCGGGCCGTTCTTGCCCTCCGGGCGCAGGTTGGCGTCGACCGGCCAGATGGTGCCTTCCGCGGTGGTGTCCGAGCAGACCCGCATCATGCGGGCGGCCAGGCGGGTGGCGGCCTGCATCGCCCGGTTCTCGTCGGCGCCGTCCGGGCCGTCCGCGCCGTTGACCGGTTCGGCCACGAAGATGACGTCGACGTCGGACACGTAGTTCAGCTCGTGGCCGCCGCACTTGCCCATGCCGATGACGGCCAGGCGGCACGCGGCGGCGTCCTCGGGCTGCTCGGCCGCGGCGATGGCCAGGGCGGCCCGCAGCGTGGCGGTGGCCAGGTCGGCCAGCTCCGCGGCGGTGCGCACCAGGTCGCTGGTGCCGCACACGTCGCGGGCGGCGATGCCCAGCAGGCAGCGGCGGTACGCGGCGCGCAGCGCGTCGGGCGTGTCCGCGCCCGCCAGGCCGTGCTCGAACTCCGCTACACCCGGGTGCAGGTCGGCGGCCTCGTAGGTGACCAGCGCGTGCCAGTCCGCGGGGTGCCGGGCCAGGTGGTCGCCGAGCGCCTCGGACGCGCCGAGCACGCCCAGCAGCCGGTCGCGCAGCGGCTTGGCGGTGGTCACCGTGTCGAGCAGCACCTGCCGCTCCGGCTCGTCCAGCGCCTCCGTGACCCGGACCAGGGCCAGCAGCGCCTGGTCGGGGTCGGCGGTGCCGCCCAGCGCGTCGAGTAGCACCGGGTCAGTCCGCACCGCGCTGAGCACCTCGGCGTCGAGCAGCCGCTCGGCCGTGGCCGGATCGGTGAAGCCGTGGCGCAGCAGCCGGGAGAACGTACTGCTGCGTCGGCCCTGCATGGTGCCCTCCCGGCAGGTCGGCCCGGTACGCGGTCGCGTGGTCCTCTCAACTTACCCACCACGGGTGCGGCCCCCCACCCCACGTCCCGCCGCAGGTCCGCCCGCGCTCCCGGCGGGCGGCCGGCGCCCCGCGTGTCCGCCGGTCCGGAGGGTCCCGCCGGTTCCCCGCCGGTCACCGGGCGTGACCGTCTCCCCCGCCCGCACGGCCGGCCGCCCGGCCCCCCGGCGGTGCGCGATCAACGGGCCGCGCGCACGGCGGGCGGCTCTTGGGTGTTCCTAAGGTGCGGGCGTGGGTGGCCTGAAGCCGGGGGTGGTGTGCTGCGGGAGTCGGAGGGCCGGCAAGGGCCGGCCCGGCGAGCGAAGGGGGCGCGATGCGCCACAGGACAGGACTGATCGCCGCGGGGACGGCGCTGGTGATGACGGTCGGGATGACGGGGGCCGCGGTGGCCGCCGGGACGCCGTCGGCGGACGCCGGGGGCAAGGGGACGATCACCGCGCCGGCGGACCCGGGGAAGGCCGGGAAGCCGGGTAAGGCGGGCAAGGACGGGAGGGGCAACGACTGGCTGGCCTCGCTGGCCAAGCGGTACGGGGTCACGGTGGCGCGCCTCGACACCGCGCTGCGCCACGCCAAGGTGCGGCTCGGCTCCGACGGCGGCAATCTCAAGGACCCTGCCGTGGTGCAGGGGTTGGTCAAGGATCTCGGCGTGAGCCGGCAGCAGGCCACCCGGCTGCTCGTCGAGGTCTTCGGTCCGGACGCCCACCCGGGCAAGGGCGGCAAGCCCGGCAAGGGCGGCAAGCCCGGGGAGCCTGGGGGGCAGGGCCCGGTCTTCTCCGCGGCCGACCTGGCCAGGCTGCTGAACGTGCCGCAGGCCAAGGCACGGGCCGCGCTGGACGCGTTGAGGGAGCTCGCCTCGGGCCCCAAGGGCAGCGTGGACCCGACGAGCCCGCAGTTCGCCGCGATCGCACGGCAGTTGGGCGTCACGCCGAAGCGGCTGAACGACGCCCTGGTGACGCTGAAGAAGTCGGCCGCCAAGAGCGCGGTCCGGCCGGTTCCGGCCACGGCCTGACATCGGGTACGGCACCCTGTGGCCATGCGCCTGCTGGTGGTTGACGACGACGAAGCGGTACGGCGTTCACTGGCGCACGCCCTCGTCCGCGACGGATACGAGGTGTCGGTCGCGGCGGACGGCCTCGCCGCGCTGGAGTCGCTGGCCGCGCACCGGCATGACGCGGTGGTGCTGGACATCCTGATGCCCGAGCCGAACGGGCTGGAGGTGTGCCGGACGTTGCGGGCCCGCGGCGACCGCACGCCGATCCTCATGCTCACCGCCCGCGACCTGGTCGCCGACCGGGTCGCGGGCCTGGACGCCGGCGCGGACGACTACCTCGTGAAGCCGTTCGCGCTGGAGGAGTTGCGGGCCCGGATCCGAGCGCTGCTGCGGCGCAGCGGCGCGGACGACGAGGTGCTGCAGTTCGCCGACCTCGCGCTGGACACGGCCGCGTGCCGGGCCCGGCGCGGCGAACGGGTGCTGGAGCTGACCCGGACCGAGTACGCGTTGCTCGAGCTGTTCCTGCGCAACCCGCGCCGGGTGCTCAGCCGCACCCTGATCTTCGACTCGGTGTGGGGCTACGACTTCGGCCCGTCGTCCAACGCCCTGTGGGTGTACGTCAGTTACCTGCGGGCCAAGCTGGAGGCCGGCGGCGAGCCGCGGCTGCTGCAGACCGTGCGCGGGCTCGGGTACGTGCTCCGGGAACCGGAGTGAACCTGCGCAACCGCGTCGCGCTGGCCGGCGGCGCGGTGGTCCTCGCGGCGCTGGCGGTCGCCTCGCTCGTGCTGTACCCGTCGCTGAGCACCAGGTTGAAGGCGCAGCACGACAGTGCGCTGCTGGCCGCGGCCCAGCAGGCGCCGGACCTGGTGCGGGCGTTCAAGCAGAAGGCGGCGGGCAGGACCGCCTCCCCGCAGGGGTCGGCCGACCCGAAAGCGTCGGCGAGCCCGAAGGGGGCGGCGGACCCGAAAGCATCGGCGGACCCGAAGGGGCAGGGGGGCGACGGGAGTTCCGGCTCGCCCGGCCTGGACCCCGGCTCCGTCATCCCGCAGCGCCCTTTCGACGTGGGGTCGATCCTGCTCCAGTTCGTGGTGGCCCCCGTCGAGGTGGGCCCGAGCGGCGGCTTCGTCGACGTGACCGCCACGGACGTCGCGGTGGCCGACGGGCGGCACGCCCCGTACTTCGAGGACGTCGTGTACGGCGGGGTCGGCTACCGCGTCTACACCGCCCCGCTGATCGGCAACGACGGCACGCTGGTGCGCGCCGCGGTGCCCACCTCGGTGGTCGGTACGACGCTGCGCCGGCTGGAGTTGCTGCTGCTGTGCATCACCGCGGCGGGCAGCGTGCTGGCGGCGCTCGCGGCGCGGCTGGCGGCGGCCCGGGTGCTGCGCCCGGTGCGCCGGCTGAGCGACACCGTCGAGCACGTCACCGCCACCCAGGACCTCTCGGCGCGGCTGACGGCCGACGGGAACGACGAGATCGCCCGGCTGACCCGCTCGTTCGCCGCCATGATGACCGCGCTCGACGACTCGGTCGGCGCCCAGCGGCGTCTGGTGGCCGACGCCTCGCACGAGTTGCGCACCCCGCTGACGAGCCTGACCACCAACCTCGAACTCCTCGGCGAGGGCGCGGGCGTGGCCGATCCGCAGGCGCCGCTCCTGGTCAGCGAAGCCCGGGCGCAGGCCGCCGAGTTGACCACCCTCGTCAACGACCTCGTGGACCTGGGCCGTTACGGCAGCGCCACACGTGCGCACACCGAGGACGTGCGGGTGGACCTGCTGGCGCGGCGGGTCGTGGACCGGGCCGCGGCACGCGCGCCGCACCTGGCGTTCAGCGCGGAACTGGAGCCGTGCATGGTGCACGGCGACCCGGACGCCCTGGAGCGCGCGATCGGGAACCTGGTGGACAACGCAGTAAAATGGAGCCCAGACGGCGGGCCGGTCGCGGTGACGACGACCCGGGCCGGAGCGGTGTCGGTGAGCGACCGCGGGCCGGGCATCCCCGCCGCCGACCTGCCCTATGTCTTCGACCGCTTCTACCGGTCCCCGACCGCGCGCTCGCTGCCCGGCTCGGGCCTCGGCCTCGCCATCGTGCGGCAGATCGCCGAGACGCACGGCGGCGGCGTGGCGGCCCAACCCCTGGAGCAGGGCGTGCGGTTGGTGCTCACGCTGCCGCCCGCGCCCTGACCGTGCGCCGAGCGTTCGCCGGTATTTCACCGGAAACCATCTGTCCCAGGAGCCCCAACCGGCCTAGTTTTGACATGCACACCGCCGTCCTGTCCGTTCCTCGCGCCCTCTCCAGCCGTCTCCCCCCTCATCTCCCCCCTCGTCTCCCCCTCCGGAGGTCACCGTGCCCGGGTGGATCCCGTCCCGCCGCAGCCGCACCGCCCTGCTCACCGCCGGCGGCCTCGCCGCCGCGTCCGCCGGTGTGTGGGCCGGCCTGGGTGGCAACGCCTCGGCGGCGAGCGCCGTGCCCAGCCCCGACCACGTCGTGGTCGTCGTCATGGAGAACCACGCCTACAGCCAGGTGATCGGCAGCTCCAGCGCCCCGTACCTCAACAACACCCTGAAGGCCGGCGGCGCCAACCTCACGCAGAGCTACGCGATCACGCACCCGAGCCAGCCGAACTACTACGCCCTGTTCTCCGGTTCGACGCAGGGCGTCACCGACGACAGCTGCGTCACCCCCGGATTCAGCTCCGCCGCCAACCTCGGCTCCGAGGTGATCGCGGCCGGCAAGACCTGGGGCAGCTACAACGAGACACTGCCCAGCCAGGGCTCCACGGTCTGCAAGAGCGGCAACTACGCCCAGAAGCACGACCCGTGGTTCGGTTTCGGCAACGTGCCCACCAACACCGCGAAGACCTTCGCGCAGTTCCCCACGGACTACAGCACCCTGCCGAAGATGTCCTTCGTCATCCCGAACCTGTGCGACGACATGCACGACTGCTCGGTGGCCACCGGCGACACCTGGCTCAAGAACAACCTGGGCGCGTACGCGACCTGGGCCAAGACCCACAACAGCCTGCTCGTCGTGACCTTCGACGAGGACAACTCGCTGAGCGGCAACCGGATCCCGACCGTGCTCTACGGGCAGCCCGTCACCGCGGGCAGCTCCAGCGCCACCACCTACAACCACTACAACCTGCTGCGCACGCTGGAGGACCTGGCGGGGACGTCGACGCACGCCGGCCAGGCCGCGTCCGCGTCGGACATCGCCGGCATCTGGTCCAACTGACCGATGTACGTCAGCGAGAGCCGCGGCAGCAAGCCCGCGGTGACCGCACCGGCCGCCCGGGGCCCGCTCCCCGGGCGGTCGGCTGTGAGCGCCACGGTCTTCGCGCTCGGCGCGGTCAGCCTGATCACCGACGTCTCGTCGGAGATGGTCACGGCCGTGCTGCCGCTGTACCTGGTCACCGGTCTCGGCCTGTCACCGCTGGGATTCGGCCTGCTCGACGGGGTCTACAACGGGTTCAGCGCGCTGGTCCGGCTGATCGGCGGGCACCTGGCAGACCGCGGCGGGCGGCACAAGCCGGTCGCCGCCCTCGGCTACGGGCTGTCCGCGCTGTGCAAGCCGCTGCTGCTGGCCGTCCACACGCTGCCGCTGATCGGCGCGGTGCTGGCGGCCGACCGTACCGGCAAGGGCCTGCGCACCGCGCCGCGCGACGCGCTGATCTCGCTCGCCTCGCCGCCGCAGACCCGCGGCCGGGCGTTCGGCGTGCACCGGGCGATGGACACCACCGGCGCACTGCTCGGTCCGCTGGTGGCGTTCCTGATCCTGCGCCGGGCCGCCGAGGGCTACGACGCGGTGTTCACGGTGAGCTTCTGCGTGGCGGCGCTGGGCGTGGTGGTGCTGCTGCTGTTCGTGCCGTCCCGCTCCCCCGAACTCGCCCCGCCCCGGCCCTCGGAGCTCCCCGGGCAGCCCCCCGCTGCCGCCGCCGAACGCCCGTCGCTGCGGGCCGCTTTAGCGCTGCTGGGGCGCCGCGAGCTGCGCGGGCTGACGCTGTGCGCGCTGGCGCTGGGCCTGGCCACGGTCAGCGACTCGTTCGTCTACCTGCTGCTGCAACGGCGGCTGGGGGTGCCCGACCGCTGGTTCGCGCTGCTGCCGCTGGGCACGGCGGGGGCGTTCCTGCTGCTCGCAGTGCCGCTGGGCCGGTGGGCGGACCGGGAGGGCCGCTGGCGGGTGTTCGTCGGTGGGCACCTCGCGCTGCTCGCCGCCTACGGGCTGCTGCTCTCGCACCTGCGGGCCGGCGTGCTGCCGTACCTGGTGCTCGCCCTGCACGGCACGTTCTACGCGGCCACCGACGGCGTGCTGATGGCCGCCGCGGCCGGGTCGGTGCCGGCGGCGCTGCGCTCCAGCGGCCTGGCGCTGGTGCAGACCGGGCAGGCCGCGGCGCGGTTCGTCTGCTCGATCGCCTTCGGCGCGGCATGGACGGCGTGGGGCGACCGGTCCGCGCTGAGCGGCGCGGCCGTGGCGCTGGCACTGAGCGTGCTGCTGTCGCTGCGGCTGCGGCCGGGCGCGGAGCCTGCGGCGCCGGCGGGAGACGCTGGTGGCCCTGGAAGCGCCGGAGGAACAGGAGAAGGGGACGCGGATGGCTGACCGGAGGTCCGGTGAGGTGGCCGGGAAACCGGCGGGAGGTGCGCCCGGGGACGCGGCGAGCGACCTCACGGTCGAGGCAGCCCCGGGCGCCGCGGCCGCGCACGCAGGTGGAGACATCACCGTTGACGCCACCGGACACACGGCGGGCACGCCAGCCCCGGGCGCCACGGCCGCGCACCCAGGTGGCGACATCACCGTTGACGCCACCGGGGACACGGCGGGTACGCCAGCCGCACGAGGTGCGGTCCAGGACGTGGCGGGGCGTGCGCCCGGGGGCGCGGCCGGGGACGCCGGTATGAGCGCGCGCCGGCGGCTGCTCGTGCTGCTGGCGTGCGTGCTCGTCCTGTCGTGCGTCGCCGGGGTCGCCGTGTGGCGGGCCGCGGACCGCGCGCACCGCAAGGACCAGGTGCAGGCGGGCGGGCCGGCGGTCAGCCCCGGCACGGTGTCGCTGGCCGCGGGCGGCGCGCCTCGCGTCGTGTTCCGCTCGATGGCGTGGGGCCCGCACCGCGACGAGCTGACCAGCGTTCCGGCGGGCGAACCGGCCGGTCCGCGGAAGGCGTCCGGCGTGAAGTGCCTGCGGTTCTACGCCGCCGGCGGCACCGGCATCTGCCTGCAGGCGGTGCGCGGGCCGGTCAGCGACTCGTACCGCGCGGTCGTCCTCGACGCCCGGCTGCACGAGACCCGCAGGATCGGCCTGGCCGGCATCCCCACCCGGGCCCGGGTCTCGCCGAGCGGGCGGATGGTCGCCTGGACGGTGTTCGTCGGCGGCGACAGCTACGCGGGCACGAACTTCTCCACCCGCACCTCGATCCTGGACACCCGCACCGGCGTCCTGCAGCCGACGCTGGAGGACTACGCCGTCACCCGGGACGGCGCCCGGGTCCGCGCCGCCGACGTCAACTTCTGGGGCGTCACCTTCCGGGACGACCGGCACTTCTACGCCACGATGGCCACCGGCGGCCACACGTACCTGATCCGCGGCGACACCGCGACCAGGACCGCCGTGACCGTGCACACCAACGTGGAGTGCCCGTCGCTGTCGCCCGACGGCACCCGCGTCGCGTACAAGAAGCGCGTCCCGGGCCTGCCCTCGGACGCGCCGTGGCGGCTGTACGTGCTGGACCTGGCGACCGGGCGCGAGCAGCCGACGGCCGAGCGGCGCGACGTCGACGACCAGGCCGTGTGGTCCGACGACCACACGCTGGTGTACGCGATGCCCGGGGACTACGGCTCCGACCTCTACAGCGTGCCGGCCGACGGCAGCGGCGCGCCGCGGCTGCTCACCCGGTCGGCGCTGGCCCCTGCGTGGCTGGGATGAGCGTCCCGCCGTCGGCCGTCCAGTGGCCGGCGGCGCCGGGGCAGCCGGCCAGATAGCGGGCGATCGCCGCGTCGTCCCACGTGCCGGCCTCCCGCAGGCCGGCCCGCAGGTGTTCCAGGTAGGCCGCGGCGGGCGGGTTCCACGGCACGTCGGTCAGGGACCAGGGCGCGGTGAAGGTGAGCAGCGGCAGCCCGTCGAGCGAGCCGGCGCGCACCAGCGTCTCGTAGCGGCCGGGCCCCAGCGTGCAGCGGCCGGAGGCCAGCACCTCGGTCAGGTCCAGGTCGGTGCCGGGCTCGCCGTACATCTCCTGCGCGGCGACGTCGGAGAACTGCTCGGCCGTGATCAGGTGCGCCCGGGCCAGCGCCCGCCCGGCCGCGTCCGGGTCGTAGAACGCCCGCCCGCCGCCCCACACCTGCGACCGCGTCGCGAAGTACACCGCGCCCGGCAGTTCCACCCCCACCGACCGCAGCGGCGGCGACGCGTCCCGCGCCCCCGCGCACCCCCGTAGCGCCCCTTCCGCCCGCCCGCCCTCCAGGTAGCAGGCCAGCCGCACCCCGCTCATGTTCGACCCGTACGCGGCGTACCAGACCCGCTCGACGCGTGCTCCCGGCGTTTCCCCGTGTGCCCCCGGCGTTCGCGCGCTCATGCCCGTCACCTGCCCCGGTGTTCCGGCATGCGCGCCGCCAGGATCGCGGAGGCCGCCAGGACGACCGGGCCGGCCGCCCACAGCAGCGGCAGCCAGGTGTGGACGGAGGCGAGGGAGAGGTGCAGCCGGACGACGGCCACCATGACCAGCGCCAGCGGCATGGTGGTTCCCAGGATGCTCGTGCGGGCGTACCCGAAGCGGATCAGGAGCGGGAACTGGATGGCGATGTTGACCGCGAACAGGGCCCAGGACAGCGCCAGGATCGTCAGCGCGCTGCGGCCTGCGAACGGCACGCCCTCGGCCCGCGCGAGGAGAACGGCCACGCCCGCCCCCGCGCCGACGGTGGCGAGAAAGCTCGCCAGGGCCCAGGCGTAGTGCCCGAGCACCACCGTGCGGTGCGGCACGGGAAGGACGGCGTACAGCGTCCGCAGGTCCGCCTTGTCGGCGACGACGAACGGGTGGACGGCGACCAGCGGGGCGAGCAGCATCGCGAGCGCGGGCACGACATGGTCGGGGTTGCGGGCGAGCACCACCATCAGCAGGCCGAACACCAGCAGGCCCTGCGTCCGGTACGGCGCGACGGTCCGCATGTGCAGCACCGCCATGCGCACCACGGCCGTCATGCGACGGCTCCCCGCCGGCCGCCGAGCGGTGGCACCGGTCGCGTCGCACGCGATCCGACGTGCAGGGCGATGTCCTCCAGCGTGGGCGCCTCGACGAGGACGCCACCGCCCAGGAGGTCGGCCTCCTCGGTGCGCACAAGGGCCTCCGCCCCGCTGGAGGTGCGCCTGACACCGATCAGCTCGACGCCGACCAGGCCGCTCAGATCGTCCGGTCCGCCCCGCACCACCCGGTAGGCGTCCAGGATCTCGTCCTTGGGGCCGGTGCGGACGATGCGGCCGCCGTGGATGAGCGTCACGTAGTCGCCGATGCGGTCCAGATCGGAGGTGATGTGCGTGGAGAACAGCACGCTGTTCCCCTCGTCGAGCAGGAAGTCCCCGATGATGCCCACCAGTTCGGCCCGGGCGACGGGGTCCAGGCCGCTCGTCGGCTCGTCGAAGACCAGCAGGCGCGCCCGGTGCGACAGGGCCACGGCGATCATGAGCTTCATCGCCATGCCGCGGGACAGGTCCTTGACCTTCGCCCGCAGGTCCAGGCCGAACTCGTCGAGCAACTGCCGGTAGCGCAGGCCGTCCCAGCGGCCGTAGAAGGGGCGCAGCGTCCGCTCGACTTCGAACAGCCGCCAGTCGCCCACGAGATACGTGTGGTCGAACACCACCCCGACGTCCTGGCGCAGCGAGACGGGGCCGGGAACGCGGTGGCCGAGCAGCTCGATCGTGCCGCTGTCGATGCCGCGCATGCCCAGCAGGCAGCGGATCGTGGTCGTCTTGCCGGCGCCGTTCGCCCCGATGAGGCCCATGACGTAACCGGTCGGCAGCTCGAAGCTGACATCGCGCAACGCGAAACCGTTGCCCACCGCGCAGTCCACGCCCCGCAGGGCGAACGCCGGATCGCCGGCCATGGAGGATCCTCCCGCTCTCAGGCGTGCTCGGGCTCGGCCTGCATCAACCCGTCGAGGATCTCGATGAGATCCTCGCGGTCGAGGCCGGCCCTGTCGGCGGCGTCCACGGCGGACTGCAGGCCCTCCTCCACCTGGCGCAGCAGCTGCTCGCGCACCAGGGCCGTGTCCAGCGGCAGGACGTAGGCGCCCTTGCCGGGGACCGTGGCGATGAACCCCTCGGCGGCCAGCTCGGCATAGGCGCGGTTGGTGGTGATGATGCTGATCCGCAGATCGCGCGCGAGGGCGCGGACCGAGGGCAGGGCACTGTCCTCGGCCAGCTCCCCCGACAGGATGGCCCCGCCGATCTGCTCCTTGATCTGCTGGTACAGCGGCACACCCGCGCTGTTGGACAACACCACGCGCACGACGGACCTCCGTTCCTCTTCAACTGTACATGCACACTATATACAGTCGGAACGGTAAGGACGCCCGGTCGGCGGGATCGGCTAGTAGTAGCCCTTCGCGCCGTCGAGGAGTTCGCGGACGATGTCGGCGTGACCGGCGTGGCGGCCGGTCTCCTCGACGAGGTGGATGAGGATCCAGCGGAGGTTGGCGCTGCCGGCGCGGAAGCCCGGGTGGCGTCCGGCGTCGTCGAGGGACGCGGCGGCGACGATCTCGTTGCTGCGGGCACACTGGGCCTCGTACTCCGCGAGGAGTTCGGCGATCGGGCGGCCCTCGGTCTGCCAGTCGGCGTCCTCGGTGGACTCGTCGAACGCCGGGTTCTGCTTCTCGTCACCGCCGAGGAACGCAACCTCCAGCCACATGTGCTCGGTCCAGCGCATGTGGGAGATCAGGCCGGCCATCGTCATGGCCGGTGACGTCGGGATGACCGAACGGTGCGCGTCCTCGTCCTCGAGCCCCTCGCACTTCCAGCGCAGGATCTGCCGCTGCAGGTCCAGCCAGCCGATGAGCGCGGTGCGTTCGTCCGCGTGGAGGGGGGGTCGTTGCAGTTCTGATGCCATGCGGGCGCACGCTACCGGGGAGTTCGGCAGCGGACACCCGATTTACGGGGCTGCCGGCGGCTCCGTATGGGGCGCGTGGGCGCAGAGGGCGCGGATCCCCTCCGCCTTCAGCGGGAGCAGGCGTCCGTCGGCGCCCCGGCCGAACCGCCGGCAGGGGCATTCCTGGGTCCCCGGGGCAGAGCCCAACCGCCGTTGCCACGGCGGGTGTTGAACGCGAAGAAACGCAGAACAGCCCGCAGGCGGCCCGGGCCGCTGGGAACGCGCTGCGGGGCGACGGCTGGAAGGCGTCGCCCCGCGGCGGGGAGAAGGAGGAAGCGGGCTGACCTGCGGTTACAGCACCGGGAGGTTCTTGATGAGCTCGAAGGGGGTGACCTGGGAGCGGTACTCCTCCCACTCCTGCTTCTTGTTGCGCAGGAAGAAGTCGAAGACGTGCTCGCCGAGGGTCTCGGCGACCAGTTCGCTGCGCTCCATGAGGGCGATGGCCTCGCCCAGGTTCTGCGGGAGCGGCTCGATGCCCAGCGCACGGCGCTCCGCGTCGGTGAGGGCCCACACGTCGTCGTCGGCGCCGGGGGGCAGCTCGTAGCCCTCCTGGATGCCCTTCATGCCGGCGGCGAGCAGCACCGCGTAGGACAGGTAGGGGTTGGCGCCGGCGTCCAGGGAGCGGACCTCGACCCGGGTGGAGCCGGTCTTGCCGGGCTTGTACATGGGGACCCGGATCAGCGCCGAGCGGTTGTTGTGGCCCCAGCAGATGTACGAGGGGGCCTCGCCGCCGGCGCCCGCGGTGCGCTGCGAGCCGCCCCAGATGCGCTTGTAGGAGTTGACCCACTGGTTGGTGACCGCGGAGATCTCCCCGGCGTGCCGCAGCAGCCCGGCGATGAAGGACCGGCCGACCTTGGAGAGCTGGAACTCCGAGCCGGACTCGTAGAAGGCGTTGCGGTCGCCCTCGAAGAGGGAGAGGTGGGTGTGCATGCCCGAGCCCGGGTGCTCGGAGAACGGCTTGGGCATGAACGTGGCGTGCACGCCCTGCTCCAGCGCCACCTGCTTCATCACCAGCCGGAACGTCATGATGTTGTCGGCCGTGGACAGCGCGTCCGCGTACCGCAGGTCGATCTCCTGCTGCCCGGGGGCGCCCTCGTGGTGGGAGAACTCCACCGAGATGCCCATCGACTCCAGCATGGTGATGGCGGTGCGGCGGAAGTCCATGCCGACGTTCTGCGGCGTGTGGTCGAAGTAGCCGGAGTTGTCGGCGGGGGTGGGCCGGCCGCCGTCCAGCGGCTTGTCCTTGAGCAGGTAGAACTCGATCTCGGGGTGCGTGTAGAAGGTGAACCCCAGGTCGGAGGTCTTGGCCAGCGCCCGCTTGAGGACGTAGCGGGGGTCGGCGTACGACGGGGAGCCGTCGGGCATGAGGATGTCGCAGAACATCCGGGCGGTGCCGGGGGCCTCGGCGCGCCACGGCAGCACCTGGAACGTCCCCGGGTCGGGCTTGGCGATCATGTCGGACTCGTACACCCGGGCGAAGCCCTCGATGGCGGAGCCGTCGAAGCCGATACCCTCGTCGAAGGCCTGCTCCAGTTCGGCGGGGGCCACGGCCACCGACTTCAGGTAGCCGAGCACATCGGTGAACCACAGCCGAACGAAGCGGATGTCCCGCTCCTCAAGGGTGCGGAGGACGAACTCCTGCTGCTTGTCCATGTCGGTTTCCATCCATCCTTGCCGGTCAGGCCACCACCCCCCGCCGGAGTCCGCATCGGGGGATCACGAGCATTGCACCACACGGTTTCCCATGTGTTGCAGGCCTGCTCATTCCCATAGTGCCTGCCGGTGGACGTCAGCCGAAGGTGTCGATGGAGGCGATCTTCCATGTGCCGCCCTGCCGCACCGCGTCGACCGCGAACATGGCCGCCGCGTAGGTCGTCCCGCCGCTGCCCGCGGCCGTGCTGGTGTTGCGCTGATCGGCGTAGACCAGCACCCGGGCCCGGTCGCCGGTGATCGTCTGGACGCCGGTGCTGGTGACGGTCGTGGTCAGCACGAGCTTCTGCTTCGGGGCCTGCGCGCGGACCTGGGCGAGCATGCCGGCGTACTGCTGGACGGCGTTCCCGGTCAGCAGCCGCCGGGCCGCCGCGTCGGTCTTCGCGGTGTCGGCGTAGTCGTAGGAGAAGACGGCGTTGACGTCCTGGGCGACGGCCCCCTTGATCTCGCTCGTCCTGGCATTGTCGGTCAGCGCGGTGTTGCCGGTGTCCGACGAGTCGTGCAGCGACGACGCCTTCGCCGAGGCGAGGGCGGCGAAGCCGCCGAGCAGCACGGTGACGACGGCGAGCACCACGGTCATGACGGTGGGCAGCGGGAGGCGGCGCCGGCGCGGACCGCGGGCGGCGGCCGCGGGCCGGTCCGGAGGCGCGGCCTCGTTGGCGGGACCGGGCTTCGCGGACGTCCCGGGGGCGGCGGGGGTCCCCGGTGCTGCCGCGGCGGCTTCGGACGCGGCGTCCCCGGCCGCGGCGGCTTCGGGCGCTTGGGCGGGCTCCGCGGCGACGGCTCCGGCCCGCACGGCCGCGGGCCGTACGGTACGCGGCTGGGCCGTCGTGGCGGCCGCCGCGAGACGGCGTTGGCGGTTGATCAGATGGCGGGTCGTCGACATGTCCGGGCCGGTCCTCTCTCAGATGGCGGTCAGCGGCCGCTGGTCGACGGCTTGGTGGTGGGGGCGGCGGGGGCGTGGGACGCGGTGGTGCCGGGGGCCGCGGTGGATCCGGTCGACGAGCCGTCGCCGGACGCCGCGCTGTCGCCCATCGGCGCCTGGCCGAGCGCGCTGAGCTTCCAGCCGGCCGCCGTGCGGGTCAGCTCGGCGACCAGCCGGCTCTCCTTCACCGACGGCTTGCTCTTGGGCGCCTGCACGGTGATCTGCAGGGCGACCATCACGCTCGCCTTGCCGGTGCGGGTGTCGAGTTCGGTGACCGCGCCGGACAGCACCTTCGCCGTGCTGTCGGTCTGCGCGAGCTGGACCTGCTTCTCGAAGTCGGCCCGCCCCTGGACGAGTTGGCTGTGCAGGTCGCCGGTGGTGCTGGCCTCCCACACGTCCAGGCCGTGCCCGAGGTCGTTGTGGTTGAGGGTGTTCATGTTCTGCACGGCCTGCTCGCCGGCCGCCAGCACGGTGTCGCGGGCCCGCGCGAAGCCCGCGTCTCCGTCGTGCGCGGCGCCGTACCAGGACCAGCCGGTCCAGGCCGCGGCGAGGGCGGCCACCAGGGCGAGGACCACGGCCGCCACGAGCACCGGGCGCCGTGCCGGCGCGGGCTGCCGCCCCGCGCCGGCCGGCCCGGCCGGACCCTTGTCCCCCCGGTCGGACCCGGCCTTCGCGGCCGTCGCGCGCTCCCCCACCGCCGCGCCGGCCACGCTCTCCTTCGCAGACGCCACGGCCTTCCCGGCGGGCGCCGCGCCCGCCTTCTCCGGAGCAGCGGCCTCCGCGGCCCCGGCCTCCTGAGCCCCGACCTCGGCGGCTCCCGTCTCCGCGGATCCCTCTTCCGGGGTCTCCGTCACCGCGCCGCGCGCCTCGCCCTTCTCCGCGGGCGCCGTCACCGCCTCATCGGCCGGCGCACCGCCGGGAACCGCCTCGCCCGAGGCGTCCGCGACCTCGCCCGCTGCCGCTTCCGCCACCGCCCCGGCCTCCGGCTCCGCCACGGCCACCGCCGTGCTGCCCGCGCGCGCCTCGGCGGCCGTTCCCGCGTCCTCGGCGGAGATGCCGTCCGCGGCCGGTGCGCTGCCGCCGCTCCTGCGTCGTACCATCTGCCTCTCCCCTACCGGGCCTTGAGATCGGTGATGCGCCAGCGGCCGCCGGAGTACTCGGCGGTCACCGACAGTTGGGCGGCGGCGCTGGTCGCGGTGCCGCCGGCGCGCTGCGCGGTCTGGTCGAGGAAGACCAGCAGCCGCGCGCGGCCGGACGTCAGCGAGACGACGCCTGCCCTGACCACCCGGGTGGTCAGGGTGAGTTTCTGGTCGGCGACCTGCTGCCGGATCCGGGAGAACAGCTGCTGGTACTGGGTGGCCGCCGGGCCGGCCAGCAGGTCGCGGGCGGCCTGGGCCGTGGACTGGGTGTCCTGCGGGGTGTACGCGAAGATCCGGCTCAGCGCGTTGCTGACGTCGCCGCTGACCTGGTCCGTGGCGGCGGTGTCGGTGAGCGCCCGGTTGCCGGTGGCCGCCGGGTCCTTCAACTGCTGGGCCGCGTACAGCAGAACGCCGGCCAGCAGCACGGCGAGCGCGAGCAGCGCCGTGGCGACGGTCCTGCGCCGCGGCCACCGGCGGCGGCGCGGCGGTGGGTCGGCGGCGGCGTTCTCCGGCGAGGTGCGCGGCGCGGGAACGAGGGCCCCGGCGGCGTCCCGGTCCTCCACCTCGTCCCGGTCCTCCGCAGCGTCCGCGGAATCCGTACCGTCGGCGGGATCCGTGCGGCCGGACGATCCCGTGCGGTCAGCCGCATCGGCGCCATCGGCGGTATCCGACGGGCCGCCCACCGGATCCGCGGCGATGGTCTGGGCCGCCTGGCCCCCCGTCTCCCCGGCCTCCCCGAGGTCCGCCGCCACCGCGGCGCCCGCGTCGCCCGCGACCTCCGCCACTCGCGCGGCACCCGCACGCGGCACCCCCGCGGTGCCCGCCGTGCCCGCGGTGCCCTGGTCGGTCGTGCCCACCCCCACCGCCTCCTTCACGTCGTCCCTGTCGCCCATGCCGTCCTCAGCTCGCCCCGACCGGCACCGCGGTGAGCGCGGTGAGCTTCCAGGAGCCGCCGGTGCGGGACAGGCCCGCCTCGAAGCGCTTGCGGTCGGTGGTGGCGGCGCCGTCCTTCGGGGTGACCCGGACCTGGACGGTCGCGATCACCTTGGCCGTCCCCGCCCGGGTGTCGAGCTCGGTGACGGCCGCGTCGGTGACGGTGCCGCGGGTCGACGTGCCCGACGCCTTCAACTGGTCGGCGTCCGCGGAGTGGGTACGCGTCAGCTGGTCGTGCAGCGGCCCGGTGGTCGCGTCCAGCCACAGGCCCAGGTCGCGGTCCAGGTGCGCGGCGTCCACGGTGTTCAGCCGCGCGATGTCCTGCCGGCCGGCGCCCAGTGCGGCGTCGCGCGCCTTGCCGAAGCGCAGCGCGTCGTCGCCGCGGGTGGTCGCGTACGACCAGGCGGCCAGGCCGAGGAGCAGCGCGGCCACCGTCCAGCCGGCCGTCCAGACCAGGGTGGCCCGGCGCCGGACCGCGGCCCACGCGGGGGTTGCAGGTGTGGTCACGGGGTGTCCTCCAGACCGAGCAGGCCGGCGAGGGTGGTGGGTCCGCCGGACGGCAGTCCCGGCAGGCCCAGCGCGCCGGGCAGCAGCGGTCCTGCGGTGGCCGTGCGGGTGCCGGCCGGCGCGCTGCCCGAGGTGGTGGCCGAGGTCGCCGTGGGCAGGACCGAGCCGGGCTGGACGGGGTCCGGGACCGACGCGCCGCCGGGCGCGTGCGCCGAGCCGCGTACGTCGATGCCGGACGAGGCGGGTGCGGTGCAGCGGGCCGCGGTGTTGAACGCGGTGGCGGGCGCGCTGGTGTCCAGGCCGTTGCGGTACGTGGTGCCGCCGTATCCGGAGGTGCAGGGCAGCGGCGAGAAGAAGGTGACCGCCATGCCGAAGTGCACGCCCTGGGAGGTGATCGCGGTGGAGCCGGCCGCGGCGACCGCCGGCACCTTGACCAGGAACTCCCGGATGCCGTCCTGCCGGGTCACCGCCACGTCGGAGGTGGTCAGCAGGTTCGCCAGCACCACGCTCAGGTCCGGGCCGACGTCCCGCAGCAGCGCGGTGACCTGCCCGGCCGCCTCGGGGGCCGCGGCGATCAGCCGGCGCAGGTCGGTGTCGGAGGTGTTGAGCTGCGCGGCGAGCTGGTTGGCGCTGGAGGCGAAGGAGGTGAAGGCGTCGCCCTCGTCGGCCTGGGTGCGCAGCACCGTCTGCGCGTCGACCATGAGCTGGGTGTTGCCCGGCAGGTTGCGGTCGGCGGCGGAGATGAAGTGGCCGCTGCTGTCGAGCAGCGACTGCAGGTTGCCCGCCTGCCCGTTGAACGCCTTGCCGAACTCGTCGACCACCGTGCGCAGGGAGTTCAGCGGTACCGAGCCGGCGAGGTCGTTGACGCTGGTGAGCAGGTTGGTGACGGGCGCGGGGATGCGGGCGTCGGCCCGGGTGATGCGCGAACCGTCGTGCAGGTACGGCGGCTGGTCGGTGCTCGGCTGGAGGTCGATGTACTCCTCGCCGACCGCCGAGAGGTTCGCCACGACGGCCTTGAGGTCCGCGGGGATGTGCGGGGCGGAGTCGTCGATGCGCAGGGACGCCTCGACGCCGTCGCCGGTGAGCGTCACCGGGCCGACGCGCCCCACCGACACGCCGCGGTAGGTGACGTCGGCGTTGGTGAACAGGCCGCCGGTCTCCGGGAGTTGGACGTTGACGGTGTAGTAGCCGCGCAGCCCGACGTAGCGGCCGAGGTCGGCGTACCGGACGCCGATGTAGCCGAGGACGAGGACGGCGATCAGCAGGAAGGCGATGTTCTTGGCGATGGTGGTCTTGGTGAGCATCAGCGGCCGCCCCTCGTGGTGGTGACCGACGGCAGCGGCAGCGGGAGGGACTCCTTCTGCTTCTTCAGCGCGCTCGGCGTGTAGATCGGGCCGACGTCGGGGTAGGTGCTGTCGTCCGGCAGCAGGGCGGGCACGAGCTGGGTGCCCGGGGCGGCGGTCAGGTCCAGGTACACGTTGAGGTAGTCGCCCTTGACGCCGTTGAGCACCTCGTCGGTGAACGGGTAGGTGAGCAGCACCTGGAGGGAGTCCGGCAGGTCCTTGCCGGCGTCGGCGAGGCGTTGCAGGGTCGGGGCGAGCGCCTTGAGGTCGGCGACCATGTCGTCCTTGCTCCGGTCGACGGTGTCCACCGCGACCCCGGAGAGGGTGTCGAGCGAGCGGAGCATGGTGACCAGCGAGCCGCGCTGCTGGTCGAGCACCTTCAGGCCGGGGCTGAGCCCGGTGAGCACGGTGCCGATCGCGCGGTCGCGGGTGGCCAGGGTGTCGGACAGCTGGTTGACGCCGTCGAGGGCGTCGGTGATGTCCTGCTTGTGGGTGTCGAGGTCGGAGACGAGGGTGTCGACCTGGGTGAGCATGTCCCGGATCTGCGGTTCGTTGCCGGTGAGCGCCTTGTCGAGTTCGGTGCTGATGGTCTTCAGCTGCTGGATGCCGCCGCCGTTGAGCAGCATCGACAGGGCGCCGAAGACCTCCTCGACCTCGGGGTTGCGGTTGGTGTGCGACAGCGGGATCGTCGCGCCGCCGCCCAGCCGCCCGGTGGCGGCCTCGCCGGACGGCGGCCCGGACAGCTGCACGTACTTCTCGCCGAGGAGGCTGGACTGCTCCAGGTGCGCGTAGGCGTTCGCGGGCAGGTCCACCTTGCCGTTGACCTTCATGGTGACCACCGCCGACCAGCCGTCGGAGCCGAGCGAGATGCCGGTGACCCGGCCGACGGCGACGTCGTTGACGCGGACCGAGGACTGCGGGACGAGGTCGAGGACGTCGGCGAACCGGGCCTTGACGGTGTAGGGGTGGGCGCCCAGGTTCGCGCCGCCGGGCAGCGGGAGGTTCTGGACGCCGCCGATGCCGCAGCCGGTCAGGGCCAGGGCGAGGACGGCGCCGCCGGCCGCCGCGGTGATGGGCCGTCTCATCGGGCCGCTCCCTTGGCCGGCGTGCTGCCGTAGACGGTGCCGACCGGCGGCAGGGGCAGCGGCAGGGTGCTCGTGCCCGGCGCGACCGGTTGCAGGGTGGAGGAGGTCGGCGTGGTGCCGGACGTGCCCGCGGTGGTGCCGTCGCCGCTGGTGATGGCGGTGCTCGCGGTGGTCAGGTTCGGTCCCATGCTCAGCTCGTTGATGTTGGCACGGCCGTCGAGGGTGCCGTGCTGCGGGTCGTAGGCGTTGAGCACGTTGTCGGCGGCGAGCGGTGCGGTGTCCAGGAGTTCGGCGAGCGAGGCCCGCTGGTCGACCAGGGTCTGGGTGATCGGCGCGAGCTTGGCGATGCTGGTCTTCAGCCGGGTGCGGTTGTCCTGGATGAAGCTCTTCACCTGGCCGAGCGCGGTGGACAGTTGCTGCAGGGCGCCGCCGAGGTCCTCCTTGTCGTCGGCGAGGAAGCCGGTGACGGTGGACAGCTGGTCGGTGGCGGCCTTCACCTTGCCGTCGTTGTCCTTCAGCATCGAGGTGAAGGACTGCAGGTAGGACAGGGTGGCGAACAGGTCGCCGCTGTGCCCGTCCAGCGTCTTGGAGGCGGCACCGAGCTGGGCGATGCTGTCGCCGATCGCCTTGCCGTTGCCGTCGAGGTTCTGCGCGCCGGTGTCGAGCAGCCGGGACAGCGCGCCGGTGGCGTTGGCGCCGTTGGGCCCGAGGGCGGTGCTGAGCTGGGTGATGCTGTCGTAGAGCTGGTCGACCTCGACCGGGGTGGCGGTGCGGGTCGCCGGGATCTCGTCCTGGTCCTCCAGCCGCGGGCCGCCGGTGTAGGCGGGGGTGAGCTGGACGTAGCGGTCGGCGACGACGCTGGGCGCGACCACGACCGCGCCGGCCTTCGCCGGGATCTTCACACCGTGGTCGAGGGCGAGCACCACCTTGACCTGCTTGCCCTGCGGCTGCACGGACGTGACGGTGCCGACCTTCACACCGAGCACCCGCACGTCGGATCCCTTGTAGACGCCGACGGTGCGGTCGAAGTACGCGGTGACGTGCGGGCCGTCGGGTCCGCCGAACGCCCACACGCCGGCGGCCGTCGCGGCCGCGGCGACCACGGCGAGGACCGTGGCCACGACGCCGATCCGCAGGGCGGTGCGCCGCCGGTCCGGGCGCTCGCCGGCGGGCCGGGCGGACCGTCCGGACCGCCCGGGCAGGAGCCGCCGCAGGGGACGGGCCGACATCATGAGGTGCCTCCTGTCGCCTTGGGCGGCATGCATCCGGTGGCCGGCGGGGTGCCCGCGGGCAGGTAGCTCTTCGGCACCAGGCCGCACAGGTAGCTGTCGAACCAGCGTCCGTTGCCGAGGGTGTTGCCGACGATGCGGTAGTACGGGCCGGCCAGCGCGAGCACCTTGTCGAGGCTGGACTGGTTGGCCGTCAGCACGGAGGTGACCCGGTCCAGCGCGTCCAGGGTCGGCCCCAGCTGGCGGTTGTTGTCGGCGACCAGGCCGCCCAGCTGGGTGCCCAGCGCCTCGGTGCCGGTGAGCAGCGAGTGGATGGCGTCGCGCCGCTGCTGGACCTCGGACAGCAGCAGGTTGCCGTCGGTGAGGAGTTGCTGGAAGCGGCCGTTCTGGTCCGACAGGGTCTTGGTGAGCTGCTTGCTGCCGGCCAGCAGGTTGGCGAGCTGGGCGTCCCGGCTGGAGATGGTCCGCGACAGGTCCGACAGCCCGGTGGCGGCGCTGCGCACCGACGCGGGGGTGTCCTTGAACGTGTCGGAGATCGTCTGGAAGCTGGTGGCCAGCTTCTGCGTGTCGATCGCGCCGAGCGTCTGCCCCAGGCCGTTGAACGCCTGGGTGACGTCGTACGGCGAGGTGGTGCGGCTCTTCGGGATGCGCGTGCCGGGGTTCTGCGCCGCGTTGCCCAGCGGGTCGACGGCCAGGTACTTCTCGCCGAGCAGCGTCTTGATGCCGATGGCGGCGGTGCTGGCGTCGCCGATCCAGGTGTGGCGGACCTTGAAGGTGACCTTGACCCGGTCGCCGTCCAGCGAGACGCCGGTGACCTTGCCGACCTTGACGCCCGCGACCCGCACCTCGTTGCCGGGCCGCAGCCCCGCCGCCTCGCTGAAGTCGGCGGAGTACGAGGTGCCGCCGCCGATCACCGGCAGCGCGTCGGCGTTGTACGCGACCAGGCTGACCAGGACCAGCAGCGCGAGGCCGACGGCCCCGACCAGGACCGGGCTGCGTTCGCGCAGCGGCCGGAACAGCGGCCGGCCGCGGTTCGCGGGATCGCGGAGCAGGCGGCGCAGCCCGGGGACCCGCCGGGGTCCGGTGCGTGCGGGCGTCATGAGCGGCACCTCGCTTCGGTGATCGCTATGCCGGTGGACGGCTTGCTGCCGTCGAGGGTGGTGACGCCCTCGACGGTCGCCTGGCACAGGTAGAGGTTGAGCCAGGACCCGTAGCTGGCGGTGCGGCCGATGGCCTGGAACTTCTGCGGGGTCTTCTTCAGGAAGTCCTCCAGCTGCGGGCTGCTGTCGGCGAGGTTGGTGGACAGCCGGCCGAGTTGGGCGATGGAGTCCTTCAGCGGCGCGCGCCCGTCGTCGAGCAGTCCGGCGGTGCTGGTGGTCAGCCGGGAGATCGCGGTGATCGACTGGCCGATCGGCTCGCGGTCCTGGGAGAAGCCGGTGACGAGCTGCTGGAGCGTGGTGACGAGGTCGTTGAAGCCGGCCTCGCGGGTGTTGACGGTGGTCAGCACCGAGTTGAGGTTGTCGATGACCTGCCCGATGACCTGGTCCTTGGCGGCCAGCGTGGTGGTCAGCGAACCGACGCTGCTGATCAGCGAGTCGACGGTGCCGCCCTCGCCCTGCAGCACCTGGACGATCTCGCCGGCCAGCTGGTTGATGTCCTTGGGCGACAGGCCCTGGAAGAGCGGCTGGAAGCCGTTGAACAACTGGGTGAGGTCGAGTGCGGGCGTGGTGTGCTGGAGCGGGATGGTGTCGCCGGGGTGCAGCACGGCGCCGACCGGCCCGGTGCCCTGCGCGAGGTCGACGTACCGCTGGCCGACCATGTTGAGGTACTTGATGGTCGCGGTGGCCGAGGCGGGCAGGGTGCGGTCCTTCTGCACCGAGAAGTGCACCTGCGCGTACCGGTGGTCGACGACCTTGATGGAGTCGACCTGGCCGACCTTCACCCCGGCGATGCGGACGCTGTCGCCGGAGGTCAGTCCGGTGGTGTCGGTGAACCGGGCGTTGTAGCCGGAGGTGTCGCCGACGTCGGCGCCGGCGATGCTGATCGCCAGCACGGCGGTGGCCAGCGCGGTGACCAGGACGAAGATCAGCGACTTGACGATCGGCCCGACCAGGGAGCGGCGCTTCACTTGACGGTCACCTCCGTCCCTCGGAAGACCGGCCCGGTCAGCAGGCTGCTCCAGTCCGGCAGGTCCTGCGGCGAGCTGTGCAGGGACGGGGCGAGGAGTTCGTTGACCAGTTCGTTCTCCTGCGGGGAGTTGGCCAGCGGGGTGGTGCCGTGGCCGGTGTACGGGACGGAGTAGCACGTGGGGCCGCCGCCGGCGTCGTACACCGGGGTGTCCTGGCCGGCGACGTACTTGCCGCGGGAGGGCACCGAGGTGAGGTCGACGTGCAGCCCGGGCTGGGCGGTGCCCTTGCCGAGCGCCTTGTCCATGGCCGGCACGAAGTCGGCGAGGGTGCGCAGGGTGCAGGGGAAGGAGGGCGCGTACTTCGCGAGCAGCCCGAGGGTGCCGCGGCTGTCGGCGGACAGCCGGATCAGGTTGTCCTTGTTCTGCCGCAGGTACGTGGTGAGGTCCTGCGAGGTCGCGGTGGCCGAGCCGTAGACGGTGCTGAGGTTCGCGCGCTCCTCGGCGATGGTGCCGCTGGTCCTGGTGAACTCGGTGAGGGCCTGCACGAGGTCGGGCGCCGCCGCGTCGTAGACGTGGCTGACGGTGACCAGCTGCTTGATGTCGTCGTTGAGCGCGGGCAGTTCGGGGTTGAGCTTGGTCAGGTAGCGGTCGAGCTGGACGAGGGTGGTGCCCAGCTGGGTGCCGCGGCCGTCGAGCGCGGTGGCGACCGCGTTGAGGGTGGCGGAGAGCTTCTGCGGCTGGACGGCGGTGAGCAGCGGCATCACGTTGTCCAGCACCTGCTGCAGCTCGATGGCGTTGCTGGACCGGTCCTGGTCGATGGTGTCGCCGGCGGCCAGCGTCGTTCCGCCGGCGACGGTCCCGGCCGGCGGGACCAGCGCCACGAAGCGCTCGCCGAACAGGGTGGTCGGCAGCATCTGCGCGGTGACGCCGGCCGGGATGCGGCGCAGCGCACCGGGCTTGAGGGCCAGGGTCAGCCGGGCGCCCTGCCCGTCGGCGTGGATGGCGGACACCCGGCCGACGACGACGCCGCGCATCTTCACGTCGGCGCCCTGGTGCATCTCGTTGCCGGTGCTGCCGGTCTCCACGGTGACGGTGGCCTCGTCGGTGAACGCCTTGTCGTAGACGGCCACGGCGAGCCAGGCCAGCAGGGCCGGCACGAGCAGGAAGACGATGCCGGCGGTACGGCGGCCCGCGGTGGTGATGCGGCGGGGGCGGCGCAGCGGCGGCGGGGCCAGCGGCCGGGTGTCGGTGGCCGTCATCCCGCCACCCGCACCGTCGTCGTGGCGCCCCAGATCGCCAGGCTGAGGAAGAAGTCGGTGAGCGCGATGATCACGATGGCGTTGCGCACCGAGCGGCCCACCGCGATGCCCACCCCGGCCGGGCCGCCCTTGGCGGTGTAGCCGTAGTAGCAGTGCGCCAGGATCACCACGATGCTGAAGATCAGCACCTTCAGTGTGGACAGCAGCACGTCGGCCGGTGACAGGAACTGGTTGAAGTAGTGGTCGTAGGTGCCGGACGACTGCCCGTTGACCCACACCGTCACCAGCCGGGAGGCGGCGTAGCTGCTGAGCAGGCCGATGCCGTACAGCGGGATGATGGCGACGACGCCGGCGATGATCCGGGTGGTGACCAGGTAGGGCATGCTGCGCACGCCCATGCCCTCCAGCGCGTCGACCTCCTCGTTGATCCGCATCGCGCCGAGCTGGGCGGTGAAGCCCGCGCCGACGGTGGCGGACAGGGCGAGTCCGGCGACGAGCGGGGCGATCTCGCGGGTGTTGAAGTACGCGGAGATGAAGCCGGTGAACGCGGTGGTGCCCAGCTCGTTCATCGCCGCGTAGCCCTGCAGGCCGACGACGGTGCCGGTGGCCAGCGTCATGCCGATCATCACGCCGACGGTGCCGCCGATGACGCCCAGGCCCCCGCTGCCGAACGCCACCTCGGCGAGCAGCCGCTGCACCTCTTTCAGATAGCGGCGCAGGGTGCGCGGGATCCACAGCACGGCGGTGATGTGGAAGATGAAGTGGTCGCCGGTCTCGTCGAGCCAGCGCAGCCAGCGGGTGCCGCCGGGCGCGCCGCGCGGGGGTGGTGGCGGCGGTTCGGACCGCGGCGCGTCCTTGTCCAGCAGTGCCATCGCTCAGGCTCCCTTCTGCGGGACGAGCTGCAGGTAGATCGCGGTCAGCACGACGTTCACGAAGAACAGCAGCAGGAAGGTGATGACGACGGACTGGTTGACCGCGTCGCCGACGCCCTTGGGCCCGCCCTTGGGGTGCAGCCCGCGGTAGGCGGCGACGATGCCGGCGATGAACCCGAAGATCAGCGCCTTGATCTCGCTGATGTACAGGTCGGGGAGCTGGGCGAGCGCGGAGAAGCTGGACAGGTACGCGCCGGGCGTGCCGTGCTGCATCACCACGTTGAAGAAGTAGCCGCCCGCGGTGCCGACCACCGACACCAGGCCGTTGAGGAACAGCGCGACGAGCATGGTGGCGAGCACCCGCGGCACGATCAGCCGCTGCACCGGCGAGACGCCCATCACCTCCATCGCGTCCAGCTCCTCGCGGATCTTCCGCGACCCGAGGTCGGCGCAGATCGCGCTGCCGCCGGCGCCCGCGATGAGCAGCGCCACGATCAGCGGGCTGGCCTGCTGGATGACGGCCAGCACGCTCGCGCCGCCGGTGAACGACTGGGCGCCCAGCTGCTGCGTCAGCGATCCGACCTGCAGCGCGATCACCGCGCCGAACGGGATCGACACCAGGGCCGCGGGCAGGATCGTCACGCTGGCCACGAACCAGAACTGCTCGATGAGTTCGCGCACCTGGAACGGCCGGCGGAAGGTGTCCCGGACGGTGGTCGCGGCGAGCGTCATCAACTGGCCGGTCTCGCGCAGCGCCCCGCTGCCGGGGAAGCCGCGGCGCGGCGCGCGCACGCCGGGCGCCGGGCGGACGGGTGCGGTCATGCCGGCTCCCCCTGCGGGGTGAGCCCGGCCTTGATCGCCTCGCGGGCGGACACCGGCAGCGTCTCCCACATCGACAGCACCCGCGCCTTGCGCCGCTGCACCGCCTGCCGCGGCGGCAGCCCGGGGCTGGGCTGCAACTGCGGGACGATGCGGGGCGGTTCACCGGAACCGACGGCGTCGCCGTTGAGCTGCTCCAGGGCTATGGTCGCCTCGTCCTTCTCCTCCGACATCCCGATCGGGCCGACCCGCCGGCCGCTGAGGAACTGCCGGACGACCGGCTCGTCGCTGGTCAGCAGCAGCTCGCGGGGCCCGAACGCGACGAGTTCGCGGCGGAAGAGCATGCCCATGTTGTCGGGCACCGTCGAGGCGATGTCGAGGTTGTGGGTGACGATCAGCATCGTCGCGTCGATCTGCGCGTTGAGGTCGATCAGCAGCTGCGAGATGTAGGAGGTGCGGACCGGGTCCAGGCCCGAGTCGGGCTCGTCGCACAGGATGATCTGCGGGTCGAGCACCAGTGCCCGGGCCAGCCCGGCCCGCTTGCGCATGCCGCCGGAGATCTCGCCGGGCAGCTTGCCCTCGGCGCCGAGCAGGCCGACCATGTCGATCCGCTCCATGACGATCCGGCGGATCTCCGACTCCTTCTTGCGGGTGTGCTCGCGCAAGGGGAAGGCGATGTTGTCGAACAGGTTCATCGAGCCGAACAGCGCGCCGTCCTGGAACATCAGGCCGAACATCTTGCGGGCCTCGTAGACGTCCCGCTCGGGGCTGTTGACCATGTCGACGCCGCCGACGAGCACCCGGCCGCGCTCGGGCTTGAGCAGCCCGATGATCGACTTCAGGAACACCGTCTTGCCGGTCCCCGAGGGCCCCAGCATCACGCTGACCTCGCCGGGCGGCAGAGTGAGCGTCACATCCTGCCAGACGGTCTGCTTGCCAAAGGACTTCGTCAGACCTTCGACGATCACTTCGATTCCCATTGCACCTCCCGGTGGGTTGAGGGTGGATGGCGGGTGCGGCGGTGTGCTTCCCGCGCTGAATGTCTTCGGGTTACTTCTTGCGCTGCGGGAGCGGGGGGATCTGGATCTCGGGCTGGCACGACACGGGCAGTTGGACCGGGTCGCACAGGTGGCCCTGCGACATGTTGAGCGAGTTGCCCGGACCGGACAGCGCGGAGGTGAACAGCGCGTCGAGGTCCTCGCCGTGCGAGGCACAGCCGGTGAACGGCGGGATCACCAGGTTGTCGTCGGTCAGCGGACCGCCGTCCTTGATGTCGTAGTCCGGCTTGCCGTCGTTGTCCGGGAGCTGGCCGTCCTTGCGTCCGTGCATGACGACGTCCACGGGGGTGGCGGTGTGGCAGTTCGGGCCGACGTCCAGCGGCGTGCCGTTGATCTTCACGTTGTGGATCCGGATGTCCTGGTAGCCGCCGATGGTGGTGAGGATCGGCTGGTTGAAGAAGTCGTCGCCGACCTGCACCACGGTGAACACCCCGCGCGGCACGAACTCCACGTCCGCGGTGGTGGGCATGAAGCCGTAGGTGAGGAAGGTGGAGTGGGACGGCGGCAGCGTCAGGGCGATGATCGAGTCGACCTCGATGTACTGGTGGGCCCAGTCGAGCACCTTGCGCTGGCCGGAGTTGATCTCCGCCATCACCGGCTTGGCGTGCGGGTCGTTGACGATCATCGCGCCCTTGAGCTTGTTGACGTTCGAGAAGCCCACCGCGAAACCGCACTGCGACACCGGCGGGAACGGCGGCATGCCGGGCAGCGGAAGGACGACCGCGCCGGCGTTGACCGGCGGCAGCCGCTTCGGGTCGAGCGGGGCGATCGGCACCTTGCCGCAGGTGGTCAGTCCGGAGTGGATCGGCTCGTCCTGCGGGACGATGCTGCCGCCGGACGTCCCGCTCGTCCCGGCCGCGGCCGGATTGCCCGGTCCCGAGCCGGTGGCGGTGGCGGTTCCGGTGGGGGCGCGTCCGGCGACCTGCCCCCCGTGCCCGGTACCGGTCGACGGTCCCGACCCGCCGGGGGCCGGCAGTCCCGGCGCGCCCGGCACGTGGACGGTCGCCAGCGTGGCGTCCTGGGTGGCGTCGGGTGTGCAGGTGCCGGTGAGGTCCGTGGCGGCGGTGGCCGCGGTCGCGTCCGGTGCGGTGGTGTCCGCCGTCGACGCTCCGGGATCCGGTGACGTCGGCGTTCCGCCGGCCGCCGGCTGCGGGTGCAGGGTCAGCGCCAACTGGCCCATGGAGAAGCCGACATCGCCGGCGGCGCTGACCGTGACGCCCGGCACCTTGCCGCTGAGGGTCAGCACCAGGTCGTCGGTGCCGGCCACCGAGGTGTCCTGGGCCTCGAGGCCGGACCAGTCGGTGTCGACGGAGGAACTCCCCTGCGACACACGGGTCTTGAGATCCCCGCTGGCGGCTACCGACGCGGTGTCCGCGGGCAGTATCGCGGTGACGCCGGCGCGCGGAACGGTGACGGCCATCGTCAGGTCACCCGGCACGATGGGCTTTCCGACCTCCGCGGTCTGCGGGAACTGCTCGCTGAATGCGACGGTCACGTCCTGCTCGCCCGAAGCGAATTGGCAGGCGTAGGAGAGCGACAACTCCCCCTGCCCCCCGCTCGCCGCGGAGTTCGTCCCCGGCAGTACCCCCGCCACCAGCGCGGCCGTACCCACGGCCGCGAGCCGCACCGATCGACGCGATCTCACGCCACCCCTCATCATCGAACTCCTCAAGGCAGGCTCGGCGCCAGGACATTACGTGCGGGTAATAAGCTCAGACAAGTGATCGAACACGGAGAGATTCACCGGGTTCACCGAGGGGGTATTTCTTGTCACCGGCCGACAAGGGGAAAGCGGAATTTTGTCGTCCAGTGAGTAACCGGTCCCCGGGGCGAGGGCAGTGTTGTCCCCGGGTTGAGCGCGCCCGCCTCCGGACGCTCACCTACGGCTGACTGAACGTCCGGGGCGTCTCGACGTCGCATGGATGCCCCCTTCTTGGGGCAGGGACCCCGGCTCCGGGTCACGGAGTCGGGGTCCCTGCCGGCATGCGATGTGCCGTCCGCGCTCAGCGAGCGATCAGCTGGGGACGATGTTCAGCGTGGCCGGGCTCAGCGGGTAGTCGCCCTTGTACGAGACCACGTCGTTGTTGTTGAGCAGGCCGAGGCACGTGCCCGACACGTTGTAGGTGGTCAGGTCGCCGGTGCCGAGCACCGTCAGCGTGTGGGTGGTGTTGTTGTACTGGACGTCGAGCGTGGCCGGCGTGCCGGCGCCGCCCGCGCCACCGAAGTCGGCGGTGCAGCCGAACCCTCCGATGGACGCCTCGACGCCGGTGAGCGTTCCGGTCACGATCGGTGCCGAGTAGCTGACGGCGTTGAGGTACCACGGCAGGTTCTTCGCGGTGACGTTGAAACTGATGCCCAGCGGACCCGAGCAGCTGGCCCACGTGATGCTGTCGATGTGGGCGATCTGGTTGCCGTCGCGGCCGACGGCGTTGTCGGCGCCGCCGTTCGCCGTCGACGTCGTGCACTTGAGCTGGGTGCCGGTGCTGGGGTCGGTGAGCGTCGAGTTGGTCGACGTGGCGCTGAAGCTGCCGCCGCCGGTCACGGTCCACGAACCGGACGCGTTGGCGGTTCCTGCGGCGAGGACGAGGGCGGCGACAATCGCGGAGCCGGTGAAGAGTCCGCTCTTGGTGAGGGGAGAGAGCTTGCGCACGGGCTGGTCCTTCCTGGGAGTTGACGTGCTCGATAAACCGGATCCCCGCTGCTGGGGCGGGAATTCGGCTGCGGCTCACTACCTGGAACGTGGGTACCGAATCCGGTCGGTTGCCCTTGCGGAGCTGGACGTTACGCACGGGTAACCCAGGGGCGCAATAATCCGCGCCAAGATTCTGTACCGGACCCTACTGCCGGGTAATTCTTTGTCACCGCGGCAACAGCCGCCCGGGCGTTTTTGTAAGAAGGTGCGCAAGATCCCGCTCCGGGACGGTTCCCGCTACCCGCGCCCCGCCCGTCGCGGTACGGTCTGCGCCACGGTGCCGACCCGGTCCCGCGAGCCCGGCAGCGGCCGCAGCAGCGGCGACACCGGGAACACCTCCCCCCACGCACCGCCAGGCATGCGCTGATCAGATGCCTGAGACAACGTTTCCGTGTCCGGGGTGCTGCGCTCCGTGCTCGCGTGGTCTATGTTGCAGCAACGTCACCGACGCAATGCCGCGTCCGGGAAGGGGGAGGGGATGGCCGTAATGCGGCAGACCCCGGAACAAGCGGAACCGATGGGTCCGATTCCACGGGAGTTCGCCGCGGTCATGCGACCCGAACTGCCCGGTCTTTTAAAAGAGATGGCGGCTGAAATCGTCGCGGCGATCCCCGAATACGGGGTGCTGCTGGACGGCCCCAACGGCCGGGTGATCAAATTCGGTATCGAGCAGAGCATCGCCGCTTTCGTCGACCGGGTGGCCGCCCCGACCGCCACCAGCGCCCTGCGCGACGACCTGTGCCGCCAGTTCGGCCGGTTCGAGGCGTACGAGGGCCGGAGCCTGGACTCGCTCCAGGCCGCGTACCGGATCGGCTGCCAGGTCGCGCTGCGCAGGGTGCGCACCGTCGGCCGCCGCTACAACCTCTCCGCGTCGTTCATGCTCACCTTCGCCGACGCCCTCTTCGCCTACATGGGCGACCTGGCCGAACTCTCCCGCGAGGGCTACGAGCAGGCGCTCGCCGAGCTCGGCGAGGAACCGGACAACCGGCGCCGGCGGCTGCTGCGCCGCATCCTCGGCGGCGCCGCGGTCGCCCGCAGCGCCCTCGCCGAACTCGCCGAGCACTCCGCCTGGCCGCTGCCGGACGAGGTGACGCTGGTGGCACTGGGCCCCGAGGCCCACCCGTCGCGGGCACTGCTCGACCGGGACGTGCTCGCCGACCTCGCCGACCCCGAGCCGCACTTACTGGTGCCCGGCCCCTTCACCGCCGACCGCCGCGCCTGTCTGACCGCGGCGCTGGCCGGCAACCGGGCGGCGGTCGGGCTGACAGTGCCGCTCGGCGAGGCGGCGGACTCGCTGCGCTGGGCCCGGCACACCCTGGCGCTCTCCGAGTCCGGAGTGATCGAGGACAACGGCGTCGCGCTGAGCGAGGACCACCTGCTGCCGCTGTGGCTGCTGGGCGATCCCGCGCTGGTGGACCAGCTCACCCGCAAGTACCTCGGCCCGCTCGTCGGGTTGACGGCCACGCAGCGCACCCGGCTCATCGACACCCTGCGGATCTGGCTCACCACCCGCGGCACCGCCGCCCAGGTCGCCGACCTGCTCGGCGTGCACCCGCAGACCGTCCGCTACCGCCTGCGCATCCTGGACCGCGCCTTCGGCGAACGCCTCAACGACCCCGACGACCGCTTCGCCACCGAGATCGCCCTGCGGGCGCTGTACCTGCGGGAGCATGGGGAGGTCAACGCAGCAGCTGGACGTGACCGGTTGCCGTAGCTGGCAGGGTGGACGTCCTGGCCCTTTTTGCCGGCCTCTCGCCGCCGGGCCCTTAAGCCCGGTGTCTGCCGGTCGATCGTGCTCGCTCGCTGCGCTCACTGCGCGCTCCCCAGAGCTTCGCCTGGGAGGTACCCCCACCCTCTAGACACCGGCGGGCCCTTTGGCTCGATGCCTACGCCGGCGTCCCCGGGAGCATTGGTGCGGGCCCATGGGGCACCCCAGACAGGTAGTACAGGGGCGCCCGAGGGTCCACGCAGGCGGCGAAACCGGCTTGCAAGGGGTGTCATGGGGGGCGGGGGTGGGTGGGGTGGGCGGGGTGCGGGGCTTGCAAGCTGGGGGATCCGGCGGGGCGGCCAGGGGGCAATTGGGCGAGGGGATCCCGTAATTTCGGGACGGCTTGCAGAGATCCCGCAAATTGGGCGCAAGAATCTTGCGGTGTCTGTACTAGAATCGACGCCATGACACGACGACTTGCCGAGGTGGCAAAGAAGGTCGGGGTGAGCGAGGCCACCGTCAGCCGGGTGCTGAACGGGAAGCCGGGCGTCTCCGACGCCACCCGGGCCGCGGTCCTCACCGCCCTTGACGTGCTCGGATACGAACGGCCCACCCAGCTGCGCGGCGAGCGCGCCCGGCTGGTCGGCATGGTCATGCCCGAGCTGCAGAACCCGATCTTCCCCGCCTTCGCCGAGGTCGTCGGCGGCGCGCTGGCCCAGCAGGGCTTCACGCCGGTGCTGTGCACCCAGACCGCCGGCGGGGTCTCCGAGGCCGACTACGTCGAACTCCTGCTGCAGCAGCACGTGTCGGGCGTGGTCTTCTTCGGCGGCCTGTACGCCCAGGCCGAGTCCCCGCACGACCACTACGCGCGGCTGGCCGAGCGCAACCTGCCGACCGTGCTGATGAACGCGGCGATCGACCACCTGGACTTCCCGCGGGTCAGCTGCGACGACGCGGTGGCGGTCGAGCAGGCCATGAACCACCTGATCTCGCTGGGCCACCAGCGGATCGCGCTGGTCCTGGGCCCGCCGGACCACGTGCCGTCGCGGCGCAAGCTGGCCGCGGCCCGCCGGGTCGACCCGTCGGTGACCGTCGAGCACGCGCTGTTCACCCTGGAGGGCGGCCAGGCCGCGGCGAGCCGGCTGCTGGCCCGCGGCATCACGGCCTTCATCTGCGCCTCCGACCTGCTGGCACTGGGCACGATCAGGGCCGCGCGCCGCCGCCGACTGTCGGTACCCGAGGACGTGTCGGTGATCGGATACGACGACTCGTCACTGATGAACTGCACCGAGCCGCCGCTGACCACCGTGCGGCAGCCCATCGAGGCGATGGGCCGGGCCGCCGTGGACCTGCTGGCCGGCGAGATCAGCGGCGCCAAGGTGGACCACGACGAGCTGTTCTTCGAGCCGGAGTTGGTGGTCCGCGGCTCCACCGGACCAGCTCCGCACCCGGCCCGCATCCCGCACCCGGAGGCGCGCACGAACGCCTGACGAACAGCTTCGGCGGCCGTCGACCGGCAGCGGCGCCGGGATCGGGACACAGGTTCCCGACCCCGGCGCCGTTGCGTTTCCCCGGGTCCCGGCCGCCTTGCACGCTGCAGGGAAGCCCGCTGCGCACGTCGTAACCGAGTCGTGTCTTTGCGAAATTCACGCGACATCTTGCGGACATCTATCGGGTTCAGTACGTTGAGCCAACCCGGGACGGCGGCGCACACCGACGCCGGACATCATGTGCATCACATGCCGCGGGGGTCCCAGATCGCAGTCCAACGACGCGCAGTGGTTCAGGGGAAGGGTTGAGACATGAGCAGAATCGGCTACCGCAGACTTGTGGCAGTCGCCCTGGTCGCGGGGATCGGTTTGACCGGTGCCGCGTGCTCCGACAGCAAGAAGGACAACACGGGGAGCAAGGCGGCCAGCTCCGACGCCGGAACCCCCTTGGACCCGAAGACCAAGGTCTCGATCTCCGTCGACTGCGAGCCGCCGACGACCAAGGCGGCCGAGCGCAAGCAGTGGATCGACGACGTCGCGGAGTTCAACAAGCAGTACCCGAACGTCACGGTCAAGAGCAAGGACGCGTTCCCGTGCGAGGACCCGGCCAAGTTCACCGCCATGCTGCAGGCCGGCAGTGAGACGGACGCCTTCTACACCTACATGACGGACCTGCAGCAGGTGCTCGACGCCGGCCAGGCGGCGGACATCAGCGCGTACGTCAACGACAAGACGGTCCCGAACCTGAAGGACATCGACCCCGGCGTCCTCAACGTCCTCAAGGACAGCGGCAAGTTGTACGGCCTGCCCACGTCCAACTACCAGATGGGCCTGATCTACAACCGGAAGATCTTCCAGGACGCCGGCCTCGACCCCAACAAGCCGCCGACCACCTGGGACGAGGTCCGCCAGGACGCCAAGGTGATCCAGGACAAGCTGGGCAGCAAGGGCATCAACGGCTACATGGACAACAGCGCCGGCAACCAGGGCGGTTGGCACCTGGTGTCGGAGATGTACGGCGTGGGCAGCAAGGCCGTCGACGACAGCGGCCAGAAGGCCGCGTTCAACGACGACCAGACCAAGGGCGTGCTGCAGACGCTGCACGACATGCGCTGGACCGACAAGTCCATGCCGGCCACCCCGGGTCTGCAGTGGGGCGACGTCCAGAAGGCCATGGGCACCGGCAAGATCGGCATGTACGTCGGCGCTCCCGACGACATCCCGCTGGTCGTCCAGCAGTACAAGGCCAAGTTCGACGACATCGGCATGGCGCCGATCCCCGGCGGCAAGACCGCGCTGTTCGGCGGCGCCGACTACATGTTCAAGAAGTCGGCCACGCCCGACCAGATCAAGGCCGGCATCGCCTGGATCAACTTCAAGTACCTGACCCTGGAGAAGGGCCAGTTCAACTACCCGCGGAACAAGGCGGACGGCCTGCCCGTCGGCCTGCCGCAGCCCTTCTTCTTCACCGGCGCCTCCAAGGCCAAGGACACCGAGACGAAGACCGCCAGCGCCACCGTGCCGGTCGACAACTTCAAGACCTACGTGGACGCGCAGGTGCCGGTGCTCCCCGAGCCGCCGAACGCCCAGAAGATCTACACCGTGCTCGACACCGTGATGTCCGGTGTGCTGACCAACAAGAACGCGGACATCTCCAAGCTGCTCTCGACCGCCGAGACGCAGGTCAACTCGCTGCTGGCAGCCAGCCAGTAACAGCACTGCCCCGCGCGGGGGCCGGTCGCCGACCGGCCCCCGCGCGCGGCCCCGGACCGCACAGCACATCTTCTCCCCAGTCGAGGAGCACCCATGGCGGCGACGACCGTCCCCGAGCACACCACCAAGGCCCACGCCGGGCGGCCGCGGACCGCCGGCCGGCCGACCGGCACCGGGCGCGGCCGCAAACTGCGGCAGAACCTCCAGGCGCACGGGTTCCTCATCGGAGCGGTGCTCTGCTTCCTGATGTTCTCGTGGTACCCGATGGTCCGCGAGTTCATCATGAGCTTCCAGGAGAAGAAGCGCGGCGTCACCTCCTGGGTGGGATTCAGGAACCTCGACCGCGTGTACCACGACCCGTATTTCTGGACCGCGTGGAAGAACACCGCGCAGTTCACGCTCTACGCGCTGGTGATCGGTTTCGTGGTGCCGTTCGTGGTCGCCATCGTGCTCAACGAACTGCGGCACGCGCAGGCTTATCTGCGCATTCTGGTGTACCTGCCGGTGATGCTCCCGCCGGTCGCCGGCGTACTGCTCTTCAAGTACTTCTACAATCCCGACTACGGGCTCTTCAACCATGTGCTGAAGGCGTTCCACCTGCCGACCTCGCAATGGCTGGACTCGTCCCACACCGCGATGATCTCGGTGGTCATCGCGGCCACCTGGATGAACATGGGCAGCGCCACGCTGATCTACCTGGCGGCGCTGCAGAACATCCCCGGTGAGCTGTACGAGGCCGCCGACCTGGACGGCGCCGGCCTGTGGAGCAAGATCTGGCACGTCACCATCCCGCAGACCCGGCTGGTGCTGTCGATGATGCTGCTCCTGCAGATCGTGGCGACCATGCAGGAATTCACCAACGTCTATCTGCTCACCGGCGGAAACGGTCCGCAGAACTCCACCATGACCGTGGTCTACATGGTCTACCAGTACGCCTTCAGCTACAACAACTTCGGAAGTGCCGCGGCACTGGGTCTCTTCCTGCTGCTCGTACTCGCCGCGTTCTCCGGCGTGTACGCGCGCCTGAACCGGAACAGCGACTGAGGAAGGAAGGGAAACAGATCATGGCAGCGTCTTTCACTCCGCAGAACCGGACCCTGATATCCCCGGCCACGCTCAACCGGCCCAGGGGGAAGCTGGTCTACCGGATCGTGCTGGCCTTCGTCCTCGTCGTCTTCACGCTGGTCTTCCTCGGACCGCTGTACTGGATGGCGACCGGCGGCTTCAAGTCCGCGTCCGAAGTGGTGGCGAACCCGCCGACGTTCTTCCCGCACCACCCTAAGGCGTCCAACTACCACACGGCGTGGAGCCAGTTGAAGCTCGCCCGGCTGCTGTTCAACACGCTGTACTACGCGTTCGGCGCGCTCGCCTTCCAACTGGTCTTCGACGTGGCCGCCGCCTACGCCATCTCCAAGCTGCGGCCCGTGCTGGGCAAGGTGATCCTCGGCGCGATGCTCGCCACCCTGATGATCCCGGCGACCGTGCTGATCGTCCCGCAGTACATGACGGTGCTGGACCTGCCGGTGCTGCACGTCAACCTGATCGGCACCCCGTGGGCGATCTGGCTGCCCACCGTCGCCAACGGCTTCAACATCTTCCTGCTCAAGCGGTTCTTCGACTCCATCCCCGAGGACCTGATGCACGCCGCCGCGATCGACGGTGCCAGCCCGCTGCGCACCCTGTGGTCGATCGTGCTGCCGATGTCGCGGCCGATCCTGGGCGTGGTCTCGATCTTCGCCGTGGTGAACGTCTGGAAGGACTTCCTCTGGCCGATGCTGGTCGAGCCCGACCCGCAGAAGCAGCCCATCAACATCGGCATCCGCTCGCTGTCGCAGGGCGTACCGGAGAACGTGCTCATCGCCGCGCTCGCCATCTCCGCGGTGCCGACCCTGCTGATCTTCCTGCTCTTCCAGCGCAACATCATGTCCGGCCTGACCGCGGGCAGCCTCAAGGGCTGATCCCCGCGCCGTTCCTGCGCCGGCCCGCACGCCTCACGTAACGCACCACCCCACAGCACTCCGCCGCCGGTCCTTCCTACCGATTTTCCCCGCCATCCGGGGCCGGCGGCGGGGTCCCACCTGCCCGAAAGGACGTTGACGTGGCAGACACCCCTCAGCCCGAGGCCGACGAGAACTGGTGGCGCGGCGCGGTCATCTACCAGATCTACCCGCGGAGCTTCGCCGACAGCAACGGCGACGGGACCGGCGACCTCGCCGGGGTGCGGTCCCGCCTGCCGTACCTGGCCGAGCTGGGCGTCAACGCGCTGTGGTTCTGCCCGTGGTACCCGTCGCCGATGGCCGACGGCGGCTACGACGTCGCCGACTACCGGGACGTCGAGCCGGTGTTCGGGACCCTCGCCGAGGCCGAGAAGCTGATCTCGGAGGCCCTGGCGCTGGGCATCAGGACCGTCATCGACGTGGTGCCGAACCACATCTCCGCCGCGCACCCCTGGTTCCGCGAGGCGCTGGCCGCGGGCCCCGGCAGCCCGGCCCGCGACCGGTTCTGGTTCCGGCCGGGACGCGGCGAGCACGGTGAACTGCCGCCCAACAACTGGCCGTCGCAGTTCGGCGGCCCCGCCTGGACCAGGACCACGGACCCCGACGGCACCCCCGGCGACTGGTTCCTGAACCTCTTCGACTCCGAGCAGCCGGACCTCAACTGGAACCACCCCGACGTGCGCGCCGAGCACGAGGACATCCTGCGCTTCTGGTTCGACCGCGGCGCCGGCGGCGTGCGCATCGACTCCGCCGCGATGGTCTGGAAGGACCCGGCCCTGCCGGACCTCACCGCCGACCCCGCGGCCCCGCACCCGTACATCGACCGGGACGAGCTGCACGGCATCTACCGCGGCTGGCGGCGGATCGCCGACTCCTACCCGGGCGCGCGCATCCTGGTCGGCGAGGTGTGGCTGCCGGACGCCGAGCGCTTCGCGCGCTACCTGCGGCCCGACGAGATGCACACGGCCTTCAACTTCGACTTCCTCGCCTGCCCTTGGGAGCGCGACCGCCTGCGGACCTCCATCGACGTGACGCTTGCCGCGCACGCGCCGGTGAGCGCGCCGGCGACCTGGGTGCTGTGCAACCACGACGTCACGCGGACGGTGACCCGCTACGGACGCGCGGACACCGGCTTCGACTTCGCGACGAAGGCCTTCGGCATCCCGACCGACCTGGCGCTCGGCACCCGGCGGGCGCGCGCCGCCGCCCTGCTGACGCTCGCACTGCCCGGCTCCGTCTACCTCTACCAGGGCGAGGAGCTGGGCCTGCCCGAGGCCGAGGACATCCCGCTGGACAAGCTCCAGGACCCGATGTACCTGCGCTCCGCCGGCACCAACCCCGGGCGGGACGGCTGCCGGGTGCCGCTGCCGTGGTCCGGCAGCGCCGCGCCCTTCGGGTTCAGCCCCGAGGGCGCCGCGGCGCCGTGGCTTCCGCAGCCGGCGGACTGGGCGGAGCGCACCGCCGAGGTCCAGGCCGCCGACCCCGCCTCGATGCTGTCCCTCTACCGGGCGGCGCTGCGGCTGCGGGCCGCCGAGGCCGGCCTCGGCGACGGCCCGATGAGCTGGCTCGACAGCTCCCCCGAGGTGCTCGCGTTCCGCCGCGACGGCGACTTCGTCTGCGTGGTGAACCTGGGTGCGTCCCCCGCGGAACTCCCGGCGCACACCGCCGTCCTGCTCGTCTCCGGCGAGCTGACCGACGACGGCCGGTTGCCGTCGGACACGGCGGTCTGGCTCAGAGGCTGAGGTCCTGCGCGGCGCGCTGCGCGAGACGGGCGACGGGGAGGAGCGCGCGACCGGGGGGTGACCGGCCGCGCGCTTCGGCGCGCGGGGTGGCCGGGTTCTGCGCGGGGTGGCGTCCTGCCCGCGGTCTTATCTTCGTCGCGCGGGCCGGGGGTTGTCCGTCGCCCACGGGCCGGGGGTGGGGCGGCGAAGGGTCGCGGGGTTCGCGATGCTGGGGGCATGCGTGCCGCCCGTCTGATCCGTATGGCGCTTCTCGTGCAGTCGAGTCCCGGCCTCACCGCGTCCGCTCTCGCCCGTGAGCTGGAGGTGTCCGAGCGGACGGTGATCCGGGACGCGCAGGCGCTGCAGGAGGCGGGGGTGCCGATCCGGGCCGACCGCGGCCGGGCGGGCGGCTACCGCCTGGCGCCGGGCTACCGGACCCGGCTCACCACCCTGCACCCCACGGAGGCGGAGACCCTCTACCTGTCCGGGCTGCCCGCGGCCCTGCGGGACCTCGGGCTGTCGGACGCGGCGGACACCGCGCGGCTGAAGCTGTCGGCCACCCTGCTGCCGTCGCTGCGCGCGGCGGCCGAGTCGTCGGCGCGGCGCTTCCACCTGGACGCGCCGGCGTGGTTCCGGGAGCCGTCCGCACCGGAGCTGCTGCCCGAACTCGCCCGCGCCGTCTGGGCCGACCGCACCGTCGAGCTGACCTACGCGCGGCCCGCGCGGGACGGCACCGCGGCCCGCGCGGTGACCCGGCGGCTGGAGCCGTACGGGCTCGTCCTCAAGGCGGGCGTCTGGTACGTCGTCGGCCGTGTCCCGGACGGCACCTCGGGCGCGGAGCGCGCCGGGGACGGAGGCGGGAACGAGGGCGCGAACGAAAGCGGGAACGAAGGCGGGAAGGGAGACGGGAACGGACGCGCGAGCGGGGGCTGGCGCACCTACCGGGTCGACCGCGTCACCGCCCTGTCCGCCGCGCCGGGCGCCGGCGAACCGTTCGTCCGCGACCCGTCATTCGACCTGTCCGCCCACTGGCAGGCGCACTCCGCGGCGTTCGCCCGCACGCTGCTGCGCACGACGGTGACCGTGCGGCTGACCAGGTCCGGCCTGGACCGGCTGCCGGCCGTGGCGGACCCGGCCGGGGCCGGCAAGGCGCTGGCCTCCGCGACCGCGCCGGACGCCGCCGGGCGGGTCACTCTGGACCTGCCGGTGGAGTCCGAGGAGGTCGCCTTCGCGCAGCTGGTCGGGCTGGGCGCGGACGCGGAGGTGCTGGCTCCCGCGGGCCTGCGCGCGCGGTTCCGGGCGCACGCGGTGCGCCTGGCCGGGCTGTACGGGGACGGGCCGCCGGACTCGGCGGAGTCCGGCGACCCCGGTGGTCAGCGGTAGTCGTCCGCCGTGCGGTCCATCCCGTTGTACCGGACGTCCTCGATGTAGCCCCAGGCGTCCGGCCGGCTGCCGTCCAGGTCGGTGACGCCGTACGCCCGGGCGAGGTCCGTGCTGGAGGCGGACCCGCGGTTCCAGCGGGCCGCACGCTCGGGATCGGCGGCGAGCGCGGCGACTCCGCGGGCGAGGTAGTACGGGGACTCGGCGATGGCGAAGTCCGGTTCGCGGGCGACCGCGTCGCGCCAGTTGTCCTCGGTGACGCCGAAGTGGGCGAGCATCTGCTCCGAGCGCAGGAACCCCGGCGTCACCGCGACCGCCGTGCCGCCGTACTCCGCCAGCTCCTCGCCCAGGCCGAACGCCATCCGGATCGGGGCGTTCTTCGCGAGGTCGTAGTAGAGGTTCTCGCGGTAGCGGCGGTTCGAGGCGGCGGTGCCGTCGGTGACCTCCACCAGCAGCGGCGCGTCCGAGCGGATCAGCAGCGGCAGCGCCAGGGCCGCGGTGATCACGTGCGAGCGCACGCCCAGTTCGAGGATCCGCAGGCCGGAGGCGAGCGGCGTCTCCCAGCTCTTCTTGCCGAAGACGGAGTCGACGAGCAGGTGCTCGCCGCCCCACAGGTCGTTGACGAGGATATCGATCCGCCCCTGCTCGCGGTCGATCCGCGCGACGAGCGCGCGCACCTGCTCCTCGTCGAGGTGGTCGGTGGGCACGGCGATCCCGGTGCCGCCGGCGGCCGTCACCAGCTCCGCCGTCTCCTCGATCGTCTCGGTCCGCCCGACCTCGCTGGCCCGCTCCCTCGTGGTCCGCCCGGTCACGTACACCAGCGCTCCCGAGCGCCCCAGCTCCACCGCGAGCGCCCGCCCGGCCCCCCGGGTGGCCCCCGCCACCACCGCGACCCGCCCCTTGAGCGCCCCGTCGCGTCCTGCGTCCTGCTGCTTGCTGTCGTTGTCCATCCCTCGACGATGCCGCCCCATCACGACACCTTCTGTCACCTTTCCCGCGCGCCCCCGAATTCCGCCCACACGACTTTCCCCAGCGGCTCGCGCGCCTCGACCCCCCAGCGGTCCGCCACCGCGTCCACGATGAGCAGCCCCCGCCCCCGGGTCTCGCCCTCCCCGGGCCGCCGCACCTTCGGCTCCGCCCCCTCGTCGCGCCCACGGCTGTCGTGGACCTCGACCCGCACGCGGGTGCCGTCGTGGTCGAGGACGACCAGGAAGCAGTGGTCCCGGCTCGTGCCGTGGGTCAGGGCGTTCGACGCCAGCTCCGACACGCACAGCCGCACGTCCTCGGTCCGGCTCAGCGGCCCCCAGCAGTCCAGGGCCGCCGCCGCGAACTCCCGTGCAGCGTGGACCGACTGCGGCTCGGCCTCGAACAGCCGCCGCACCACGACCGGTAAGCCCGCAGCGGGGGCCTGGGCGTCAAAGGTCACCGACAGCACCTCTCATGACAGAGAGCGTCCGCGCGCGGGCATGCCGAAGGGACCACGGGCGCACTCGAAGTGATCACACCGGCTCAACGACAGCCGGGGGTACGGCTGTTACCGCACCCCTAGAGATTGGACCGGTTGACCGGTCCAGTCAAGCGATCGTCAGTTCCCTTCCCCCATCGGGTAGTCGTCGACCAACTCCCAGAGATCGGCGGGCGTCACACCCTCCTCCACGACCAGCGGAGCGTCCGCCGCGTCGTACGCGGTATGCAGGACGACCACCACGGTCAGCGGGTCCGAGCGCTCCAGGCTCCGGGCCTCCCGCGCGGTGGCGGTTCGTACCGTCGTGACGTCCCGGCCCCGGGCGGGACTGCGCCCGGTCTCCCTGGCAACGTAGTGCGTCGTGCCCTCGGCGATCGGTCCGCGCTGCGCAAGACGCGGCGCCCGATCCGCCACATCGGCCGGGAACCAGGCGCTGACCAGCGAGAACGGCGACCCTTCCGCGGAGAGCACCATGCGGTCCCGCCGCAGCGCGGGCGCACCCGCCGCCTGGCCGAGAGCCGCCGAGACCCCCTCCGGCGGGACCTCACGGGCCGGGGCGCCGAGCCGCCGGAAGGGGCGGCCACCGCGCGTCCGCGGGGAACCGGCCAGGCGCCGCCCCGCCGGCCTCGCCAGCGGTGTCTCCACGACACGGAAACCCTGTCCGTGCCGGGCCGCGACGAGACCGTCGCCCCGCAGGACCTCCATGGCCTTGATCACGGTGGCGCGCGAAACACCCCACTGCTCGCAGAGGTCCCGCCCGGAGGGGAGCAACGCCCCGGAACCGAACTCCCCCTCGGCGATCCGGTTCCGCAGAGAGTCGGCGATCTGCTCGTACTTGAGTTTCGGCATGAGTCGCGCTTTCACTCGGTGGACAGGTTGACCGGTCAGGGTAGAGCATCGCTCGCATGACCCTCTCACCCCAAGTGGCGCCTGAGATCATCGAGTTCTACACCGAGACCTTCGACGAGTCCGCCCGGCTGACCACGACGGCCGACGGGGGGCTCGAACTGGTCCGCACCCAGGAGATCCTGCGCGCGGCGCTGCCCGCCGCGCCTGCCGACGTCCTGGACGTCGGCGGCGGCCCTGGCGTTCACGCGGCCTGGCTGGTCGCCGACGGCCACCGCGTGCACCTGGTGGATCCGGTGGCCCGCCACGTCGAGCAGGCCGCGGCCACGGGGTGCACCGCCGAGACGGGCGACGCAAGGGAGTTGCGGGCCGAGACGGACTCGTACGACGTCGTCCTGCTGCTGGGCCCGCTCTACCACCTGCTGGAACGGGCCGACCGGGACCGGGCGTTGGCCGAGGCCCGGCGCGTGGTGAAGCCGGGCGGTCTCGTGGCGGCAGCGGCGATCGGCCGTTACGCGTCGCTCTTCGAGCACACCGCCACCACCTTCCTGACCCGCGAACCGGTGCGGGAAGCGGTCGCCGACATCCTGGTGACCGGCCGCCACGAGCCCGGGCGCAAGGGCTTCACCGCCGCCTATTTCCACACCGCCGAGGGCCTGGCCGAGGAGATGGCGGCGGCCGGACTCCACGACGTCGCGGTGCACGGCATCGAAGGCCCGGCGTGGTCCCTCCTCAAGGCCGCGGAGCAGCACACCGGCACCCCGCTACTGGACTCCCCCATGTTCCAGGCCGCCCTGACCGCCGCCCGCCTGGCAGACCCGTACCCGGACCTCCTCGCGGCGAGCTCCCACATGCTCGCCACGGCCACGGCATGACGACGGCGGACCTTGCCGACCCGCACCAGCGGCCGCCCGTCGGTTCTTCCCTGCCCATGACGCCGCCGGGCCCTCGCACCGCACCCGGGAGGCGGCTCATCGAGCTGTGGGAGGAGCACCGGCACGCCCCCTATCCGCCGGGCTTCCGCGGTGTGAACATCGCGGGCGTGGAGCTGGTCCTCGTGGACGCCGACGTCGCCGGAGTCGTCATCAGAGAACTCGCCGGTGGACTGGACGCCGATGACATAGCCATCCTCTGGGCCTGCGTCGCCGGCCTCGACAAGGTCGTACCTCTGATCGAGGACGAGTACTGCGCGGCCTACTTCGCAAGGCTTCGCACGTTGGCGCGACACACCGCGGCGCGCCACGTCCCGTCCGCGTCCTGACGGCCGCTCCCCGGCGGAGCCGGACCGTCGTGTGACCGTTGCGACAGCGACATCGCGTCGGAGTGACGATTACACTGGGGGCGTGCCTCAACTACGGATCGCCCTGAACCAGATCGACTCGACTGTCGGCGACATCGACGGGAACGCGGAGGCCGTGCTGCGCTGGGCCCGGCATGCCGCGGCACAGGGAGCGCACCTCGTGGCGTTCCCGGAGATGATGCTCACCGGCTACCCGGTGGAGGACCTCGCGCTGCGGTCCTCCTTCGTGGAGGCCAGCCGGGCCGCCCTCGTGGACCTGGCCCGCCGGCTCGACGAGGAGGGCCTCGGCGACCTGCCGGTCGTCGTCGGCTACCTCGGCCGCAGCGAGAACGCCCAGCCGAAGTACGGGCAGCCGGCCGGCGCCCCGCAGAACTGCGCGGCGGTGCTGCACGGCGGCCGCGTCGCGCTGCGCTTCGCCAAGCACCACCTCCCCAACTACGGCGTCTTCGACGAGTTCCGCTACTTCGTGCCCGGCGACACCATGCCGGTGGTCCGGGTCCGCGGCGTGGACGTGGCCCTGGCCATCTGCGAGGACCTGTGGCAGGACGGCGGCCGCGTGCCGGCCGCCCGCTCGGCCGGCGCCGGGCTGCTGCTGTCCGTCAACGCCTCCCCGTACGAGCGCGACAAGGACGACACCCGCCTGGAGCTGTGCCGCAAGCGCGCGCAGGAGGCCGGCTGCACGCTGGCGTACCTGGCGATGGTCGGCGGCCAGGACGAGCTGGTCTTCGACGGCGACACCATCGTGGTCTCCGAGCGCGGCGACGTCATCGCGCGGGCCCCGCAGTTCGTCGAGCAGTGCGTGCTGCTGGACCTCGACCTGCCGGCCGCACCGGACGCCGTGCCGTCGGGGCGGGTGGACGACGGCCTGGAGATCCGCCATGTGACGCTGTCGGCCGAGCCGGTCGCGCCGTACACCCCGGAGTTCACCGGCACCGAGACCGAGCACCTGAGCGACGACGCCGAGGTGTACGCCGCGCTGGTCACCGGCCTGCGCGCCTACGTCGCGAAGAACGGCTTCCGCTCGGTGCTGATCGGCCTGTCCGGCGGTATCGACTCCGCGCTGGTCGCCGCGATCGCCTGCGACGCGGTGGGCGCGGAGAACGTGTTCGGCGTGTCGATGCCGTCCGCGTACTCCTCGGACCACTCCAAGGGCGACGCGGCCGAACTCGCCCGCCGCACCGGCCTGCACCTGCGCACCGTGCCGATCGCCCCGATGTTCGACGCGTACATGGGGTCGCTGGGGCTCACCGGCCTGGCCGAGGAGAACCTGCAGTCCCGGCTGCGCGGCGTGACGCTGATGGCCATCTCCAACCAGGAGGGCCACATCGTGCTCGCGCCCGGCAACAAGAGCGAGCTGGCGGTGGGTTACTCCACCCTGTACGGCGACTCGGTGGGCGCCTACGGCCCGATCAAGGACGTCTACAAGACGACGGTCTTCCGGCTGGCCCGCTGGCGCAACGCCGACGCCGAGGCCCACGGCGAGGTCCCGCCGATCCCGGAGAACTCCATCGCCAAGCCGCCGAGCGCCGAACTGCGCCCGGGACAGGTCGACACCGACTCGCTGCCCGACTACGACATGCTGGACCGCGTGCTGGAGCTGTACGTCGACCGGGACCAGGGCCGCGAGGAGATCATCGCGGCCGGCTACCCGGCGGAGCTGGTGACGCGGATCCTCAAGCTCACCGACAGCGCCGAGTACAAGCGCCGCCAGTACCCGCCGGGCACGAAGATCTCGGCGAAGGGCTTCGGCAAGGACCGGCGGCTGCCGATCACCAACCGCTGGCGCGAGGGCGAGCACCCCGCGTAGGGCGGCCGGGTAGGACGGCTGCGTCGCACCGGTCCCGGCGGGCGCGCCGCACCCGCCCCGGCGCGCGATCGAGCGCCGAGTGCCGGACGCGTCACGGCAGTTGGAGGCGGGCGGCGACCGGAAGGTGGTCGCTGCCCGTCTTCGGCAGGGTCCACGACGACCGCGGGTCGACGCCCCTGACCAGGATCTGGTCGATCCTGGCCATGGGGAACGACGCCGGCCAGCTGAACCCGAAGCCGTTCCCCGCCGCGCCCTGCGTGGACCGCATCTGCGAGGTGACGGACGCCAGCGCCCGGTCGTTCATCGTGCCGTTGAGGTCGCCGAGCAGCACCACGCTGTTCAGCGGCTCGGACGCTATGGCCTGGCCGAGCGCCTCGGCGGCCTGGTCCCGCTGGCCCGCTGTGAAGCCGGCGTCGAACTTGACCCGCACCGACGGGAGATGGGCCACGTACACGGCCACCTGGCCGTGCGGGGTGGTCACCGCGGCCCGCATCGCCCGGGTCCAGCCCATCTTGATGTCCACCGGACGCACGCCGTGCATCGGGTACTTGCTCCACAGGCCGACCGTGCCCTGCAGCGAGTGGTACGGGTACGCGGCGGCCAGGTCCCGCGCGTACCGGGCCTGCTGGCTGTCCGGCAGCTCCTCCAGCGCCACGATGTCGGCGCGGGCGGCGATCAGGTCGCGGGCGGTGCCGTCGGGATCGGGGTTGCCGGCGTTGACGTTGTGGGTGAGCACCGTCAGGTCGCCGCCCGGCTTGGACTTGCTGCCGATCAGCCCGCCGAACAGGTTGAGCCACACCACGGCCGGCAGCAGCACCGCGATCAGCGCGGTCGCCGACCGGCGGACCACCGCCACGGCGAGCAGCACCGGCACCACCAGGCCCAGCCACGGCAGGAACGTCTCCAGCAGGCTGCCGAGGTTCCCTATCCGGTTGGGCACGTCGGCGTGCAGGAACAGCAGGAACGCCAGGAGGACGGCGACCGCCGCGGTGACCGTCCCGCGCCGCCACATGCCCCGCGGCCGCCACCACCGCAGGAATCCCGCCGTGAACCGGCCGCGCACCCCGGCCGCGGCCCCGGGGTACGGCGTGGTGCCGTCGTCCTCGGTTGCGTCCGTGCTGCTGTGCGCCTGGGTCATCGATGAACCTCGCTGCCGTGCCGGGTGCTCTGCCGACCCTACGGGGTCGTCATGAAGAGCGACGGGTGGCGGGGGGCGGCGGGTTCCGCGGTGTGGTGCGTTCGGGTGGGACTGTGACAGGACGGGCACACAACGCCGGGCGGGGCCGGTGACCGCTCAGTCGCGCGGCTGCATCCCTTCCAGCAGCGTGTCGACGACGCGTTCTGCCAGGTCGTCGGGCAGCGGCGCCTCGGGGCGCAGGGTGGCCCTGGCCAGCACCGGGCCGGACACCAGGTCGGCCAGCAACTCCAGGTCGGCGCCCAGCTCCTTGCGGATGTGGCCGGAGGCGATGCCGCGCTCCAGCAGGTCCACCATCATCTGGCGGCGGGCCGCGATGACCGTGTCGTGGTAGCGGCGCCACAGCACGGAGTTGCTCTGCACCTGCGCCAGCATCGACCGCATCAGCGCCGACTCGCGCTTGGCCAGGCCGCGCCGCCGGATGTAGTCGACGGCGGCGATCAGGTCGTCGCGGAAGTCGCCGGTGCCGCCGGCCCCGTCGGCCGGCGGCACGGCGTCGATCACCGCGACGACGTCGAGGAGCAGGGCGTCCTTGTTCGGCCAGCGCCGGTAGACGGTGGCCTTGCCGACGCCGGCGGCGCGGGCGATGCCCTCCATCGTCAGCTCGGCGAGGTTGGCGCCCTCCCCCACCAGCCGGAGCACGGCGTCGGTGACGGCGCCGTCGACCGCGGCGTCCCGCGGCCGCCCGCGGCGCGTGGCGCAGGGGCGCGCGGGCTCGGCCGCGGTGTCCGGATCCTTCGTGGTCACCGCTGGGCACCCACCGTCGTCACTGCTTCGCACCCGCCATCTCCAGCTCCTCGGAACCACCGCCGGGGGCGGCGGCCGGGGCCTCCTTGGCCGGCAGGAACACCAGCGCGACCAGCGCGCCGAACAGCGCGACGCCCGCGGAGGCGGCGGCCGTGATGTGCATCGCGTGCAGGAACGCGTCGTTCGCCGGCTGGACCAGGGCCTGGCCCCGGGGGCCCATCTTCTCCGCGACCCCCAGCGTAGCCTCGATCGACTCGGCGGCGGAGTGCCGCGCGGGCGCCGGCACGGTGCCCAGGTGGTCCTTGATGCCGTTGCGGTAGAGCGTCGACATCAGGGAGCCCAGCACGGCCACGCCCAGGGCGCCGCCGACCTGGCGGAAGGTGTTGTTCACCGCGGAACCGGAACCCGCCTTCTCCCGGGGCAGCGACGACATGATCATGACCGTGGCCGGCGGCATCACGTGCGCCATGGCGGTGCCCATCAGGAAGAACAGCACCTCCAGCACCCAGATCGGGGTGGACTGGCCGAGCATCAGGAAGCCGAGGAAGGACAGACCGGTCAGGGCCATGCCGGCGGTGCACACCACGCGCGCGCCGAACCGGTCGACGAGCAGCCGGGCCCGCGGGGCGAACACCATCTGCGCGGCGGCCAGCGGGAGCAGCAGCAGACCGGACTGCAGGGCGCTGTAGCCGCGCACGGACTGGGTGTAGAAGACGATGAAGAACGTCACGCCCATGAGCGCGAAGAAGACCAGGCCGATCGCCGCCACCGAGGCGGAGAACTGCCGCTTCTTGAAGTAGCCGACGTCCAGGGCCGGGTGGTCGATGCGCGCCTCGTACCAGACGAAGCCGCCGATCACGACGAGGCCGGCCAGGACCGTGGCCCACACCTCGGGACGGGTGAAGTCGCCGTACTGGCCGCCCTTGATGATGCCGTAGATCAGCAGGACGAGGCCGGCGATGGAGGTCAGCACGCCGACCGGGTCGAGGCGTCCCGGCCGCGGGTCCTTGGAGTCGGGCACGATCAGGAACATCGCGACCAGGCCGGCGATCACGATCGGCACGTTGACCAGGAAGACCGAGCCCCACCAGAAGTGCTGGAGCAGCAGGCCGCCGGTGATCGGGCCGATCGCGATCGCCAGGCCCACGACGCCGGCCCAGATGCCGATGGCCCGCGGCTGCTCGTGGCGCTCGAAGACGTTCATGATGATGGCCAGGGTGGCCGGCATGATGAAGGCGCCGCCCAGGCCCATCACCCCGCGGTAGGTGATCAGTTCACCCGCCGAGCCGGCGAACGCCGAGAGCGCGGAACCGGCGCCGAAGACGACCATGCCGAACAGCAGCACCTTCTTGCGGCCGAGGCGGTCGCCGAGAAGGCCCGCGGTGAACAGCAGCCCCGCGAAGACCAGCGTGTAGGAGTTGATCGCCCACTCCAGCTGGCTCTGGGTGGCTCCCAGGCCCTTCGGGGACGGCTGGGCGATGGTCTTCATCGCCACGTTGAGGATCGAGTTGTCCAGCACCACCACGAGGAGGCTGAACAGCAGTACGGCGAGGATCGCCCAGCGCCGGCGATGGATCGCCTCGGGCACGGTCGCTATCGGTGTCGCGGATGTCGCTGCCATACCCGCCAGCGTAGCCGATTTACGATACGGACCCGTCTCGTATCGCAAAGCTCGGGTAAAGCCTGCGCGGCCGTCCCGGCGCGCCGCCGCCGCCCGGATCCCCGAACGGCGGAGCACGCGGCCGCGTCCCCGCACGCCAGGAGCGCTGTGCCCCCCGTCTCGCCCCCCTGCTCTTTCGGGACCCGGCCACCCGTGCCAGCATGGAAGTGGTCCGGGGACGCCGTCAGGGCGCCTCGAGATGACGTGAAGGAGCTCGTCACCATGACGGAACTTCAGGCTGCCCGGAAACCGTCGAACGGCGACCGGGGCGAGAGCCCCAAGGCGCTGTACGGCGGCACCCGCAACCGCAGGGTCACCGTCCACGACCTGGCCGCCGCCAAGGAGCGCGGCGAGAAGTGGCCGATGCTCACCGCGTACGACGCGATGACCGCGTCGGTCTTCGACGAGGCCGGGATCCCGGTGCTGCTGGTCGGGGACTCGATGGGCAACTGTCACCTCGGCTTCGACACCACGGTCCCGGTCACCATGGACCACATGGCGATGCTGTCGGCCGCGGTGGTCCGCGGCACCAGCCGGGCGCTGATCGTCGGCGACCTGACCTTCGGCTCGTACCAGGAGGGCCCCGTCCAGGCGCTGCGCAGCGCCACCCGGCTGGTCAAGGAGGCCGGGGTCGGGGCGGTCAAGCTGGAGGGCGGCGAGCGTTCGCTCGCCCAGACCGAGGCGCTGGTCCAGGCCGGCATCCCGGTGATGTCCCACCTGGGGCTGACCCCGCAGTCCGTGAACACCCTGGGCTACCGCGTCCAGGGCCGCGGCGACGAGGCCGCCCACCGGCTGGTCCGCGACGCCAAGGCCGCCCAGGAGGCCGGCGCCTTCGCCGTGGTCCTGGAGCTGGTCCCGGCCGAGGTCGCGGCCGAGGTCACCCGTTCGCTGCACATCCCGACCGTCGGCATCGGCGCCGGCCCCGACACCGACGCGCAGGTCCTGGTGTGGACCGACATGGCGGGGATGACCAGCGGGAAGGTGCCGCGCTTCACCAAGCAGTACGCGAACCTGCGGCAGACCCTCGGGGACGCCGCGAAGGCGTTCGCCGGTGAGGTCGTCGGCGGGGCGTTCCCCGCCGAGGAGCACACCTTCCACTGAGGCTCCGCCCGGCCGGACGCCCCGCGCGCGTGAGCGTCCTGCTCGCCCGGGCGTCCGGCGGGGCTGACCGCCCACCGGACCGGGCCCGGTCCGACCGGGCCCGGTTCCCGCGGTCTCCCCGCACCCGTGCGGCCGTCCGGATTCCGGATCCTTCACCGCGGATGGTGAGACATCCGGGCGTGCGGTGCGTATCTGTCGGTGAGCGCCGCCGCGGCGGCGACCACCGCACGAACGGGAAGCCGCCATGACCGCCCTGCCCGCGCACCGCCCGACCGCCGTCCCGGCCGTCCCGGCCTCCTGCCGCCCCGCACCGGGCGGCGGCCGCCCCGTGTCCGCCGGCGCCCGGCCGCCCGCCTGCCGCGGCCGCGTTCCGGCCGGGGCCTGAGCCCGTGGTGGCCGAGCCCGCCGGACCTGCGGCGTCTCGAACGGCGATACGCGACCTCGACCCGGCGCGGCGGCTGCGGCAGGATGCCGCCGTGGACGGACCTCCCCCCTCCGGCTCCCCCGGACCGGCAGAACCGGTGCCGGAGGAGGAGCTGATGCGGGCGCTGTACCGGGAGCACGCCGGTGCGCTCTTCGCCTACGTGCTCAAACTGGTGGCCGGCGACCGCTACCTCGCCGAGGACGTGGTGCAGGAGACGCTGCTGCGCGCCTGGAAGAGCGCCTCCCGGCTGGACCCCGCGGCCCGCTCGCTGCGCCCCTGGCTGGTGACGGTCGCCCGGCGGATCGTGATCGACGGCCACCGCAGCCGCCAGGCCCGCCCGCAGGAGACCTCTCCCGCCGCCCTGGAGCAGCTGCCGGCCCGCGACGAACTCGACCGCTCACTGCGGCTGATGACGATCTCGGACGCCCTGCAGGACCTGTCGGCGGCGCACCGGGAGGCGCTGGTGGAGACGTACTTCCGCGGCCGTACCGTCAACGAGGCGGCCGAGGAGCTCGGGCTGCCGGCGGGCACGGTCCGGTCCCGGGTGTTCTACGCGCTGCGCGCCCTGCGGAACGCGCTGGAGGAGAGAGGGGTGACCACCTCATGACGACCCCGCACGTGGACGTGGGCGCCTATCTGCTCGGGGCCCTGGACGACGCGGAGATGGCGGCGTTCGAGGACCACCTGGCCGGGTGCGAGGAGTGCGGCGAGGCGCTGGACGAGCTGAGCGGGGTGCTGCCGGTCCTGGAGGAGGTCCGGCAGGACGGTGTCGCGTTCGCCGCGCCGCCAAGCGGGGACGCCCTGCTGGACCGGCTGCTCGCGCAGGTCGCCGGCGAGCGCAGGAGGCGCCGGAAGCGGCGGCTGGTGGCGGTCGCGGCCGCCGCGGTCCTGGTCGCCGGGGGCCCCGCGGTCGCGGTGCTGGCCACCGAGGGCGGGGGCGGCTCGCCCGCCGCGGCGCCGTCGTTCGCCGCCGACCGGGTCTCCGCGAGCAATCCGGCAACCGGAGCGTCGGCGGTCGTGGGGGTCGCCGACAAGGGCTGGGGCACGGCTGTCGACCTGCGGCTCACCGGCGTCCACGGCCCGCTGACCTGCAGTCTCGTCGCGGTCGGCCGTGACGGCGGCGCCCAGACCGTCGCCACCTGGTCGGTGCCGGACGCCGGCTACGGCACCGGCGCGCAGCCCACCCCGCTGACCGTGCACGGCGCGACCGGCCTGCACCGCGGCGAGATCAGCTCCTGGGAGGTCCGCACCCAGCAGGGCGCGGTGCTGGTGGCGGTGCCGGCCGCCGCGTAGCGGGCCGCGACCGGCCGCCCGGCCGGCACGCCTGCCGGCACGCCCCGCCGACACGCCTGCCGAAACGGGCCGCCGCAGCACCGACAGGGCGCCTATACGCGCAGGTCACAGCCTTGTCGGCGGCATGTCGGTGCGCTGTCGGCGGGCGCCGTCATCGTGGATGCCATGACAACGCGACGACTGACTGACAACGGCGGGACCGCCGCGGTCGAGGTGCGCGGGCTGGTCAAGCACTACGGCCAGACCAAGGCCCTCGACGGGGTGGACCTCGAGGTGCGCCAGGGCACGGTGCTCGGCGTGCTCGGCCCGAACGGCGCCGGCAAGACCACTCTGGTGCGGGTGCTCTCCACGCTCGTCCAGCCCGACGCGGGCACCGCCCGGGTCGCCGGCTACGACGTGCTCACCCAGCCCCGCCAGCTGCGCCGGGTGATCGGCCTGACCGGGCAGTACGCCTCGGTGGACGAGAAGCTGTCCGGCCGGGAGAACCTCTACATGATCGGCCGGCTGCTGGACCTGTCCCGCAAGGACGCCTGGGGCCGCGCCGACGACCTGCTGGAGCGCTTCTCTCTGACCGAGGCCGCCAAGCGCCCGGCGATGCAGTACTCCGGCGGCATGCGCCGCCGCCTGGACCTCGCGGCCAGCATGATCGGCCGCCCCGCGGTGCTCTACCTGGACGAGCCGACCACCGGCCTGGACCCCCGCACCCGCAACGAGGTGTGGGAGGAGGTGCAGCGGATGGTCGCCGACGGCGCGACCGTGCTGCTCACCACCCAGTACATGGAGGAGGCCGAGCAGCTCGCGCACGAGCTGACGGTCATCGACCGCGGCCGGGTGATCGCCAACGGCAAGGTGGCCGAGCTGAAGTCCCGGGTGGGCGGGCGCACCCTGCAGATCCGGCCGACCGACCCGGAGCAGGCCGGCCCGATGGCCGCCGCGATCGGCGAGGCGGGCCTGGACGGCATCGCCGGCGCCACCGCCGACCCGGCGGAGGGCCTGGTGAGCGTGCCGATCCTCACCGACGAGCAACTGACCGCGGTGGTCGGCCTGGTGGCCGCGCGCGGCTTCGGCATCGCCCACATCGACACCCATCTGCCCAGCCTGGACGAGGTGTTCCTGGCCATCACCGGCAAGCCGGCCGACAGCGGGACCGGCGAGGCGGAGGCCGCCGGTACCGCGCACGGCGCCGGGCCCGTCCAGCACGACGACCAGCACGACGACACCAACGTGGAGGTGACGGTATGAGCGCGGCCACCGCGACGGTTCCCGTCGCGAAGCCGGCCGCGGCCGGCGAGGGCAGGATCGGCCTGCGGGCCAACCTGCGGCACATCGGCGCCCTGGCGCGCCGCAACATGCTCCAGATCAAGCAGGACCCGGAGTCGATGTTCGACGCCCTGCTGATGCCGGTGATCTTCACCCTGCTGTTCGTGTACGTCTTCGGCGGCGCGGTCTCCGGCAAGGGCCACCAGCAGGAGTACGTCAACTACGTGATCCCCGGCCTGATGGCCATGATGGGCATGAACATCTCCATGGCGGTGGGGACCGGGATCAACGACGACTTCAAGAAGGGGGTCATGGACCGGTTCCGCACGATGCCCATCGCGCGGTCCTCGGTGCTGATCGCCAAGATCGTCGTCGAGGTCGGACGGATGCTGATCGCCATCGCGATCCTGCTGGGCATGGGCTTCGCCCTGGGCCTGACCATCCACACCGACGTCATGCACCTGCTGGCGGCCATCGGCCTGTCGGCCGTCTTCGGTGCCTCGCTCATGTGGATCTTCATCCTGCTCGGGCTGACCATGCGGACGGCCCAGGCGGTCCAGGGGGTCGCGATGCTGGTCCTGATGCCGTTGCAGTTCGGCAGTTCGATCTTCGCCAAGCCCACCACGATGCCGGGCTGGCTGGAGAACTTCACCAAGGTCAACCCGCTGTCCAATCTGGCGGACGCGGCCCGCGCGTTGGTCAACGGCGGTGCGGTCGCGCACTCGGTGTGGATGACCCTCGCCTGGTCGGCCGGCATCACGCTGGTCACCGCGCCGCTGGCGGTGGCGCGGTTCCGCAAGAAGACCTGAACCGGCCCGATTCCCCGGTCAGTCCACGTCGCGCATGAGGGCGACGGCCTCGTCCACCGACAGGCCGTCGCCCTCGGCGTACGCGGCCTCGTACTCCTGCCCGCCCAGCTTCTCGCGCAGCCCGTCGAGCACCTCGGCCAGCAGCCGCGCCTCGGCCGGCGGGACCGTCTGCGGGCGCAGCCGCTCGTGGGCGCAGGCCAGGGTGACGGCGCGCCGGGCCCGGCGCCGGCCCAGGTCGTTCAGCCGGCCGCCCTCGCTGCCGGCCGCGGCCACGGTCCCGGACTCCATCGGCGACCCGGTCCCGGACTCCGCGAGCAGCGCCAGCAGTTCGATCGCGCCGGGCGCCAGCAGCATCCCGACGCGCGGGGTGATCACGTTGGCCAGCGGATGGTCGGCGAGGACGGCGATGCCGTCGCCGAGCATCCGCAGGCCCTCGGCGGGCCGGCCGAGCCGGCCGATCAGATAGCCCTTGACGCCCGCCAGGATCCCGGAGATGAAGCCGGGCTGGGTACGGAGGACGCTGCTGTGCATGGTCTCCTCGATCAGGGCGAGCGCCTCGGCGTTCCGGCCCCCGTGGCACAGCGCCATCGCCAGCAGCATCTTGCCGTAGAACGCGGCGCCGTCGTTCACCGCGCCGAACCGCTCGGCCTCGGCGACGCCCTCCCGCAGCAGCCGCATGCCCTCCTCGCCCTGGCCGTCGTTGATCAGCGCCTCGCCGAGACGGACGGTCAGCACGGACACGTGCTGCCGCGAACCGATCTTGCGGGCCAGGACGATGCCCTCCCGGCAGCACTGCACCGCGCGGGCGTAGTCACCGGTGCTGCCCGCGCCCTCGGCCTCGGCGGACAGCGTCTCGGCCACGCCCCATTCGTCACCGAGCCGCTCGAACACCTCCCGGCTCTCCAGGACGTCCCGGACCGCGGTGGCCGCCCGCTCGCGATCGTCGTTGTTCACCTTGGCCCGCAACTGCAGGGAGAACGCCAGCTCCCAGTCCCTGCCGTGCCGCCGGCAGGCGTCGATGGTCTCGTCCACCAGGGCGTACAGCCCGTCGAAGTCGCCGGAGAAGAACGCTCCGTACGGCCGGAAGATGCCCGGGGTCCGGGCGGACTGCGGCAGGTGCGGCGGGTAGGCCGCGATCATGTGGGCGCCGATCCTGGCGAGTTGCGGGTCGTTCCACCACTCGTTCTCGTGCTCGTCGGACGTCAGGTCGATGATGCGCACCCAGCGGCGGGCCTCGGCCAGCCGCTCGCCCTCCAGCGGCAGCGGCGCGTCCAGCGGACCCAGCGGGACCGGTTCGAGCAGCGGCGGATCGTCGAACGGGTCGGGGCCGAGCGCGGCGACGGCCGCGGGCCAGTGCCGGCGCTCCGACTGGTAGTTGCGCACCTCCCAGAACCACGCGCAGCTCATCACCAGGACCAGCGCCTGCTGCTCGTCGCCGGCCGCGACCGCCCGGCGCAGGGCGGCCCGCAGGTTCTCGTGCTCCCTCTCCAGCCGTTCGAACCAGGGGAGTTGGTCCCGCCCGCGCAGCTGCTTGTCGGCGCAGCGGGCGAACTCCCGGAAGACCGCGATGTGCCGGCCCTCGACCGCGGTCCGATCCCCCGAGGCGTCCAGCCGCTCGCCGGCGTACTCCGAGATCGTCTCCAGCATCCGGTAGCGGGCGCCGTCCCCGGCGACGTCGGCGAGCACCAGCGACTTGTCGACGAGGGAGGCGAGCAGCGCCGCCACGTCGAGGGCGTCGATCGGGCCGCCCCGGTCCTCGCCGGCCCGGGCGCTCGGGACGGGGCCGGCGTCCGGGCCGTCCCCGGGCGCCGGGTCCGCGCACACCGCCTCGGCGGCCTCCAGCGTCCAGCCGCCGCGGAACACCGCGAGGCGGCGCAGCACCACCCGCTCCACCGGGTCCAGCAGGTCCCAGGACCAGTCGACGACGGCCCGCAGCGTCTGCTGGCGCGGCAGCAGGGTGCGGCTGCCGCCGGTGAGCAGCCGGAACCGGTCGTCGAGTCGGTCGGCGAGCTGGCGCGGCGACATGCTGCGCAGCCGGGCCGCGGCCAGTTCGATGGCCAGCGGCAGCCCGTCGAGGCGCCGGCACAGCTCGGCGCAGGCCGCGGCGTCGTCCTCCACGGAGAAGCCGGGCCGGGCGGCGGCGCCCCGGTCGGCCAGCAGCCTGAGCGCGGTGGGATCGGGCAGCGGGTCCAGCGGGCGCACCAACTCGCCGGGCACGCCCAGCGGTTCACGGCTGGTGGCGAGGACGTTCACACCGGGGCAGGCGGCCAGCAGCTGCTCGGCGAGGGACGCGGCCGCGTCGATGACGTGCTCGCAGTTGTCCAGGACGAGCAGCAGGCTGCGGCCGGCGCAGTGGTCGGCGAGCTGCTGCAGCGCGTCCTTGTTCTTGGTCTCGACCACCATCGCGGTCTCGGTCGCGGACCCGGCGCGCAGCAGCGTCTCGCGCAGCCCGAGGGCGCTGACCACCGCCTCCGGCAGGGTCAACGGGTCGCTGACCGGCGCCAGTTCCGCGTACCACACGCCGTCGGACCAGTGGTCCGCCAGCAGGTCGCCGACCTCCTGCGACAGCCGGGTCTTGCCGGTGCCGCCCGGGCCGGTGATGGTCACCAGCCGGGCCCGCTCCAGGTCGCCGCGCACCGCGCCGAGATCCGACTCGCGGCCGACGAAACTGGTCAGCCGCGCGCGGGCGTTGCCGACGGCGTGCGGCGCGGCGGAGCCCGCGGACACGGCGGCCGGCACCGGAACGGTTGGCGCCGGCGCCGCCGCGACGGCCGCCGGGGCGGTCGAAAGCCCGGGCAGCGGGCCGGGGTTGAGGAGTTCGGCGTGCAGCAGGCGCAGCTCCACGCTGGGGTCGGTGCCCAGCTGGTCGGCCAGGTCCCGGCGCACCGCCTCGTACGCGGCGAGCGCGTCCGCGGTGCGGCCGGCGGCCCGCAGCGCCCGGATGTGCAGGGCCCGCAGCGGCTCGTCCAGCGGGTGCGCGGCGGCGAGTTCGGCGAGTTCCGGCAGGATCCGGTCGGCGCGGCCGAGGGCGAGCTCGGCGGTCAGCCGCTGCCGCAGGGTGTCCACCCGCAGCGCCTCGATGCGCACCGCCGCGGTCGCCCGGTCCGGGAGGTCGGCGAGCGCGGGGCCGCGCCACAGCGCGAGGGCGTCCCCCAGCAGGCCGGCCGCCTTCACCGGGTCGCCGTCGGCGAGCGCCCGCGCGCCCTCCTCGGCGAGCCGCTCGAACCGGTACAGGTCGATGTCGTCGCGGGCCGCGGCCAGCCGGTAGCCGCCGTCGACCGAGCGCACCGCGTCATGGCCCAGCGCCCGCCGCAGCCGCCCGACGAGGGCCTGCAGCGCGCCGGTCGCGCCGGCCGGCGGATCGCCGTCCCACACCTCGTCGATGAGCGCCTCCGCACCGACCACCCGACCCGGCCGCAGCGCGAGCGCCGTCAGCAGCGCGCGCAGCCGGCCGCCGGCCAGCGCCGAGGTCGTACCGTCGTCGCGCAGGGCCTGGGTGGTGCCGAGGATCGCATATCGCACGTGCCCATTGTTACGGAGCGCACGCCCCGGCCGCGCCCGGGTAAGCCGCACCTGGTGCGGGCAGGGCGCCGCACCCGGCCGGTCCGCGGCGCGCCGGACGCCGGGAGGGGCCGTGTCCGGAACCGGACGGATCGCACCCGCGCCCGGTAGGACGGCGTCCGGGACCGGGCGGCCCCGGGCGGCGCCCCGCGAAGCGGAATCCGGTGCGCGGCGCGCGCGGAACCCCCGGCGCTCACCACGCGTTCTCCCGGCACCGCCTGTGCCGGGGCCGCCCCGGATGGCATGATCGGGGCGGCCCCGGCACAGGCAGGGCCCGCCCCGGCCGAATCCGTACGCGCCCGCCAGGAGTAACCGTCCCCATGAGCGTCACCCCGATCCGCCGCGCGCGCGGCAGCGACAGCAGGGTCAGCCCGGTCTTCATCGGCATCGCCGCGGTGATGGCCGTCTCCGGCTGGGCGGTATGGACGCACTACGCCTCCGACCGCGGCTTCGCGGTCTTCCTGTTCGTGGTCTCCGGCTGGGTCGTGTCGCTGTGCCTGCACGAGTACGCGCACGCGCGGACCGCCCTGCACAGCGGCGACCTGTCGATCGGCGCCAAGGGCTATCTGACGCTGAACCCGCTGAAGTACGCGAACGCGGTGCTGTCCGTCCTGCTGCCGGTGCTGTTCGTGATCGCCGGCGGCATCGGACTGCCGGGCGGCGCGGTCTACATCGAGCGCGGCCGGATCCGCGGCCGGGTGCGGCACAGCCTGATCTCGGCGGCAGGACCGCTCACCAACGTGCTGTGCGCGGTCGTGCTGGCGCTGCCGTTCATGATGGGCAAGGCGGACTCCTGGCCGCCGGAGTTCATGGCGGGCCTGGGCTTCCTGGCGCTGCTCCAGGTCTCCGCGGCGGTGCTGAACCTGCTGCCGGTGCCGGGCCTGGACGGCTACGGCATCGTCGAGCCGTGGCTGTCGGAGAACGTCAAGCGGCAGGTGGCGCCGTACGCGCCGTTCGGCCTGATCGCGGTCTTCGGCGTGCTGTACATCCAGGCGGTCAACGACCGCTTCTTCGAGGGGATCTACCACGTGCTGAGCTGGCTCAAGGTGGACCCGCGGTACGCGGAGTACGGGTACGCGCTGTTCCAGTTCTGGAAGCGCTGAGCGGCGGGCGGCACGGGTCGGCCGTCCCGGGAAGGGTCCTGGTCCGGCAGACCCTAGCCCTCGCTCCGGGCCTCGGCCTTCGCCTTCCGGCGGTAGTACCACCACATGTTGCTGGTGACGCCGGCGAAGAGCAGCCACACCACGCCCAGCCAGCTGCCGTTCACGAAGGACACCACCGCGGCGGCGACAGCCAGCAGGCAGGCCAGCAGGGCGTAGAGGGCGAGGCGGGGCATGGCGGACGGCTCCTGCGGTCGTTCGGGCGGGTCGTGCGGTCAGGCCATTGTCCCCCATGCCCCGGGCCCGCCGGTCGGCGGTCGGCCCGCCCGGGGCCGGACGGCGGATCTCAGACGTCGGTGACGCGCAGCCCGGCGTGCGCCTTGTAGCGGCGGTTGACCGAGATCAGGTTGGCCACCAGCGACTCGACCTGGTGCGCGTTGCGCAGCCGGCCGGCGAAGACGCCGCGCATGCCCGGGATGCGGGCGGCGAGCGCCTGCACCAGGTCGGTGTCGGCGCGGGCCTCGCCGAGCACCATCACGTCGGTGTCGATCTCCTCGACCTCGGGGTTCTGCAGCAGCACCGCGGACAGGTGGTGGAAGGCGGCGGTGACCCGGGAGTCCGGCAGCAGGGCCGCGGCCTGCTGGGCGGCGCTGCCCTCCTCCGGGGTGAGCGCGTACGCGCCCTGCTTGTCGAAGCCGAGCGGGTTGACGCAGTCCACCACAAGCTTGCCCGCCAGGTCCTCGCGCAGCGCCTCCAGCGTCTTGGCGTGGCCCTCCCACGGCACGGCGACGATCACGATGTCGCTGCGGCGGGCACAGGCGGCGTTGTCCGCGCCCTCGACGCCGTGGCCGAGGTCGTCCGCGGCGGCCTGCGCGCGCTCGGCGCTGCGGGACCCGATGACCACCTTCTGGCCCGCCCTGGCGAGCCGGTAGGCCAGGCCGCGGCCCTGGTCGCCGGTGCCGCCGAGCACGCCCACCACCAGCCCGGACACGTCCGGCAGCTGCCACGGGTCCTTGGCGGGGGCCTTCGCGGGTGCCGGGGTGCCGGTGTTGCCGTTCTCAGGGTTCGTCATGCCGCCGATCCTTCCAGGTCCGGGGTGTTCGGGCGCTGTTCGGTGGCGCGGATCACCCCGTGCGGGCAGGATGCCCGGGCATGGACGCTCTACGGGTCGCGCTGCTGCGGGAGGCTCTGGCGGGGACCGAGTGGCCGCGGGCCACGCGGGCGTTCGGCGGGGCGCTGCGCAGAACCGTCCGGCGGCGCGGCGGCGGGCTGCTGCTGGTGGGCACGGCCGCGTACGAGCCGTGGCACCTGGCGGCGCACCTGGACGAGGAGGCGGCCTGGAGCGGCGTGCCGGAACTCGCGCCGACGCTGGTGCGGCACCGGGTGCCGGCCGGGGCGCGGCCGCACCTGTCCGTCGGCCTCGGCCGGCTCGCGGCGGCCGGCCGCTCGGACACGCTGCTGGTGGTGGCTCCGGGGCCGCTCGGCGGGACGTTCCTGGAACGCCTCTCCGCGGCGCGGCGCGACGGGGCGACGCTCCTCGCCGTCGACGCCAGCGGAACGCCCGATCTGCGCGGGCTGGCCCACGACGCCCTCGACGTCCCCGCCGACCCGCTGCTGCCGCTGGACACCGTCCAGCACCTGGTCGCCGCGGGCGCCGCCGCGACCCGCCGTCCCCGCCCGCGCCTCACCGACCGCCTCTTCTCCCCGCCGCGGCGCTGGTAGCTCCCGGGGACTCGGCGTCTCCGGCCGCACTCCGGCTGACGGGCACACGCGGACGAGGGCAGGCCGGGCCCCGTGGGCCGTGACGGTGCGGGGCCGCCGGGCGTGCGGCTCGCGCGGGGCAGGGGCGCGACTCCCGGGCGCCGATCCCCGCGGGGCCCGCGGGGGCGGAAAATGCTTTGCCCTCGCCCTCGGGGCGCGGACAGCATGCGGGACCATGCCCCCGAATGCCGACGACGCGGCGCCGCGCAAGCGGCGGCGGTCCGCGCTGCTGCCGGACCTCGCGCCGTGGCGCACCTCGCGCGACTTCCGGCTGATGTGGATCTCCGGCGTCATCACGAACTTCGGCAGCTTTCTGACGTTCGTCGCGCTGCCGGTGCAGCTGAAGGACCTGACCGGCTCGGCCGCTGCGGTCGGCGCGATCGGCGCGGTCGAGCTGGTGCCGCTGATCGTCTTCGGCCTGTACGGCGGCGCCCTCGCGGACGCGCTGGACCGGCGGGTGCTGATCGTCGCCACGGAGGCCGCGCAGGGCCTGCTGGTGGGGGCGCTGCTGCTCAACACGCTGCTGCCGCACCCGCTGGTGTGGCCGCTGTACGTGGCCGCCGCCGTCTCCAGCGCGCTGACCGGTCTCCAGCGGCCGGCACTGGACTCGATCGTGCCGCGCATCGTCCCGCGCGACCAGCTTGCCGCGGCGGCCGCGCTCAACGCGCTGCGCTGGCAGGTCGGGGCGATCGCCGGGCCCGCCGTCGCCGGCGTCGTGATCGCGTACGCCGGCCTGGGCTGGGCGTACGGCGCGGACGCCGTGACCTTCGCCGTCTCCACCCTGCTGGGCCTGGGCCTGCGCCCGTCCCCCGCCGCGCACGACGCGCAGCCGCCGTCGCTGCGGGGCATCGCGGAGGGCGCGCGGTACGCCTGGCACCGCAAGGAGCTGCTGGGGACGTACGCGATCGACCTGGCGGCGATGCTGCTGGCCTACCCGGCCGCGATCCTGCCGTTCCTCGCGGACGGCCTGCACGCGCGGTGGTCGCTCGGCCTGATGTACGCGGCCGGCTCCGTCGGCTCGCTGCTGGTGAGCCTCACCAGCGGGTGGACGTCGCGGATCCGGCGCCACGGCCTGATGGTCGTGCTGGCCGCGGCCGGCTGGGGGCTCGCGACCGCCTGCGCGGGGTGGACCGGGCAGGTGTGGGTCGTGCTGGTCTTCCTGGCGGTGGCCGGCGGGTTCGACATGGTGAGCGGCATCGGGCGCTCGACGATGTGGAACGAGACGATTCCCGACGAGCTGCGGGGGCGGCTCGCCGGGATCGAGCTGCTCTCGTACTCCGTCGGGCCGACGCTGGGCCAGGTCCGCTCGGGCGGCGTCGCCGCGGTCACCTCGGCGCGGACGTCCCTGTGGTCCGGCGGTGTCGCCTGCGTCGGCGCGGTGGCCCTCCTCGCCGCCACCCTCCCCAAACTCCTCGCCTACCAGGCACCCCCCAAACCCGCGGCCCCGACACCCGCCGAGAGGGTGCCCCTCTGACGCCCGCGGCGCAGGGAGTGCGCGAGCAACCACCGACGGCCGTGCGACGGCGACGTCCCCTGACGGGGCAGGACGAGCCCCGAAGGGGCGCGGGGAACTGCGCGACCAGCCCGGCTGCGGGCCGCAGGTCGCCACCGCCCCGAAGGGGCAGTTCGGTCCGCTCCGGACCACCGGCCGGTGGCCGGTTGCTCGCGCAGTGCCGTGGGGCTGAGCCGCACCGCAAGGTGGAGGCAGGCCGGCGCGGCGGACAGGCCACAGGCAGGGAGAGGCGGGGGTCAGGGGGAGGTGGAGCGCCCGGGGGAGGTGGTCCGGGGCCGGACCACCAGGAGAGCTAGTCCTGGGAGTCCCACTCCTCGTTGCGCTCGGCGACCCGCTCCATCGCGTGCTCCGCCTCCCCCTTCGTCGCGTAGGGGCCGAAGCGGTTCTTCGCGGGGCACTCCGGGCCTTCCTCGACCTTCTTGTGCTTGAGGCAGTAGTACCACTCGCCCGGCTTTCCGGCCGGCTTGCTCGCCTTGAACACCGCCATCTCCGTCCTCCGTTCTGCGCCCGCACCCAAGCTCCATCGTGCCCGATCCGCCGCCGATACACTCGTCGGCATGTCTGGTCAGTCGCTCCTCGTCCCCGGCAGGCTCTCCCCCACCCGCCAGGTGCCCGCCTCGATCCCGCGCCCCGAGTACGTCGGACGGCCGGGCCCCGCGCCCTACACCGGGCCGGAGGTGCAGGACGAGGAGACCGTCCAGAAGATGCGCGTGGCGTCGCGGATCGCGGCGCAGGCCATGGAGGCGGCGGCCGCGGCGATCGCGCCGGGCGTGACCACCGACGAGCTGGACCGCATCGCGCACGCGTACATGGTCGACCACCAGGCCTATCCGTCGGACCTCGGCTACCGCGGCTTCCCCAAGTCCATCTGCACCTCGCTCAACGAGGTCATCTGCCACGGCATTCCGGACTCCACCGTGCTGCGCGACGGCGACATCGTGAACCTGGACGTGACCGCGTACATCCACGGCGTGCACGGCGACTGCAACGCCACGTACCTGGTGGGCGACGTGGACGAGGAGTCGCGGCTGCTGGTGGAGCGCACCCGCGAGTCGCTGACCCGGGCGATCAAGGCGGTACGGCCGGGCCGGCAGATCAACGTCATCGGCCGGGTCATCGAGTCCTACGCCAAGCGCTTCGGCTACGGCGTGGTCCGCGACTTCACCGGGCACGGGATCAACACCTCGTTCCACTCCGGGCTGATCATCCCGCACTACGACGACCCACGGGCGACGACGGTGATGCGCCCCGGCATGACGTTCACCATCGAACCGATGCTCACCCTGGGCACGTTCGAGTACGACATGTGGGACGACGGATGGACGGTCGTCACCAAGGACCGCAGGCGCACTGCCCAGTTCGAGCACACCCTGGTGGTCACCGCGGACGGCGCCGAGGTACTCACCCTGCCGTGACGGGCGCTCGCGCGAGCCGCGGCGACCGATAGGGTGGCGCCGATTCGACCGGCACGCCCTCGGGCACGAAGGAGCCGACGCGCCATGATCCGCCGCAGGCTGGCCCTGGGGGCCGCCGCCCTCGCCCTCGTGCTGCCACTGGCCGGGTGCATGACCGTGCACGGCGAGCGCGCCGACATCCCGTCGGTGGCCCCGGCCGAGGCGGCCAAGGTGCTGGCGAACTTCGCGGCCGTGGACAACCAGGCGACCAAGACCTGGAATCCGCAGCTGCTCGGGCAGATAGAGTCCGGCCCGCTGGGCGCGATAGACGGTGCGGGGGTGCGCGCCAAGCACGCCAACAACCCTGGCGGGAACCCGCAGTTCTCGGCGCTGAAGTTCTCCGACTCCACGTTCTGGATCCCGAAGCAGGTCGGCTGGCCGAAGTTCTTCGTCGCCGACACCGCCACCAACCGCGGTGCCGACGGCACCCGTTGGCTGCTGCTGTTCCGCCGCGGCGCGGCGAGCGAGCCGTGGCGCGCGGCGTTCCTCGCGGTGACCACCGCGGACAGCCTGCCTGCGCTGGCCACCGACCAGGGCGGCCACGTCGAGCCGTTGCCCCTCACCGGCGGTGATCTCCTGCTGCCGCCGGGGAAGTTGGGCACCGCGTACACCGGTTACCTCCAGGACGGCACCGGCGCCGACGCGTTCGCGAAGGGCGCGGCCACCTCGCAGCTGCGGACCACCCGACAGGACCAGGCGAGGACCCCCAACTCCGTGACGCAGTACGCCGACCAGCCCGCGGACCAGGGCGACTTCGCGCCGGTGGCGCTGCGCACGAAGGACGGCGGCGCGCTGGTGTTCTTCGGCACCCGCCACCAGTCGAAGTCCACGTACCGCGCGGGCTACGACCTGGCGATCGACCCGGACACCCGGGCCCTGATGACCGGCACCCCGAAGACGTCGGTGACGCTGTCCCATGTCGCGCAGGAACTGGTGACCGTCCCGAAGTCCGGGTCCGGGTCCGGCGGCGGCTCGGGCCAGGTGGTGTTCGTCAGCCGGCTGGTGGGGCTGGTGTCCGCGGCCGGCGAGTAGGGGCGGGGCTCAGCGGCCCCAGGCCATCGGCTCGGCCTCCGGCTCGTAGCCGAACTGCGCGCACGCGTCGGTGAGCACGTCGAGGACCGGCAGCGGGTCGGGCAGCGGCAGGTCGGGACCGTGGCCGGGCAGCCAGTCCACGCTCTGCCCCGAGGCGAGCCGGGACGGCGGCAGCAGCACGTAGCTGCCGCGGCAGTGCCAGCGGACACCGGGGCGCTCGTCGGCCGTCTCGGGGTGCGAGTCGAGCGCGCAGGGCCACCACTCGTCCTCGTCGGCGGGGGTGCCGCGGGTGGCGGTGAAGAACAGCAGGCGGTCCTCGCCGAGGGCGGCGACCGGGCCGAAGGTGGCGCTGTCGGCGGTGAGCCGCTCCAGCGCGAGGCGGCCGGCCTCGGACGGCACGTCGAGCACGTCGTGGCTGACGCCGGTGGCGGTGACGAAGTTCGCCAGCGGGTCCTTGGCCAGCCACTGGCCGACCCGCTGGGGGTCGGTGCTCGCCTGGGTGTGCCAGGCCATCGACACCGGGTGCAGGCCGGGCATCGGACAGCCGATCCGGTCGCAGGAGCAGCCGAAGCCCTCCGGGTGGGCCGCGGGGGCGACCGGGAAGCCGGCCTCGGCGGCAGCGGAGACCAGCGCGTCGCGCTGCGGATCGGGGGTGTCGGGCCGCGCTCCTCTGGAGGAGCGGGAGGGGCGGGAGTCCCAGGCCGGGCGGGCAGAACCTGATGCGCGGTCCGTACGGCGTCGCAGCCAGCCGGACACCCTGTTCTTGCCTGCCATCGAGCTCCTTCCGTCGCCCCCGGCCCGTTGCGGTACACGGTACGCGGGTGGTGGAGGACATCCTCCCTCTTGAGAGGAATGAACGCCCACTCGGGGTGGAAGTCTTCCGGGGCAACTCTTCCCGACATGCCGTCGGCAACCCGGCTCGCCGGCCCTCGCCCTGACCCCTCGACACCACCCGTGACCAGCGCTGACACCGCCCGCGACCGCCGCGGGCAGCCGCGCGGGGCCGCCGGGACGGCGGCCGGCCGCACCGGCCGGGCGGGCCGGTCGGAAGCACCGCGTCACGGACCCGCGCAGGTCGGTGCGGAAACGGGCACCGGAGGCGCACAATCGCGGTACGCGTTCGTAAGACTCCCGGCGGACCACCATCCCGCCGGGAGGCATCCGGCACTCAACCACCCCTCGAGGAGCCTCCTTTGCGTACCGCGACACCCCGCCGCTACCTGATGTGCCCACCGGCCCACTTCCGCGTCACGTACGCGATCAACCCGTGGATGGACCCCACCAAGCCGGTGGATCCCGCGCTCGCCCTCTTCCAGTGGGAGGACCTGCGCGACCGGTACCGTGCGCTCGGTCACACCGTCGAGATCCTCGGCCCCGAGCCCGGCCTGCCGGACATGGTCTTCGCGGCGAACGGCGCCACCGTGGTGGACGGCCGGGTGCTCGGGGCCCGGTTCGCCAACCCGGAGCGGGCCGCGGAGGCCCCGGCGCACCTCGCGTGGTTCCGCGCCCACGGGTTCACCGACGTCCGGGAGCCGGAGCACGTCAACGAGGCCGAGGGCGACTTCGCCGTCACGTCCTCGTGGATCCTGGCCGGGCAGGGCTTCCGCAGCAGCCCGCTGGCGCACGACGAGGCCCAGGAGTACTTCGGCCGCCCGGTGATCAGCCTGGAGCTGACCGATCCGCGCTACTACCATCTGGACACCGCGCTGGCCGTCCTGGACGACGCGCGGGACGAGATCATGTACTTCCCCGGGGCGTTCACCCCCGGCAGCCGCGCCGTGCTGTCGCGGCTGTTCCCCGGCGCGCTGCTGGCCACCGCCGACGACGCGGCCGTGCTCGGCCTGAACGCGGTCAGCGACGGGCGCAACGTGCTGCTCCCCCGGGCGGCCAAGGGCCTGCACGCCCCGCTGCGGGACCGCGGCTTCGAGCCGGTCCCGGTCGACCTGTCCGAGCTGCACAAGGCCGGCGGCAGCGTCAAGTGCTGCACGATGGAGCTGCGTCCCGCCACCCCGTAAGGTGCGCGCATGCATGCTTCGTACGACGCCGTGATCGTCGGCGGCGGCCACAACGGACTGGTCGCCGCCGCGTATCTCGCCCGGGCGGGCCGCCGGGTCCTGCTGCTGGAGCGGCTCCCGGCCACCGGCGGCGCCGCCGTGTCCACCCGCGCGTTCACCGGCGTGGACGCGCGGCTGTCGCGCTACTCGTACCTGGTGAGCCTGCTGCCCAGGAAGGTCGTGGACGACCTGGGGCTGCGGTTCGCGGTGCGCCGCCGCCGGATCTCCTCCTACACCCCGAGCGGCGGTACGGGGCTGCTGGTGGACGCGGAGGACGCCGGCCGCACCCGGGAGCAGTTCGTCCGGCTGACCGGCTCCGACCGGGACTTCACGGCCTGGCAGCGGTTCTACGCGATGACCGGGCGCGTGGCCGAGCGGGTCTTCCCGACCCTCACCGAGCCGCTGCCGACGCGGGCCGAACTCCAGCGCAGGATCGACGACCCGGCCGCCTGGGAGGCGCTGTTCGAGCGGCCGCTGGGCGAGACCGTCGAGGCGGCGTTCGACGACGACACGGTCCGCGGGGTCGTCCTCACCGACGCGCTGATCGGCACGTTCACCCACGCCCACGACCCGTCGCTGCGGCAGAACCGCTGCTTCCTCTACCACGTGATCGGCGGCGGCACCGGCGACTGGGACGTGCCGATCGGCGGGATGGGCGCGTTCACCGACGCCCTCGCCGCGGCGGCCCGCGCGGCCGGCGCGGAGATCGCCACCGGCGCCGAGGTGACCGGCATCGCCACCGACGGCGTGACCGCGGAGGTCACACTGGCCGACGGCCGTACCGTCGGCGCGACGGACGTCCTGGTCAACGCCTCCCCGTACGCGCTCGCCGGGCTGCTCGGCCGGCCGCTGCCGGACAAGCCCGAGGGCGCCCAGCTGAAGGTCAACATGCTGCTGCGCCGGCTGCCGCGGCTGCGCGACACCGCCGTGGACCCGCGGGAGGCGTTCGCCGGCACCTTCCACATCGCCGAGTCCTACCGGCAGTTGCAGACCGCGTACGAGCAGGCCGCCGCCGGGCGGGTGCCGGACGCGCCGCCGTCGGAGATCTACTGCCACAGCCTCACCGACCCGTCGATCCTCTCCCCCGAGCTGGCCGGGCAGGGCGTGCACACCCTGACGCTGTTCGGGCTGCACGCGCCCGCGCGGCTGTTCGCGAGCGACCCGGCCGCGGTCAAGGAGGAGCTGCTGCGGGCCACTCTCGCGCAGCTCGACGCGGTGCTGGCCGAACCGCTCGCGGACTGCCTGGCCACCGACGCGGAGGGCCGGCCCTGCCTGGAGGCCAAGTCGCCGCAGGACCTCGAACGCGAGGTGGGCCTGCCCGGCGGCCACATCTTCCACCGCGACCTGTCGTGGCCGTTCGCCGAGCCCGGCGACGTGACGGACACCACGGGCCGCTGGGGCGTCGGAACGGCCGACGCGAACGTCTTCCTCTGCGGCGCGGGCGCGGTCCGCGGCGGAGGGGTCAGCGCGGTCCCCGGACACAACGCGGCGATGGCCGTACTGGAGAAGGCACGATGACGCACAGGCCCACCAGGCCCGGCAGGCAGAAGCAGTCCGGCGGGACCCGGCCCGCGGCGGACGGCGGGCACCCCGACGCCGGGGGCGGGCAGCCCGCGGTGGAGAGCGGCCGGCGCCGGATCGGCCGGCAGTGGCGGCGGGAAGGCAAGTGGCACAGCCTCGGTGACCCGGCCCGGGCCACGGACCAGCCCCGCTGCACCGCCGACGTGGTCGTGGACTGCGCGGTGTACGACGACGGCTGCCGGATCGCGTCGCTGCCGCCGCGCGAGGCACTGGCCGAGGCCAGGAGGAAGGGCGGCTTCGTCTGGATAGGGCTGCACGAGCCGGAGGCCGAGCACCTGGCGGAGATCGCCGAGGCGTTCGGACTGCACTCGCTGGCCGTCGAGGACGCGGTGCACGCCCACCAGCGGCCGAAGCTGGAGCGGTACGGCGACTCGCTGTTCCTGGTGCTGAAGACGATCGTGTTCGTGGAGCACGAGAAGCTCACCGCGACGAGTGAGGTGGTCGACACCGGCGAGGTGATGATCTTCCTCGGCGAGGACTTCGTGGTCGTGGTGCGGCACGGCAGCGCGCCGGGCCTGGCCCGGGTCCGGCGCCGGCTGGAGGCGCACCCCGAGCTGCTGCGGCACGGCCCGGCGGCGGTGCTGCACGCCATCACCGACCAGGTGGTGGACGACTACCTGGACGTGGCCGACGCGGTCGAGTTCGACGTGGACGCGATGGAGTCCGACGTCTTCTCCTCCACCCACGAGGACGACGCCGAGCGGATCTACCAGCTCAAGCGCGAACTCATCCAGTTCAAGCACGCGGTGGTGCCGCTGGCCCGCCCGCTGCAGCGGCTCAGCGAGGACCCCGACACGCTGGTCAGCACCGAGATCGCCCGCTACTTCCGGGACGTGGCCGACCACCTGTCCCACGTCAGGGAGCGCCTGGTGTCGTACAGCGAGCTGGTGGACGGCCTGCTGGCGGCCAATCTCAGCCAACTTGCCGTGCAGCAGAACGTCGACATGCGCCGGATCAGCGCGGCAGCGGCGATCATGGCGATCCCGACGATGATCGCCGGCTTCTACGGCATGAACTTCCACCACATGCCGGAACTCGGCTGGACCTTCGGCTACCCGCTGATGGTCGGCGTCACCGCCACCCTGTCCGCCCTCTGCTACCGCGCGTTCCGCCGCTACGGATGGCTGTGAACCGCCTTGCGAGCGGCGCCCCTTCGAAGTGGCGTCACTTCAGAGTGACGCCTGCTCAGGGGGGAACACCTCGCCCCAGGTGGTGTCGCGGGCCGCACGGTACGCGGGGCCGTGCCGCTTGGTGACGGTGGTCCTGGCCAGGCCGTCGTCGCGGGTGCACAGGTCGAGCAGGACCTGGCCCTTGCGGATCTGCGGGTGCCGGACCACGCGGCCGGCGGCGGGGGCGCCGGGCACGGCGTCCGGGCGGACGGCGGCCACATAGCTGAACTTCTCGTCCTCGTACGCTAGGGTGCCGCCCTTGATCTGGCGGTGCAGCGAGGTGCGCGGCACCCGGGCCGCGAAGTGGCACCAGTCGGTGCCGGAGATCGGGCAGGTGCCGTCGTGCGGGCACGGGGCGAGCACGGTCAGGCCGGCCGCGATCAGCCGGTCGCGGGCCTCGATGATCCGCCGGTAGCCGTCGGGCGTGCCCGGCTCGGCGACGACCAGCGCCCCGCGGGCCGCGGCGACGGCCGCGTCCAGCAGCGCGGCGCGGTCGGCGGGCGTGAGCTCGCCGATCACGTAGGAGACGGTGACCAGGTCGGACGGGGGCAGCGCGGGGGCGCCGCCGAGCGGGGCGCGGGTCCACTCGGTGGCGCGCACGGCCGGCTCGTCGGCGTCCCGGGCCAGCTCGCGGCCGAGGGACAGGGCGGCCTGCGACCAGTCGAGGACGGTGCTGCGGTGGCTGCCGCCCGGCCACGCGTCGGCGACCGCCCAGGTGGCCGCGCCGGTCCCGCCGCCGAGGTCGAGATGGCTGCCCGGCGCCCAGTCGCCGGCCTGCGCGCGGAACGCGCCCAGCGCGGAGCGCACCGCCGCGTAGGTGGCGGGCATCCGGTACGCGGCGTAGGCGGCGGCGTCGGCCGCGTCCCGCAGGATCGGCGCGGCGGTCGGGGTCGTCCCCCGGTAGTTCTCGATGAGCCGGTCGACCTGTGCGGAGGCCCGGCTGGGGGCAGTGGCCTGGAGCCGCTCGGTGAGGGCGTCCTGCAGGTCGGCGGGGAGGTGCACGGTGGACACAAGCCCCAACTGTAAGGGTCCGGCACACCTGTAACGAGCCCCTTACACTGCGTGCTGCCGTCTGCGCCATAGCGGGGCCAACTCGGTCGAAATAACGGCGCGAATATGTGCAATCCGCAGCGCGCACCCACCCGGTTGGCCTAGCGTTCCCCCGTACCTGGACGACGCCAGTGCTTGGGGAAGTACTGGGGCCGCCCACTCGGTCGCGATGTGCCAGGGGGGTCCATGCGGCGTATCGGAACGAACCCGGACATTCGGGTGATACCGGTCGAGAGCGAGCCGAGACCGGCGCGGGGCACCACCCCGCGAACCATCAGGACCAGGGCATCGGTACGGACCGGTGCCCTTGGTGTGCCCGGGGCGCTGCGCCCCCGCCACAGCGTGCACCGGGCGCACAGCAGATACGGGGACAAGCCGGCGTGGTACCTGCCGCTCGCGCTGGCCGTGGACATGCTGGGCGTCGCCCTGCCGATCCTGCTGGTGCTGCGGAACGCCGGGCAACCGCACCCGCTGGCCTGCGCGGTGGTCGCCGCCGGCGGCTGGTCCGCGGTCCGCGCGCTGCGCGGGCGGTACGCGGCGGACGTCCTCGGCGAGGGCGGCGGAGTGCTCTCCGTCTTCGGCGACTGGCTGGTGCTGCTCGGGGTGCTGGCCGTGCTGCGGACCGCGTTCGGGGAGATCGTCCGGCCGGTGCTGGCGCTGGCCGCGCTCGCCGCGGCCCCGCTGGTCACCCTGGCCGGGCGCAAGGGCACCCACCACCATCTGATCGCGGCCCGCAAGGCCGCGCGGTCGGTCAGCCGGGTGCTGGTGATCGGCGAGCCCAGCACCGCCGACCATGTGGTCGGCCATCTGGCGGCCCGCACCGAGCACGCCTACGTGGTGGTCGGCGTGGTGCCGGTCGGCAACGCCCGGCTGCAGTGCGGGGTGCCGGTCGCGGCGCGGCTCGGTCCGGTCGCCCCGGCGGGGCTGGCCGAGGACGCCGCGGCCGTGCTGCGCGCCGCCCGCGAGCAGGACGCCGAGCTGGTCCTCGTGGCCCCCGGGCCGCGGCTGACCGCCGAGCGGATCCGGCGGCTGTCGTGGGCGCTGCACGACGCGGGGCTGCCGCTGGCGGTGCTCTCCGGCGTCGTGGACGTGGCGGTGCGGCGGGTCCAGGTGGACGCGCCGGCCGGGCTCACCATGCTGCACATCGCCCCGCCGCTGCGGCGCGGCCTGCAGGTCGGGCTGAAGTCGGCGCTGGACCGCACCGGCGCGGCGCTCGGACTGCTGCTGCTGGCACCGCTGTTCGGGGCGGTGGCGCTGGCCATCAAGGCGACCTCGCCGGGCCCGGTCTTCCACCGGCAGACCCGCCACGGGCAGAACTGCACGCCGTTCACCATGTGGAAGTTCCGCACGATGGTCGCGGACGCGGAGGCGCGCAGGGCCGAGCTGGAGCACCTCGGCGCCAACGAGAACGACGGCCTGATGTTCAAGATGCGGCGCGACCCGCGGGTCACCCCGGTCGGCCGGCTGCTGCGCCGCTGCTCCCTGGACGAACTGCCGCAGCTGGTCAATGTCCTGCGCGGCGACATGTCCCTGGTCGGCCCGCGCCCGCCGCTGCCCGACGAGGTGGCCCGCTACGACGAGGTGGAGCTGCGCCGCCTGGCCGTCAAACCCGGCATCACCGGGCTGTGGCAGGTCAGCGGCCGCAGCGACCTGTCGTGGGACGAGACGGTGGCTCTCGACCTGAGGTACGTGGACAACTGGTCGCTGACCGGCGACGTGGACGTGATGGCCCGCACCGTGCGGGCCGTCGTCGACGGGCGGGGGGCGTACTAGGGCGCCGTGCGGCGGCGGCCGATGAGTTTCCGCGGGCGGGACGGTCTCCATGGGTGCAGCGTGAACCACGGGTGCGGCGCACCACGGACGACCGAGCGAGCGGAGGCCTCACGATGACGACCGGCGGATTCACCACGTGCCTGTGGTTCGACGGGCAGGCCGAGGAGGCGGCGGACTTCTACCTGTCCGTCTTCAAGGACGGGCAGCGCGGCCGGGTCAGCCGCTTCACCGAGGCCGGCCCGGGCGAGCCCGGGTCGGTCCTGGGCGTCGAGTTCACGGTCAACGGCCAGAACTTCGTCGCCGTCAACGGCGGCCCCGAGTTCACCATCAACGAGGCCGTCTCGTTCCAGATCCACTGCGCCGACCAGGAGGAGGTCGACTACTACTGGGCCCGGCTCACCGAGAACGGCGGCCAGGAGGTCCAGTGCGGCTGGCTCAAGGACCGGTTCGGCGTCTCCTGGCAGGTCGTCCCCGCCATCCTCTTCGACTGGCTCGCCGACCCCGCCCCCTCCAGGGCCGCGGCCACGGCCCGGGCGATGTACCAGATGAAGAAGCTCGACATCCCCACCCTCCGATCCGCCCACTCCACCTGACCCTTCTCCCCGGCCCCCGGGCCCCCTGGGGGGCAGCCCCGCCCACCCCGGACCACCGCCCGGTGACCGGCCCCCAGACCTTCGGGGGAGCCCCCGAAGGGGCGCGAGGAACGGCGCGACCAGCCCACACCGGCGCCGCAGACCGCCACCGCCGCGAAGGGGCAACCCCGTCCGCTCCGGACCACCAGCCAGCGCCCGGCTGAGCGCGCCGGGGGCACCTCCCAGGCGCAGCTCTGGGGACCCCGCGCCCCTGAAGGTTGCCCCACACCGTCGAGTGAAGGCGGGGCGGCGCGGCGTCAGCGTCCGGGGGGCGCCAGCCCGTCCTCCTTCTTGGCCTCCGCGTCGTCGACGCCCTCGCCCGCCGCAGGCGGACCCTCGGGCATCGGGGGAACGTCCACCCCGCCCCCGTCCTCGGCCAGTTCCTCCGCAGCCGCAGGCAACTCCTCCGGCTTCGGCGGAACCTCGGCCTCGTCCGCGCCGGACGACTCCGCCGACTCCTCCTCCACCTCGACCAACGCCGGAGGCGCAGACGGCATCGGCGGCACCTCCGCCTCCTCCACCTCGACCAGCGCCGGAGGCGCAGACGGCATCGGCGGCACCTCCGCCTCGTCCACGGCGGACGACTCCGCCGACTCCTCCTCCACCTCGACCAACGCCGGAGGCGCAGACGGCATCGGCGGCACCTCCGCCTCCTCCACCTCGACCAGCGCCGGAGGCGCAGACGGCATCGGCGGCACCTCCGCCTCGTCCACGGCGGACGACTCCGCCACCTCCCCCTCCACCTCGACCAGCGCCGGAGGCGCAGAGGGAAGGGGCGGCACCTCCACCCCACCAGCCGCGGGCAGCGCAGAAGGCTTCGGCGGGACATCTCCAGCCGCGGGCAGCGCAGAAGGCGGGGCCGAAGGGCCGTGGGTCAGGGCGGCGGCGAGGAGGGAGTCGATGCCCGCCAGGCCCGCCTCGCGGGTGAGGTGGGTGGCGGCGTAGGCGGGGCCACCGGTACCGGGCGTGGGGTCGGCGGCAAGAGTGCGGGTCGCCGCGAGCAGGGGGCCGGGCGCGCCCGGCGGGACCACGACGCCCGCGCCGGCGCGGGCGAGTTCACGGGCGGTGCCGCTGCTCCCGGGCACGGCGGCCACGATCGGCCGCCCCGCGGCGAAGCAGGACGTGAGCTCAGCCGGCACACCCGGATCGGTGACCGCGAGCACGTCCGCGGCGGCCAGCATGTCGGGGAGTTCGGCCTCGTCCGGCAGCGGCGCGATGTCCAGGTTCGGCGGCAGCCCGCCGGCCGTCGCCCGCAGCCGCTCGCGCCGCGTCGCGTCGCCCATCACCACCACCCGCAGGGTGGGGTCGGTCCTGGCGGCCTGGACCAGCAGGTCGAGGCCGTGCCCGTCGCCGGGGTCGCCGCAGTGCAGCAGCACGGTCTGCGTGGGACGCCATCCGAGCATCGCCCGCATCTGCTCGCGCGGGCGCGACGCCTGCGGGCTCAGCGCCCAGTTCGGCACCAGCCGTATCCGCTCCTGCGGCACGCCGAGCGCGGCGACCTCGGCCACCAGCGTCTCGTGGGAGGCGCCCACCACCGCGGCCCGCCGCAGCACCTGCCGTTCGACGGCGCGGGCGCCCGCCGCCCGCGCCCCGAGCAGGTTCCGCACGACGGGCACGAACGGCACGCCGTAGCGTGCCGCGAGCCGCGCCCCGACCACGCCCGCGGCCAGGCTCGGCATCTGCGCGGCGACCGCGTCGATCCGGTCGAGCCCCTCGATCCGCGGCGCCGCGGACAGCCCGCCGCGCAGCAGCGACACCTCGAACATCGCGCGCCGCAGGGCGGTCTGACGGGCCGGCACCACATGCCCGTGCCGGTGCACCCGCACCCCGCCGCGCTCCTCCTCGGCGTGCCGCTTGCCCGCGTACGCCGGGTCCAGCCGCCAGGCCGGGTAGTGCGGCATGCCGGTCAGCACGTGGACCTCGGCCCCGCCGGCCGCCCAGTGCTCCGCGATCTGCGTCGCGTAGCGGCTCGTACCGGCCGGTTCCGGCGCGTAGTTGGTGGTGACCAGCAGCAGGCGGCGCACACCGGTTTCGGCCACTGAGCCTTCCCCTCTCCCCTGACTCCCCCGTCGAACAGGCGACACCCTAGCGTTCAGCCGTACGGGCCATCCGCGGGACGCCGGGTCGAGTCAGTCCGATAGATAGGACAAAACATCCTAAAGTGATCGGCGATGTCCAAGCCGATCTCACGCCGCGACCTCCTCCAGGTGACCGCCTCGGGGGCGCTGCTCGCCGGGTGCGCGCCCGGCGGCCGCTCCTCCACCGCCGGCACGTCCCCCGCAGCCGCCGGGGAATCCGGCACCGCCACCGGACCGGCGCCCGCGCAGGGCGCCGGCCGCGCGCTGCCCGACCAGGTGGAGCACGGCCCCCGCGACCGCCCGATGGTGGCCCTCACCTTCCACGGCCAGGGCGAACCCGCCCTGGCCACCGCCTTGCTGACGGAGGCGGAGAAGGCCGGCGCCCGGCTCACCGTGCTCGCGGTGGGCAGCTGGCTGGACGCGTACCCGCAGCTGGCCCGCCGCGTGCTGGACGGCGGCCACGAGCTGGGCAACCACACGCAGAACCACGGCGACATCGGCGCGATGGACGCCGCGCAGGCCACCGCGGAGATCACCGGGTGCGCCGAGCGGCTGCGGAAGCTGACGGGGTCCCAGGGCCGCTGGTTCCGGCCCTCGCAGGGCCGGCTGACCACGCCGCTGGTGGTGCGCCTGGCCCAGCAGGCCGGCTACCCGCACCTGCTGTCGTACGACGTGGACCCGGTCGACTACACCGACCCGGGCCCTGACCGGGTCAGGGCCGCGGTGGCCGCCCAGGCCCGCAACGGCTCGGTGGTCTCCCTGCACTTCGGGCACAGCGGCACCGTGTCCGCGCTGCCCGGGATCCTCGACGACCTGCACCGCCGCGGTCTGCGTGCGGTCACGACCACGGAGCTGCTGAGCTGATGCGCACGTCAACGTCCCGCCGTGCCCTGCGTCCCCTGACCTCGGCCGTCCTCGCCACCGCCGTCGCCGCGCTGGCGGTGGCCTGCGGCCACGCGAACCCGCATCCGCAGTCCGGGACCGCCGCGAGGAAGCCGGCCGTCAACGAGCGGAACGTGGCACACCCGCTGGAGGCGGCGGTCACCGGACTTCCGGGCATGCCGCCGCTGCTCGATCCGAACGACGTCTACGCCGCCGACCGTCCGGGCGCCCTGTCCCCGGTGGTGCGCGGCTTCCCGCAGCTGGTGTACGTGCCGAACACCGAGTCCAACACGGTGACGGTGATCGACCCGAAGACGTACAAGGTGGTCCGCACCATCCCGGTCGGCGAGCAGCCGCAGCACGTGGTGCCGTCCTGGGACCTGAAGACGCTGTGGGTCAACAACGACGTCGGCAACAGCCTCACCCCGATCGACCCGGCCACCGGGAAGGTCGGCGCGCCGGTGCCGGTGCACGACCCGTACAACCTGTACTTCACGCCGAACGGCAGGTACGCGGTGGTGATGGCCTCACTCGACCGCCAGCTGGTGTTCCGCGACGCGCACACCATGGCCATCAAGAAGACGGTGCCGGTGAGCTGCTACGGCGTGAACCACGCCGACTTCTCCCCCGACGGCCGGTACTTCATCGTCTCCTGCGAGTTCTCCGGCGAACTGCTGAAGGTCGACACCGAGAAGATGGAGGTGATCGGCCAGCAGAAGCTGCCGCTCGACGGGGCGATGCCGCAGGACGTCAAGATCTCCCCGGACGGCAGGACCTGGTACATCGCCGACATGGTCGCCAACGGGGTGTGGGTGATGGACGGCGACACGTTCTCCACGCCGCGGCTGCTGCCGACCGGCGCCGGCGCGCACGGCCTCTACGTGTCCCGGGACTCGCGCACCATGTACATCTCGAACCGCGGCGAGGGCTCGGTGTCGCTGCTGGACTTCCGCACGGGCAAGCTGGCGGGCAAGTGGCACATCGAGGGCGGCGGCAGCCCGGACATGGGCGGGGTCTCGGCGGACGGCAAGGTGCTGTGGCTGTCCGGCCGCTACGACGGCGAGGTGTACGCGCTCGACACCACCAACGGGAAGACGCTGGCGAAGATCCCGGTGGGCGCGGGCCCGCACGGCATGTGCGTCTACCCGCAGCCCGGCCGCTACTCGCTCGGCCACACGGGAATCTTCCGCTAGTCCCGCTGCCGGGGCCGCCGCAACGCCCGCGGTACTTCCCGCGGAGTAGGCGGTGTGCCGCCCCGGGGACGACGATGTCCGCACCATCGGGGTCCATGATCGGAGGCGAACGCCCGGCCCCCGGCAGGGCGCACACCCGACCCCGAGGACCCGAGACCGTGGACGCCGTGCCGCCGAACCCCGCCTCCTTCGCCCCCGCCACCGGGACGGCGCCCCCGCATCAGGCGCGCCGCTCCGGCCGTCGCGGCAGGCGGCTGCCGCCGGGGTGGCGCAAGGCGCTGAAGGCCGCACATGTGGCGGTCTCGGTCGGGCTGCTGGGCAGCGACGCCTCCGTGCTGGCCCTGACCGCGGCCGGGCGGCTGGGCAGCGACCCCGTCACCGTCTACCCGGCCGCCCACCTGATCGGCGAGCTGCTGCTCCTGCCGCTGGCGGTGCTGGCCCTGGCCGGCGGGGTCGCGCTCGGCCTGCTCACGCCCTGGGGTCTGCTGCGCCACTGGTGGGTGGCGATCAGCCTCGCACTGACGGCCGGCGGCACCGTCCTGGCCGCGCTCGTGCTGGTTCCGGGCCTGGGCACGGCCGCCTCGGCGTCGCTCGCCGGCCGCCCCGTCGCCGGTGCCACCGGGCTGGTCCGCGACTCGGGCGCGGCCTGCTGCGTGCTGGTCGCGACCGTCGTGCTGTCGTACGTCAAGCCCTTCGGCACGGTGCGCCGCCCGGGCCCGGCCCTTCCCGCCGGCCCGTCCGGGCCGGCCGGCTAGGCGCGGGCCGCCCGTACGGCGCGGGCCAGTGAGGTCGCCGCGGCGGCCCGCGGTGCGCTGCCGTCCCGCCATGTCCTCGTCGGGTGGACGGAGTTGGTGAGCAGCACCAGGAACGCGTCGCTCACCGGGTCGATGACCAGGCTCGTCCCGGTGAACCCGGTGTGGCCCGCGGCCCCGCCGCCCGCCAGCTCCCCCATGAACCAGGGCTGGTCGACCTCGAAGCCGGGCCACGGCCCGCCGGCGTCGAGCAGGGCCCGGCACAGCAGCGCCAGGTCCCAGGCGGTGGAGAACATGCCCGCGTGCCCGCTGACGCCGCCCATCGCGAAGGCGTTCTCGTCGTGCACGGTGCCGTGCACCATGCCGCGGTCGAGTTTGCCCCACGGCCGGCGCTGGTCCTCGGTCGCGGCGATCCGCGGCAGCAGGTCCCGCGGCGGGTTGAAGCGGGTGTCGGCCATGCCGAGGGGGCCGGTGACGTGCTCGTGGACCAGGGCGTCGAGCGGGCGTCCGGTGGCAGCCTCCAGGCACTGCTGGACGGCGATCAGGTTGAGGTCGGAGTAGACCCGCAGGGTGCCGGGCGCGTGCAGCGGCGCCTCCCGCCACAGCATCCTGGCCCGGCCCTCGGGCGTGGCCTCGTCGTAGAAGGGCAGTTCCGGGCGCAGCCCCGAGGTGTGGTCGAGCAGCTGGCGCACGGTGACGGCCGCCTTGCCGGCCTCGGCGAAGCCGGGCACGTAGGAGGCGGCGGGGGCGTCCAGGTCGAGCAGCCGGGCGGCGACCACGGACGTGAAGAGCTTGGTCAGCGAAGCGAGGTCGAAGAGCGTGTCGGGGCGCATCGGCACCCGGCCGTCCGCCGGCAGCTCGACGCCCCGGTCGGCGCGCTCGTCGTACGCGGTGTAGCGGACCGCCGAGCCGATCGCCTCGTGCAGCGCGACCATGTGCCCGCGCCCGGCCAGGACGACGGCGCCCGCACACCACGGGTGGTCGGGCGCCGGGCGCAGCGCGCCGGTCAGCTCGGGGACGATCCGGTTCAGCTCGTCGGTGTCGAGGCCCGCGTCAGGGCAGGTACCTCTCGACAGCGGCGGGGCCATGTTCCTCCAGTGCCTTGCGGGCCTTCTCGATGAGTTCCGGGGTGCAGTCCCGGCCGGAGGCCATCACCAGGTCCTCCGGGTCCACAGTGTGCTCGGATCCCGTGTGCAGCGAGCTGTCAGCGGTCTTGAACGCCCAGGTGCGTTCGTCCGGAACGTCGGACATCGCTTCCTCCTGAGGGACAGGGCCCGAGTCGGCGGCCTGGGCCCTACGGTCCCTCCACCGTACGCCGCCCCCGCAGGCAGAGCCCGACGAAGGCCGCGATGGCCACGACGACGCAGGTCAGCTGCGTGATCGCCATCGGAACCGCGGTGCCGGAGCCGGCCACGGAGGCCAGCGGGGAGATCGCCGCGCCGACCAGGAACGAGGAGGTGCCGATGAGCGCGGACGCCGAGCCGGCGGAGCGCTTGGTGCGCAGCAGGGCCTGGGTGTTGGTGGTGGGCAGCACCAGGCCCATGGACGCCATGAGCACGAACAGCGCGGCGGCGACCTCCGGCAGCGTGGCCCGCCCGAACACGCCGGTGGTCAGCAGCACCAGGGCGACGGAGGCGGCGCCGATCAGCGCAAGGCCCACGGCCAGCACCCGGTCCATGTCGACCCGGCCGACCAGCACCTTGCCGTTGAGCTGGCCGACGGCGACGATGCCGACCGAGTTCAGGCCGAACAGCAGGCTGAAGGTCTGCACCGAGGCGCCGTAGACGTCCTGGACGACGAAGGACGACGCGGAGACGTAGGTGAACAGCGCCGCGAAGGCGAAGCTGCCGGCCACCACGTACCCGGTGAACACCCGGTCGGCCAGCAGCCGCCGCATCGCCCCGAAGGTCTCGGCCATGCCGCCGGAGTGCCGGTCCTCGGGCGGCAGCGTCTCGTGCAGCCGGCGCCAGGCCAGGGCGGTGAGCAGCACGCCGATCACGGCGCACACCACGAACACCCCGCGCCAGTCGGTGACCCGCAGGATCTGGCCGCCGAGCAGCGGGGCGACGATCGGCGCGACGCCGGAGATGAGCTGGAGGGTGGCGTAGAAGCGGGCCATGGCCACGCCGTCGTACAGGTCGCGGACCACGGCGCGGGCGATGACGATGCCGGCGGCGCCGGCCAGTCCCTGCACCACCCGCACGGCGATGAGCAGGTCGGCGGAGGGTGCGAAGGCGCAGAAGGCGGTGGCGAGCACGTAGACCGCCATGCCGGCCAGCAGCGGGCGCCGGCGCCCCCACCGGTCGCTGAGCGGGCCGGCGACCAGCTGGCCGAGGGCCAGGCCCGCCAGGCAGCCGGTCAGGGTGAGCTGGACGGTGGCAGCCGGGGCGTGCAGCGCGTCGGTGACCTGCGGCAGCGCCGGCAGGTACATGTCCATGGACAGCGGCGGCAGCGCGGTGAGTCCGGCGAGGACGAGGGTGACGAGCCAGCCGGTGCGGCGCCGGGCCGCGAGGTCCGCCGCGACGCCTGCGGCAGCAGCGGGCCCGGCGGGGGTGCCGGGTACAGGAGGGGCGGCAACGGGGGCGACGGGTAGGGGGGACGTCTGCGCGGGGTGTCTGGGCCCTGCGTCCTGCACGGTGGCACTCTCCATCCGAGGTAGTTGAAGCGTTGCCTATTCTTTCAGTCCGCGGGAACCACCTTGAACGGGATGCGAGGACAGGTCATGGGCCAGGACACACCGAAGATCCGCTGGGGCATTCTGGCGACGGGCGGGATCGCCGCCACCTTCACCGAGGCGCTGCTCACGCTGCCCGACGCCGAGGTGGTGGCGGTCGGCTCGCGCAGCACGGCCGCCGCGAAGGAGTTCGCCGGGCGCTACGGCATCCCCCGGGCCTACGGCAGCTGGGCGGAGCTGGCCGCGGACGACGGTGTCGACGTGGTGTACGTGGCCACCCCGCACTCCGCGCACCGCGCCGCGGCCGGGCTGTGCCTGGCGGCCGGACGCGCGGTGCTGTGCGAGAAGGCGTTCACCCTCAACGAGCGGGAGGCCCGCGAGCTGGTCGACCTGGCGCGCGGGCGCGACCTGTTCCTCATGGAGGCCATGTGGACGTACTGCAACCCGCTGGTCCGGCACATGGCCACGATGATCGCGGACGGCGTCATCGGGCAGGTGCGGACGGTCTCCGCGCACTTCGGCTTCGCCGCGGACTTCGCGCCCGCGCACCGGATGCGCGACCCCGAGCAGGGCGGCGGCGCGCTGCTCGACCTCGGCGTCTACCCGGTGTCCTTCGCGCACCTGCTGCTGGGCGAACCGGACGCGGTCCAGGCGTGGGCGCACCTGACGCCCGAGGGCGTGGACGAGACCACCGGGATGGTGCTGGGCTGGGACAGCGGCGCCGTGGCCACGCTCTCCTGCTCGTTCGTCTCCGACCTGGGCGCGCCGGCGGCGATCTCCGGCTCCGCCGGGCGCATAGAGATCGCCGACGGGTTCTTCCACGCGGAGGCGTTCACCGTGCACCGGCCGGGCCACGAGCCGCTGACCGTGCGGCTCGCCGACGTCCACCAGGACCACGACCGCGGCACGATGCGGCACGAGGCCGCCGAGGTGATGCGGGCCCTGCGGGCCGGCGAGACGGAGTCCCCGCTGGTGCCGCTGGACGGCTCGCTCGCCGTCATGCGCACGCTGGACCGGGTGCGCGAGCGCATCGGGGTCGGGTACGCGGCCGACCGCTGAGGCGACCGCGCGAGCAGGCACGCGGGAACTGTCCGGGACCGGTCATGGCGGTCCCGGACGGTGCCGCCCGTTCGCGGGGCGGGCCGGTCCCGGCGGTCAGGCCGCCTGGTGGGCCTCCGCCGCGGCCTGGATGCGGGTGGCGAGGTCGAAGTCCTTCGCGGTGAGCTGCGCGCCGGCGGCGTGGGTGGTGAGCGACACCGCGAGCGTGTTGTACCCGAGCGTCAGGTCCGCGTGGTGGTTCAGCTCCGCCTGGATGCCGGCGATGTGCAGCAGGAGGATCGCCGCGGGCAGGTGGTCGAGGCGGTACGTACGGGCCAGCGCCGTACCGTCCTCGGACAGCTCCCAGCCGGGCAGCTCGGCGAGGCGGTCCTCGATCTCCTTGCGGGACAGCGGTTCGGCGTACGGCATCGGGCGCCTCCGTGCGGCAGCGGCGGACAGGACGTGCAGGGCGTGCGGGCGGTGCGCACGGATCTGCGCACGTGCCGGCGATGCGCGCGGCGGCATCGTGCCCGCCGTGCGGCGGCCCCCACGTTCCATGCTGGCACCGCCCGCTGCGCTGTGCCACGGACGACCCGCCGGCGCGGCCCGGGGGCACATAGGCTGCCCGCCATGACGACTTCACCTGGACCCGAGGTCCTGCGCTACACGGCGTTCTCCCACGATCCGGCGGGCGGCAACCCGGCCGGGGTGGTGCTGGACGCGAGCGCGCTCGACGACGCGGGGATGCTGGCGGTCGCCGCGGAGGTCGGGTACTCGGAGACGGCGTTCGTGGTGGCCCGGCACGAACGCACCGTGGACGTGCGGTACTTCAGCCCCAAGGCCGAGGTACCGTTCTGCGGCCACGCCACCGTCGCCACCGCGGTCGCGGTCGCCGAGCGCCTCGGCCCCGGCGATCTGCTCTTCCGCACGCCGGCCGGCGAGGTGGTGGTGGCCGTGGCCGCGGGACCGGACGGCGTCCCGGCCGCGACCCTGACCAGCGTGGAGCCGCACGTGGACGAGGTGCCCGACGAGGTGCTGGCGGAGGCGCTGGCCACCCTGGGCTGGGCGCCGGACGAGCTGGACCCGGACCTGCCGCCGCGGATCGCCTACGCCGGTGCCCGGCACCTGGTGCTGGCCGCGGCCACCCGGGCCCGGCTGGCCGCGCTGGACTACCCCATGGACCGGCTGACCGCCCTGATGCTCGCGCAGGACCTGACGACGCTGCAGCTGGTCTGGCGCGAGAGCCCCGAGGTCTACCACGTGCGCGACCCGTTCCCGGTCGGCGGCGTGGTCGAGGACCCGGCGACCGGCGCGGCCGCGCTGGCCTTCGGCGCGTACCTGCGCAGCCTCGGCCCGGCCCCGTCCCTGCTGACCCTGCACCAGGGCGACGACATGGGCCGGCCGGGCGTGCTCACCGTCGAACTGCGGCCCGGCGACCCGCGGGTGCGGGTGACCGGCGAGGCGGTGCCCATCGTCTGACCCCTCGCCCGACGCACGTCCCGCCCGGCGGCCCGACGGCCCGCCAGGCCCTCGCGGCGGCCGCCCTCCAGGGGCGGCCGCCGCCGTGCGTGCGGGCCCGGACACGGGCGGGACGTTCGCACATACGGGCGGTGCACCCCTGTTCCGCCGCGATGTCCGACATCACCGCACATGCCCCGATCATGCGCACTGTCTGGCGAACTGGCGCCACCCATACCGGTATTCGCCCGACCGCACATCACGGATACAGAAGCTGCACAGCTTCCGGCGGGTTCCGGCGTCTCAGTTGCGGTCCAACCGCACATGTGCGCAGGCGTGTTCGAGGGAAACCGGCGGCACGGCGTCGTGCACGGTACGAATTGGTGGACCATGTGAAGAACTCGTTCCCGTCCGGTGGCCGCCTCCCCTGCCAGCGAACCGTTTCCGCAGTACCCGGCCGGAGTTCGGCTGGCCGGGCGGCGCATCACGTGCTTACATCAAGCGCCAAGCGGGAGTTGCCGATACGCATTCCGGATCCCGGGGTGTCGCACGACCGTTGAAATTCGGCCTGTCCTGTACCTGATATCGGGCGGCCGGATCTCTTGAGGAATTTCCAGTGAAACGAAGGGAAAACGCAGTCATGCGCAACACGCCCCAGGTGGAGACCCGCGAGATTTCCGACAGCGAGCTGGACAACGTGTCGGGTGGCCTGAGCGTCTCCGGTGGCGTCCAGGTCGACGGTCTGGACAGCCTGCTCTCCACCGCCACGTCCGCCCTGCCGGCCCTGCCGGTCGGCGAGGTCGTCGGCCTGGTCACCGGTGCCGCCGGCACCCTCACCGGTGTGACGGGTATCGCCGGTCTCTGAGCTCCACCTCAGCTCACGCATGGACCCCGGGGCCGACACGGCCCGGGGTCCATGCGGTGTCCCCGCACTCCGCGTCCGGCACCCGCCGGACGCCCGGCGGCCGCCCCGCGCCGCCCGCACGTGAAGGAAGTGGTCGGTGGAGTTCCGCCAGAAGGCGCTCGACAGGCTGCGGTCGCCGGACGAGCTCGACCTGCCGGTGCGCCTGGCACGGCCGCAGGGCTGGCTCGCGCTCGCCGTCTCGGTCGCCGTCCTGGCCGCCGCCGGCGTGTGGGCGGTGACCGGCACGGTGACCGACAAGCTGACCGCGGCCGGCGTGCTCACCCGCACCGAGGGCAGCTACGTGCTGCAGAGCCCGGTCGCCGGGCAGGTGGTGCAGGTGCGCGCCAAGCCCGGGGACACCCTGCCGGCCGGCGCCCCGCTGCTGGACGTACGCACCGCGACCGGCGTGGAGTCGGTGCACACCGTCGCCGCCGGCGAGGTGGTCACGCTGACCGCCGCCATCGGCGCGGTGATCGCCACCGGCGCGACCGTGGCCACGGTGCAGCGGCAGGGCCGGGCCGGCGAGCCGCTGGTGGCCATGCTCTACGTGTCCGGCAGCACCGCCAGGGTGCCGATGGGCGCCGCCGTCGACCTCACCGTGCCCTCGGTGCCCGGCCGTTACGGGGTGCTGCGCGGCAAGGTGGCCGGCATCGGGCAGCCGCAGACCCGGCAGCAGATCTCCACGTTCCTCGGCGACGGCGCCATGGCCGGGCAGTTCGCCGCCAAGGGCGCTCCGGTGCCGGTGCTGGTACGGCTGGACTCCTCGTCCACGAACGCGTCCGGCTACCGCTGGTCCAAGGGCGGCGGGCCGTCGTCCCCGCTGGTGTCCCTGACGCCGGTCGGGGCCTCGCTCCGGCTGGCCTCGCAGCGCCCGCTCGACTGGCTGCTGCCGTGAGCCCGCGGCACAGCCCCGCCCCCGCCCCCTCGCGCAGCGGCCGCCACCGCCCCGAGGCGGCGGGGGCGCCGCGGGGCCGCCGGCCGCGCCGGGTGCGCACCCCCTCGGTGCTGCAGATGGAGGCCGTGGAGTGCGGCGCCGCGTCGCTGGCGATGGTCCTCGGCCACTTCGGCAGGTTCGTTCCGCTGGAGCAGCTGCGGATCGCCTGCGGGGTGTCCCGCGACGGCTCGCGCGCGAGCAACCTGCTCAAGGCCGCCCGCAGCCACGGCCTCCGGGCCAAGGGCATGCAGATGGAGCCGGCCGCCCTCGCCCAGGTGCCCGCACCGGCCATCCTGTTCTGGGAGTTCAACCACTACGTCGTCTACGAGGGCATGTCGGGCCGCATCGGCCGGCAGGGCGTGCACATCAACGACCCGGCGCGCGGCCGCCGTTTCGTGCGCACCGAGGACTTCGACAGCAGCTTCACCGGGGTGGTGCTGACCTTCGAGCCGGACGAGGGGTTCCGCGGGGGCGGCCGCAAGCCCGGCATCCTGCGGGCGCTGCCGGCCCGGCTGCGCGGCACGACCGGCACGCTGCTCGCCGCAATGGTGGCGAGCTTCCTGCTGGTCGTCACCGGGGCCGCGGTGCCGGCGCTCAGCCGCACCTACATCGACCGGTTCCTGATCGGCGGCCAGCGGTCCCTGCTGCCCACGCTGTTCGCCTCGATGGCGGTACTGGTCGCGCTCACCGCGGTGCTCACCGCGGTGCAGCAGGCGAACCTGCTGCGCGGCCGGACCATCTCCTCGACGCTGACCAGTGCCCGCTTCATGCGGCACCTGCTGCGGCTGCCGGTGCAGTTCTTCGCCCAGCGCAACCCCGCCGACCTGGTGCAGCGGCTGCAGTCCAACGACACGGTCGCCGAGACGCTGGCCCGCGACCTGGCCGCGGCCGGCGTGGACGCGGTGGTGGTGCTGCTGTACGCGGTGCTGCTGTGGACGTACGACCCGCAACTGACGCTGCTCGGCGTGCTGGTGGCGCTGCTGAACGTGGTGGCGATGCGGGTGGTGGTCCGCATCCGCGCCACCGGCACCCACAAACTCCGGGCGGACTCCGCGAAGTTGACCAACACCGCTTACAGCGGGCTGCAGTTGATCGAGACGATGAAGGCCACCGGCGGCGAGAGCGGCTACTTCCGCCGCTGGGCCGGGCAGCACGCGGCGACGCTGGACGGCCAGCAGCGGCTCGGGGTGCCCAGCGCCGCGCTGGCCGTGGTCGCCCCCACCCTCGCCGCCCTCAACAGCGCGCTGATCCTGCTGATCGGCGGGCAGCGGGCGGCCGAGGGCCGGATCTCGGTCGGCCTGCTGGTGGCCTTCCAGGCCCTGGTGACCAGCTTCACCGCGCCCGTCACCCGGCTCAACGGGGTGGCCGGCCGGGTGCAGGACTTCGCGGCCGACGTGACCCGGCTCAAGGACGTGGAGAGCTTCCCGGTGGACGCGCGGTACGCCCGCGGGCGCCGCGGCGCCGCGTCCGGCGCCGGGCCGGCCACCGCGGGCCGCCGGCTGACCGGCCATGTGACGCTGGAGAACGTCACGTTCGGCTACAGCCCGCTGGACCAGCCGCTGCTGAACGGCTTCTCGCTGCGGGTCGGCCCCGGCCAGCAGGTGGCGCTCGTCGGCGGCTCGGGCAGCGGCAAGTCCACCGTGTCCCGGCTGATCTCGGGACTGTACCGGCCGTGGGAGGGCGTGATCAGGATCGACGGGCAGCGGCTGGAGGACATCCCGCAGAGCGCGCTGGCCGCCTCGGTGTCCTTCGTCGACCAGGACGTCTTCCTCTTCGAGGGCACGGTGCGCGACAACGTGGCGCTGTGGGACCCGTCGATCGGCGACGAGGCGGTGCTGGAGGCGCTGCGGGACGCCGCCGTGGACGACGTGGTGGCCCGCCGGCCCGGCGGGATCCGCAGCCGGGTCGAGCAGGACGGGCGGAACTTCTCCGGCGGGCAGCGGCAGCGGCTGGAGATCGCCCGCGCGCTGGTCCGCCGGCCGAGCGTGCTGGTGCTCGACGAGGTGACCAGCGCCCTGGACGCGGAGACCGAGCGGCTGATCATCGACAACCTGCGGCGCCGCGGCTGCGCCTGCGTGGTCATCGCCCACCGGCTGAGCACGGTCCGCGACAGCGACGAGATCGTGGTGCTGGAGCGCGGCACGGTGGTCGAGCGCGGGCGCCACGAGGAGCTGAGCGCGGCCGGCGGGCCGTACGCCGAGCTGGTCAGGGAGCGCTGACATGACGTCGGTGCACGACCCGCTCCCCCAGGCGCCCGGCCCCGGCGACCTGGTGATCGGCGCGATGGGCGGCCTCGGGCACGCGGTGGACTGCGCGGGCGTGCGCAGCCTGCCGCTGGAGGGCCCGCACGTGCTGTGGCTGGTGGTCGAGGGCGCGATGGACCTGTTCGCGGTGGACGCCGCCGCGCAGGGCCAGTGGCACTTCCTCGGCCGGCTGGAGCCCGGCACGCTGCTGATGGGCCCGGTCGAGGGACCGCAGTACACCCTGGTCAGCCGGCCGCTGGAGGGCTGCGCGGTGCGCCGGATCCCGCTGCGGGAACTGGCCGCGCCGCAGCCCGGCTACGGCGTGGACGACACCTACGGCGGCCAGGGCGGGTACGGGCAGGGCTGGTACCAGGACGCGCAGGGCTACGGCGGTGCCGACGGGTACGGCGGCGGCTACGGCGAGGCGTGGGCGTACGGCGGCGGGGTGCCGCGGCTCAGCCCGCTGGAGTCGGCGTTCGCGCAGGGCGTCGGCCGCGGGCTGCGGCTGCTGTTCGAGGCGCGGGTGGACGGCCGCCCGGCCGCCGGCGACGGCTCGCCGGACGACGACATCCAGTGGATGCCGGTGGACCCGGGCACGGTCCGCTACGGCGCCGAGTTCGGCGCGGAGGCCGACGGGCAGCTGCTGATCGGCGGCGCCATGTGGCAGCGCATGGTCAACCAGCAGGCGCGGCTGCTGACCGCGCTGGGCCGCTGGATCGAGCGGCTGGAGCAGGCCCACGAGGAGCGGGCCGCGGCCGGTGTGAAGGCCGGCGAGGCGGCCGGCAGCCAGGCGCACCAGACGCTGCTGGCGTCCCTGGACGGTTCGGCCGCCGACGGCGGGTCCGGGCCGGGCGCGGCCGGCGGGGACGCGGTGCTCGCCGCCTGCCGGCTGGTCGCGGAGGCGGCCGGGATCGCGGTGCGGGAGCCGGCGGGCGGCGACGGTGCCGAGGTCGCCGCGGGTTCCGGCGCGTCCGCCGCGCCCGGCCGGACGTCCCCGGTCGAGCGGATCGCGCTGGTGTCGGGGTTCCGCACCCGGGAGGTCGCGCTCGACGGCCGCTGGTGGCGGCAGGACACCGGCCCGCTGCTCGGCGCGCGCGCCGCGAGCGGGGCGCCGGTGGCGCTGCTGTGGCGGCGCGGCGGCTACGAGGCGGTGGAGCCGGGCAGCGGGCGCCGCACCCGGATCGACGACGCGAACGCCGCCGGATTCGCCGCCGGGGCGGTGATGTTCTACCGGCCGCTGCCGGAAGAACCGGTGTCCGCACGGCAGTTGATGCGCTTCGGGATGCGCGGCAGCAGTCCCGACGTGGGCCGGCTGGTGGCCGGCAGCCTGATCGCGGTGGGCCTGGGCGCCCTGGTGCCGATCGCCACCGGCAAGATCCTCGGGTCGTACGTGCCGCGGGCGGAGAACGGGCTGATCATGCAGGCGGGGCTGGCGATCGTGGCCACCACGCTGGTGTCCGCCGCTTTCATGCTGCTGCAGAACACCGCGCTGCTGCGCCTGGAGGGCCGGATCGAGGCGGGCCTGCAGCCGGCGGTGTGGGACCGGCTGCTGCGGCTGCCGACCCGCTTCTTCGCCCAGCGCTCCACCGGTGAACTGGCCAGCGCGGCCATGGGGGTGTCGGCGATCCGCCGGATGCTGTCGGGCACCACCGCGGTGACCGTGCAGTCCGGCACCGTCGCGCTGGTCAACCTCGTGCTGCTGATCTGGTTCAGCGTGCCCCTGGCGCTGGCGGCGCTGGGCATGCTGGCGGTGGTCGGCTCGGTTTTCCTGGCCACCGGGCTGTGGCAACTGCGCTGGCAGCGCCGCCTGGTGGAGCTGAACAACAAGCTCGCCAACCAGTCGTTCCAGACGCTGCGCGGCCTGCCGAAGCTGCGGGTGGCCGCCGCCGAGAACTTCGCCTACGCGGCCTGGGCGACCGACTTCGCGCGCAGCCGCGACCTGCAGCAGCGGGTCGGCCGGATCAGGAACGTCACCACCGTGTTCAACGCGGTGTACCTGCCGCTCTGCACGCTGCTGCTGTTCATGCTGCTGGCCGGCCCGGCCCGCGGCAGCCTGTCGGCGAGCGGCTTCCTGACGTTCAGCTCGGCGGCCACCATGATGCTGACCTCCGCCACCCAGCTCACCGGCGCGCTGGTCTCCGCGGTGTCCGTGCTGCCGATGATCGAGCAGTTGCGGCCGGTGCTGGACGCGGCGCCCGAGGTGCCCGCCGCCAGCGCGCAGCCCGGAGTGCTGTCCGGCGCGATCGAGGCCCGGGGCCTGTCGTTCCGCTACTCCGACGACGGCCCGCTGGTGCTGGACGACGTCTCGTTCACGGTGCGGCCCGGCGAGTTCGTGGCGGTGGTGGGGGCGAGCGGCTGCGGCAAGTCGACGCTGCTGCGGCTGCTCATCGGCTTCGACCCCCCGGCCGGCGGCAGCGTGCTGTACGACGGCCAGGACCTGGCGGCGCTGGACCAGGCCGCGGTGCGCCGGCAGTGCGGGGTGGTGCTGCAGAACGCGCAGCCGTTCACCGGCTCGATCCTGGAGTGCATCTGCGGCGCCGAGGTCTACACGCTGGAGGAGGCGTGGCAGGCGGCCGCGCTGGCGGGCCTGGCCGAGGACATCAAGGCGATGCCGATGGGCATGCACACCGTGATCTCCGACGGCGGCGGCGCGGTCTCCGGCGGGCAGCGGCAGCGGCTCATGATCGCGCAGGCGCTGATTCGCCGCCCGCGCATCCTCTTCCTCGACGAGGCGACCAGCGCGTTGGACAACGGCACCCAGCGCACGGTCATCGACAGCACCAAGGCGCTCAACACCACGCGGGTGATGATCGCCCACCGCCTGTCCACGATCATGGACGCCGACCGGGTGCTGGTGATGGCCGGCGGCCGGATCGTGCAGCAGGGTCCGCCCGCCGAACTGCTCGCCGAACAGGGCGGGTTGTTCCACGAGCTGGTCCGCCGGCAGCTCCGCTGACCGGGCCGCCGGGCCGCTGGACCGCCGGACCGGGTCCGGCGCCCCGGCCTAGCCGGCCAGGAGGGCGGCGAGGCGGGCGGGGTCGACGTTGCCGCCGCTGACGATCACGCCGACCCGCTGCCCGCGCAGCTCCTCGCGCATCCGGCGGACCGCGGCCAGGCCGAGGCATCCGGTGGGCTCCACGACGAGCTTGAGGTAGGTCGCGAACACCCGCATCGCGTCGACGAGTTCGGCGTCGGTCGCGGTCACCACGTCCGGCCGCGCGCGCCGCAGCACCGCGAACGTCAGCTCGCCCAGGTGCTGGGTCTGGGCACCGTCGGCGATGGTGCGCGGGGTGTCGATGTGGACGATCCGGTCCTCGCGCAGCGACCGGCGGGCGTCGTCGCCGGCCTCCGGCTCCACGCCGACCAGCCGGCAGCCGGGGGCGAGCGCGGCGGCGGTGAGCGCGGTGCCCGACAGCAGCCCGCCGCCGCCCAGCGGGACGAACAGGGCGTCGAGCGGGCCCTCGTCCTCGAACAGCTCCTTGGCGGCGGTGCCCTGGCCGGCGATCACGTCGGCGTGGTCGTAGGGCGGGACCAGGGTGAGCCCGCGCTCGGCGGCCAGGGCGCGGCCGATCGCCTCGCGGTCCTCGGTGTAGCGGTCGTAGGTGACGACGTCCCCGCCGTAGCCCTTGGTGGCCGCGACCTTGGCGGCGGGCGCGTCGAGGGGCATGACGATGGTGGCGGGGATCCCCAGCAGCCGCGCGGCGAGCGCCACGGCCTGGGCGTGGTTGCCCGAGGAGTAGGCGACGACGCCGGCCCGGCGCTGCTCGGCGGAGAAGCGGGCGAGGGCGTTGTAGGCGCCGCGGAACTTGAAGGCGCCCATCCGCTGGAGGTTCTCGCACTTGAACAGCACCTGGGCGCCGGTCTGTTCGTCGACGAGCCGGGACCGCAGCACCGGCGTGCGGTGGGCCCGGCCCTCGATGCGGGCGGCCGCGGCCCGCACGTCGTCGTAGCTGGGAAGCTCGGGCATCGGCTGCTCTCCCGGTTCGCTGGGTGCCGGGCCGCGGTCGGGGCGGCTGCGCTCCCAGTGTCGCAGTCCCCGGCGGCCCCTCGGGCGGCACCCGTGCGCCGGGCCCGCGGTCCGGTGCCGCCCGTCACGCCCGGACGGCACCGGGCCTTGCTGCGTGCGTCATCTGCGGCCCGGCGCCGGGGCCGGGCGGGACGGTCGGGGGTCGGTGCTGCAGCCGCCCTTGCGGCAGTTCTCGTTGGGACAGGACATGGGTCAACCTCCTCCTTCGCCTACTCAATAGGCGCACGGGGACGTGACTCAGTTCCCTCCGGTTCCTGAGAACGCCATGATTTTCGCGGCAGCACCCTCCGCACGCCGGCGGATCCCGGCGGGTACCGGGCCGGGGGCTCAGCGTCCCCCGGCGAGCTTCAGGTCCTGGCTGAGCGCGGTGTAGGCCGACTTGGGCTGGTAGTTCTCGTCGTAGATGTTCGCCTGGCCCTCGCCGGTGAACACCCCCGGCACCCAGGAGTACTTGTCGGTGAAGCCCCACACCGTGAAGTCGGTGCAGTTCCTGGTGAGCAGGCAGCCCTCCATCAGCGTCTGGTACGCCTCGTTCTGCGCCTCGACGTCGGTCGCGCCGGCCGGCAGCGTGATCCGCACGTCGGCCTCGGTGATGGCGGTCTGCACGCCGAGCTTGTCGAAGCGGGCCATGTTGCCGGCGATGTCGTGCGGCGCCGGGTACTTGACGTCCAGGTGGCCCTGGATGCCGACGCCCTGCACGGGCACGCCCTGCTTGCGCAGCTGCGCGACCAGGTCGTAGAGGGCGGTGCTCTTCGCGTTGACGCCCTCGATGTTGTAGTCGTTGATGTACAGCGCGGCCTTGGGGTCGGCCTCGTGGGCCCAGCGGAACGCGTCGGCGATGTAGCCGGGGCCGAGCTTCTGCAGCCACAGGTCGTCGCGCAGGGTGCCGTCGTCGTTGAACGCCTCGTTGACCACGTCCCACTGCCAGATCCTGCCCTTGAAGTGCGAGACCTCGGCGGTGATGTGCTGGTGCAGGATGTCCCGCAGCTCGGCCGCGCCGAAGTCGCCGCCGGTCAGCCACGACGGCAGCTGGTTGTGCCACAGCAGGTTGTGGCCGCGCACCAGCTGGCCGTGCGCCTGGGCGAAGGCGACCAGCTGGTCGCCCTGGGTGAAGTCGTAGGTCCCGCGGGCGGGTTCGATCGTGTCCCACTTCATGACGTTCTCCGGCGTCACCGAGCTGAACTCGGTGGCGACCTTCTGCGTGTACGGGGCCTCGTTCGCCAGCGCGTCGGAGTTCACCGCGGTGCCGATGCGGATCCCCGCCTTCTGCGCGAGCTGGCGCAGGGTCTGACTCGCCGTCGGCGCCTTGCCTGCGGAGGAGGCGGCGCCCGGCTCGGCGTCGGCGTGGGCAGGGGTCCCGGCGCTGGCGTCGGCCGACACGAAGACGACGGAGGCGGCGGCCAGGAGGAGCCCGGCGGCCGCCGCGCCCACACCGGCGGTGCGCGTCACCTTGTACATGGTTGGTCCTTTCAGGCACGCGGGGGTGGCCCCGGGCATGCACAGCCGAAAGTTTCGAAGTGGGTTCCGCAACTTGCGGACGCAACTTAGGGCCTGGGCCGGGCGGGGTCAACACTTCGCGCACGGATGGGCATGATGGGTCCATGGCCCTCGATGTCGTCCGCGTCCGCCGCGACTTCCCCGCACTGGCCCTGAACGTGGCCCACTTCGACGGTCCGGGCGGCTCCCTGGTACCCCGCCAGGTGGCCGACGCGGTGGCCGGCACCCTGGTCGGCGGCCTCGCCAACCGGGGCAGCGTCACCGCCGGCGAGCGCCGCGCCGACGCGGTGGTGACCGGCGCCCGCGCCGCCGTCGCCGACCTGCTGGACTGCCCGCCGGAGTGCGTGGTGTTCGCCCGCTCCATGACGCAGGCCACCTACGACATGGCCCGCGCGCTCGCCCGGCAGTGGCGCGCCGGCGACGAGGTGGTGGTCACCCGGCTCGACCACGACGCCAACATCCGCCCCTGGGTCTCCGCCGCCGCGAGCGCGGGCGCGACCGTCCGCTGGGCCGAGTTCGACCCGGCCACCGGCGCGCTCCCGGTGGACGCCGTGGCGGCGGTGCTGTCCCCGCGCACCCGCCTGGTGGCGGTGACCGCCGCCTCCAACCTGCTGGGCACCCGGCCGGACGTCGCGGCGATCGCGGAGGCGGCGCACGCGGTGGGCGCGGCGGTCTACGTCGACGGGGTGCACCTGACGCCGCATGCCGCCGTCTCGCTGCCCGCCCTCGGCGCGGACTACTACGCCTGCTCGCCGTACAAGTTCTTCGGCCCGCACCACGGGCTGCTCGCCGCCCCCCGCCCCGGCCTGCTGGAGCAGGTGCGCCCGGACAAGCTGCGGCCGTCCACCGACGCGATCCCCGAGCGGTTCGAACTCGGCACGCTGCCCTACGAGTTGCTGGCCGGCACCACCGCCGCGGTGGACTTCGTGGCGGACCTCGGCGGCGCCGGGGGACCGTCCCGGCGCGACCGGATCACCGCCTCGATGCGGCAGGTCGAGGCGCACGAGGAGGCGCTGTTCGCCGGCCTGCTGGACGGGCTGGCGGCGATTCGCGGGGTGACCGTTCATCCGGCTCCGGCGCCGCGCACCCCGACCGCGCTGTTCTCGGTGGCCGGCCACTCGCCGCAGGCGGTCTACGAGCACCTGGGGGCGCTCGGGGTCAACGCCCCGGCCGGCAGCTTCTACGCGATCGAGGCGGCCGAGCGCCTGGGACTGGGCGCGGCCGGCGCGGTGCGGGCCGGGATCGCGCCGTACAACGACGCCGCCGACGTGGACCGGCTGCTGGCCGGGGTCCGGGAGCTGGCCCGGTAGGCGGGCGGGCTCGGGGCCGGGCGCCGTGCGGCGCCGGGCCGTTGGGCCCGGCCGGGGGTCAGGCGGCGGGCCGCGGGCGGGTCTGCTGGAGCCAGTCGCCGAGCCGGTCGGCCAGGTGCGCGTGCGCCCGCTGGAGCCGGGTCTCCACGATCCCGGCGGGCACCTCGGTGATGCGGGCTATCTCCGTCTTGGACAGCCCCTCGGCGTCGGCCAGGTACAGGGTGATCCGCACGATCGGGGCGAGGGCGTCCATCGCGCCGCCCACCACCTCGTCCGCCGAGTGCGGGCGCCCGGCGGCCGGCCGGCGCCGGGCGTGGCCGCGCAGGTCCTGCTCGAACCAGGCGCCGACCAGGTGACCGTAGAGCCAGGCGCGCACGCTGCCCGAGGGGCGCGCCCAGTGGAAGTCGAGGTAGGCGCGGTCGAAGGTGCGCTGCACGAGGGCCTCGGCGGCGGCCCGGTCCGGGGCCAGCTGGCGGGCCCCGGCGTAGACGCGGTCGAGGTGCACGAGCACCTCCTGCTCGAAGCGCTCCTCGCCGGAGCCGGCGACCCCGGGGAACGGCCGGACCATCGTGCTCATCTCGATCTCCCCACCCATCGACCCGATTCGATCGATGATCGATCGTCATTGTCCCGCGCCTGCCGATGTGATGTCCAACACCCAGAACCCATCGATGCCATAGGCACTGCCTATCGCGCACGCCGCGGGCCGGCGGTCGCCCGGAGGCGGCCGCCGGCCCGCTCGTGCGAGGCGCGCGCGGACGGTCAGGCGACGCTGATGTCGTCCGCGTAGTAGGTGCCCTGGCCGTACCAGCCGTGGACCCAGATGGTCACGGAGGTGGTGCCGGAGCCGGTGGTGAAGCTGGTCTTCAGCTGGGAGTACGCGCCCGAGGTGCCGGGCGTCCAGGTGCTGGTGTCGCTGGTGCCGCTGCCGGTGACGCCGATGTAGACGTAACTGCCGTCGACGTAGCCGGACAGGGTGTAGGTGTGCCCGGGCTGCACGGTGATCTCTTGCGAGCACTGGGCGTCGTCGCTGCTGGAGGCGGCGCCGGCCAGGGCGTGGCTGCCGCCGTGCACCGGCGAGGAGACGACGGCGCCCGTACTGCCGGTGCAGGTCCACGGGGACAGGCTGCCGGTCTCGAAGTCGCCGTTGACCACGGCTCCCCCGCCGCCGGACCCGCCGGTGGTGCCGCCTCCGGTGGTGGTCCCGCCGGTCGTCGTCCCGCCCGTGGTGGTGCCACCGGTCGTCGTACCGCCGGTGGTGGTCCCGCCCGTCGTCGTGCCACCCGTGGTCGTTCCGCCGGTCGTCGTCCCGCCGGTGGTGCCGCCACCGCCGGAGCAGCTGCCCGCGCTGCCGTTGACGTCGTTGACCACGTCGTTGAAGAGCGTGGCCTGCGGATCGAGGTCGTACAGCGAGAACATCATCGCCCCGCCGAGGGCGTTGCAGTGGATGTAGTCGGCCCGGGCCTGGATGGACTGGGGCGACTCACCGCCGTAGAAGTTGGTGCCGTCGTAGAACCACGCGGACTGGGTCGTCGGGTCCCAGAAGGTGTCCGAGGGGTTGTCGACGACGCCGGTCAGCTCCTTGTACATGGCCACACCCGGCACGTTGCCGCTCAGCGTGTGCCCCGCCGACGGCCCGGTGGCCGACTGGTAGAGCCCGTGGTTGCTCCCGGCGGGCACCCCGGTCCAGCCCCGGTAGTAGAACGGGATGCCGAGGTTGACCTTGCTCGCCGGGAAGCCGCCTGGGATGCCGTAGGCCGAGTCGCCCTGGGTGTACGCCTTGATCACCGAGTCGATGACGTACTTCTCGCTGCCCGGCGGGATGGTGCCGGACGGGTCGCTCGCCGACGGGTACAGCGGGTCCTGGAAGTTGGTCGGCCCGGTGGCGTCCCACGCGCCGTGCATGTCGTAGGTCATGACGTCGCCGAAGTCCAGGTACTGGCCGATCTGGTCGGTCTGCACCTTGGCGATCTTGTCCTGGCCGCCGGGCAGCGCCGCGGTCAGGGCGTAGTGCTTGCCGTCGGCGGTGCCCTGGGTGTTCAGCTCGCTGCGGAACTCGGCCAGCAGGGAGGTGAAGTTGGCGGTGTCCGCGGCGCTGTAGTGGTTGCCGAGGTGGCCGGCGGACGAGCCCGGGTACTCCCAGTCGATGTCGAAGCCGTCGAAGATGCCCTTCGCCGTTCCGGCACCGCCGTAGCCGCCGGAGGCCGGGATGTTGCCCTTGATGAACATGTCGATGCACGACGACACGAACTTCTGCCGCGAGGCGGCGGTGGCCGCCACGTCGGAGAAGTACTTGGAGTACGTCCAACCGCCCAGCGAGAGCAGGATCTTCAGGTTCGGGTGCTTGGCCTTCAACTCCTGCAGCTGGTGGAAGTTGCCGGCGATCGGCTGGTTCCAGGTGTCGCTGGTGCCGTCGACGCTGATGCTGCCGTCGAACGTCTTCTGGTAGTCGGCGAACTGGTCCTCGGCGCCGTCACCGGCGCTGGGGTCGTTCTCCCCGCCCGGGTCCGGGTCGGTGGCCTTCGTGGCCTCGAAGCAGGTCAGGTTGGCCGGGTCGATGTTCTCGAAGTCGTAGAGCAGGTAGTCGAGTTTGCCCGCGAGACCTTCGGTGTCCAGCGCCTTGGGGTAGAAGGCGTTCTGGTAGATGCTCCACTGGTCGTAGTAGGCGACCTTCACGCCGCCGCTGGTGGCCGCGGGCTGCGCCGCCGCGGCCTTGGCGGCGGAGGGCGAGGCGTGCGCGCTCGCGCCGTTGCCGAACACCGCCAGGGCTCCGACGAGCAGGCCGATGACGGCGACGAGACTTGTCAGCGAGGGTCTGATCGAGGGGACTGCTAAGCGCATGGCATCCTCCTGGTCGGGGCAGGACGTCGATCGGCGTCCCGTCCGGTTGGGGGGCAGCAGGTGCAGGTGCGGTGGTTCCCGTGCCGGAGTGCGGCGCCGGGGTGCCGGGTGGGAGACCGGTGCAGGGCTTCCCGTACCGGGTGCGGGTCCGGGACCGGACGCGCGGGCCCCGGACGTGGTGGGGGGTGGGCATGCCCGCGGGCATGCCGGGCCGGGCGCGCGGGCCGACGACGGGCCGGGCGGGGCGACCGGTGACGGTGTGGCATAGACACGACATCTGATGCAAGTCCAGATGTACTGGTGCCTTCTGACCCGGTCAAGGCTTTGGACTAGACCAACCCGAGAACGGACTGGACCAATTCCCGGGCGCACGGGAGCACGCCACCGCGGCCCCGGAGCCCGGGGGCGTGCGGTGACGTGCGGCTCCGCGCGGCCGGCCTACTCCCGTCCCGCGGCGGCGGCCCCCGGCCGGTAGTCGAACCAGTCGAAGGCCGCGCTGCCCTCGGTGACGTACATACCGATCACGCGACCGGTGAAGCCGGTGGCGACCTGGGTGGACAGATAGCGGCCGTCGAGCCGGGCGATCTCCACCGGCCCCCTCTCCGCGGCGCCCTCCCCGCGCGCGCCGCCCTCGCCGTCCGCACCGCCGGCCGCGCTGCCGACCGCGTCGCCGCCGTCCGCCGCGCCGTCGACCGCCGCGCCGCCGTCCGCCGTGTCCCCGACCGAGAACACGATCACGTCGGGACCGTTGGCGCCGACGCCGGCCGGGCCGTCCGCGGGGTGCGCGGCGTCGGTCACCGACGGCGGCAGCAGCCCGGTCGTGCGCACGTCCACGGTCAGGGTCAGCGGCCCCGGCGGGACCGGGTGCCGGGCCACCCGCTGGCACAGCGGCCCGATGCGGGCGAACACCTCGACCGCGCCCGCGCCCACCTCCAGGTCGTAGTGGTGCGCCTCGTCCATCCGCACCGAAAGCCCCGCGCGCGCGGCGCCGGGGTCGATGCGCACCGACACCGAGCACTCCGGATGCTGCTGGCGCCGGCCGAAGAAGGTGTGGCCGGGGCGGTCCAGCGACGGGCCCGTGGCGTGCAGGGTCAGCCAGCCCGGCCGCTCGGTCAGCGACCAGGAGCCGTCGGGGCGGGTGCGCGGCGAGATCCACACCGGCGACGGCTGCTTCGCGTCGAAGTCGTCGCGGACCGGCTCGGGCGGGAACGGCCGCCAGACGGCGGGGGCCGGGTGCGACGCGCGCACCGGTCCGGCCTGCAGCCAGCCGTCCACCCAGCTGACCGGCGTCAGGAACGTCTCCCGGCCCAGGACGTGGAACTCCGGGAAGTTGCCGCGCGGGCGGGTGCCGAGGAGCACCATCCACCAGCTGCCGTCCGGGGCCTGGACGAGGTCGCCATGGCCGGTGCACTGGATGGGCAGGTCGGTGCTGCGATGGGTCAGGAACGGGTTGCCGGGGCCGGGGGTGAAGGGGCCGCGCGGGGAGCGGCCGCGGGCGAGGGAGACACCGTGCCCCTCGGCGGTGCCGCCCTCGGCGATCATCAGGTACCACCAGTCGCCGATCCGGTACAGGTGCGGCGCCTCGGGATACTGCAGGCCGGTGCCCGACCACACCGGCATCGGGCCTTCCAGCACCCGGCCGGCCAGCGGGTCGATCCGCGCCACCTGGACCCCGGAGACCGCGCACCAGCACGAGCCGTCCTCGTCCCAGGCCAGGTCCGGGTCGATGCCGGGAAGGTCCAGCCGGACCGGGTCCGACCAGGGGCCCTCGGGGCGCTCGCTGGTGACGATGAAGGTGCCCTTGGCGAGGACACTGGTGGTGATCAGGTAGAACAGCCCGTCGTGGTGACGGAGCGTCGGGGCGTAGACGCCGCCGGACGCGGGCACGTCGGCCGGCAGGTCCAGCTGCTCCGGCCGGTCCAGCACGTTGCCGATCTGCCGCCAGTGGACCAGGTCGCGGCTGTGGAAGAGCGGCACGCCCGGGAAGTACTCGAAGCTGGAGCAGGCCAGGTAGTAGTCCTCGCCGACCCGGCACACGCTCGGGTCCGGATGGAAGCCCCCGATGACCGGATTGTCGTATGTCCGCACGCCGCGCGCCTCCGAAAGTTTCGACCATCCGACCGAATGCGAACGCGACTCTAGGTACCCGTCCGTCCGAGGTCAAGGCTCCCGTCCGGCACCCGGGCACTGCCCCGCACGTGTGATCCGGCGCGGCCCGTCGGGCGACACGCGGCCGGAAGCACCGCGGCGTTCGTATGGTGCGCAGATGACACCACCACAGACACCGCGGATCGACTTCCGGGAAGTGTTCCAATCGCTGCCCGTGATGGTGGCGCTTCTCACCCCCGAACTGGTGTACGCGGACGTGAACCGCGACTTCGCGCGCCTGTCCGGCCGGTCCCGCGAGAACCTGGTCGGACGCCACCTGTTCGACGTCTTCCCCGACAACCCCAACGACCCGGGCGCGACCGGGATGCGCAACCTGGAGGCGTCGCTGCGCCGGGTCGCGGCGACCGGCGAGCGCGACACCATGGCGCTCCAGCGCTACGACGTGGAGTCCCTGGAGCGGCCCGGCCAGTGGGAGAAGCGGTACTGGAGCCCGATCAACGCGCCGGTGCTGGACGAGGACGGCCATGTGGTGCTGCTGCTGCACCGCGTGGAGGAGGTCACCGAACTGATCCGCGCCCGCGGCCGGTCCGCCGCCGCCGGCGGCGGGGCGAGCACGACGAGCGGCTCCGGCGGGCGGACCAGTGTGCTGGAGGCCGAGCTGTACACCAGGGCGCGCGAGTTGCAGGAGGTCAACGAGCGGCTGCGCAGCGCCCACGCCCGCGAGCGCGAGGTCGCGCTCGCCCTTCAGGACGCGATGCTGCCCGCGCCGCGCCCGATGGGCCACCACCGTTCGGCGGTCCGCTACCGTCCCGCGACCGGCGCGCTGAACGTCTGCGGCGACTGGTACGACCTGGTGGAACTGCCCGCCGAGCGCACGGTGGTGGCCGTGGGCGACGTCGTCGGCCACGGGCTGAGCGCGGCGGGCGTCATGGGCCAGTTGCGCAGTGCCCTCAGCGCCGCCTCGCGGGTGTCGGAAGGCCCCGCCCAGGCCCTGGAGGTCCTCGGCCTGTACGCGCGGTCGGTGGACGGCGCGGAGTCCAGCACCGTCGTGACGGCCTGCATCGACTGGGTCGCCCGTACCGTCACCTACAGCAGCGCCGGCCATCCGCCGCCCGCCCTGCTGCACGGCGACGGCGCCGTGGAGTTCCTCGACCAGGCCACCGATCCTCCGCTGGGCGCGCGCCCCGAGCACACCACCCGCCCCGAGGCCAGCACCGCCTTCAGGGAGGGCGACACCCTGGTCCTGTACACCGACGGCCTGGTCGAACGCCGCCGCGAGGACATCGACGTGGGCCTGGCCCGGCTCGCCGCCACGCTGACGGGCCATCGCCTCACCGACCCCGAGGCCCTCGCGGACGCCCTCCTCTTCGACCTGCTCCCGCCCGGCGGCGCCACCGACGACACCGCGCTGGTGGTCATCCGGCTCTGATCCCCGGCTGCGGCACCACCCGCGCCCGGCGCCCGCGGCTCGATCGGGCAGGCGTTGCGGGTGGCTCCCTCCTCCGGCGCGGGTGGTGTTCCGATGCTGCCAGGGACGGGCGGCGCGTTCAGTCGCGCCGGGCCCAGAAGAGGGCGTGTCCGCCCTTCCCCTCGGGGACGAACTCCTCGCGGACGACGGTCAGGCCGGCCTCGGTGATCCAGCGGCGGTTGGTGGCCGCGTCGGCGTGGCTCCACCACATCGGGGCGCCGCCGCCGAGCCAGTCCTCGTCGGTCCCGGTCCACGCCCGGTACCCGGTGGTGGCCAGGAACCAGCCGCCGGGCCGCAGCCAGCCGGCGATCCTGCGCAGCAGCGGCGGCTGTGCGTCCAGCGGGAGGTGGATCAGGGCGTACAGGCACACCACCGCGTCGAAGGAGCCGGGGGCGCCGGGCGTGAAGGCGCCGTCGGTGATGTCGGCGCGGACGAAGTGCGCGCCGGGCGCGTGCTCCCGGGCCCGGCGGACCTGCACGTCGCTGATGTCGGCGCCGGTGACGCGGTATCCGGCGGCGTCCAGGGTGCGCGCCACCGGGATCCCGCTGCCGCACCCCAGGTCGAGCACGGCCCCGCCCGCGGGTACGCACCCCGTCAACTCCCCCAGCCAGCCGCGGTACTTCCCCTCGCCCCCGTACGCCTCGTCGTACCGCGCCGACACGGCGTCATACCCCCGCCGCACCGTCTCCCTGGGATCCCCCGCGCCACCGTCCACGCCCGCACCCTAGCCACCCGCCCCGCCCGCCTCGATCCCTTTTCCCCCCTGGCGGTGCCGACATCGACTGGCTGGACCGCGTCCTGCCGGGAGACGGCAGGGTTCTCGCAGGGAGCGGGTCTCATGGACTGGGACAGCATCACGCTCTATGTCCTGGCCGGATGCGGCGTGGTCCTTCTCGTACCGGGTCAGCTGCGCGACGTACTCGCGAAGGTCACCGAGCTCGTCGGCGCCTGGCGGAACTTCGGAACAGCATCCGCCGGGGTCCCGATCCGCAGGGCGCTCCGTCCGCCCCGGAGCAGCGCGGAGATGACAGCTGAACGCCCCGGAGGGGGGAGGCGGCAGACGAGTCGGGCTGTACGCCGGGTTCTGTCACCGGGCGGCCTCGCGGCCGGCCGGGAGACGGCCATCCATCTAGGGCTGCCGTTGCCGGCAGCCTCGTGCGGTCTACCCGCGGACTCGGGCGGGCAGCCCTCGAACGTCCGCGCGGGGCCGTAGTCCTACGGTCCCTCTTGACCTTGCTCCAGGTGGGGTTTACCGAGCCGTCCAGGTCACCCTGGACGCTGGTGGTCTCTTACACCACCGTTTCACCCTTACCGGGGACCGAGGTCCCCGGCGGTCTGTTTTCTGTGGCACTGTCCCGCGGGTCACCCCGGGTGGCCGTTAGCCACCACCCTGCCCTGTGGAGCCCGGACGTTCCTCGGGAAGCCCCTGGGGGCTCCACGCGGCCGTCCGCCCGGCTCGTCTGCCGTGCCCCCATCGTAGTGGCTCGCCGGGGGCCGGCCGCACACGGTCCGCCGGTGCGAACAGGACCTTCGCCGGGCCCGGGTCGGCGGCGGTCAGCCGCACCCGCAGCCGGCGGCGGAGGCGTGCAGGTGGCGGCGGGGCATACGGCGAGCGTAGGGCGGGGCCGTAGGCTGCTGCGGGTTGTGGAGTCCGTACGAGGGAGATGTCCCGTGCTCGTCCTGTTGCCGCCGTCCGAGGGGAAGGCCACCGCCGGCCGCGGCCGTCCCGTCGACCTCGCCGGGCTGTCGCTGCCCGGGCTGACCGAGGCGCGGGCGGCCGTCCTGGACGAGCTGGTCGAGCTGTGCCGGTCCGACGAGGACAAGGCCGCCGAGGTGCTCGGGCTCAGCCCCGGGCTGCGCGGCGAGGTCGCGAAGAACGCGGCGCTGCGGACCGCGCCCGCGATGCCGGCCGGGCGGCTGTACAGCGGCGTGCTCTACGACGCGCTGGACCTGGCGACCCTGGACACCGCGGCGCGGCGCCGCGCGCAGCAGTCGCTGCTGGTCTTCTCCGGGCTGTGGGGTGCGGTGCGGCTCGGCGACCGCATCCCGGCGTACCGCTGCTCGATGGCGGTACGGCTGCCGGGGGCCGGCGGGCTCGCCGCGTACTGGAAGCCGCACATGGACCGGGTGATGCCGGAGGCCGCCGGCGGCGGGCTGGTGCTGGACCTGCGCTCGTCCGCGTACGCGGCGGCGTGGAAGCCGCGGGGTGAGGTGGCGCGGCGGACGGCCACGGTGCGGGTGCTCCAGGTTGCCGTCGTGGACGGGGTGGAGAAGCGGACGGTGGTCAGCCACTTCAACAAGGCGACGAAGGGGCGGCTGGTCAGGGCGCTGCTGACGTCCGGGGCGCGGCCCCGCACCCCGGATTCTCTGGCCGGTGCTCTGCGCGAGCTGGGCTTTACCGTTGAGCACTCGGCTGGGGAGGGGAGGCTGGACGTGCTCGTCCACGAGCTCCACTGAGTCGCTGGCGCGAGCCTTTCTGCCACGACGGTGCCGTCGTCCCGCGTTGCCCTGCGGCAACCCTTCTGCCCCGCGGGGGCCTCGCCGCCCGGCCCACGGCCCGTGGATGGCTGAGCGCGCAGTTCCCCGCGCCCCTGTACGGCAACCCGCCTGCCCCGCCAGGGGCCGTCCCCGGCCCACGGTGCGTGGATGGCTGAGCGCGCAGTTCCCCGCGCCCCTGTACGGCAACCCGCCTGCCCCGCCAGGGCCGTCCCCGGCCCACGGCCCGTGGGTGCGCCCCCACGGCAACCCGCCTGCCCCGCGAGGGATCGTCGCCGGCCCGTGGAGGGTGGGTGGGGTTCCGGCGTGGAGGGTGGGGCGTTGCGGAGGATGCAACGGGCGTTGCAGGGGGTGGCGGGGAGGCGTAAGGATGCGCGCATGAGTTCCGTGTTCGGGTTGGTGCCCGCTGTCGTGCCGGTGGTCGTCCTGGAGGACGTCGAGGATGCGGTGCCGCTGGCGGAAGCGCTGGTCGCCGGGGGGCTGACGGCGATCGAGGTGACGCTGCGGACCCCCGCGGCCCTGGAGGCGATCCGGACGATCGCCGAGGCCGTGCCGGACGCCGTGGTGGGCGCGGGCACGCTGCTGACGCCGGACCACGTGGCCGAGGCGAAGGCGGCCGGCGCGCGATTCCTGGTCAGCCCGGGCTGGACGGACCGCCTCCTGGACGCCATGCGCGGCTCGGGGCTGCCGTTCCTGCCGGGCGTGTCCACCGCCTCCGAAGCGCTGGGCCTGCTCGAACGCGGCGTCACCGACATGAAGTTCTTCCCGGCCGAGGCGGCCGGCGGCACCGCGTACCTGCGGTCGCTCGCCTCCCCGCTGCCGCAGGCCCGCTTCTGCCCGACCGGCGGCATCGACGCCGACCGCGCGCCCGACTACCTGGCACTGCCCAACGTCGGCTGCGTGGGCGGCACATGGATGCTGCCGAAGTCCGCGCTGCAGGACCGTGACTGGGGCCAGGTCACCGCCCTGGCACGCAAGGCGGCCGCCATCACGGCCTGAGGTGGGCCGTCGAGTTGAGCTGCCGCACGGACGCGTTGCCGTCCGTGTAGTACGCCACCTCGGACAGCGACGCCGGTCCGACCACCATCCGGAACAGCGCCTCGGCGGGTGCCTCCAGCGCGAGCCGGACGAGCGTGGTGATCGGCGTGACATGGCTGACGACGAGCACCGTGCGGCCGCGGTACCGGTCGAGCAGGGCGTCGCGCGCGGCCGCCACCCGCGCGGCCACCGCGGTGAAGCTCTCCCCGCCGGGCGGCGCGGCGTCCGCCGAGGCGAACCAGGCGTCCATCCCGGCCGGGTAGCGCTCGCGGATCTCCGCGAAGGTGAGCCCCTCCCACGCGCCGAAGTCCGTTTCCCGCAGGCCGGGTTCGACGGTGACGCCGAGCCCGAGCCGGTCGGCGGCGGCCTGCGCGGTCTGCCGGCAGCGGGCGAGCGGCGAGCTGACGACGTCCTGGACGCCGCCGCGCACGGCCAGTTCGGCCGCGGCGCGCCCGGCCTGCCACCGGCCGTGCTCCGAGAGCGCGGGATCGCTCCCGCCGCTCCCGGAGAACCGCTTCTGCGCGGTCAGCGTGCTCTCGCCGTGCCGCAGCAGCATCAGCACCGTGGCCGCGTCCGGGTCCTGGGCCGGATCCGGGTCGACGGCATCGGCCCGCGCGGCAGCCGGCGAGGTCACGTGCGCCACCGACTCACAGGCCCGAATCGGCCGTCCGCACCAGGATCCTGCGGCAGTTCTCGCAGCGCACGACCGTGTCGGCGGGCGCGGCGCGCAGCTCGTTCAGCTCGGTGATGTTGAGCTCAAGGCGGCAGCCCTCGCAGCGCTTCTGGTAGAGCCGGGCCGCGCCGACGCCGCCCTGCTGGGCGCGCAGCTTGTCGTAGAGCTTCAGCAGGTCGGCGGGGACGGCCTCGGCGAGGGACTCCCGCTCCTTGGCGACCGTGAAGCCCTCCGCGTCGATGCCCTCCAGCTCGGCCGACTTGCGCTGCTCGGCCTCGGCGACCTTCGCCTCCACCGACGCGACGCGCTCGGCGAGTTCGGCGGCGCGGGCCTGCGCGGCCTCGCGGCGCTCCATGACCTCCAGGACCACGTCCTCCAGGTCGGACTGCCGCTTGGCGAGCGAGGCGATCTCGCGCTGCAGGTTCTCCAGGTCCTTCGGGGAGGTGACCACCCCGGAGTCCAGCCGCTGCTGGTCGCGGACGGAACGCTGCCGCACCTGGTCGACGTCCTGCTCGGCCTTGGTCTGCTCGCGGGCGGTGTCGCCGTCCTCGGTCCTTGCGGCGACCAGCAGGTCGCGCAGCTGGGCCAGGTCGGCGCCGAGCCGCTCCAGCTCGGCGTGCTCGGGCAGGTTCTTGCGCTTGTGGTCCAGCTGCGCGATGCGCGAGTCGAGGGCCTGGACTTCGAGAAGCCGGATCTGGTCGGCGGGCGCGGCGTTCAGCGGGGGGCTCCTGGGCTGCTAGGTGAAGGGGCGCGCGAGGCGCCGGGAGAAGGGGTGCCGTCGGGCGCCGGATGGCCGGCCGGCGAGGTAGACGGCGCGTGCACGGTCCACGGGTCGGTGACCGTGCGCGAGACATGGGTGCGCAGCGCCCACCCGTGGCGGTCGGAGATCTCGTCGAGCTGCCCGGCGGCCTGCTCGCACCAGGGCCACTCGGTGGCCCAGTGGGCGGCGTCGACCAGGGCCGGCCGGCCCGCCAGCAGGGCCTCGGACGCCGGGTGGTGCCGCAGGTCGGCGGTGAGGAAGACGTCGACGCCGGCCGCCCGCACCTCGGCGAACAGGCTGTCACCGGAACCGCCGCACACCGCGACGGTGCGCACCCGCGCGTCCGGGTCGCCGGCGACCCGCAGGCCCGCGGCGGTGCGCGGCAGGCCGTGCGCGGCGCGGGCGGCGAACTCGGCGAGGGTCATCGGGGCGTCCAGCTCGCAGATCCGGCCCAGGCCGCGGCGTGCCGCGGGGTCCGCCGGATCGGGCACCAGCGGGCCGGTCACCCGCAGGTCGACGGCGGCGGCCAGGGCGTCCGAGACGCCGGGGTCGGCGCGGTCGGCGTTGGTGTGCGCGACGAGCAGCGCGACGTCGTTGCGGATCAGCCGGTGCACGACCCGGCCCTTGAAGCCGGCCGGGCCCACCGGCGCGACGGTCGTGGTCCCGCGCAGGTAGAGGGGGTGGTGGGTGACGAGCAGGTCCGCTCCGATGCGCACCGCCTCGTCGGCGACCTCGGGCACCGGGTCGACGGCGAACAGCACGCGGGAGACCTCGGCCGCCGGGTCGCCGCAGACCAGGCCCACGGCGTCCCAGGACTCGGCGAGCTCCGGGGGCCACAGGGCGTCGAGAGCAGCGATGACGTCGGAGACAGTGGGCACGGAAGGAAGGTTACCTGGCCTGCCGGGGGCGCCGGGAAACGACGGCGGGACCGCTCCCCGCACCGGCTCCCGCCGGGGCCGCGACCTGCCGGCGACGCGGCCGCGCGACGACGGCGAACGGGTCGCCGCACCCGGCACACGTCAGCACAACCGCCCCTCCAGCGAAGCGGAATCACCGCAACCGACACCCTTACGTGTGAACCGCCCGCACTCGCGTTGATCGTCCGGAAGTACGAAAACTACGGTCTCGTGCCGGAGGTGGACGACTGCCATGAATGCCAGTGCGAAGACCGCGGGGGCGGACGCCGCGACCCTGCCCGGCGAGGGCCCGGCGGCCACGGCCGAGGGGGCGGGTGCCGCGGGCACGGACGCTCCGGCCGCGTACGTACCGGAGGAGGGCACCGCCGCTTCCGCGAGGACGGCCGGCCCCGAGAAAGCGCAGCCGGAGAACAGGGACGGCGAGGACGCACCCTCCGGAGGGGAACGAGCCGCGGGGGCCGAACCGCAGCGCCACGGGAGTGCGGCCCCCGTCGCGGCCGAGGCCGCTTCCTCTTCCTCCGTTTCCTCCGTCCCGGCCGCGGATCCGCCGACCCCGCTCACGGGCCTGCCGGCGCTCACGTCCGCCGGTCTGCCGCTCGCCCTGGCCGCGCACCTGCCGCGGGTGGCCGACCGGCCGGAGTCCGCGTACCTGCCGGGTTCGGCGTCCCGGCCCGGCTCCGTCCGTCTGGCGGGGCTGCCGACCGGGGACGCGGATCCTTCGGGCGGGCCCTGCGGGCCGGACCGGCCCGGGGAGCCGGCGGCGACGCGTGAGGTGCTGCGCAGGAACGGGATGACGCTGACCTGCGACGGCTCGTACGCGGCCTGCCTCGCCGAGGCGGACGGCGGCTGGTTCGCCGAGCGGTGGACGCTCGGCGGTCCCGAGACGTACTCCGTGCCGCTGCCCGGTGCGCAGCCGGAGGAGCCCGGAACGCCGGTGGCGCCGCTGCCCGACGGCCGGGTGCTGGTGCTGCGCCGGGTCGCCGACCGCTACGACGCGGTGCTGCTCTCCCCCACCGGCCCGGCCACCGGCGAGCTGCCGCTGGGTTCGCTGACCGCCGACGAGGTGCGGCTGCTGCCGCCGTCGCCCGTTCCCGGCACCGCCTTCGTCCTGGCGTGCACCGGCGGCGCCAGCACGGTGTGGCAGGTGCTCGGCACCGGGGAGGCGGCGCCGGTACCGGTGATGACGGTGCCGGGCCGGTGCACGGGCGGGGTGTGGCTGGACCGCGCGGGACGGCTGCTGGCGCTCGACTGCGAGCTGGACGGCCGGGCCAAGGCAGTCGCCGCGGACCTGCACACCGGCACCGTCAGCCCGCTGCTGCAGCTCACCGACGACAGCGACGACCGGCTGGTGCTGGCCGAGCCGGACAGCGGCCTGCTCCTGCTCCGCAGCGACGCGGCCGGCGAGTCCCGGCTCGGCTGGGGCGTGCTGGGCAGCGCCCGGCCGGTGCGGTTCCCCGACGCGCTGTGCGTGCCGGGCCTGCAGTTCGGCCCGGTGGCGGCGCAGCCGGGGCAGATCCTGTCGCCCGAGTCGGTGGTGGTCGCGCTGCGCGCGGAGGCGCCCGGCGGGGCGGAGTCGCTGGCGCTGTGGCGTCCCGGCGAGCGGCGCGTGCACTGGCGCGCGGCACCGGCCGGCTGGCTGTCCGGCGCGGGCCTGTGGCTCCCGGGCACGGACCTGCGGCTGCCGTACGCCGCGCCCGAGCCCGGGTTGATGCGGTACGACACGCCGCCGGTGGAGCCCGCGGCCCCGGCGGCCGTGGTGCCGCGCGTGGTGCGGGAACCGGGACGGCCCAAGCCGGTGCGGCGGTCCGCCGCGGTGCTGCCGCTGCAGCAGGCGCCGCTGGCCGCGTCGGCCTCGAGGAGCACGGCATGAGCCTGCCGCACTCGATCCCGCCGCGGGTCTCCCCCTCCGACCCGCGGACGACGCCGGCCGGGCTCGTCGTGCGGGTCGTCACACCGGCGCCGCCGGCCCGCCCGGCACGCCGCCCGCTCGGCCTTCCCGCGACACGCCGGGACGCCCCAGTGATCGCCGCGCCCGTGCCCTCAGTAGACTCACCAGCAGCCGCGCACCCGGGTTCGGCCCGTGACGGCCGCCAACTGGCGCCTCCTTCTGCCGGGTTCACCCTTTTTGCGCGCTTCCGGCGCACAGCGGTGCGCAGTTCGACGGGGACCACGGGGAGATCACACACCATGTCCGACGCCAAGCCGACCGACCACGCGCCCGAGCCAGCCGGCCGCCACCGCGGCCACCCCTCCCCCGAGGACACCACCCGCGCCGACACCCCCCGCCCCCCCGCGGGCCGCCACCGCCGCACCGCGGAGGGCGGTTAGCCGGAGTCTGGCGTACGCGACGGATCGGCTGGACGTGAGGGGCGGGCGTAGCTCGCAAGGTGAACGGATCAGCTGGACGTGATCGGTGCGGGTAGCTCGAAAAGTGAACGATTCGGCTGAACGTGATCGGTGCGGGTAGCTCGAAAAGTGAACGTCCTGGCCCCTTTTTTGCCGGCCTCTCGCCGCCGGGCCCTTAAGTCCGGTGTCTGCCGGTCGATCGTGCTCGCTCGCTCCTTCGTCGCTCACTGCGCGCGTTCTCCCTCTAGACACCGGCGGGCCCTTTGGCTCGATGCCTACACCGGGGCAACCGGGAGCATTGGTGCGGGCCTATGGGGCACCCCAGACAGCTGGTCCAGGGTCACCCAGACAGCGAACCCGGGGAACATCCGAAGCGTCCTGCCTCACCCGTTTTTGTAGCGACCGAGCCGAAGGGCCCGCCGGTGTCTAGAGGGAGAACGCGCGCAGGCCCCCGAGGTACGAGGGGGGCGAGCACGATCGACCGGCAGACACCGGGTCTAAGGGCCCGGAGGCGAGGGCGCGGCAAAAAAAGGGATGACATTTGTCCTCCCCCACCCCGTACATTCGCCTCTGCCGGGCCCGCTGGCCCCGCACCTAGCTTCGGGGCATGGCGAATACGTCCCCTGCCGTGCGGTTCACGGCGGTGCAGAAGAAGTTCGGTGCGGTGGAAGCCGTGGCCGGGGTGGACCTGGAGATCGCGCGGGGGGAGACCCTGGCGCTGCTCGGCCGTAATGGTGCGGGCAAGTCGACGACCATCGGTCTGCTGCTGGGCCTCGACCGGCCGGACGTCGGCGAGGTGGAGTTGTTCGGCGGGCCGCCCGCGCTGGCGGTGCGGGCCGGGCGGGTCGGGGCGATGCTGCAGGACGGGCATCCGATCCCGCGGGTGACGGTGCGCGAGCTGGTGGCGTTCGTCGCCGCCGCGTACCCGCAGCCGATGCCCGCCGACGAGGCCCTGGAGCTGGCCGGTATCGCCGAGTTGGGCCGGCGCCGGGTGGACCGGCTGTCCGGTGGCCAGACGCAGCGGCTGCGCTTCGCGCTGGCCGTGGCGGGCAATCCGTGGCTGATCGTGCTGGACGAGCCGACCGCGGCGCTGGACGTGGCGGCGCGCCGCACGTTCTGGCACTCGATGCGCGGCTACGCGGCCCGCGGCAACACCGTGCTGTTCTCCACGCACTACCTGGAGGAGGCGGACGAGAACGCCGACCGGATCGTGGTGATCGACCGGGGCAGGATCGTCGCGGACGGCTCGGGCGACCTGATCAGGCAGGCGGTCGGGGGGACGCTGGTGTCGTTCGACCTCCAGGGCCGGGGCACCGAGGGCCTGCGCGCGCTGCCGGGCGTGACCGGCGTGGAGGTGCACGGCGACCGTGCCCTGCTGCGGACCGGCGACTCCGACGCGACCGTGCTCGCGCTCGCCGCGGCCGGCCGGGTGCGCCGCCTGGAGGTGGCGCCGGCCAGCCTGGAGGACGCGTTCCTCTCCCTCACCGCCCGGTCCGGCCCCCCGTCACATCCCGGCCCCGCGGCATCGTCGAGCAGGCGCCACACGAAGGAGACCGTGCGATGAACCGCCCTCTGGCACCGCTGGAACCGTCGGAACCGCTGCCGCTTCCCACGCGCGCCGTACCGGCGCCCCGAGCCTCCCTGGCGCCTCTCCTCCCCTACGTCCGGCTGGAGGTGCGCCGCACGCTGCGGGACGCGGGCTACGTCATCACCTCGGTCGCGATGCCGCTCGCGATGTACCTGCTCTTCACGAACCTCGGGGTCAATGACAACGCCGCCGACCAGGCGGACTACGCGCGGCACGCGATGGTCGGCATGGCCGCCTACGGTGCGCTGGGCGCGTCGCTGGGCATCGGCACCGGTGTCGCCGACGACAAGGGCCGCGGCTGGCTGCGGCAGTTGCGGGTCACGCCGCTGACCCCGCTGCAGGTGGTGGCGGGCCGGGCGCTGACCGCGTCGGTGACCGTGCTGCCCGCGCTGGTCGCGGTGCTCGGCGCGGGCGCCGCCGTCAACGGGGTGCGGCTCGACGCCTGGCAGTGGGCGGCGACCGGCGGCCTGCTGTGGCTCGGCACGATCCCGTTCACCCTGCTCGGTCTGGGCAACGGCTACGGCCTGACCCCGCAGACCACCGGGGTGGCGAGCATGGCCTCGATGATGGGACTGTCCGTGATCGGCGGGCTGTGGATCCCGGTGGACGCCTTCCCCCGCTGGCTGGCCGCCGTCTCCCGGTGGACGCCCACCCGCCGCTTCGGTGACCTGGGGTGGAGCGTGCTGGACCACCGCGGTCCCGGCCTGGGAACGATGGCCGTCCTGGGGGGTTGGCTGCTGCTGTTCGCCGGTTACGCTGTGCTGGCGTACCGGCGGGGGGCGCGCACCGCGTGATGGCGTGGCCGCATGCCCGGAGCACCTCGCCGGCGCCGACGGCTGCGCCGTACCGGACGGCGGAGCATCCGACGGGGACGGGGACGACCGCGATGCTGCTGAAGGACGACGAGGCGTGCCGCCGCAGGGACTGGTGGTGGAAGGAACGGTCCTTCGACGAGGAGATCGAGCACATCAAGGGGCCGGACGGCGGGGCGCTGGTCCCGTGGCTGCTGATGGTGATCGGCCCGGCCGCCGACATCCTCAAGGGGGACGTCGCGCACCCGTGGGTGGCCGGCAGCGGCCTCGTGGTGTTCTGCGTGCTGTACATGGCCACCATCCGCACCGCCTTCCACGACCGGTGGCGTACCGGGCCGGTCCCGTTCCGGCTGCTGGCCGCGCTGGCCGCGGTCATGCTGCCGCTGGCGCTGGTCTACGGCGGGAACTTCGTGCTCCTGTTCGTCCTGGTCTCGCTGTGCGTGGGCAGCGTGTCCCGCAACCGCCGCCAACTGGGCCTGATGCTGATGCCGTTGAGCGCGACGGCCGGGGTGACGGCGTCGCTGCACCATGAGGGCTTCTGGGGCACCACGAGCCTGGCCTACGGCACGTTCCTGTCCGGGCTGGTGGTGTCGGTGATCATCACGTTGTTCCACGCGGTGAAGCAGTTGCGGGAGACCCGGCAGGAGCTGGCGCGGTCGGCCGTGGCGCAGGAGCGGCTGCGGTTCTCCCGCGACCTGCACGACCTGCTCGGGCACACCCTGTCGGTGATCGTGGTGAAGGCCGAGGCGGCCCGCCGGCTGGCGCCGCGCAACATGGACGCGGCGCTGGTGCAGGTCGCCGACATCGAGGGCGTCGGGCGGCAGGCGCTGACCGAGATCCGCGAGGCGGTCACCGGCTACCGGGAGGGCAGTCTGTCGACGGAGCTGGACCGGGCCCGATCGGCGCTGGCCGCCGCGGACGTCGAGGTCGTGGTCAAGGAGTCGGGCCCGCCGCTGCCCCCGCACACCGAGGCGCTGCTGGGCTGGGTGGTCCGCGAGGGCGTCACCAACGTGGTCCGGCACAGCGGTGCCACCAGGACCACGATCGAGCTGCGCACCAGCGACGGCCGGGCCCATCTGGAGATCTCCGACAACGGCTCGCCCGCCGCGGCCGCCCGGCGCGCGGCCGCCGGCGGCACCGCGGTGCGCACCCGGGTCGGTACGGGCCTGCGGGGTCTCACCGAACGCCTGGCCGCGGCCGGCGGCAGCCTGACCCACGGCCCCGCACAGGGCGGGGGCTTCCGCGTCACGGCCGTCCTTCCCGTCGAGGACGAGGCGGCCCGGTGAGGCACGAGAGGCGGCCGCGCGGGGAGAGGGTGGTGGTTACGCTGTGGCCATGACCGACGCCGAGGAGTCCGGACCCCGCTCGACCTCGTCCGGGACGGCGCGGGCCGAGCGGGACGAGGGCGCGGCGCACGGCGAAAGGGCAGCGGCGGGTGAGGGGGCCGCGCAGGGGCGCATCCGCGTGCTGCTGGCGGAGGACCAGGGGATGATGCGCGGCGCGCTGGCCCTGCTGCTCGGTCTCGAGGACGACATCGAGGTGGTGGCCCAGGTCGCGGCGGGCGACCGGATCGTCGCCGAGGCGCTCGCGGTGCGCCCGGACATCGCGCTGCTGGACATCGAACTGCCGGGCCGCAGCGGGCTGGACGCGGCCGCGGAGCTGCGGGAGCGGCTGCCGGCGTGCCGGGTGCTGATCCTGACGACGTTCGGCCGGCCCGGCTACCTGCGGCGGGCGATGGAGGCGGGCGCCGCCGGGTTCCTGGTGAAGGACGGGCCGGTCGAGGAACTGGCGGTGGCGATCCGCAAGGTGCTGCGGGGCGAGCGGGTGATCGACCCCGCGCTGGCCGCGGCGGCGCTGAGCGCCGGCCCGAGCCCGCTGACCGCGCGCGAGCAGGACGTGCTGAACGCGGCGGCCGACGGGGCGACCGTCGCGGACATCGCGACCCGGCTCTTCCTGTCGGAGTCCACCGTCCGCAACTACCTGTCGTCGGCGATCGGCAAGACGTCGACCCGCAACCGCATGGAGGCGGTGCGCGCAGCGCGGCAGAACGGCTGGCTGTAGCGCGCGCCCGCAGGTGGGTGGTCCGGTGCCGGGAGCCGGTCCAGCCCGGTGAACGGCCCGGCGCGGTGACCAGCCCCGCACGGCACCCGTCCCGCACGGCAGCCGTCCAGCCCGGCGCCGCCCCTAACGCGCGGGTGCGGACGCCGGCTTGGGCGCGGGAGCGGGCAGCAGCGCGACCAGGACCGCGGCGGCCGCGAGGAACACGGCCCCGAGGGCGAAGGCCAGTCCGTAGCCGGAGGTGAGCGCCTGGGCCGCCGAGTCGCCGCCGGAAGCGCGCGAGCGGGTGCGGTCGACCGCGGCGGTGGCCAGGATCGTCAGGCCCAGCGCGCCGCCCAACTGCCGTGAGGTGTTCAGGAGTCCGGACACCAGGCCCTGCTCGCCCATCGCCACGCCGGAGGTGGCGGCCGCGGCGACCGGGGTCATCAGCAGGCCCGCGCCCAGCATGGTCAGCGCGCCGGGCAGCGCGATCGTGGCCAGGTAGCCGCTGTGCACGCCCAGGTGGCTCTGCCAGGCGAGGCCGCCCGCGGCCATCGCGCCGCCCGCCGCGCTGACCAGCCGCGCGTCGACCAGGCTCATCAGCCGTGGCGCGAGCTTGGAGCCGACGACGATGGCCGCGGTGTGCGGCAGGAAGGCCACGCCGGTCCGCACCGGCGAGTAGTGCAGCACGTTCTGCATGTAGAGGGAGAGGAAGTACCAGGTGGAGAACATCGCGGCACCGCCGGCCAGCAGCACGGCGTTGCCCGCGGACACCGAGCGGATCCGGAACAGCCGCAGCGGCATGAGGGGCTGGGCGGTGCGGGCCTCGACGGTGACGAAGGCGGCGAGCAGCGCGGCGCCGGCGGCGAGCGGCAGCGCGGAGTCCACCGACGTCCAGCCGTGCGACTCGCTCTCGGCGATGCCGTAGGCCAGGGCGGCGACGCCGCCGGTCACCAGCACCGCGCCGGGCACGTCCAGCCGCCGGCCGGCGGCCCCGCGGCTCTCGGTGATCCACAGGAAGGCCCCGGCCAGCACCAGCGCGCCGACCGGCACGTTCACCAGCAGCACCCAGCGCCACGACAGGTAGTCGGTGAGCAGCCCGCCGACCAGGCCGCCGGCGGCGCCGCCGCCCGCGCCGACCGCGGTCCAGGTGCCGATCGCCCGGGTCCGCTCGGCGCCCTCGGGGAAGGAGGTGGTGAGGATGGACAGCGTGGTGGGCGCCAGCACCGCGGAGCCCAGTCCCTGCACGGCGCGTGCGGTGATGAGCATCCACGGGTCGCGGGCCAGCCCGCCGGCCAGGCTCGCCGCGGTGAACAGGGCCAGCCCGGTGAGGAAGATCCGCTTGCGCCCGAACAGGTCGGCCGCGCGCCCGCCGAGCAGCATGAACCCGGCGAAGGTCAGCGCGTAGGCGTTGACCACCCACTGCTGCCCGGTCTGCCCGAGGCCGAGGGCGGTGCGCATCGACGGCAGGGCCACGTTGACCACGGAGACGTCGAGGACGACGAGGAACTGGCCGGCGCACACCACGAGCAGCACCGCCCAGGCCGGCGGGCCGGTCCTGCCCCCGAGGCCGGTCCGTTCGCGCTGCCCGACGAGTCCAGTCATGCGGCCCATGCTGCCGTGCCGGCGCCGTCCGGGCATCGGGATTTCGACCTACGACCTGGGTCCGGCCGGGCCGGACCCTGACCCTAGGGTGGGGCCATGACCGACGTGCTCGCGGCGTTCGAGGCCGCCAAGGGGTTCATGCCGCTCGACGAGGGTCTGGCGCTGCACGCCGCGGCCAAGGAGGCCACGGCGGGTCCGGCCGTCCCCGGGCTGCCGCTGCTGGAGGTCGGCACGTACTGCGGCCGCTCCACCATCCTGCTGGCGGACGCGGCGCGGAGCGCGGGCACGGTCGTCGTCACCGTCGACCACCACCGGGGCAGCGAGGAGCAGCAGCCGGGCTGGGAGTACCACGACGCCTCGCTGGTCGACCCGGTCACCGGCCGGATGGACACCCTGCCGGAGTTCCGCAGGACCCTGCACGCGGCCGGTCTCGAGGAGCACGTCGTCGCGGTCGTCGGCCGGTCCCCGCAGGTCGCGCGGCTGTGGCGGCAGCCGCTCGCCCTGGTGTTCATCGACGGCGGGCACACCGACGAGCACGCGAACGCCGACTACGAGGGCTGGGCGCCGCTGATCGCCGAGGGCGGGCTGCTGGTCGTCCACGACGTGTTCCCGGACCCCGCCGACGGCGGGCAGGCGCCGTACCGCGTCTACCGGCGGGCGCTGGCCTCCGGGGTGTTCAGCGAGCAGTCGGTCACCGGCTCGCTGCGGGTGCTGCGGCGCGAACCGGGCGACCTCGCACGGTAGCGGTCGGGTCGCGCACCGGGACGAACCGGACCCGGGCCGTGCGAGGCGGCGTGCGGGGCCGCTAGAGTCGCGGGCGTGTTCAGCAACGAGTCACGCGGGGGCGGCCGGGGCAGACCGCTGCTCGTCGCGGTCGCCGTGGCCGTGGCGGTGTGCGTGGCCGGCCTGGCGGGCTTCGACTGGATACGCGGCTCCAGCGGTGACGGCGACGCCGCGTCGCTGCCCGGTCTGACGGGGACGCCGAGCACCAGCGCGTCCCCCGGCCCCTCCGGTTCCTCGCCGTCCTCGGCGTCCTCGACGCCCGGCCGGCACCTTCCGCCCAGCGGCGCCGCGGTGACGTCGCGCCCCGCGCCGTCCGCCGCCGCACGGCTTCCGCTCAAGGGCAAGGTGATCGTGCTCGACCCGGGCCACAACCCGGGCAACGCACGGCACACCGCCGAGATCAACCGCCTCGTGGACGTCGGCAACGCCCGCAAGGAGTGCGACACCACGGGGACGGAGACCAACGCCGGTTACCCCGAGGCGACCTACACCATGGACGTGGCCCACCGGGTGCGGGCCCTCCTGGAGGCGCGCGGCGCCAAGGTCGTGCTCACCTACGACGGCGACCGCGCGTACGGGCCGTGCGTGGACGAGCGGGCCAGGATCGGCAACGCGGCGCACGCCGACGCGGCCCTGTCCATCCACGCCGACGGCGGCCCGGCCACCGGCTCCGGCTTCCACGTGATCGCGCCCAAGTCGCTGGCCGCGGGCATCGCCGACACCCGTGCGATCGCGGCCCCTTCGTACCGCCTGGCGACCACGCTGCGGTCGAAGTTCGCCGCGGCGACCGGTGAGCACTACGCCGACTACCTCGGCGGCGGTACCGGGTTGACGGTCCGCAGCGATCTGGGCGGGCTCAACCTGTCCCGGGTGCCGAAGGTGTTCATCGAGTGCGGAAACATGCGCAATGCCCACGACGCGAAAGCGTTGACGGACCCTTCGTGGCGGCAGCACGCTGCCCAGGGCATCGCCGACGGCCTGACCGCGTTCGTCGAGCAGGCCGCAGGAGGACGGGGCTGACCCGTAGCATGGGGCACCGTTTTGGAACCGCCCGGTGCCTGAACAACGTCCGATACGAACGAACCGAACTGACAAAGGACAGGACCTGACGTGAACATCCGCTCCCTGACCCGAGGAGACGGCGCGGTGATCGGAGCAGCGGTGCTGCTTCTGATCGCCTCGTTCCTGCCGTTCTTCTCCATCGACCACACCGACAAGTCGGTCAGCTCGTGGAGCCCGGCCCTGTTCCCGCTGCTGCCGGTCGTGACCCTCGGTGCCCTGGCGTCGGCCGCGGCCGCGTTCGTGGCCCGCAACCAGCCCGCCGAGAAGAAGATCGTCGGTCTGTCGCTCCAGCAGTGGAGCACCGCGCTGGCGGTCATCGTCGGCTGGGCGGCGCTGTGGTCGGCGTTCTCGAACGCCGTTCCGGACGTCGGCCAGGGCGACGCGAACTCGGGTGTCAGCAAGGGCGCGGGGGCTTGGCTGACGCTGATCTTCGGGCTCGCGATGGCGGCCGCGGCCGTGCTCGCCGACCGGCTGCCGGCGCTGCAGGCCCCGCTGATGGGCGCCCCCAAGCCGGCGCAGCAGCCCTACGGTGCGGGCCCGCAGGGCCAGCCCTACGGCGTCACCCCGCCGCAGGCCGGCTACGGCTACCCCGGCGGCGCGCAGTCCGTCGACCCGGCGTACGCCCAGGGCGGCCACCAGGCCGCGCCGTTCGGCGGCGGCGCCCCGCAGCAGGCGGCCCCCGCGGCCCCCGCGGCGGACTTCACCGCGTTCTGGTTCGCGGTTCCGGTGCCGCGTCCGCTGTACTCCGAGGACGGCGCCGGCGGCCAGATCGCCGAACTCACCCCGGGTACCTGGTACCTGGCCGTGGAGCAGCGCGGCCAGTCGCTCATCGCCCAGACCCAGGACGGCCGTCGCGGCGTCCTGCAGGACAGCAGCGGCATCCAGCGCGGCTGATCCCGCGCGCAAGCACGGCCGACGGCCGGTGCCGCCCCGCCCCTCGGCGAGGCAGCACCGGCCGTCGGCCGTTCCGGGAGCCGCCCGGGCAGCGTGCGTCGGGCTCAACCCGTGCTGTTCGCACCGGACTTGAGGTCGGAGAGGGAGGGGACCTTGTCCGTGACGTCGGCGCCGGCGTTCTTGCCGGCGTCCTTGACCTTGTTGATCACGTCGTCGTAACTGCTCACCGCCGCATCGACGTTGTCACCGCCGCGGAGCTTGGACGGCAGTGCCTTGAGCGAGGCGATGCCCGCGGTGACCGGGGCCATCATCCTGCTCAGCGTCGGGTCGCCCTTGGCGTTGTCGGACGCGGCCTTGAGCCGGTTGTAGGCGAACGCCCCCGCGAGGCCGGCCTTGACGAAGGTGAGCTTGCGGCCGGACGCGCCCTTCTTGAACTTCCCCGCCTTCGCGGGCTTGACGATCCACTGGTAGGTGGCGCCCGCCGCGAGGCCCGCGTTGAGGACGAAGCGGGTCTTGGCGAGCTTCTGCTTCTCCGCCGTGCTGGTGGGACTCGGGCTCGGGGAGGCCGCCGACGGCGCGGACGCGGCATGCCCGGCGGAGACCGGCACCACCAGCAGCGCGACGGCGAGCAGCAGGACCACGCAGGCTCTGCGGATCGGGATTCCGGTGGTCACGTCCCACCTCCGGGTTCTCGGCGCGTCCCACAAGAATCACCCGGGTGGCCCCCTCTCGCCATTCGACGTGATCACCGCAGGTCAGCGCCCCTGCGGCAGGGTGGCGCACCCCGTGCGGCGCGCTGTGGGGGCCCTGCGGCCCGGCAGGGGGCGCGGCCCGGATGCGCGGCCCGGGTGCGCGGATCAGCCGGCCGCGGGCGGCTCCTCCTCGTCCTCCTCGGGGGTGCCGAAGCGGGTGCGCTCCAGCCAGTGGTCGAGCAGGGCGCGGTCGCCGAGGATCTCCAGGCGCTCGCTGTCGAGCGGGAGGCGGCGCTGGAAGGCCAGCAGCAGGTCGGTGAGCGAGGCCCGCAGGGCGACGTCGGCCTTGGCGTGGTCGCGGCGCACCTCGATGCGCTCGGGCCCGCGCACGATCAGCCACTCGGCGCCCGGCACGTCGGTGGCGTGCAGGTGGAGCGTCTGGCCGGTGCCGAGCAGTTCGTGCAGCTCCGGGTCCCCCGCGACCTGCTCGGGGTCGGTGACCAGGTCCAGCCACTCGTCGAGCCCGTCGGCGGCGAGGTCCGCGTCCGCGGTGTAGGGGCGCTCGGCACCCAGGGCCGCGTCGGCGCGGTGCACCAAGGTCTCCACCGCCATGCGCCGCGCCCAGAACGCGGCACGGTGCGGCCCGTGCCAGGTCCACACCGGCTGCTCGGGCCCGGCCTCGCGCAACGCCGCGACCAGGACCTCGGCGCCCTCGGCGAGCCAGCCGTCGAGGACGTCGTCGCCGGGCCGCGGGGTGAAGCCGGGGATGTGCTCGTCGTCCTCGGTGAGCTCGTCGACCGCGCGGGCGCGCACCATCTCGCCGGCCCAGCGGTGCGCCTGGCCGACGTGCACGGCGAGCTGACGCAGTGTCCAGTCCGGGCAGGTGGGCACCTGCCGGTCGAGGTCGGCGCCGCGCAGCGTCGCGCGCAGCAGGGTCGTCTCGGTGGCGATCGCGGCGCAGTACCGCTCGTGGTCCAGTGGTGGCATGGGCAGGCGAACTCCGGTGTGTGCGGCCCGGGCCCGCCGTGCGGCGCGGCCCGGAGGATTCGAAAGAAGTTTCAACCACCCTAGCCGGGCAAGGCGTTTGGCATGGCCAGACGATATGGCGGCAACCCCGCCGCGGCGATCATCCTCCTCGCCGCAGACATCGCTGCACTGATCCTGATCCTGTGGATCCTGTTCTTCGTCCTGGACGCCAACCGGGCGAACGACCTCGTCAGGGGCGTCCACCATGCGGCCGACTGGCTCGCGGGGTGGTCGAGGGACCTGTTCACACCGGACAACGCCAAGTGGCGCACCGTGCTCAACTACGGCCTGCCCGCGGTGATCTACTCGGGCGTCGCCCATCTGGTCGCCCGCCGCATCAACGCCTGACCCCCGGCCGGCCGGCAGCGGCCTCCGCCCGGGATCAGACCGCGGGCCGGGGGCCGCAGCAGGCCGGCGCCAGCCCGGCCGGCAGCCGCTCGGCCCCGAAGACCGCGGTGGTCGCCTCGTCCCCCCCGAGTGCGGCCACCGCCAGCAGCAGCGCCCCCGCGGTCCACGCGGTGCGCTCGACCGGCCAGACGGCGTCGTCGTCGAAGACGTACCCGGTCCAGTACAGGCCGTCGTCGGCCCGCAGGTGCTGGATGTCGGCGAGGATCCGCACCGCGCGGTCGGACTGGCCCACCGCCCACAGCGCCAGGGCGAGTTCCGCGCTCTCCCCGCCGGTCACCCACGGGTTGGGCACCACGCAGCGCACGCCCAGGCCGGGCACCACGAAGCGCTCCCAGCCCTCCTCGATGCGCGCGTCGGCCCGCGGGCCGCGCAGCGTCCCGGACAGCACCGGGTAGTACCAGTCCATCGAGTAGCGGCTCTTGTCGAGGAACCGCTCGGGGTGCCGGCGGATCGCGTGGCCCAGCGCGCCGGTGGCCAACTCCCAGTCCGGCTGAGGCTCTTCGCGGTGCTCGGCGATGGCGAGCGCGCAGCGCAGCGCCTGGTGCACCGACGCGCAGCCGGTCAGCAGCGCGTCGGCCACCGGGCTGCCGTCGGCCTCGCGCTTCCAGCCGATCTGCCCGCCGGGCTGCTGCAGGGCGAGCACGAACTCCACGGCGGCGCGCACGCAGGTCCACATCCGCTCGATGAACGCGTCGTCGCCGGTGGACAGGTAGTGGTGCCAGACGCCGACCGCCACGTAGGCGCAGAAGTTGGACTCGCGGGCCAGGTCGGTGGGGTGGTGCGGGTCGCCGTCCTGGTAGGCGGCGTACCAGGATCCGTCGGGGTTCTGGTGCCGGGCCAGCCAGGCGTAGGCGGCCCCGGCCCGGTCGTGCTCGCCCGCCGCGTCCAGCGCCATCGCGGCCTCGATGTGGTCCCACGGGTCGAGGTGGTGGCCGGTGAACCAGGGGATGGCGCCGTCGCTGCGCTGGATCGCGGCGATGCCCGCCGCGGTCTCGGCGGCCTGCTCGGCGGTGAGCACGCCGGGCAGGACGAGCCGTTCGGTGCTGCCCTGCCCGCGGCCGGCAGCGGTCACGCGGCGGCGTCCGCGGCCGGCCCGTCGACCCCCGCCACGCGCGGCAGATGGGGCTTGGTCGCGTACGCCACGAAGCTCTTGCCGATCAGCGGGTTGAGGGCCTGCTCGGCGACCCGGGTCGCCAGCGGCTTCTTCATGATGTCCCAGACCAGCAGCTTGTGGTACAGCTTCACCGGCAGCGCGGAGTCGTTGTCCACGCCGACCGCGCACTTGATCCACCAGTAGGGCGCGTGCAGGCCGTGGGCGTGGTGCGTGCCGTAGGGCTTCAGGCCCGCCTCGCGCATCCGCTCCAGGAGTTCGTCGGCCTTGTAGATGCGGATGTGGCCGCCCTCGACCTCGTGGTAGGCGTCGGACAGTGCCCAGCAGATCTTCTCCGGGCCGAAGCGGGGCACGGTCACCGCGATCCGGCCGCCGGGCCGCAGCACCCGGACCATCTCGGCGAGCACGCCCTTGTCGTCGGGGATGTGCTCCATCACCTCGGAGATGATGACGACGTCGAAGCTCTCGTCGGGGAAGGGCAGGTGGAGCGCGTCGCCCTCCATGGCGACGGCCGAGGAGCCCTCGGGCGCCTCCCCCGCCTCCTTCATCGCGGCGAACCACCGGGCGACCTCGCGGATCACCTCGCCGTTGCGGTCGAGCGCGACGACGTGCGCGCCGCGCCGGTAGCACTCGAAGGCGTGCCGGCCGGCACCGCAGCCGAGGTCCAGCACCCGGTCGCCTGCGGCGAGCGGGAAGCGGGTGAAGTCCACGGTCAACATCAGCTGTTCCCCGTTCCGGGCGGGTTGGCGGTCTGGCTCAGCCTGTGCGGGCCGCGGTCCGCCTCGGGCGTTTCGGTGAGGGTCCCCGTGGCCGTGCCGGTGCGCTCGGGCGCGAGCTTCCCGGTGAGGGATCCCCCGGAGCCGCGCCCGGGGGTGCTCCCCGCGTGCGCGACCGGCCCCCGGCCGGCGGTCCTGGGGGCGCCTTCCAGCCGGGGTTCCGGGGAGGGAACGGACAGCTCCTGCGGGAGGGCGGCGCCGGGACGGCCGTGTCCGGGCGTGTCGCGGGGCGCCCTGCGTCCCTGGTGGCGCGCGTCCTGGGCCTCGATGGCCTCGTGGTAGAGGTCCGCGGTCGCCGCGGCCGCGCGGGCCCAGGTGAACCGGGCGAGGACCCGGGCGCGGCCCGCGGCCGCGAGGCGGCGGCGCAGGCCGGGCTCGGCCAGGACGCGGTCGAGGGCCAGCGCCAGCGCTCCCGCGTCGCCCGGCGGGACCGCCAGGCAGGTCTCGCCGTCCGGCCCGGCGACCTCCGGGATCGCGCCGCCGGTGGTGGCGACCAGGGCGGTGCCGGTCGCCATGGCCTCGGCGGCGGGCAGCGAGAAGCCCTCGTACAGCGACGGGACGCAGGCCACCTCGGCGCTGCGCAGCAGGTCGACCAGTTCCTCGTCGGAGATGCCCTTGACGAAGTCGACGGCGTCCGCGAGCCCGAAGTCCTCGATGGCCCGGGCGACCGGCCCCTTCTCCGGGCGCTTGCCGACGACCACCAGGTGCGCCTCGGGTCGCTGGGCGCGCAGCTTGGCCAGCGCCTCGACGAGGAAGACCAGGCCCTTGAGCGGCACGTCGGCGCTGGAGGTGGTGACGATCCGGCCGGGCACCTCGGGAACCGCGGGGTCGGGCGCGAACAGCCGGGCGTCGGCGCCGATCGGCACGGTGTGGACGCGTTCGGGCCGCACGCCGAGGTCCTCGACGATCTCGGCCTTGGAGGAGCCGGAGACGGTGAGCACCGACGGCAGCCGGCGGGCGACCCGCTTCTGCATGCGGGTGAAGCCGTACCAGCGGCGGACCGACGCCCGGCGGCGCCAGTCCTGCGCGGCGGCCAGGTCCAGCCGGCGGTCCACGGTGATCGGGTGGTGGATGGTGGTGACCAGCGGCAGGCCGAGGCCGAGCAGGCCGTAGCCGAGCGTCTGGTTGTCGTGGACCACGTCGAAGTCGCCGCGGCGGGCGGCCAGATGGCGGCGGGCCCGCAGGCTGAAGGTCAGCGGCTCGGGGAAGCCGCCGGTCCACATCGTGCCGACCTCCAGCGCGTCGATCCAGTCGCGGTACTCCCCGCGCGCGGGGGTGCGGAACGGGTCCGGCTGGCGGTAGAGGTCCAGGCTGGGCAACTCGGTCAGGGTGACGCCCTCGCCGACCGCGTCCAGCACGGGGTAGGGCTGTGCGCCGATCACCTCGACGCGGTGGCCGAGCGCGGCGAGCTCCCGGGACAGGTGGCGGACGTACACGCCCTGGCCGCCGCAGAAGGGGTTGCCCTTGTAGGTGAGCAGCGCGATCCGTAGCGGCCTGGCCTGAGAGGTCACTCCGGCCCCCTTCTCCCTGCGATTGAGCCGGAGCGTAACCGGTCGCGCTAATCTAGAACAAGTTTCAGACTCGAGGGTACAGAAGGCGAATCTACCCGGCCGCGCAGCCCGGGGGTGCCGCGCACCGGGTGATCCCCACCACGGCGCCCGCCTGCCATCATGCACGCACGGGCAGGCCGGGGGGCGCGCGGCGGCCGGCCGCGCGACGCGCGCCCACAGCGGGTGCACGACGGTGAGCGACGGCGAACGACAGCGGACGGACGGCAGGCGATGGGACACATGAGCACGGACCCCAAGCCGTCCCCCCTTCCGCTGACCGAGCGGCAGGAGGCCCGCCGCCGCCGGATCCTGGACGCCAGCACCCGGCTCGCCTGCGGCGGCGGGTTCGACGCGGTGCAGATGCGCGAGGTCGCCGAGTCCTCCGAGGTGGCGCTGGGCACCCTGTACCGCTACTTCCCGTCGAAGATCCACCTGCTGGTGGCCACGATGGAGGACCAGCTCGGCCAGCTGCACGAGGCGCTGCGCAAGCGCCCGCCGGCCGCGACCGCGCCCTCGGAGCGGGTCGCGGAGACCCTGCTGCGGGCCTTCCGGGCGCTGCAGCGCGAACCGCTGCTGGCCGACGCGATGGTCCGCGCGCTGATCTTCGCCGACCGCTCGGTGAGCGCCGAGGTCGACACCGTCTCGCGGCTGACGACCACGATCATCGTCGACGCGATGGGGCCCGACGCGGCTCCGGGACCGGGCCGCGAGTCGGTCGTCCGGGTGATCGAGCACACCTGGCACGCGGCACTGGTCACCTGGCTGTCGGGCCGGGCCACCGTCGCCCAGGTCACCGAGGACATCCGCACCGCGTGCGGGCTGCTCGACCACCCCGCCTGACCCAGCGGCCCCGCCGAACCCCCCGCCCGGACCCCCGCCGGCGGCGAACCGGAGCCCGCTCGCGGCGCCCGCGGAACGCGTCCGCCCCGGTCCGGAACCGAACGGGCCGCCATGGCCGTGATCACTTCCGGCCGTCTCATCCTGCACACCAGCGCTCACCCGTACCCGTGCGCCCCATCTCGCACGCCCTGCACCCGTGGCTGTCGGACCCGCTCAACACCCTTACTGTGCAAGGGAGTTGACTGTGTCACAACGCACAGGCGGGGATCCGTTATGGGGCAATAATGCACCACTGCAACCTTGTCTCCGAAATTTCCAGAAACGATCTGGACCCCGCGGATGCGGAACGGCACACTCATGAACAGCATCAAGAAGGGACACCATGCCGCTCAGAAGCACCGCAACCGCCCGCCAGGAGCGCCTCGGTGCGGAGCTGCGGAAAATGCGGGAGGCCGCCGGGATCACCGCACGGGACACCGCGCGGCTGCTCGGCACCGACCCGGCGAAGGTGAGTCACATCGAGGCGGGCCGCCTCGGTGTCAGCGAGGAGCGTTTAAGGCGTCTCGCCGCCTTCTACGAGTGCGGGGACACCGACCTCATCGACGCCCTGGTCACGATGGCCAACGGGCAGGGTCGCAAGGGGTGGTGGGAGGCCTACCGGGGCGTGGTCCCCGCCGCCCTGCTCGACGTCGCCGAACTGGAGCACCACGCGGTCCATCTGCGGACCATACAGATCACGCACATCCCCGGGGTCTTCCAGACCGAGGACTACACCAGGACCGTCTTCGGCTACGCCATCCCGCCGCTGCCGGAGAACGAGCTGGAGGCCCGGGTGGCACAGCGCCTGGAACGCTCCGGCGTGCTCTACCGGGACGCCGCGCCCCCGTACGAGGCCCTGGTCCACGAGGCCGCGCTGCGCATGCGGTTCGGCGGCGGCAAGGTGGCGCGCGCCCAGCTGGAGCACATCCAGGAGCTGAGCCACCTGCCGCACGTCAGCGTCCGGGTCATCCCGTTCGCCGCCGACGGCCACATCGGCTCCGGGCACGCCATGCTCTACGCGAGCGGCACGGTGCGGGCCCTGGACACCGTCCAGATCGACTCCGCGCACGGCATCAGCTTCCTGCACGCCGCTCCGCACCTGGCCAACTACCGGGTCCTGTACGACACCCTCGCCGCGGTGGCCCTCGACCGCTCCCGGTCCCGCGACCTCATCCACAGCATCTCCCGAGACCTCTGAAAGGCACTGGCCATGACCGCGCCCCTGATTTGGCAGAAGTCCACGTACTCGCAGGAGCAGGGCGAGTGCGTCGAGCTGACCGCAAGCGGGGGCGCGGTTCTCCTCAGGGAGAGCGACGACCCGACGGTGGTCCTCACCACGACCCGCCAGGACCTGGCCCGCTTCCTGCAGGTCATCAAGGTCGGTACGGGCGGGCCCAGGACGCCCCGCGCCTGAGGGCCGGCGCGTCCCGCACGTTATGGTGAGGCCCTCCCCGTCCCCGGAAAGGTCTGCACCCCCATGCCCCTGCGCCGCCGCGCCGCGACCGTCCTGGCCGCCGCCACCGCCCTCACCGCACTGACGGCGCCCGCGGCGCTCGCCGCCGCGCCCCCGACCGGGCTGTACGGGTCCGGCGACCCGACGTACGACGGCGTGTGGCGGCAGTCCTACGCGCTGCTCGCCCTGCACACCGCCGGCGTGGTCCCGGCCGCGTCCGCCACCGGGTGGCTGACCGGCCAGCAGTGCGCGGACGGCGGCTTCCCGTCGTACCGCGCGAACACCGCGACCCCGTGCGCGCCAAAGGCGGAGGACACCAACGCCACCGGCATCGCCGTCCAGGCGCTGACCGCGCTCGGCGGCCAGGACGCGGCCGTCGGCAAGGCCACCGCGTGGCTGAAGAAGGTGCAGAACGCCGACGGCGGCTGGTCGTACAACCCCGGCGGACCGTCCGACCCGGACTCCACCGCGGTCGTGCTCGGCGCGTTCGCCGCCACCGGCACCGCACCGCAGGACGTCAGGACCGCCGGCGGCAAGAGCCCCTACGACGCGCTGCGCGGCTTCCAGTCCGGCTGCGCCGCCAAGGCCGCCGACCGCGGCGCGTTCACGTACCCGATGAACGGCAAGAAGGCGGTCAACGCCAAGGCGACGGCGGACGCGGTGCGCGCGTCGCAGGGCGCCGGCTTCGTGGTCCGCCCGGCCGGCTCCGACGTGACCGCGGACGCCCCCGCGTGCACGGGTGCGGCGACCGGCGCGGACCCGTACACCGTGCTGGCCCCCAAGGCGTCCGGCCTGGCGGGCGCGGCGTGGCTGGCCGCGCAGCTCACCGCGGGCGGCGGGCACCTGACCGCGCTCACCCCCGGCGCGGACAAGCCGACCCCCGACTACGGCACCACCGCAGACGCGGTGGTGGCGCTGGCGGCCGGCGGCCAGCGGAGCGCGGCCACGTCCGCGTACACCTGGCTGGCCGCCAACTCCGCGACCTGGGCGCACGGAAACCCCGCCGCCCTCGCCCAGCTGATCCTCGCCGCCGAGGCGACCGGCGCCGACCCGAAGAGCGCCGGCGGCGCGAACCTGGTCCAGCAGCTCACCAACCTCGGGCCCGCGCCTGAGTCGGCGAAGCCGAGCCCTACGCCGACGGCCACGCAGGAGCAGCACAAGAAGTCCAGCAGCGGCTCGTCGCTGGGCACCTGGCTGATCGTCGGCGTCATCTTCGTCGCCAGCATCGGCTTCGGCATCCTGCTCAGCTCGCGCAAGCGGCGGCAGGGCTGATGCGGCGGCGCACCCCGGCCGCGGTGCTCGCGGCGGCGACGGCCGCCGCGTTCGCCGTGCTGCTGGCGGCCGCCGCGCCCGCGCAGGCCACCGGGTACCGCTACTGGTCCTACTGGCTGCGTTCCGGGGGCACTTGGACGTACGCGCAGACCGGCCCGGCCATGCACACGCCCGCCGACGGCGACGTCGAGGGCTGGCGGTTCGCGGTGAGCCGCGACGCCGCCGCCACGGCCCTGCAGCCGCGCGGTGCCGCCGACTTCGCGACGATCTGCGCGGGCACGCCGGCCGCCAAGGGCAGCAAGCGGGTGGCCCTGGTGATCGACCCGGGCACGGCCGCGGACGCCCCCGGCGGCGAGACCCCGCCGGCCCCGCGCACCGCGTGCGCCCGCATACCCGCCGACGCCTCCTCCGCCGACGCCGTGGCGGCCGTCGCCCGCCCCCTGCGCTACGACTCCTCCGGCATCCTGTGCGCCATCGCCGGCTACCCGCGCTCCGGCTGCGGCGAGACGGTGTCCGGCGGCAAGGCCCCCACGGACGGCTCCACCACTTCCGCCACCGCCGCGGCCACCTCCGGCAGCTCCACCACCGCAGCGGGCCCGTCCTCCCACCACGGCGGCCCGTCCGCCGGCCTCTACGCGGGCATCGCCGCGGTCGCCGTCGTCGGCGGAGCCGCCGTCTGGCAGGCCCGCCGCCGCAAGCCCCGCCCATGACCGGCGTCCCCTCCCCCGCCACGCCCCCCGAGCCCGAACGCGCGTCCGGGCCCGGGTCCGACGACCGTCCGCAGCCGGGCGCCGACGCTGCCGGACCCGCTGGGACCAGGGCGCCCGCAGCCGCTTCCGGAACAGGATCCGCCGTGCCCCGCGCGGGAGTCGGCGGGTCGCTGCGGGACGGGGACGCCGGCGGCCGGGTCCGGTGGCTCGCGAAGTGGCGGGCGCCGCGGGCCGGTCGGGGGAACGCGATGCACGCCGGGGCGTGGTGGGTGTGGGCGCTGGGGATGGCCACCGCGGCCTCGCGGACCACGAACGTGCTGCTGCTCGCCCTGGTCGTGGCGGTGGCCGGCTACGTGGTGGCCGCCCGCCGCACCGACGCGCCGTGGGCCCGCTCCTACGGCGCGTTCCTGCGGCTGGGGCTGGCCGTGCTCGCCATCCGCGTGGTGTTCGCGGTGGTGCTCGGCTCGCCGATCCCCGGCACCCACGTGGTGCTGACGCTGCCCGAAGTGCCGCTGCCGCACTGGGCGCAGGGCGTCCGCATCGGCGGCCGGGTCACCGCCGAGGGCCTGGTGTTCGCGCTGCGCGACGGCATGAAACTGGCGACGCTGCTGGTCTGCGTGGGCGCCGCCAACGCGCTCGCCAACCCCGCGCGCCTGCTCAAGTCGCTGCCGGGCGCGCTGTACGAGGCGGGGGTCGCCGTGGTCGTGGCGATGACGTTCGCCCCCCATCTCGTCGCCGACGTCGCCCGGTTGCGCGCCGCGCGCCGGCTCAGGGGTCGGGAGGACCGCGGGGTGCGCGCCCTGCTGCAGGTCGGACTGCCGGTGCTGGAGGGCGCGTTGGAGCGCTCGGTGGCGCTGGCCGCCGCGATGGACGCGCGCGGCTACGGCCGCACCGCGCAGGTGCCGGCCGGTGTGCGGCGCGCCACCGCCGCCCTGACGCTGGGCGGCCTGCTCGGCGTGTGTGCGGGCACGTACGCGCTGCTGTCCGCGAGCGGCGGCCGCTACGGCCTGCCGGTGCTGCTCATCGGTCTGGCCGCCGCGATGGCCGGGCTGCGGCTGGGCGGGCGCCGCTCCGTGCGCACCCGCTACCGCCCGGACCGCTGGGGCGCCCGCGCCTGGCTGGTCGCCGGGTCGGGCGCGGCCGTCGCGGGTCTGATGATCGCCGCCACCGGCTACGATCCGGCCGCGCTCGATCCGCCCGCGTTCCCGCTGACCGCGCCCGCGCTTCCGCTGTGGCCGGCGGCCGGACTGCTGCTCGGCCTGCTCCCGGCGTTCGTCGCGCCCGCGCCGGCACCGGTGTCCCCCGCGCGTGCGTCGTCCGGTCCGGAACGGCCCGGCCCGGCGTCCGGGCCCGCATCGTCCGCGCCCGCGAAGGAGGCCGTGCGGTGATCCGCTTCGAGGACGTGACGGTGACCTACGAGGGCGCCGCGGAGCCGGCCGTCCGCGGTGTCGGACTCGACATCCCCGAGGGCGAGTTGTGCCTGGTGGTCGGTCCCTCCGGGGTGGGCAAGTCGACGCTGCTGGGTGCGGTGAGCGGCCTGGTGCCGCACTTCACCGGCGGGCTGCTGCGCGGCCGGGTGACCGTCGCGGGACGCGACACCCGCACCCACCGCCCGCGCGAACTCGCCGACGTGGTCGGCACGGTGGGTCAGGATCCGCTGTCGCACTTCGTCACCGACACGGTGGAGGACGAACTCGCCTACGGCATGGAGTCGTTGGGCGTCGCGCCGGACACGATGCGGCGGCGGGTCGAGGAGACCCTGGATCTGCTGGGCCTGGCCGACCTGCGCGACCGGCCGATCGCGTCGCTGTCCGGCGGCCAGCAGCAGCGCGTGGCGATCGGCTCCGTGCTGACCGTCCACCCCAGGGTGCTGGTGCTGGACGAGCCGACGTCGGCGCTGGACCCCGGCGCGGCCGAGGAGGTGCTGGCCGTGCTGCAGCGGCTGGTGCACGACCTCGGCACCACGGTGCTGATGGCCGAGCATCGGCTGGAGCGGGTGGTGCAGTACGCCGACCAGGTCGTGCTGCTGTCCGCGCCGGGCGAGCCGCCGGTCATCGGGACGCCCGCCGAGATGATGGCGGTCTCGCCGGTCCACCCGCCGGTCGTCGGCCTCGGGCGGCTCGCCGGCTGGTCGCCGCTGCCGCTGTCGGTGCGCGACGCGCGGCGCCGCGCGGGCGCGCTGCGCGAGCGCCTGGCGGCCTGCACCCCGCCGGCCGCCGCTGCCCCGCAGGGCACCGCCGCCGATCCGGCCGGCCCCGCCTCCGGCCCCGAACCCCTGGTCCGCGCCGAGCGGTTGGCGGTGCGCAGGGGCCGCGCCGAGGTGCTGCGCGGGGTGGACCTGACCGTGCGGGCCGGCGAGACCGTCGCGCTGATGGGACGCAACGGCGCCGGCAAGTCGACGCTGCTGTCCACGCTGGTGGGCCTGCACACGCCGGCCGCCGGCACCGTCGAGGCGGGCGGCGCGGTACCGCACCGCACCCGGCCGGCCGAACTGGTGCGCCGGGTCGGCCTGGTGCCGCAGGAGCCGCGGGACCTGCTGTACGCCGACACCGTCGCCGCCGAGTGCACGGCCGCGGACCGCGATGCGGGCGCGGCGCCGGGCAGTTGCCGGGCGCTGGTCGCCGGGCTGCTGCCGGGTGTGCCGGACGACGCGCACCCGCGCGACCTGTCCGAGGGCCAGCGGCTCGCCCTGGCCCTGGCCGTCGTGCTCACCGCCCGGCCGCCCGTGCTGCTGCTCGACGAGCCGACCCGCGGCCTGGACTACGCCGCCAAGTCCCGCCTGGTGGCGCACCTGCGGGGGCTGGCCGCGGCCGGGCACGCCATCGTCCTGGCCACCCACGACGTCGAACTCGCCGCCGACCTGGCGGACCGCGTCGTCATCCTCGCCGACGGCGAGGTGGTGGCCGACGGCCCGGCCGCCGAAGTGGTGCTCTCCTCCCCCGCGTTCGCCCCGCAGGTCGCCAAGATCCTGGCCCCGGCGCCCTGGCTGACCGTGGGCCAGGTGGCCCGGGCCCTGGAGGCCGCCTCGTGAGGCGTCCGGCCGCAACCGGCACCACCGGCACCACCGGTACCACCGCTACCGCCGGCGCGACGGGCGCGGGCGGGCAGGCGCGCCCGGTACGGCTGGGGGCGCGGTCCACCGCGGCCCTGGCGCTCGTCTCGCTGATCGGCGCGGCAGCGTTCTGCTGGCCGCTGCTCGCCGCGCACGGCTCGGCGGTGGCGGCCCACAGCACCGACGCGCCCTGGCTGTTCGCGGCGCTGCTGCCGCTGCTCGTCGCGGTCGTGATCGCGACCGTCGCCGACACCGGGATGGACGCCAAGGCCGTCGCGATGCTCGGCATGCTCGCCGCGGCCGGCGCCGCGCTGCGCCCGCTCGGCGCGGGCACGGCCGGTATCGAGCCGATGTTCTTCCTCATGGTGCTGTCCGGCCGGGTCCTCGGTCCCGGCTTCGGCTTCACCCTCGGTTCCCTGACGATGTTCGCGTCCGCGCTGCTCACCGGCGGAGTCGGGCCGTGGATGCCGTTCCAGATGCTCGCCATGGGCTGGGTGACGATGGGCGCGGGCCTGCTGCCGGGCCCGCACACCCTGCGCGGCCGGGCCGAACTCGCCCTGCTCGCCGGCTACGGCGCCGTGTCCGCGGTGGCGTACGGCACGGTGATGAACCTGCAGGGCTGGCCCTACATCGGCGGCCTCGCCTCCGGCATCGCCTACGACCCGCACGCCGCGCTGGCCACCAACCTGGCCCGCTTCACCACCTACTGCCTGACCACGTCGATGGGCTGGGACCTGCCACGCGCCGCCCTGACCGCCGTCCTCTCCTTCACCCTCGGCCCGCCGATCCTGCGCGCCCTGCGCCGGGCCACCCGCCGCGCGGCCTTCGCCGCCCCGGCAACCTTCGCCCCGCCGCCGGCCGAGGAGCCCTGACCGCACGCGCCGCGGGCGCCCGTGCCCGGCCGCACGGCCGCCGGGCCGGGGCCGGTCAGGCCGATGTGCGTCAGGCCGAGGCGTGGCCGCCGGCGGTGGCGCCGCCGCGCGCCCGGTGCTCGCGGCCCTCCGGACGGTCGGTGTCGCCGCCGCACAGTTCCGTGCTGAGCCTGCTGACCAGCGCGGCCAGCTCGGAGTGCGTGGCCGGGTCGTAGTCGCCGAGCAGGTCGGCCAGCACCGTGCGGCGTGCGCTGACCAGCCGCAGGGCGAGGGCCTGGCCGGACTCGGTGAGGACCAGCGGGTTGCCGGACCTGACCGCGAAGCCGCGGGTCTCCACCTCGACCGCGGCCTTCTCGATGACCTCGGCGGGCACGGTGGTGCGGCGGGCCAGCTCCACCGGATCGTCCTCGCCCTCGCGGGCGAGCTTGAGCACCAGCCAGCTGGTGGCCGGATGGATGTCCTCGCCGGACAGCCGGGTGATCCGGGTGTAGAGGTCGCGGCGCGCCTCCCTGCTGCCGAGCAGCGACAGGCAGCGGGCAATCTCGTCGAGCGAGGACCGCTCCACCGGGTTGGTGCCGTACGTCTCGCTGGCGTCGGGCACGGTGACGGTGCCGCGCAGCGGCTGCTCGCGCAGGAACCAGGCGACGACGAACGCGGCGACCGCCACCGGCACCGCCCACAGGAACACCGTGGTGATCGCCTGCGAATAGGCGTGCACCACCGGTGTCTTGATCACCGGGGGCAGGTGGGCGACGGCCGTGGGGTCGCCCTGCAGGCTGGAGGGGGCGAAGCCGGGCGGCAGGGGTACGCCGCGCAGCGCGTCGGAGAGTCTGTGCTGCAGCTGGTTGGCGAAGACGGTGCCGAACACCGACACCCCGAAGGACGCGCCGATGGAACGGAAGAACGTCGCGCCGGAGGTGGCCGCGCCCAGGTCCTGGTAGCCGACGGAGTTCTGCACGGCCAGCACCAGCACCTGCATCACCAGGCCCAGGCCGAGCCCGAACACCAGGAAGTACAGGCTCATCAGCCAGGTCGACGTGGACTCGTCGAGCTGGTGCAGCAGCAGGAGCCCGACCGCCGTGATCCCGGTGCCCAGGATCGGGAAGACCCGGTAGTGGCCGGTGCGGCTGACGATCTGCCCGGACCCGGTGGACGACACCAGCATCCCGATCACCAGCGGGATCATGTGCACCCCGGACATCGTCGGCGAGTACCCGTGCACCACCTGCAGGAACGTCGGCAGGAACGTCAGCGCGCCGAACATCGCGAAGCCGACGACGAACGAGATCACCGAGCAGAGCACGAACGTCCGGTTGCGGAACAGCGCCGGCGGCAGCACCGGTTCCTCCGCCCGCCGCTCGACGACGACGAACGCGGCGATGAGCAGCACGCCCAGGACCGCCAGCGCGATGATGCCGGGCGAGCCCCAGGCCCAGGTGGTGCCGCCCAGCGAGGTGACCAGGACCAGGCTGGTGGCCGCCCCCGCGACGATCGCCATGCCGAGGTAGTCGATGCGGTGCGTGGTGCGCCGGGCCGGGATGTGCAGCACGGCGGCGATCACCGCGAGCGCGATCACGCCGATCGGCAGGTTGATGTAGAACACCCAGCGCCAGGAGAGCTGTTCGGTGAACACCCCGCCCAGCAGCGGCCCGAGCACGCTGCTCGCGCCGAACACCGCGCCGAACACGCCCTGGTAGCGGCCGCGGTCGCGGGGCGGCACGATGTCGCCCACGATCGCCATCGACAGCACGATCAACCCGCCGCCGCCCAGGCCCTGCAGTGCCCGGAACGCGATCAACTCGCCCATGTTCTGGGCCACTCCGCACAGCGCGGAGCCGATCAGGAAGATGACGATGACCGTCTGGTACAGCCGTTTGCGGCCGTACATGTCGCCGAGCTTGCCCCACAGCGGCGTCGCCGCGGTCGAGGCCAGCAGGTAGGCGGTGACCACCCACGACAGGTGGTTGATGCCGCCGAGGTCGCTGACGATGGTCGGCAGCGCGGTGGACACGATCGTCTGGTCGAGCGCCGCCAGCAGCAGCCCGAGCGCGAGGGCGCCGATCGCGATGCGGACCGACCGCCGGTCGTGGTGCCCGCCGGGTGCGTCCGCCGCGGGGCCCGCGGCCGTGCTGGTGTCCTGGGCCATGGAACGACTCCTCCCGTCTTCCCCCGACGGTCAGCTCGGTCCGTTGTCGACAATCGACTCTCCATGTTCCCACCGTTTGCCCTGCTATGGCCTGTGGTGCCCGCCGGGACGTGTGGGGTGATGCTGCACGGGGCAAGAGGGATCGGCATAATCGCCCCTGATCCGACGAACATGTGCACGACGCGGGAGGGGACCCAGTGGCGCCGCAGCACCCGGACGAGCCGATCGCTCCGGCCCAGGAGCCGGCCGCGGCGCCGTTCGCGCCCGCCCAGGACCAGGAGACGGCTTCCCCGGAAGCCGGAGAAGCCGGAGAAGCGGGAGAAGCCGGGGAGGCCGGCGTACACCGCGCCGCGGAGCGCTCCGCCCAGCGCGCGGCGGCCTTCGCCGCGACCGAGGGCTTCCACCCGCTGCGCCTGCGCCCCTACGTCGGCGAGCCCGGCGACGCGGGCGAGAGCACCGTGCGGCCCGTTCACGGCCCCGCGGAGGGCGACGGGCCCGCGCCCGGCGATCTCGGCCTGTTCCCCGAGGCGTACGCCGGCTACGAGTACGCGGACGACGATCCGGCCGCCCTGGAGGACCCGGAAGGGCCGGAGGACGACGAGGCCGCCGCGGAGGCCCGCCGGGGCCGCCACCGCAGGCGCAGGCGCGGCGTCGTCGTCGCCGCCGCGGCCGTCGCCGCGTCGGCGCTCGCCGCGGGCGCCGTCGCCGTCACCGGGCAGGTCATCAACGAGCAGGGCGCGACCGGCCACGCGCTGCCGGACCTCACCTCCGCCACCGTTCCCGACGTGACGCTGCCGCCCGACGCCGGGCCGGCCACCGCCAAGGTCGCACCCGCGGGGCAGGAGGCCAGCCGGACCAGGACGCCCGCCCGGGCCGCCACGCCGTCGACCTCGGCCCCGGCCTCGCCGGCCTCGGCCGCCGGCTCCCCGCAGGCGCCGGCGAGCGCCGCCGGCACCATCGCCCCGACGGCCGCCGGCACCCCGGCCCCGCCCGCCTCCGCGTCGCCGCCGGCCTCCGGACAGCCCGCCGCGCCCGCGTCCGCGCAGGTCCTGCAACTCGGCGACTCCGGGCCCGCGGTCGAGGACCTGCAGCGCCGGCTGGCCGAGGTGTGGGCCTACCACGGACGCATCGACGGCGTCTTCGACAAGCAGGTGCAGCACGCCGTCGCGACCTTCCAGGTCTGGTACTGGGTGAGCGACGCGCCCGACGGCAGCCATGATGGTGTCTACGGCCCGAACACCCGGGCCGCTCTGGAACGGCAGACCTCGGGGCGCTGAGCATCACGAACCGGTTCGGCATCGACGATTTCCAGCTCGTCCTGCTGCGGCGGATGGCCGACCACCGCCCGGAGCTGGTCGACGACGCGCTCAGGACGCTGGGCGTCGACCACACGGAGTTGCGCGAGGCGCACAAGCGGTGGCAATCGCGGGTGCACTCGCGCACCTTCCCGCGCGGCGAGATGCGCTACCTCACCTCGCTGGGGCGGCCCGAGTACGAGGTGCGGCGGCAGGTCGGCGACCTGGCGTGCCGGGCGCTGCTGTGGCCGGTCCCGCTGTGGCCCACCCTGCGGTTCGAGATCCTGGTCGCGCCCGGGGGCGCGGTGTGGAACGAGTGGCTCGTCCGGCAGCCCGGCGATCCGGGGCCGCGGCTCGACTCCCCCGGTCAACTGCCCCCGTGGGGCTGCACGGTGGAGGAGGTGCTGCGCGCCTTCCCCTCCGCCGTGCCGATGGTCGGCGACGCCCCGACCCGTGCACGCGTCGGCCTCACCGATCCCGGCGGCGGCCAGGGTTTCGTCGCGCACTTCACCTGGGGCCTGTTCCAGTACGTCGCCCCGCACCCGTCCTGAACCGGCCCCTCTGCCGCCTCACCGGCCCCCGCCGCCGGACGGCCGTGCCCGCACCGGCGACCTCTGCGACTGGCGCTCCGGCCAAATGTTTTGTACCGTGTGGAAACAAAGTGGTTCCGCCCGCATCTGCCCTGACCGGCGGGCGGAACCACTGAGTACGTCCGCACCCGCCCGGAGGAACAGGCAGATGGCCACCCCCTTGCTCGCCCAAGCCCTTCTGCTCGACATGGACGGGACCCTCGTCAACAGCGACGCGGTGGTCGAGCGGTGCTGGCGCCGCTGGGCGGCGCGCCACGGGCTCGAGGCCGAGGCGGTGCTGAAGGTCGTGCACGGCCGGCAGGGGCACGCCACGATGGCCGCCCTGCTCCCGGACCGGCCGATGGAGGAGAACTACGCGGAGAACGCGCTGATGCTCGCCGAGGAGACCGCCGACACCGACGGTGTCGTGCCGGTCGCCGGCGCCCCCGCGTTCCTGGCCGGGCTGGCGAACCGCCCGCACGCCCTGGTGACCTCGGCCAGCGAGGAGCTGGCCAGGACCCGGATGACCGCGTCCGGACTGGCGCTGCCGCCGGTCCTGGTGACCGCCGAGCGCGTCAGCGCCAGCAAGCCGGACCCCGAGGGCTTCCTCAAGGGCGCCGCGGAACTGGGCTTCGCCCCCGAGGACTGCCTGGTCTTCGAGGACGCCGAGGTGGGCATCGCGGCCGCCAAGGCCGCCGGGATGCGCGTGGTGGGCGTCGGCCCCCGCGCCGCGGCCCACGCCCCCACCGCCCACGTCGACTCCCTCGAGTCCGTCCACATCACGAAGGCCCCCCAGGGCGGCCTCCTCATCACCCTCAGCTGACCGCGGGAAGGGGCTCCGGCGCGGCCGCCGCAAAACGGGCAAGACCGCCCACTCAGAACGCCCCCGGGGCTGAACGTGCTCGGTGCGGGTAGCTCGAAAAGTGAACGTCCTGGCCCTTTTTTGCCGGCCTCTCGCCGCCGGGCCCTTAAACCCGGTGTCTGCCGGTCGATCGTGCTCGCTCGCTCCTTCGTCGCTCACTGCGCGCGTTCTCCCTCTAGACACCGGCGGGCCCTTTGGCTCGATGCCTACACCGGCGTGGACGTAGCTCGTCAGGTGGACGGGTCCGGGCTAGCCAACCACTGCCTCGTAGATGCTGAAGGCCGCCAGGACGATCATCACGCAGGCCGCGATCCGGGTGATGAGCCGCAGCGGCACCCGCTTCATCAGCATCTGCCCGCCGAAGATGCCGAGGGCGCCGACCGCCCACAGGGCGAGCACCGCGCCGATCGCGACCGAGACCGGATCGCTGTAGCGGGCGGCCAGGTTGGCGGTCATGATCTGCGTGAGGTCGCCGAACTCGGCGACCAGGATCAGCATGAAGCCCGCCCCTGACACCTTCCAGAAGCTCTGGTCCGCGGGCGCCTTGACCTCTTCCTCGTCCTCGCCCTTGGACAGCAGCAGCACGGCCGCGCCGCCCAGGAACAGCAGGCCCACCACGCCCTGCACCCAGCGGTGCGGGAGAAGGGTGAGCAGGCTGCCGGCGGCGATGGCCAGGGCCACGTGGACCGCGAACGCCGCGGCGACCCCGGCGAAGACGTACGAGGCGCGGTAGCGGGTGCCCAGCATCAGCGAGGCGAGCGCGGTCTTGTCGGGCAGTTCGGCAAGGAAGATCACGCCGAACACGACGGCGATGACGGTGAAGCTGAACACGGAAGCGGATCCTCGTTCGGTCGGGCGGCCGCACCGGAGAACCTCGCGTTTTCGGGGTCGCTTCGGCACGGCAGCGTGAACACTGCGGCCGAAGGTCTCGCTGGCGGGCACACGCGGTGTGCCGCCTCCGGGCGCCGGCCGGGTTCGTCCCCGGGGGAACGGTCCTGGCAGTGTGTCGACGGTCCGGCGAAGAGCTACTCCCCTTCTGCTGCCGGCAAGTCTACGGCACCCGCCGGGGCGGGCACGGCGCGGGTGATCAGGCCGCGGGCGACGAGTTCCAGGACCACGGCGACCGAAACCGCCTGCACCGCCAGCAGCGCGATCAGCACGAAGAGCTGCACGGCACCGGCCGTCACCGGGCTCGCACCGCCCAGCAGCATGCCGACGAACGCGCCGGGCAGGGTGACCAGCCCCACCGTCCTGGTCTGGTCGAGCCCGGGGACGAGGGCGCCGGAGGCGGCGGGCCGGGCGATCTCCATCCGGGCCTCCCGGTCGGTGAAGCCCAGGGCCATCGCGGCCTCCACCTCGCCGGCCCGGCCGGCCAGCTCCTCCAGGGCCCGGCGGCCGCCGAGCACGGTCGCGGTGAGGCCGCCGCCGATGAGGATGCCGGCGACCGGGATCAGCGCGATGCCGTCGATCGGCAGCAGTCCGGTCAGCACCAGCAGCGCCACGACCGGCAGGGCGCCGGCGCCCACCGGGACGGCCGCCCAGCGCCATGTGGCGTTCCTGGTGATGCGCCGGCCCGCGGTCCGGGACGCGACGCCGTACATCAGGGCCACGAAGGCCAGCAGGGCCGCCTGGTGCTTGACCACCCAGCCGATGAGGGCCGACACCGCGGCGAGCTGCACCGCGGCCCGTACACCGGCCAGGGCGATACCGCGCGAGTAGCGCTCGTCCTCGTCCGCGAGCCGGGCGTACGCCGCGATGCCCGCCGCGGCGACGAGCAGCACCACCAGGACGACGCCGAGGGTGCGGTCCACCGGGAGCAGCGACGACGCCGACAGCACGGGCGCGGAAGTCACGGCGTCACTCTAGGTCCTGCGGGGAACACTCCCTACTACAGGGCGGGCAGATGTAGACCCTCTGTGATGACGCCGTGATGGTGGAGTACGTCACGTGGGCCCGAGGGAACCAGGCGGCAGTACTGGCGTACGCTGTACGGCTGACGGTGATTGAAGATCCGTTACGCAGGCGCAACCGCCGCTCGACCGGACGGAAGCACCGGATCCACCGCTACGCAACGCACTCGCAGGACCAGGACACTCACGACCAGGACGCGACCCGGGCCGGTACCGGAGAGGACGAGGAGGCGAAGTGCTGCAAGGCATGGGCTCGCTCTTCGACTGGCCGTGGATCTACGCCGTGGTGTCCCTGTCCGTGCTGCTCGACGTCTTCGTCCCGGTCCTCCCCAGCGGTGTGCTGGTGATCAGCGCGGCCACCGCCGGCTCCTCCGGCGCGGGCGACGACCTGCTCGACGTGTTCGCACTGCTGGCCTGCGCGGCCACCGCGTCCTGCCTCGGCGACCTGCTGGCCTACCGGCTGGCGTTCCGCGGCGGCGAGTGGTTCCACCGCCGGATGGCGAACTCCCGCCGGCTGGCGTCCGCGCACGAGCGGCTCGGCCAGGTGCTGACCGGAGGCGGGGGCGCACTCGTGGTGCTGGCGCGCTTCGCGCCCGCCGGCCGCAGCGTGGTGAGCCTGGGCGCGGGCGCGGCCCGGCGCCGCCCCAAGGAGTTCCTGCCCTGGTCCGCGCTGGCGGGGGTGTGCTGGGCGACGTACAGCGTCGGCCTGGGCTGGATAGGCGGCAAGTGGCTCGGGGCGAGCTGGTTCGGCACCGCGATGTCCTTCGGCGCACTCGTGGGCGCCGGCGCGTTCGCGGCGTACGTCTTCCGCCGCGAGCGCCGACTCGCCATCGCTGCGGCCTATGCCGCCGTCGAGCTGGCGCTGCCCAACCAGGGCCAGCAGCCCGACCGCGGCTCGATCGTCGAAGCCCTCTGAACCTCCGCTGACCTGCGGCCGCGCACCGCGCGCCGCCTCCCCGGCGCACCCGGGCCCGTTCCCCCGCGCCCGGTGACCCGGAAGTGCGGGAAGTATTCTCACTCGATCCGGCAATAGCAACCACCCTGCGTCACGGAAACAATCAGGGCCGTATCACCCTCTTACGGGAAGGACAGCCCATGTCGGTTGATGCGGGCCAGGACACCGCACACGGCACTCCTGACAGCACCCAGCCACGGACGAGTCTCGACACCGCCGCCGCGCGGAATCTGGCGACCACCACCAAGTCCGCTCCCCAGATGGCGGGGATCTCGTCCCGCTGGCTGCTGAAAGTGCTGCCCTGGGTACAGGTCAGCGCCGGCACCTACCGGGTCAACCGCCGTCTGAGCTACGCGGTCGGCGACGGCCGCGTGACGTTCGTGAAGACGGGCTCGGAGGTCCGGGTCATCCCGCAGGAGCTCGGCGAGATCGCGGCGCTGCGCACGTTCGACGACGTCGGCGCGCTGACCGCGCTGGCCGACCGCTTCGTGCAGCGCGAGATCGACGCGGGCGAGGTCATCGCGGAGGCCGGCCGCCCGGCCGACACGGTGTACCTCGTCGCCCACGGCAAGATCGAGAAGCTCGGCGAGGGGTCGTACGGCGAGCAGACCCGGCTCGGCGTCATCGCCGACGGCGGCTACTTCGGCGAGCAGGCGCTGCTGAGCGACGACGCCAGCTGGCAGTTCACCGCCAAGGCGGCGACCGCCACCACGGTCCTGGCGCTGCCGCGCAGCGCGCTGACGTCCCTGCTCGGCGTCTCCGACCCGCTGCGCGAGCATCTGGAGGCCCACCGGTCGCTGCCCCGGCAGCGCGCCAACCGGAAGGGCGAGGCGGAGATCGAGCTGGCGTCCGGCCACTCGGGAGAGCCGTCGCTGCCGGCCACCTACGTCGACTACGAGGTCAGGCCGCGCGAGTACGAGCTGAGCGTCGCGCAGACCGTGCTCCGCGTCCACAGCCGGGTCGCCGACCTCTACAACGAGCCGATGAACCAGACCGAGCAGCAACTCAAGCTCACCGTCGAGGCGTTGCGCGAGCGCCAGGAGCACGAGCTGATCAACAACCCGGACTTCGGGCTGCTGCACAACGCCGAGTACGACCAGCGGATCCAGCCGCACGCCGGACCGCCGCTGCCGGACGACCTGGACGAGCTGATCAGCCGGCGCCGCGGCACCCGCTACCTGCTGGCGAACCCGAAGACCATCGCGGCGATCGGCCGCGAGTGGAGCCGGGCCGGGCTGTACCCGGACTCGGTGGAGGTGCACGGCTCGACCGTCCCGGCCTGGCGCGGCGTCCCGATCCTCAGCTGCAACAAGATCCCGGTCAGCCCGGAGCGGACCAGCTCGATCATCGCCATCCGTACCGGCGAGGACAACCAGGGCGTGATCGGCCTCAACCAGACCGGCCTGCCCGACGAGTACGAGCCGGGCCTCAACGTCCGCTTCATGGGCATCGACGAGAAGGCCGTCATCAACTACCTGGTCAGCACGTACTTCTCGGCGGCGGTCCTGGTCCCCGACGCGCTGGGCGTGCTGGAGAACGTGAACGTGTCGCACTGGCGGTAGCCGGCACGGCGGCCCGCGGCGTTGGTCCGCCGCGGGCCGCCCGGCGGGCCCGACACGAGGCGGCCCCCCTGCCGTTCGCCCGGCAGGGGGGCCGCTCTGTCGTTGCGCGTGCCCCGGTGGGGCGTTGCGGGTGGGGCGTTGCCGGGCGGTCATTCCCGGTGGCGTCCTCGTCCGCGGCGTCGTCCGCGGCGTCGCCCGCACCGTCGTTCGCGGCGTCGTCCGCGGCGTCGTCCGCGTCCTCCCAGCGTCCTCAGAGGATCGCGCGGAGGGCGTCCGAGGAGACCGTCAGGCCGCTGCCGAATGGCGCGTCCAGGTCCCAGATGAGGAACAGCAGGAAGGCGATCAGCGCGCTGAACAGCCCCGCGAGCAGCAACTCCCGTGCCGACCTGCGGATCTGCAGGGTGAAGATCAGTCCCACGGTGACCAGGCCGCCGCTGATGAGGCCGAACCACACCATCCCCGGCATGGTCGCGCCCGCGCTCTGCCCGCGCGAGACGCGGGCCTGGTCGGCGGCCGCGACCGCGTCCACCACCGGCTGGTACGCCTGCGCGGCCAGGTCGGACTTGGGGTCGAACTGCGTGACGTCGGTGCGGACCTGGTCCAGCAGCACGGTCCCCTCGGGGGACAGGTCGCCGTGGTCGCGCATGTACGGCCACTCCGTGCCGGTCACGTACCTGACGTAGGCGTCCACGTCCGACCGCACCCGGTCGCGGACGTCCGCGGGGTACACCTGCACCCGCTCCTTCACCTCGTGCAGGGCCTGCGCCTCCGCCACCACGTCCGCCTGCGCGCCCCCCTGCCCTTCCCACACGCCGGCGATCGCCAGCCCCAGGACGATGGCGTACACCACGCCGATCATCATGACCATGTACTCGATGACGTCCGGCGTCTCCGACGGATCGTCGTCCTCGCTGATCCTGCGCTGCCGCAGGACGACGACGCTGAGCACGACGGCGCACACCGCCACCATCGCGATCAGCAGGGCAACCCACTGCGTCATTGCCAACTCCCCCTCATCTGCTAGTGGTTCCTTCGGTACGACCCGGAGCCCGGACGCAGGACGGCCACCACGAGCAGCGCCGGCACGGCGGTCAGCAGGATCGTGGTCGTCAGCGGCCGGTGGACCCGCCGCGGCGGCCTGACCGAGGTCGGCCGGCGCGCCGGCCAGTGCACGGCGGCGGGCACGGGCGCGGGCGTCGTGGTGACGGTGGGACTCGGCCGCGGGCTCGGCGCGGGCCGGGGCGGTGGCGGTGCGGGCGGTGTGCGCACCGGGACCGGGACCGGGACGGCGGGCTTCGGTACCGGTTTCCGCGGCGGAGCCGGGGTCGGCTTCGGAGTCGGGGTGGGTGTCGGGGTGGGTGTGGGAACGGGTGACGGGGTCGGCCGCGGGCTCGGCGAGGGCGGCGCGGGCAGGGTCGGCGTCGGGGTCGGGGTCGGGGTGGGTGTCGGTGTCGGGGTCGGGGTGGGTGTCGGTGTCGGGCAGGGCCGGTGGTGGTGGTGATGGCAGCGCCGGCCCAGCGGGTCCCAGGGCCAGTGGCAGCCGTGCTGGCGGCCCGGGGCCGGATCCGGGTCATGGCCCGGGTGGCCCGGGTCGTGGCCCGGCTGCTGTCCGGGGTCATGGCCCGGGTCGTGACCGGGGTCGTGACCGGGGTCGTGACCGGGTGGATCACCGGGATCGCGGCCTGGGCCGTGGTCGGGGCGCGGGTCCGTGCCGGGGCTGCGGCCGGGCTCGGGATCCGGTTGACGTCCGGGGCCGGGGTCCGGGTCGTGGCCGCGTCCGGTGCCGGCGTGAACGGCGGGATCGCCGTGCCCTCCGCCGGAATCGGCCGCGGCCGGCCCCCCGAGCCCCCAACTTCCCGTCGCGAATATGACGAAGATCAGCGCGGCCCACAACGGCACGCGCTTCCCCCACGAAGTGCTCACCGGCTCATGGTCAGGAGCCCCCGCCCCGACGCGCCCGAACCCCGCGCGCCATTCCCCCTATTGGGGGATTCGTACGCTAAACAACCTCATGATGCACTCCCCTCCCGCGCCTTCTGCGCCCCCGCGCCCCCGCGCTCCGGGGGGCCGGGGCAGATGGCGCCGGCGTAGCCCATGACGGCGCCCCGCCAACTCGTCGGCCGGCGGGGCGAGGCGGAAGGGGTCAGGGGAGGTCGGTGGCCTTCACGGTCCAGTTGCACTCCGAGTCGACCTGCAGGTAGATCGTTCCCCCGTCGTGCTGGTGCGTGACGTCCGAGCCTTTCATGCCCATCTCATTGACCATGACGTCGGGGAAGTCTCCGCCCATGCCGGTGACGATGAAGTTGCCCTGGTACCCGAAGCTGGAGCAGTTGTACGTATAGCGCAGGTCCCAGTCGCCGTGGACGGTGAAGCGCACGGTGTTCTTGATGCCGTGGCCGGACTCGGCGAGGACGACCTTCGGCTTCGGCGCAGCCGAAGCCTTTGCGGGCGCAGCGGCTTTCGTGGCCTTCGGCGCCTCGGACTTGGCCGGTGCGGTGGTCGTCCTGGCCGAAGCCCTGTCCGCGGTGTCGTCGGTGTTGTTCTTGCCGCCGCCGGCGAGGCTGGCGATGACGCTGACGGCGATGATGCCGCCGATGGCGCCCAGGATGATCTTCAGCGCCTTGCTCTTCCTCGGCGGCTGCGGCGGGGCCCACTGCGGGCCGGTGGGCTGCCGGCCCCAGTGTGGCGCGGGCTGGGGCGCGAGCTGAGGCTGCGGCTGGGGCTGTTGCGCCCAAGTCGGGGTGTTTCGCTGTTCGTTGGACATAGTCCCCCCTGTGGTCATGTGTCTGGATCGGGATGATGGCAGTTGTGGAGGTGTTGTGTGCACGTCGTGATGGAGCTGTGATACTCGGCTGGTTGGCGGGCTGCCCCGCACGGCGCACGTACGGGACCGGCGCCTGCCGCGGCGGTCCGGAAAAGGGCGCGGGAGATCGCGCGGGCGACGGGAAAGCCGGGGAACGCCCTCAACTGGCGGGTCAGGAAAGGTAATTCGGTGGCGCGGCCGGGGACGGCGGATAGGCTGGCCGCAGAACGTAAGCACCTCCCGGTGCGCAGGCCACGGTTACTTCTTTTGGCAGAACCACTTCGGTGGGCAGGGATCGAACCCTGCACAACCGCGGCCGACTTGATCTCGGGAGGCACGGCATCGGGTGCCCGGTGCGCGGATGACGGATACTTCTCCTGCAAAGAGAAAGACCCGGGTTCGAATCCCGGCCCGCCGAGAGGCGGTGTAGCTCAGCGGCCCAGAGCGTTGATCCCCGCCATCGACTTGATCTCGGGCATTCCCCTGCCGCGCTTCCCCTCCACAGTGAGGGGCTCTTTCATGGCCAGGTTCAACACCAAGGCGGCCAAGCCGGCCGCCTCTTCGCCGGTCCGGTCGACCGGCGGGACGACCACCACCCACCAGGGCGGCGCGGGGTACCTGCGCGACCCGCGCTCCGAGCTGTTCCTGCTCACCGTCGCCAACTTCGTCGGGACGGACACCTTTTACGAGTCCGGCGGACGGCGCGACGACCGGTTCACCGGCCTCGTGCGGCAGCTCGCCGTCGAGGACCCGGCGTGGACGGCCGGCCTGCTGGCGTGGCTGCGCGGCCCGGGCTCCCTGCGCACCGCGGCCGTCGTCGGCGCGGCCGAGTTCGTGAAGGCCCGCCTGGACGCGGCGGCTTCGGGTGACCTCTCCCCTCACGCGCAGGCCGGGAACGGGACTTCGGGCGGCTGGAACCGGCGCGTGGTCGGCTCGGTGCTGCAGCGCGCGGACGAGCCGGGGGAACTGCTGGCGTACTGGACCTCCCGGTACGGGCGCCGGATACCGAAGCCGGTCAAGCGGGGCATCGAGGACGCGGTCGGCCGGCTGTACGACGAGCGGGCGCTGCTGAAGTACGACACCGGTGCGGCCGCGTTCCGGTTCGGCGACGTCCTGGAGCTGGCGCACCCGGCGCCGGCCGCGCCGTGGCAGGGCGACCTCTTCCGGCATGCCCTCGACCGCCGCCACGGCCGTGCCAACGAGATCCCGGAGTCGCTGCGGCAGCTGAACTCCCGCGCGGAGCTGGCGAAGTGGCCGGCCGAGGAGCGCCGCGAGCTGCTGCGCCGTCCGGACGCCGCGGACGTCCTCGCACGCGCGGGGATGACCTGGGAGGCGCTGGCAGGGTGGCTGCAGGGGCCGATGGACGCCGCGGCCTGGGAGGCCGTCATCCCGTCCATGGGCTACATGGCACGACTGCGGAACCTGCGGAACTTCGACGAGGCGGGGGTCTCCGACGACGTCGCCGCGCGGGTCGCCGCGCACCTCGCCGACCCCGTCCAGGTCGGCCGGTCGCGGCAGCTGCCGATGCGGTTCTACTCGGCGTTCAACGCCGCACCGTCGCTGCGCTGGGGCCACGCCCTGGAGAAGGCGCTCAGCGCGTCGCTGGCGAACGTCCCGGCGATCGGCGGCCGCACGCTGATCCTGGTGGACACGTCCTCGTCGATGAACGACGCCTTCTCCAGGGACGGCACGCTGCGCCGCTGGGACGCGGCCGCCCTCTTCGGCATCGCCCTGGGCCGCCGGTGCGCGACCGCGGACGTGGTGTCGTTCTCCAGCGCCCAGTACTACGTGAAGGACGCCCCGGGGGCGAAGACGAAGAGGTTCCCGCTCGCTCGGGGCGGCTCGGTCCTCGGGGACGTGCGGGCGTGGAAGGACGGCGGCTGGTTCCTCGGCGGCGGAACCGACACCGCCGCGGCACTCCGCAAGGAGTACCAGGGCCACGACCGCGTCGTCGTCGTCACCGACGAGCAGGCCGGCAGCGACGCCCGCGAGGTGTCGGAGTCGGTCCCCGAGGCGGTGCCGATGTACACGTGGAACCTGGCCGGCTACCAGGCCGGGCACGCACCGTCCGGCGGCCGCAACCGCCACGCCTTCGGCGGCCTGACCGACGCCGGGTTCCGCATGGTGCCGCTCCTGGAGGCCGGACGCGACGCGCGCTGGCCCTGGGAGTAGCCGCCCCCGGCGTTCCTCCGCCCCGTCACCGTCCGGTGGCGGGGCGGTCGGTGCGGCCGGGAAGGAGGGGCTGCGGGGCTGAGGTGTCGGGGTCAGCCGGCGTAGGTCCGCACGGTCCACCCGTCCGGTACCGCACGGACCTCGGCGCCCGGGGGCAGGATCTGGTGGACGGCGGAGCCGTCGTCCCAGTCCCCCAGGATCTGGCCGAGGCACTGGATGAGCGGGGCGCCCGCCTTGTCGAAGAGCACCACGGCATCGATGGGAGACCCCTCGACCGCCGGTGGCACTCCCGTCACCCTGGCCCAGCCGACGATGGGCACGAGGACGATCTCGGTGCTGTTCCCCATGGCGAGGGCGGCCTGCCACCCGGCCGGCGCCGCGGAGAACTCGTTGATGCCTTTGATGAACGCCATGGCGAGTGAGCCTGCCACGCCCGGCGGCCCACCCGGCGGATGTCGGCCCGGTCGCAGTGCTCGGCAGGTCGCCCTGCCGGCGAGCACCGGCACCCGGAGCGTCGGGGGGCACACAGCAGAGCCCCGGAAGGGTTCAGTTTCCGGGGCTCCGACAAGCGTGGGCGTGGACGGTTTCGAACCGCCGACATCCGCCTTGTAAGGGCGGCGCTCTACCGCTGAGCTACACGCCCAGGCCACGCGACGACACAGGTTACCTTGCCGCGGGGGCTGGTCAGCAACCGTGCCGGGGGTGGGAGGATGGACGGGACGGCGGGAGCGGCGGCGCGGAGCGCGGGGAGAGAGAGTCACTGTGACGACGGCACGTTCGTGGTGGCGGCGCGGCGACAATCTGCGTGCGGAGGCGCAGGAGGCCAAGGACGCCGCGGCCCAGGCGTTCTACGAGCTGGACACGGCGCAGCGTGACCTGGAGATCTCCATCGAGACCATCTCCGCGGTGGACGACTCCCCCGAGGCGCGCCGCGCGCTGGCCTCGTTCCGGAGTCTGGGCGAGCGGATCGACCAGGTCAGCGGGGCGTACATCGCCACCGTCGACGCCCATGACATCGACCGCGACGAGCTGGACCACGCGGCGGCCGCCCGGGCCAAGTCCGAGCTGACCCGCGCCAAGGACGAGCTGGTCAACGTGCTGCGCGAGCTGGAGCGCTTCCAGTCGGGCCTGGCCCCGCTGCTGGGCAAGGCCGAGAACCAGCTGGCCCGGCTCGCCCCGGCCAGGGAGCGCGCCAAGCAGTCGCTGCTGGCCGCCAGCAACGCCCTGGACGCGGTCCGCGCGGCCGGCCTGAAGGCCGACGACCTGGCCGCCCGGCTCGCGGCGCTCTCACCCGAGCTGACCAAGCTGAACGAGGGCGCGAGCAAGCACGGCGTGCAGGACACGGTCCGGCGCGCCGACGAGATGCGCCGCACCGCGGAGGCCGTCAGGGCCGAGGCCGAGCGGCTGCCGCAGCAGGCCCAGGAGATCGACAAGCGGCTGGTGTCCCTGCGGACGAGGGTGCAGGCGCTCGGGACCCGGGCGGATGGCGTGGCGCCGGTGCTGAGCGAGCTGCGGCGCCGCTTCTCTGCGGCCTGCTGGCAGGACCTGCAGCACGTTCCGGAGCAGGCCGAGCAGGCGGTCCGGCAGGCGGAGACGGCGCTGGCCGAGGCGCGGAAGGCGCGTACCGAGCAGCGCTGGGCCGACGCGCAGGCCCGGCTGGCGACGGTACGCACGCTCATGGACGACGTGGACGGCGCGGTGGGCGCGGCCGGCGACCGGCTGCGGCGGCTGAACGAGGTCAGCAAGGACCCGAAGGCCGAGGTGGAGAAGACGCGGTTCGTGATCAGGGACGCGCAGCGCCTGGCGATGCAGGGGCGGTCGACGCCCGAGCCGCGGCACGCCCGCCCGCTGGACGAGGCGGTGGCCCGTCTGGACCGCGCCCTGGCCGGCCTGGAGGGCCGGCACCCGGACTACTGGGCCTTTCTGACCGAGACCGCCGCGGTCCGCGAGACCGCCAACCGCGTCGTGGCCAACATCCGCGAGGAACGCGCCCAGCACCGCTGACGCCGGCCCCGCGGGGGCCGGCACCCGCGGCACGCCGCCCGGGCGGCGCCGGAAGGCTCCACCCGGGCACGCACGGACCGGCGGACCCGCGGATCAGCTGCAGCAACCGCCACCGCAGCAGCCGCCGCCACCGCCACCGGCCGCGGGGGCCGGTGCGGAGGCGGACGCGGCGCCGCCGACGGAGACCGTGGACAGCAGCTTCACCGTGTCGTCGTGGCCCTTCGGGCAGGGCGTCGGCGCGTTGGCCTGCGACATCGGGCGGCGCAGTTCGAAGGTCGCGCCGCAGGTCCGGCAGCGGTACTCGTAGCGAGGCATGCGCTCAGATTAGAGGACGCCGGCCCGGAACGGGCGCGACCGTCCACAGCCCCGCAGCGGGCGCCTGTCGAACGCAGCACGCGCGCGGCACGCGAGAAGCACGCGAGAGGCACACGAGAAGCACCCGGACCGCCCTCAGCGCCTGCGCGCCAGCGTCAGCCCGTCCGCGACGGTGAGCAGCACATGGTCGACCCGGTCGTCCGCGGCCACCCGCTCGTTGAACGCTCGGATCGCGGCCGCGCCGCCGCCCGCGGCCGGGTCCACGACCTCGCCGTGGTACAGGGTGTTGTCGACGACCAGCAGGCCGCCCGGCCGCAGCCGCGGCACCAGCTCCTCCCAGTAGTCGATGTAGCCGCCCTTGTCGGCGTCCAGGAACACCAGGTCGATCCACGGCCCCTCGGGCAGTGCCCGCAGCGTGTCGATCGCCGGGGCGATCCGCAGGTCGATGCGGTCCGCAACGCCGGCCTTCTCCCAGGCCGCACGGCCGACAGCCGTCCACTCCTCGGAGACGTCGCAGGCGATCACCCGGCCGTCGGCGGGCAGCGCCCTGGCCATGGCCAGGGTGGAGAAGCCGGTGAACGTGCCGACCTCCACCACCTGCCGCGCGCCGACCAGTGCGACCAGGAAGGACAGCAGGGGCGCCTGCTCCTCCGCGGTCTGCAGGCCCGCGACGTCGGCGAGCTGCTCGTGCGTGGTCGTCACCAGCTCGCGCTGCACGGGGTCCAGCGGCGGGTTGTGGTCCAGGACGTACTGGTACAGCTCCGGCGTGAGCTGGGGGTTCTTGGTCTCGTACACCGTTCGCTCCCGTGGTTCGTGGCGGCGGCCCGCGCATGTGCGGAAGATCCCGGACCCGGGCCGGGAACCCGGCATGGATCTTCGGTGCGTCCCAGCCTAGGCTGACGAGATGCTCGTCGATGACGTGGTCGCCCTCGTGCCCGGCGTTCCGGGCCGCCGGGCCGTCCTGGGTCTGGCGGGCGCGCCGGCGGCCGGGAAGTCGACGCTGGCCCGGCGGCTGGTGTCCGGCGTCAACGAGCGGCTGGGCGCGGACACCGCGGCGTACGTGCCGATGGACGGATTCCACCTGTCCAACGCCCAGTTGGACCGGCTGGGGCTGCGCGGGCGCAAGGGCGCGCCGGAGACCTTCGACGTCGACGGATACGTCGGTCTGCTGCGCCGGTTGCGCGAGGAACCTCCCCAACGGCCGGTGTACGCACCGGACTTCGACCGGCGGTTGGACGAGCCGGTGGCGGCCGGGCTGGTGGTGCCGCCGCAGACGCGGCTGGTGGTGACCGAGGGGAACTACCTGGCGGACGACGGTGCCGGCTGGGACCAGGTGCGCAGCCTGCTCGACCAGTTGTGGTACGTCGACACGCCCCGGCAGGTGCGGGAGCGTCGGCTGCTGCGCCGCCATGTGCGCGGCGGGCGCACCGAGTCCGAGGCGCGGGCCTTCATCGCGGCCAGCGAACGGCCCAACGCCCGCCGGGTGGAGCGCGGCCGGGAACGGGCGCACCGGATCGTGGTGCCGGGCCAGACCCTCTGACGGGACGCGGCACGCACACCCGCGCACACCCCGCCCTTTGACGCGACCGGGCGCGCATCGCCCACGCCGCCGGTACCGCTCGCCCCGGCACGACGCGGCGCCCCGGCGCCGCCGTCAGGCCGCCGCGCCCTCCCCGGAGACCCGCACCAGCATCCGCCGCAGGATCTCCTCCCCGGCCGCGACGCCGACCGAGCCGAGCGCGGTGACGTGCGGGGCGGTCCAGCCGGTGTCGGCGAGTTCACCGTGGCCCGGCGTCCAGCCCATGTCCGCGGCCGTCAGCAGGTCGACGTCGAGCAGTGAGTCGCCGGCGGCGAGCACCTGCTCGACACCGGTGCGGCGGACCACCTCGGCGAGCGCGGCGCTCTTGCGCAGCGGCTTGGGCACGGCGTAGATCTTCCGTCCCTGCAGGGACACCGTCCAGCCGCGCGGCTCGGCCCACTCGGCGAGTTCCTTGACCCATCCGACCGGCAGCTTCTCGCGGTCCACCACGAGGTACGCGAACAGGTCCTCGGCGACCCGCTCCTTGCGCCGCCACTCGGGGTCGGACACGGCCGCCAGGTGCGCGACGACCTCGTCCAGCGGCGCGGAGCCGTCGGCGAGGCGGCGGCGCATCTCGGCGTTCCAGTCGTGGTCGGTGCGGCCGTCCACCAGCAGGTGGCCGCCGTTGGCGCATATCGCGTACCGCGGTGCGCGGCCGGGCAGGCTGATCCGGCGGTACTGCTTGCGGGTGCGGGTGGTGGTGGGCACGAACCGTACGGTGTCGGCGAGTTCGGCCAGCAGCCGGCTCGCGGACTCGGTCATGTACGACAGCGGCCGGCTCTCGTGGACCTCCACGCACAGCAGCCGCGGGGCGTGCTCGTCGGCCATGGACAGCGCCAGGGCGGCGGTGGAGTAGATCAGGGTCCGGTCCAGGTCGCTGGCGACCAGGGTGCGGGCGTTCGGCGGGAAGGCGTGGCGGCTCATCGGGCGCTCACCGCCCGGCCGTCGGTGCCGGTGGCGCCGCGGGTGTAGCGCGGGTGGATCAGGCCGACGCACGAGTACGGCAGGCCGTCGACCTCCTCGACCGGCACGCCGCGCTGCTCGGCGAGCAGCCGGACGTGGTCCAGGTCGGCGCCCGCGCCGCGCTGCGCCAGCACCTTCCAGGGCACGCGGCGCAGCAGCACCCGGGTGGTCTCCCCGACGCCGGGCTTGACCAGGTTGACATCGCCGATCCCGTACTCCTCGCTGATCCGCTCGACCGCGGCCCAGCCCGCCCAGGTCGGGAGACGGTCCTGCGAGCGCAGCGACTTGACGTCCTCGGCGACCGCGTCCCCGACCAGGTCGAAGGCGGCTGCCACGGTGTCGAGGAAGAGGCCCGAGACGTCGGCGTCGCGCAGGTCGCGGTAGAACTTCGCGCCGTGGAAGTCGTCGGGCCCGATCAGGCCGTCGCGCAGCACGGTCCGCGAGATCAGGCCGGAGACGGTGGAGTTCAGGCACGCGGAGGGGATCAGGAAGTCGTCGCGGGTGCCGTAGGTGGACACGCAGCCGCCGGGGTCGGCGAGGACCGCGATGTCCGGGTTGAAGCCGTCGAACTCGGCCACGGCGTCGGCCAGTTCGCGGGTGATGGCGCCCTTTCCGGTCCAGCCGTCGACGAACACCGCGTCGGCCGCGTCGTGGTGGGCGGCGAGCCAGCGCAGCGCGTTGCGGTCGATGCCGCGGCCGCGGACGATCGACACCGCGTAGTGCGGCAGGTCCAGGCCGTGGGCGTGGCGGGCCCAGCGGCGCATCAGCACGCCGACCGGGGTGCCGGCCCTGGCCAGCGAGACCAGCACGGCGTCCGGGCCGCGCTCGGCGAGGACGAGTTCGGTGACCGCGCCGACCGCGCGGGCGATCCGGGCCGCGGACGCGTCCAGCGCGGAGCGGAACAGCTGCTGGTACTCGGCGGTGGGCTGGTACTCCACCGGCAGCGACTCGGCGTAGTGCGCGCCGCCGCTCTGGATGGCCTCCTCGCGCTCCTCGGTGGGCGCCTCCAGCTCCACGCCGGACAGGTCCTTCAGCAGCCAGCCCACCTCCTCGGGCGCGTAGGAGGAGAAGTCGGGTCCGCGCAGCGGCTCGCTCATGCTCGGGTGGTGCCCCTCTGGTTCGGGTCGGTAGGTCGGTACGACGGCGAGCAGGACCGCCGGAGTGTGCGCGGCGAGACGGGCGAGCAGCCCGCCGTCCTGGTGGAGTGCGGCCGTGTCGCCCGCGGAGTCCACCACGCACACCACGGCGTCGAACCCGGCGCCGGCGACGTTGTAGGCGTAGCGCTCCGCGGAGCCGCCGTCGTCGGGGTCGTCGTGCGCGGGGAACACGAGCCGGCTGCGGATCGCGTAGCCGGGGTCGTCGACGGCCAGCACCGGCGAGCGGGTGGTCGTGGAGTACCGCACCTGCGCCGGGCCCGCGGCGCCGGCCGCGTCCGCGGTCAGGGCGTCCTCCAGTGCCTGGGCGAGGCGGAGCGGGGCGTACATCAGCTCCTCGTTGCCGAGGACCAGGACGCGGCGGGCGCCGGGCGGCAGGGCGGCGGCGAGGCGGCCCGCCATGGCGGGCAGGGCGGCCTCCAGGCGCGTGCGGTGCGCGGGCAGGAAGCCGTGCCGGCCGCCGTCGGGCAGCCCGGCGGGCCAGCCGAGGCCGACGCGCCGCACAAGCGCGTCGGGCGGCCCCGGCTGGCCGGTGAGGAGTCCGGCGGGCGTTCCGGCCGCCGCGGCCCTCTCGTGCTCGGCCACGAGCGCCTGGCCCTTCTCCAGGACGCCGGGCGGCAGCGTCACGGCGCCCTCGGCGAGGGCGACGACGTCGATCCTGGTGCCGAGGCGCCCGGCGAAGGCGGCGAGCGCGGCGCGGTCGGCGTCGCCGCGCATGTCGGTGAGCGCGACGACCACGTAGCGGGATCGCGGATGCCGGGCGTGCAGGTCGGAGATGGTGTTGAGGATGGTCCGCCCGGTGGAGAACTCGTCGTCGACCAGGACGAGCGGGCCGGATCCGGCGAGCAGCGCCGGGTCCTCGGGCAGCAGCAGGTGCCCGGTGGCGTGGCTGTGCTCCTCCTCGAAGCCGCCGCCGGGCGTCACCCCGGGCACGGCGCGGCGGGTGGAGTGCAGGTAGGGCACGCCGCCGATGCCGTCGGCGACGGCGTGGCCCAGGCCCGTCGCGGTCTCGGCGTAGCCGAGGACCACGGTGCCGTCCGCGCCGCCGCGCCCGCCGTCGCGGTCCTCGTCGAGCAGCGCGCGCACCCGCCGCCCGAGGGCGTGGGCGTGGCCGTAGACGACGTGCGGGCGCTGCGGGACGTGCTTGCCGAGCACGTGGGAGACCAGCAGGTGGGCCCGCTTGGGGTTGCGGCGCAGCGCCAGGCCCAGCAGGTCGGTGACGCCGTCGCCGCGGAGCGCGACGCCCAGCCGGTCGGCGACCCACTGGCCGGTCCAGGGCGTGTTCGTTGCCATCAGCGGTGATTCCTTCGGGGTGGTTCCGTACGGTCGTCGGCCGGTCACGCCTGCGGCAGGCTGGCCGCGAGCAGTTCGACGAATCCGATGTCCTCGCGGGCGACGCCGAAGACCTCGGCGCGGCGGAGCGTGCGCTCGGCCCAGGCGCGGTGCGGCTTCACCTCGTTCATCTTGTTGGTGTAGGAGCTGCGCAGCACGCCACCGCCGCTGCGGTCCTCGTGGAGGATGTCGGCGGCGTCGCAGTACTCCTCGTGCGTGACCACGTTCAGCGCGTGCACGACGGGCACGTGCGTGGGGTGGATGCAGGTCTTGCCCTGGAGGCCGTTGGCGCGGTCGAGTTCGATCTCGCGCAGCAGGCCGTCCATGTCGCGGGCGATCAGCCGGTCCCGCAGGTCCTCGGCCTCGGGCCGGAAGGGGCTCAGCCGCAGCTGGGGCTTGAACATGCGCTCGTGGTGCCGGAAGTACTCCCAGACCGGGCCGGTCACGGTGAACCCGCTGCCGTCGGCGCGGCCGAAGACGTTGACCACGTCGGCGATGACCGAGGCGACGATCTGCACGTCGTAGGCGGTCATCTCGGGGGCCCGGCGCAGCCCGTAGGAGGAGCAGAAGTCGGTCACGCCCAGTCGCAGGGCGAGCACGCGGTCGCGGTACTTGTCGACGGTGCGGGATATCCCGTAGAGCGTCTCGCTCCGGCTCTCCAGGTGGAGGAGCTGCGGCGACTCCAGGACCGGCATGGCGAACAGCCGCCTGCCGCAGGCGTTCTCGGCCTGGGTGAGGGCCTCCAGGAACGGGACGCCGGTCTCCTCGGTGAACTTGGGCAGCACGAATCCGGACAGCAGGGCGACGGTGTCGCCGAGCCGGTTCACCAGGTCGGTGATCTGGCCGGGGGTGCGCACCCGGATGAACAGCAGCGGGAGCGCGGCGGCTCCGCCGGGGCGTGCGGCCAGCTCCGCGAACTGCTGGACGAGGTTGGCCTCACCTGCGACGACGTCCCGGTCGTCGATGGAGTCCTCCAGGCACAGCACCATGGACACCACGCCGCGGGAGGCCTGCTTGACGATGTCGTCGGCGAGGCGGGGCCGGGTCGCGGGGCTGTACAGGGTGGCGCCGAGCGCGACCGCGAGCGTGCGGGCAGCGGAGTCCGCGGTGAATTCCTGGGGCTCACGGTGGAAGAGTTCGCTCCTGAGGTCACCCGCCAGGTGTCCGAAGTGTCGCATATGCCCCCTTTCAGGATGAAGAACCTGACAACATCTGGCCGATTATCGTACGTGCGAGCATGGGATACCCGTTCCCTGCGTGTGTGAAAAACAGGTAACCGTGGCGGGTCCACCCGGTGACCGTCCCTCCCCGCCGGACCCGGCGTTGTGGCGTGCCCCACCGGAAGGGCAGGATGACCGGTATGACGCACGCGATGGTGAAGGGTTCGAACACCCCGCTGGACGTGACCGGGGTGCGCGCGGTGCTGCACTGGACCCCCGGCCCCGGAGCGCCCGATGTCGACGCCTCCGTGCTGCTGCTCGGCCCGGACGGACGGGTCCGCACCGACGCCGACTTCGTCTTCTACAACGAGCCCCGCCACCCCTCGGGCCTGGCCCGCCACCTGCCGAAGAAGCGGGTCCCCGAGGGCCTCACCGACACCGTCGAGGTCGACCTGGCGGCGCTGGACGCCGGCGTGGACCGGGTGGTGATCGCCGCGTCCTGCGACGGCGGGCCGTTCCGCACGGTGCGCGACCTCAGCCTGACCCTGTACGACACCGCGGGCCCGCAGCACGCCGCACCGGTCGTCAGCTTCGAGGTGGTCCCGGACACCGGCGCCGAGACCGCGCTGATCTGCGGCGAGGTGTACCGCAAGGGCACCGGATGGAAGTTCCGCGCCCTCGCCCAAGGCTACGCCTCGGGGCTCGTCGGCCTCGCCACGCAGTACGGTGTCGCGGTGGACGACGGGGAGCCCGCCGCCACCGGGCAGGCCCCGGCCGCCCCGGTGCGCCCGGCCTCGGTGCCCACCACGCCGCTGGGCACCCCGCAACCGCGGATACCGGCGGCCGAGCCCGCACCGACCAGCGCCTACGGCTACCCGCTGCAGGCCCCCTCCCCCGCGCACGTGCCGGCCCAGCCCGCGTACGGCTACCCGCAGCCGATGAGCGCGCCGCCGGCCGCGCCGCCGCAGGTCCACCAGCAGCCGCCGGTCCACCAGCAGCCGCAGCCCGGCTACCCCGCCTACGGCTACCCGCAGCCCGTCGCGGCCGGGCAGCCGGCCGGCCCGGCCGTACCCCCGCCCCTCGCCCCGCCCGCCGTCCCTCCGGCGGTGTCGGCGAACGGCGACGGCGGCTTCGCGCTGCCCCCGCAGGGCCCGCAGTTCCAGCCCCAGCGCTGAAAGCGCTCAAAGCACCGAACCGGGGGAGGCGCCCCCGGCGCGGCCCAGGACGCCCCTCGGCGGGCGCGGCCCGGATCAGGGCCTGATGACCTGCCGGAAGGTGTAGCCACCGGTCGGCTCCAGCCGGACCAGCGCCATCGCCTCGTCCCACCTTGCGATCTCCCAGGAAGGCGGCGGGAACCCGCCTCCCCGTGCGGCGGTGCGAGGGCCTCCCGGGGGTTCACACCTTGGACTTGTAGCCGCGGCCCCATTGCAGTCCCCAGCCGTAGAGCCGGTCGATCTCGGCCTGGAAGCCGTAGACGTACTTCACCTCGCGGTGGACGATCATCTCGCCCTTGCGGTTCTCGATCAGCACCACGGCGCACGAACGCGCCTGCGGCTCCCGCTCATTGAGCGGGATCTCGATCCGCGGGCCGGAACCGGGGAAGATCTCCACCTTGGCGTGGGTGCGGTCGAAGGCGGGTGTGCCGTCGTAGATGTAGACGAACACCAGCAGCCGCTTGAACTCGTCGCGCTTGTCGAAGTTGATGTAGATCGTCTCGCCGGAGGTGCCGCCGAACCGGTCGTCGCCGCTCATCTGGATCCACGGCGGGGCGTCGAGGTCACCGTGGAACTCGCCGAGCGGCTGCACCACGCCCTTGCTGCCGTCGGCCAGTTCGTACATGCAGGCCAGGTCCAGGTCGACGTTGACCATGGCCGGGCCCGCCGCCTGCACCACCCGCGGCTTGAAGATCTCCAGCTGGCGGCGGAGGAAGCTGCCGCGGTCGGTGTTCCAGCCACCGGTGTCCGAGGTGCGCATCTGCCAGGACAGGTTGACCCGCATGTTGCCGACCGCGCCGCCGTGCTTGGTCAGCGACAACTCGGGATGCCGCCTGGTGAGTTCCACGGAGTGCGCGTTGACGATGTCGAACTGCTGGGCCCCGCTCGGCCGCAAAAAGCTCCACCAGGGCATCTGGCCCCTCCACCTTCCCTCGACATGCGGCTGCCCCCGCCGGGTGGCGGGGGCAGCCGGGGGTACTCGGCCGGGTCACACCCCGGACGGCACCTCCGCCTTGTCGTCCGCCTGCTCGGATTCTGCCCCGAGCCGGCGGTTGCGTACCACCGAGGACCAGTAGGACGCCGCGATCAGGACAACGCCGATCAGGCCGGTGACGATCTCGCTCACCTCGTACTTGATGGTGAACAGCAGGATCAGCGCCAGCGCGCCGATCGCGTAGTGCGCGCCGTGCTCCAGGTACACGTAGTCGTCCAGGGTGCCCTTGCGGACCAGGAAGACGGTCAGCGACCGGATGTACATCGCGCCGATGCCGAGACCCAGCGCGATCTGGAAGATGTTGTTGCTGATCGCGAACGCGCCGACGACGCCGTCGAAGGAGAACGACGCGTCGATGACCTCCAGGTACAGGAACATGAAGAACGCGGCCTTGCCGGCCAGGCCCACGGCGCGCAGGGTGCCGGCGCCGTTGGACGCCGCCACCGCGGCCTCCGGCTCGTCCGCGCCGTCGCCGTCCTCGTCGTCGTCCTCCTCGTCCTCGAGGCGCTCCTCGAAGTAGCCGGAGATGCCGCCGACGACCAGGTAGGTGATGAGGCCGGCGACGCCGGCCAGCAGGACGGTCTCGCCCTTGTCGACGGTGCCGTGGCCGCCGTGCAGCGGGACCCCGGTGGCCACCGTGGTGGCGAAGACGACCAGCAGGACCATGGCGATCACCACGGAGAGCATGTCCAGCTTGCCGAGCTTGGCCAGCGGCTTCTCCAGCCAGCTCAGCCAGGTGATCTCGCGCTCCTCGAAGATGAAGTCGAGGAAGATCATCAGCAGGAACATACCGCCGAAGGCGGCGATCGCCGGGTGGGCGTTGGTGACCAGCGCCTCGTAGCGGTTGTGGTCGTTGATCGCGACCCTGACCGCTTCCCAGGGACTGAGCTTCGCGGTGATCGCCACGATGATGATCGGGAAGACCAGCCGCATGCCGAAGACGGCGATCAGCACGCCCACCGTCAGGAACATCTTCTGCCAGAAGGCGTTCATCTTCCGCAGGATGCCCGCGTTGATCACGGCGTTGTCGAAGGACAGCGAGATCTCAAGGACCGACAGGATCGCGACGATCGCGAGCCCCTTCGCCCCCCAGACGTAAGTGGCCAGGGCCAGGCCGGCGACAGTGATGCCGAACGACCAGCCGAATGTTCTGAGGAGCACGTGCTTCCCACCCAATCCCTTGTGACCTGTGACCACGAGGTCCCCCGCGCGGTACGCGGCTTTACGAAACGTTGACCCCGAAGTCTAGGGCGATCCCGCGCAGTCCGGAGGCGTACCCCTGTCCTACGGCCCGGAACTTCCACTCGCCGCTGTAGCGGTAGAGCTCGCCGAAGATCATCGCGGTCTCCGTCGAGGCGTCCTCGGTCAGGTCGTAGCGGGCCAGCTCGGCGCCGTCGGACTGGTTGATCACCCGGATGTACGCGTCGCTGACCTGCCCGAACGTCTGCACGCGGGCGTCGGCGTCGTAGATCGAGACCGGGAAGACGATCTTGTCGACCGAGGCCGGCACCTTGGCCAGGTCGACCAGGATCGTCTCGTCGTCGCCACCGGAGCCGCCGACCAGGTCGTCGCCGGTGTGCTCGACGGCACCCTCGGGGCTCTTGAGATTGTTGTAGAAGACGAAGTACTCGTCCCCCAGCACCCGGCCGTTCCCGCACAGCAGGGCGCTGGCGTCCAGGTCGAAGTCGGCGCCGGTGGTCGAGCGGGCTCTCCAGCCCAGGCCGATCTGCACCTGGGTGAGATTCGGCGCGGCCTTGGAGAGGGAGACATTGCCTCCCTTGGCGAGCGTGACGCCCATCGTGTTCGTTCCTCCCCGTATCGCGGTTCTGGGCTGCCCTCAGCCGGTCAGACGTTCACGCCGAAGTCCTGCGCGATGCCGCGCAGTCCCGACGCGTACCCCTGACCGATGGCGCGGAACTTCCACTCGGTGCCGTGCCGGTACAGCTCGCCGAAGACCATCGCGGTCTCCGTCGAGGCGTCCTCGGTCAGGTCGTAGCGGGCCAGTTCCCGGTTGTCGGCCGCGTTGACGACGCGGATGTAGGCGTTGCGGACCTGGCCGAAGCTCTGTTGGCGGGTCTCGGCGTCGTAGATGGAGACCGGGAAGACGATCTTGGCGACCGAGGCCGGCACCCCGGCCAGGTTGACGTTGATCACCTCGTCGTCGCCCTCGCCCTCACCGGTGAGGTTGTCGCCGGTGTGCTCCACCGAGCCGTCGGGGCTGCGGAGGTTGTTGAAGAACACGAAGTGCTGGTCGGAGAGGACCTTGCCCTGGTCGTTCGTGAGCAGCGCGCTCGCGTCCAGGTCGAAGTCCGATCCCGTGGTGGTCCGGGCGTCCCAGCCCAGGCCCACGACGACCGCCGTGAGGTTCGGCGCCTCCTTGGTCAGCGAGACGTTGCCACCCTTGCTGAGGCTGACTCCCACGAGTCCTCCGTCCGATCGAGCTGTGTACAGCGTGTACCGTCCACGGCGCGCCGGAGCACGCCGCCTGCATGGATCAACGTGCTGAGCTTAGTGACCGGTTCCCTCCGGCTACAGGGCTTCGAGGGCCTTGGCGTAGTCGCGAAGGTCGCGGGCTTCGGGCAGGCCGTTGACCACGGTCCAGCGGACCGTTCCGTGCTTGTCGATGACGAAGGTGCCGCGCACCGCGCAGCCCTTGTCCTCGGCGAAGACTCCGTAGGCCCGGGAGGCGGTTCCATGCGGCCAGAAGTCCGACAGCAGCGGGAAGTCCAGCTCCTGGGCGTCGGCGAACGCCCGCAGCGCGTGCATGGAGTCGCAGGAGACGGCGAGCAGCTGGACGTCGTCGTTCTGGAACGCCGGCAACTCCGCCTGCAGCGCCCGCAGCTCGCCGGTGCAGACGCTGGTGAAGGCGAACGGGAAGAACATCAGCACGAGGTGCTTGGCGCCGGCGAACCCGGCCAGGCTCACGGTCCGGCCGTGCTGGTCGGGCAGCGCGAAGTCCGGGGCGGCGGCGCCTTCGGCGAGGGGCATGGGGAAGTCAGCTCTTTCCGTGGGGCAGCCCGCCGCCGGGACGCGGCCGGGGCGGCAGCCGGCGGCGGACCGCGGACACCCGCGGCGGCCGGCCGCACACCGGCAGGCCCGGGCGCACTCTCACCCGGGCGAACCCTTCGGTGCGGGCTGCGAGCGGCAGCGTTACCGCTTGCCGGCCCGGACGGCCTTGGGCGTGACCAGGCGGCTGCCGGTCCAGTCCTTCGCCGCGTTCACGCTGCTGGTCTGGGCCAGACCCGCGGTCTGCGCCGCCTCGCCGATCTCGCTGGGCTCGACATGCCCGTCACGGCCGGTCTTCGGGGTCATGAGCCAGATCGGGGCGCCGGGGTCGACCGTCGACGTGGCGTCGACGAGCGCGTCCGTGAGGTCGCCGTCCTCCTCGTCGCGGAACCACAGCAGGACGGCGTCGGGCACGTCGTCGTAGTCCTCGTCGACGAGCTCCTCGCCCGTGAGCTCCTCGATAGCCTCGCGGAGCTCCTGGTCGCAATCCTCGTCGTACCCGAGCTCCTGGACCACCTGTCCGGGCTCGAAACCAAGCCGGCTCGCCGGGTTGGTCCGCTCCTCCGCGTGGTCCGCGGTCGCGCTCACGCTTTGCCTCCTGTCATGGGGACTGTCTGTCCTCTGTGTGCCCGCTCCGGTGCGGGCTTATTGGCGGTAGTCCACACGGGCGCGGCGGATCGCGCAAGTACCCGGCGTACGAGACCGCCGAAACGGTGATGATTCGACCGTCTTCCCCGCAACCCGCACCCTCCATGGTGACGCACATCACTCCGGTTTGCCGGTGTTGCGGGTGATTGGCGGCACGCGTCGGTCGTACGTCCGACTGGGCGTAGAGTTCGGGTTTGGCCGCGGGCGACCGCACGCCCTCCCGCCGCAGGCCGTCCGCCGGCCCACCGTTACCGCTCAGTAGAGATGACGTATCCAACCACGCGGTACACGATGGAGGCGGCGCGACCCAGCAGAGCACCGAAAATTCAACGAGCAGTGAAGGAACAGCGTGGCTTCCGGATCCGATCGCAACCCGATCATCATTGGCGGCCTTCCCAGCCAGGTCCCGGATTTCGATCCCGAGGAGACGGCGGAATGGCTCGACTCGCTCGACGCGGCCATCGACGAGCGCGGCCGGGAGCGGGCCCGTTACCTGATGCTCCGCCTCATCGAGCGCGCCCGCGAGAAGCGCGTCGCGGTGCCCGAGATGCGCAGCACCGACTACGTCAACACCATCGCCACCAGGGACGAGCCGTTCTTCCCCGGCAACGAGGAGATCGAGCGCCGGATCCTGAACGCCACGCGGTGGAACGCCGCGGTGATGGTCTCCCGCGCGCAGCGCCCGGGCATCGGCGTCGGCGGCCACATCGCCACCTTCGCCTCCTCGGCCTCCCTGTACGACGTGGGCTTCAACCACTTCTTCCGCGGCAAGGACGACGGCCGCGGCGGTGACCAGGTCTTCTTCCAGGGCCACGCCTCCCCCGGCATCTACGCCCGCGCATTCCTGCTCGACCGGCTCTCCGAGGCGCAGCTCGACGGCTTCCGGCAGGAGCACTCCAAGGCGCCGAACGGCCTGTCCAGCTACCCGCACCCGCGGTCGATGCCGGACTTCTGGGAGTTCCCGACCGTGTCCATGGGCCTGGGCCCGCTGGGCGCGATCTACCAGGCGCGGATGAACCGCTACATGGAGGCCCGCGGCATCGCGGACACCTCCGCCTCGCACGTCTGGGCGTTCCTGGGCGACGGCGAGATGGACGAGCCGGAGTCGCTCGGCCAGCTGTCCATCGCCGCCCGCGAGGGCCTGGACAACCTGACCTTCGTCGTCAACTGCAACCTGCAGCGGCTCGACGGCCCGGTGCGCGGCAACGGCAAGATCATCCAGGAGCTGGAGTCGCAGTTCCGCGGCGCCGGCTGGAACGTCATCAAGCTGGTCTGGGACCGCACCTGGGACCCGCTGCTCGCCCAGGACCGCGACGGCCTGCTGGTGAACAAGATGAACATCACGCCGGACGGCCAGTTCCAGACGTACGCCACCGAGACCGGCTCCTACATCCGCGAGCACTTCTTCGGCGACGACCAGCGGCTGCGCAAGATGGTCGAGAACCTCACCGACGACCAGATCCTGCACCTGGGCCGCGGTGGCCACGACCACCGCAAGATCTTCGCGGCCTACACCGCGGCGATGGCGCACAAGGGCCAGCCGACCGTCATCCTCGCCCAGACCATCAAGGGCTGGACGCTGGGCCCGAACTTCGAGGGCCGCAACGCGACCCACCAGATGAAGAAGCTGACGGTCGACGACCTCAAGCGCTTCCGCGACCGGCTGCACCTGCCGATCACCGACGAGCGGCTCGACCAGGGCTACCCGCCCTACTACCACCCGGGCCGGGACTCCGAAGAGATCCAGTACATGCACGACCACCGCAAGGCGTGCGGCGGCTACGTGCCCACCCGCGTGGTCCGCGCCAAGCCCCTGCCGCTGCCGGAGGACAAGACCTACGCGGCCGCGAAGAAGGGCTCGGGCGCCCAGTCGATCGCCACGACCATGGCGTTCGTCCGGGTGCTGAAGGACCTGATGCGGGACAAGGAGATCGGCAAGCGCTTCGTGCTGATCGCCCCCGACGAGTACCGCACCTTCGGCATGGACGCGTTCTTCCCGAGCGCGAAGATCTACAACCCGCTGGGTCAGCAGTACGAGTCGGTGGACCGCGAGCTGCTGCTGGCCTACAAGGAGTCGCCGACCGGCCAGATGCTGCACGACGGCATCTCCGAGGCCGGCTGCACCGCCTCGCTGATCGCCGCGGGCTCGGCGTACGCCACGCACGGCGAGCCGCTGATCCCGGTGTACGTCTTCTACTCGATGTTCGGCTTCCAGCGCACCGGCGACCAGTTCTGGCAGATGGCCGACCAGCTGGCGCGCGGCTTCGTGCTCGGCGCCACCGCGGGCCGCACCACGCTGACCGGCGAGGGCCTGCAGCATGCGGACGGCCACTCGCAGCTGCTGGCCTCCACCAACCCGGCCTGCGTCGCCTACGACCCGGCGTACGGCTACGAGATCGCGTACATCGTGCAGGACGGCCTGCGCCGGATGTACGGCGAGACCCAGGACGGCAAGGCGGGCGAGGACGTCTTCTACTACCTGACCGTCTACAACGAGCCGATCCAGCACCCGGCCGAGCCGGCCGACGTGGACGTCGAGGGCATCCTCAAGGGCATCCACCGGATCAGCGCGGGCCAGGCGGGCACCGTCCCGGCCCAGATCATGGCGTCCGGCGTGGCGGTGCCGTGGGCGATGGAGGCGCAGCGCATCCTCGCCGAGGACTGGGGCGTGCGGGCCGACGTGTGGTCGGCGACCTCCTGGAACGAGCTGCGGCGCGAGGCCGTCGCGGTCGAGGAGCACAACCTGCTGCACCCGGAGGAGGAGCAGGCCGTCCCGTACGTGACGCGCAAGCTCACCGGCGCGGAGGGCCCGTTCGTGGCCGTCTCCGACTGGATGCGCTCGGTGCCGGACCAGATCGCCCGCTGGGTGCCGGGCCGGTACACCTCGCTCGGCGCCGACGGCTTCGGCTTCGCCGACACGCGCGGGGCGGCACGCCGCTTCTTCCACATCGACGCGCAGTCGATCGTGCTGGCGGTGCTGACCGAGCTGTCCCGCGACGGCAGGGTCGACCGCTCGGTGCTCAAGCAGGCCGTCGACCGGTACCAGCTGCTGGACGTGGCCGCGGCCGATCCGGGAGCGGCCGGCGGCGACGCCTGACCGCACCTTCCACAGGGGCTCCGGACGTGTCCGGGGCCCCTGTGGCGTGCCCGGCACCGGGCCCCGGCTTTGCCGAGATATTCCTTTGTGAAACGTGATGCCGGTCACGATAAGCAACCGAGGGCACCCCTGTGTTGTCTAGTGTGGGGAGACGAGCAGCTGTCACCGACGGCGGTTCCGTCCGTGATCCCCCTGTGGATCTCCCCCAGCCGCCGCCCCGCTTCCGGCGGGACGATTTCGCGAGGCATCGTCGAGTGACCCTTCTCTACGCGCGACTGAGCCCTACCTCCATCCGCGCCCTGCTGGCCCTGGCGGTCGTCTTCGTCATGCTGGGCACCACCGGATGGACGGCGATCCGCCCGCACACCGTGACCAGTGCGCGGGCGGCCGCCCTGTCGTCGTGGGTGCACGGCACCATCGGCCACCGCAGGCTCCCCAGCCCGGACGCGGCGCCGGCCACCATCGCCCGCTTCTTCGCCTCGCTGACCGCCGCCCAGAGCCGCAGCCTGGCCCGGCGCTACCCGCTGGTGGTCGGCAATCTCAACGGCGCGCCGCTGGCCCTGCGCTACCGCGCCAACCGGCTCTCGCTCGCCCGGTTCCGGGCCGCCGAGGCGGCCCGCTCGGTCAGCGACAAGCTCACCCCCGCCGGCCGCCAGGTCGCCGGGCGCCTCTCGCACCGCTACGCCTCGCTGCTCGACGGGCAGCGCCAGATCCTCTCCTTCGACCCGACCGGGGCCGGCCGGGTCGCCGAGGTCTTCGGCAACCTGTCAACCGCCGCCCGGATCGCCGTCGTGGTGCCCGGCGTCGACACCGACATGCTCACCTTCGAGCGCAGCACCAAGCCGTACGCGGCGCCCGTCGGCATGGCCCAGGCGCTGTACGACGCCGAGCAGAGCGACGTACCGGGCGCCAAGACCGCGGTGATCGCCTGGGCCGACTACACCACCCCGTCCGGGGTGGGACTGGACGCCTCCACCGGCACGCTCGCCGAGCGCGGCGCGGTGCGGCTGAACGCGCTGGTCGGGGCGCTGCCCCGGCAGGCCGAGGTGTCGCTGTTCTGCCACTCGTACGGCTCGGTGCTGTGCGGGGTGGCCGCACCCGACCTGCCACGCGGCCGGATCGACGACATCACCGTGTTCGGCAGCCCCGGCATGCGCGTCCGGCGCGCCGCGGACCTGCACACCACCGCGCACGTGTGGGCGGCCAGGGACGACGGCGACTGGATCAGCGACGTCCCGCACGTGGAGTTCGCCGGGCTCGGCCACGGCGCGGACCCGGTGTCGGGCTCGTTCGGCGCCCGGGTGATCAGCGCGGCCGGCGCGAGCGGCCACCCCGGGTACTTCGCCCCGGGCACCGCCAGCCTGGCCAACTTCGCCGAGATCGCCCTCGGCGACTACCAGGCGGTGGCCTGCAAGGACGGCACCGGCTGCACCGCGGGGCTGTGACGGCGCGGGGACACCCGGGCCCCGCCGCGGTCGGTCCTGCGCGCTGTCGGACCCTCGTCCTAGGCTGGCCGGCATGGTGACCTTCGAGGAGTTCGCGGGGCTCGCGCTCGCCCTGCCGCAGGCGCACGAGCGGATCACCTGGGGCAGCGAGCACACCTTCCGGGTCGGCGAGAAGATCTTCGCGATGGGCGCGCCGGAGTCGGCCCATGTCTCGCTCAAGGCGTCGCTGGAGGACCAGAGCGAGCTGATGGCCGCCGCGCCGGAGACGTTCTCGGCCGCGCCGTACGTCGGCCGGTTCGGCTGGGTGCGGGTCGCGCTGGCGACGGCGGACCCGGAGGAGCTCGGCGAGCTGCTCACCGAGGCGTGGCGGCGAACGGCACCCAAACGTGCGGTGAAGGCGTTCGACGAGACGCGTGAGGCGCAAGTGGGGGACGTGCAGAAAAGGCAGCGACGCGCGTAGCGCGAGCCGGGTGCGGCGAGCGCGCGCGGTCATAGGCTGACCCTTATGGGTGACGTACTGGCCGGGAGCAACGCCGCGTGGGAATTCGAGCCCGACGCGGTCGTCATCCGGTACACACGGGGTGTGCGCGGCCCGCGACTGCTGCAGGCGCTCGGTGAGCGGCGGATCCCGCACGCCGCGCTGCAGGACGTGGAACTGCTCGACGGGCGGCGCGGCACGGCGGTGCTGCGCGCGGTGCCGAGGCACGGCGCCGACCCGCTGATCGAGGCCGCCGGCGGCCAGCTGAAGGAGGCCGCCGACCCGTACCGGCTGGTGCTGCCCGACCAGCACCGCACCCTCGCCGAGTACTACCGCGACGAGTTGCGGGCCGCGATCGCCGCGCAGGACACCACGGAGCCGCCCGGCCGGTTCCTGGTGGAGGCGCCGCCCGCGCCGCGCTCGTTCAAGGCGTACGACGCCAAGGCCTTCTTCGACGGCCGGACGGTGGCCTTCCGCTGGTTCTGGACCGGCGCGTCGTCCGCCAAGTGGAAGGCCGGCGACCAGGTCTTCCCGGTCGAGGAGCTGAGCGGGGTCGACTGGCGCTCGCCCGAGCTGCTGCACGGCCATCTGCGGCTGCTGCGCCGCTTCAACGACGGGGCCGGCACTCCTGCCGCGGTCCAGCCTCCGGGCGAGGCCGACCAGGACCCGGCCGCGGTGGTGTTCGGCCTGGGCTACGGCCTGGTGCACGAGTCGCTGCCGTTCGCCGCGGCCGTACTGGCCGCGATCCGCGCCGCCCGCACGCGCGCCTGATCCGGACCGGGGCGGGCCCGGCCCGGCTCGTGCGCGCGTGCGGGACGGGGGTACGTGCGGCGGCCGGGGGCGGACCCCCGGCCGCGCGCGGCACCCTGCGGCTGCCCGCCTACTCGCGGGAGGGCGAGGTACCGGCCATGTCGGCGTAGCGGTCGCCGGCGACCGCGCCGGCGATCGGCTCCAGCCACTCCAGTTCGAGGTCGGTCAGCGTGATGTGCGTGGCCGCGGTGTTCTCCAGCACCCGGGAGGGCTTGCGGGTGCCCGGGATCGGGACCACCGGCAGGCCGTGCACCTCGGCGCGCTGCTGCACCCAGGCCAGGGCGATCTGCCCGAGGGTGGCGTCGTGCGCCTTGGCGGCCTTGCGGACCGGGTCCAGCAGGTTGGCGTTGTGCCGGGCGTTCTCGCCGGTGAAGCGCGGCTGGCTGCGCCGGAAGTCGTCGGCGCCCAGCTCCGCGGAGGCGTCCTGGAACGCGCCGGTGAGGAAGCCGCGGCCCAGCGGCGAGTACGGCACGACGGTCACGCCCAGCTCGGCCGCGGCGCCCACCACCGACACCTCGACGTCCCGGCTGAACAGCGACCACTCGGACTGGACGGCGGCGATCGGGTGCACGGCGTGCGCCTCGCGCAGCTCGGCGCCGGTCACCTCCGACAGGCCCAGCTGCCGCACCTTGCCCGCGGCGACCAGCTCGGCCATCGCACCGACCGACTCGCTCAGCGGCACCCGCGGGTCGCGGCGGTGCATGTAGTACAGGTCGATGGTGTCGATGCCCAGGCGCCGCAGGCTGTCCTCGACCGCTCGCCGGATGTGGGCGGGGTCGTTGCGGATCTCCCGGCCGCCGTCCGGGGTGCGGTGGATGGCGAACTTGGTGGCGAGCACGACCTCGTCGCAGTGGGCCTTCAGGAACGGCGCGAGGAACTCCTCGTTGCGGCCCATCCCGTACATGTCGGCGGTGTCGAAGAGGGTCACCCCGGCGCCCAGCGCGGTCTCCAGGGTCTCCCGGGCCGCGGTCTCGTCGGTGGGGCCGTAGAAGTCGCTCATGCCCATGCAGCCCAGGCCCTGGATGCCGACCAGCGGGCCGTTCTCGCCGAGCCGGGCGGTACCGATGCGGTTCTGGGAGGTCATCACGCGGTCCTCTCCGGGGTGCAGCGCGCACCCGCGTACGTACTGATCTTGTGGTCCAGCACGGTCACCGTGTCCTGGAGTTCGGCGATCCGCTGCAGGACGTCCGTGCGGGTCGACTCCAGCAGGGCCTGCCGCTGCGGGAAGGTGTGGTCGCCCTCGCGGACGAGTTCGGCGTAGCGCACCATGTCGGCGACCGGCATGCCGGTCAGCCGCAGCTTGCCGACCAGGTCCAGCCAGTCCAGGTCCCGGTTGGTGAACCGCCGCTGCCCGGTGTGGGAGCGGTCGACGTGCGGCATCAGCCCGATCCGCTCGTACCAGCGCAGGGTGTGGGCGCTCAGGCCGGTGAGGTCCGCGACCTCGCTGATGGTGTACCTGTCCTGGCCGTCGGGCCGCGGGTGCCCGTCGTCGATCTCCTCGCGGATCGCCGGACCCGTGGATCCGGCCCGTCCGTCCCGTCGGCTGTTCTTCGCCACCTGCACGACCGTCATGCCCACCACGCTAAGACCTTGGAGTGCACTCCAGGCAAGCGCTGCCCGGGGCTTTCCGGGGACCTCCGCACGGCACCACCCGGGCGGAGCCTTAGGCTCCGTTGCATGGAGAGCCTGGGGATGATCGCGCAGTGGCCGGTGGCGAACGCGGCGGCGGCCGTGGTGCGGCAGGACGGGACGGTGGCCGGCACCCACGGGCCGGTGGACCGCCCGTTCCGGCTGGCGTCGGTGACCAAGCCGCTGGCGGCCTACGCGGTGCTGGTGGCCTACGAGGAGGGCGTCTTCGAGCTGGACGACCCGGCGGGTCCTGAGGGCTCGACCGTACGGCACCTGCTGGCGCACGCGTCCGGGCTCGCCTTCGACGAGCACAAGGTGATGGCCCCGCCCGGCACCCGGCGGCTGTACTCCAACGCCGGGTTCGAGGTGCTCGGCGACACGGTCGCCAAGGCCGCGGACATGCCGTTCGCCGAGTACCTGCGGCAGGCGGTGCTGGAGCCGCTGGGCATGGCCGGCACCTCGCTGCCCGGCTCGCCGGCCGCCGACGGCGTCTCGACCGCGGGCGACCTCGCGCGGTTCGCCGCGGAGCTCCAGGCACCCCGGCTGCTGCACCCGTCGACGGTGGCCGCGGCCACGTCCGTGGCCTTCCCCGGGCTCAAGGGCGTGCTCCCCGGCTACGGCCACCAGAACCCCAACGACTGGGGCCTCGGCTTCGAGATCCGCGACGGCAAGTCCCCGCACTGGACCGGCGCGCACTCCTCGCCGGCGACGTTCGGGCACTTCGGCCAGTCCGGCACGTTCCTGTGGGTGGACCCGGCGGCGGGGGCGGCGTGCGTGCTGCTCACCGACCGGGACTTCGGGGAGTGGGCGCTGCCGCTGTGGCCGCGGCTGACCGACGCGGTGCTGGCCGAACTGCGTGGCTGACGCGGGGACTTGAGGCGCTCCCCCGGCGGCGTCAGAGCAGCGGGTTCATGGCCCACACCAGGTACTCGGCCGGGCCGTCGGTGCGGGCCTCCACGGCCGCCTGGCCGGTGATCCGCGCGGCGTCGCCGGGGCAGAGCAGCGCCTCGCCGTCCGGGTGGTCGAGGTGGACCGAGCCGCGGACCACGTGCACGTAGCGGTAGGCGGCCGCCGGCAGGCCGCAGGCGTCGGGCCCGTCGGGACGGGACGCGTACAGGGCGGCGGCGGGCTGCCGCAGCCGCACCGCCGGGCAGTCGTCCGGGGCACCGGAGGCCAGCAGTCGCAGACCGGGCCCCTGCGGGACGGGCGCGGTCACCGCGGTGTACTCCGGCGGCCCGCCGGTCGAGTCGGGCCGCAGCCACATCTGCAGGAAGCGCAGCGGCCGGGTGCCGGCGTTGCGCTCGGTGTGCCGCACCCCGCCGCCCGCGCTCAGCCGCTGCAGGTCGCCGGCGCCGAGCAGGGCGGCGGTGCCGTGGTCGTCCCGGTGCTCGAGGGTGCCGTCCAGCACCCACGTGACGATCTCGGTGTCGCTGTGCGGATGCTCGTCGAACCCGGCTCCGGGCGCGAGCAGTTCCTCGTTGCAGGCCATGAGGAGTCCGAACCCCACGTTGTCCGGGTCGTAGTGCACGCCGAACGAGAACGCGTGCCACGACTCCACACCCGCGTCCGCCTCCCCACCCCGATACCGCCCCGCCCCCGCCCACACTTCGATCACCCCTCCAACCTATCCCCCGTACCCCCGCCCCAGCCCGAGCCCCGCCAGGAGCACGACGAACCGCGCGACCAGCCCCCACCGGCCCCGTGGACGGCAACGCCCCCGCACGGGGCAGACGCACCCCCGCAGGGGCGCCAGGAACCGCGCGCCCAGCCCCCACCGCGCCGGTGCACGGCAACGCCCCCGCACGGGGCAGCCCGAGCCCCGCAGGGGCGCCAGGAACCGCGCGCCCAGCCCCCACCGCCCGGTGGTCCGGGACGGACCGGACGGCCCCGGTGAGCCGGGAAGAACGCGCCCCCCACCGCCGTGGGCCCCTGGCGAAGTACGACGGAAAGTGGTACCCGAAGCCCCGCGCCGGAGGCGATAAGGCAGGCTTGGGTACGTGCCAGACGCTTCGCAGACGCAAGGACCCGCCGACCGGTCCCACGAGGACCATTCCGACCACTCCGCCACATTGCGGCGGCTGGAGAAGTCGGCCGGCCGCCTGGCCGCGCACGCCATCGCGCGGATGGACGAGCAACTGCCCTGGTACCGGGCGATGCCGCCGGAGAACCGCTCGTGGATCGGCCTGGTCGCCCAGGCCGGTATCGCCGCCTTCACCGAGTGGTTCCGCCACCCCGAGGCGCCGCAGGCGATCAGCACGGACGTGTTCGGCACCGCCCCGCGCGAGCTGACCCGGGCGATCTCGCTGCGCCAGACCGTCGAGATGGTCCGCACCACCATCGAGGTCATGGAGGCGGCCATCGACGAGGTCGCCGCCCCCGGCGACGAGGCGGTGCTGCGCGAGGCGCTGCTGGTGTACGCCCGCGAGATTGCGTTCGCCACCGCGCAGGTGTACGCCCAGGCCGCCGAGGCCCGCGGCGCCTGGGACGCGCGCCTGGAGTCGCTGGTGGTCAACGCGGTGCTGTCCGGCGAGGCCGACGAGGGCGTGCTGTCCCGCGCCGCCGCGCTGGGCTGGAACTCCCCCGACAAGATCGTGGTGGTGCTGGGCACCGCGCCCAACGGCGACAGCGAGCTGACCGTCGAGGCGATCCGCCGGGCCTCGCGGCACGCGAAACTGCAGGTGCTGACCGGGGTGCTCGGCGAGCGCCTGGTGGTCATCGCCGGCGGCGACGACGATCCGATCAAGGTGGCGAAGGCGCTGATCGGCCCGTTCGCCCCCGGCCCCGTGGTGGCCGGCCCGGTGGTCGGCGACCTGCTGTCCGCGACGCGCTCCGCGCAGGCCGCGGCGGCTGGCCTGAAGGCGTGCGCGGCCTGGCCGGACGCGCCGCGCCCGGTGCTCTCCGACGATCTGCTGCCCGAGCGCGCGATGGCCGGCGACCGGTTCGCCCGCGATCAGCTGGTGGAGGAGATCTACAGGCCGCTGGAGGAAGCGGGCTCCGCGCTGCTGGAGACGCTGAGTGTCTACCTGGAGCAGGCGTCGTCCCTGGAGGGCGCCGCCAGGATGCTCTTCGTGCACCCCAACACCGTGCGCTACCGGCTCCGACGTGTGACTGATGTCACCGGGTGGTCCCCTTCCGATGTACGCTCCGCATTCACCCTGCGCATCGCGCTCATCCTGGGCCGGCTGTCGGATGCGGACCCCGCGCGCTGACTCTTTGTCCGACACCCACAAATCACCCGACAGTTCTTGGTCCCTGTCCTCACGGGCGATCAGCCCTTCCGGCGAGAGAGAGTGTGAGTGTGCTCGTACTCGTAGCTCCCGGCCAGGGCGCCCAGACGCCCGGCTTCCTCGCCCCCTGGCTCGAACTGCCCGGCGCCGCCGACCGGTTGGCCGCCTGGTCGGAGGCCGCAGGCCTCGACCTGGCCCACTTCGGCACCAAGGCCGACGCGGACGAGATCCGCGACACCAAGGTCGCCCAGCCGCTGCTGGTGGCCGCCGGACTGCTGTCCGCCGCGGCCCTGGACGCCACGCCCGACCTGGTGGCCGGCCACAGCGTCGGTGAGATCACCGCCGCCGTGCTGGCCGGCGTGCTGACCGACGCCGACGCGATGACGTTCGTGGCGGCCCGCGGCCGGGCCATGGCCGAGGCGGCCGCGGTCACCGAGACCGGCATGTCCGCGGCGCTCGGCGGCGACCCGGACACGGTGGTCGCGCACCTGGAGTCGCTGGGCCTGACCCCCGCCAACATCAACGGCGCCGGCCAGATCGTGGCCGCCGGAACCGCCGGGCAGCTCGCCGAGCTGACCGCGAACGGTCCCGAGGGCGCCCGGGTGCGCCCGCTGCAGGTGGCCGGCGCGTTCCACACCGTCCACATGGCCCCCGCGGTGTCCACCCTGGAGACGCTGGCGCCGACGCTGGCGGTCGCCGACCCGAAGCTGCCGTACGTCTCCAACGCCGACGGGCAGCCGGTGGCCGACGGCGCCGAGATCGTCCGCCGGCTGGTCGCCCAGGTCTCCAACCCGGTCCGCTGGGACCTGTGCATGGAGACGTTCAAGGAGCACGGCGTCACCGGCATCATCGAGGTGTCCCCGGGCGGCACGCTGGTCGGCCTGGCCAAGCGGGCGCTGCCGGGTGTGCGCACCCTCGCGCTGAAGAAGCCTGACGACCTGGAGGCGGCCCGCGCGCTGATCGCCGAACTCGGCGGTTCGGCGGGGGCCCCGGCGGAATAGGAGTCCGCGCAGAGATGACAGCGAAGATCAGCCCCAGCAAGGGCGCGCCGTACGCGCGGATCCTCGGCGTGGGCGGCTACCGCCCGAGCCGGGTGGTGCCCAACGAGGTGATCCTGGAGCACATCGACTCCAGCGACGAGTGGATCAGGTCCCGGTCCGGCATCGCCAGCCGGCACTGGGCCGGCCCGGAGGAGACCGTCGCCGAGATGTCGCTGGAGGCCGGCGGCAAGGCCATCGCCGACGCCGGGATCTCCGCCGCCGACATCGACGCCGTGATCGTCGCGACCGTCTCGCACTTCAAGCAGACCCCCGCGATCGCCACCGAGATCGCCCACCGGATCGGCGCCGGCAAGCCGGCCGCGTTCGACATCTCGGCGGGCTGCGCCGGCTTCACCTACGGCCTCACGCTGGCCAAGAGCATGGTCGTCGAGGGCACCGCGACGAACGTCCTGGTGATCGGCGTGGAGCGGCTGAGCGACCTCACCGACAAGGAGGACCGCGCGACGGCCTTCCTGTTCGGCGACGGCGCCGGCGCGGTCATCGTCGGCCCCTCGACCGTGCCTGCCATAGGCCCGACGGTGTGGGGCTCCGAGGGTGACAAGGCGGAAACGATCAAGCAGACCGTGCCGTGGGACCGGTTCCGGATCGGCGACGTGGAGCAGCTGCCGCTCGACTCCACCGGCAAGGTCAAGTTCCCCGCGATCACCCAGGAGGGCCAGGCCGTCTTCCGCTGGGCCGTGTTCGAGATGGCCAAGGTGGCCCAGCAGGCGCTGGACGCCGCCGGGATCACCGCCGACCAGCTCGACGCGTTCATCCCGCACCAGGCGAACATGCGGATCATCGACTCGATGATCAAGGCGCTGAAGCTGCCCGACCACGTCGCGGTCGCCCGGGACATCGAGACCACCGGCAACACGTCGGCCGCCTCGATCCCGCTGGCGATGGAGCGGCTGCTCGCCACCGGCGAGGCCAAGAGCGGGGACACCGCGCTGGTCATCGGCTTCGGGGCGGGTCTGGTCTACGCGGCAACTGTCGTTACTCTCCCCTAGGCACATCCCCGCGGCGCCGCAGTCCCGCCCGCCGCACCATCGGTTACACATCAAGGAGCGCCGTCATGGCCACCAAGGAAGAGATCGTCGCCGGTCTCGCCGACATCGTGAACGAGATCGCCGGTATCCCGACCGAGGACGTCCAGCTGGACAAGTCCTTCACCGACGACCTGGACGTCGACTCGCTGTCCATGGTCGAGGTCGTCGTGGCCGCCGAGGAGCAGTTCGGCGTGAAGATCCCGGACGACGACGTGAAGAACCTCAAGACGGTCGGCGACGCGGTCGACTACATCCTCAAGGCCCAGGGCTGACCCCGCCCCGAGCCGACTCCGGTCCCGGACCGGGACCGACCTCCGGACGACGCGCCTGTCGCCCGCCCTTCTAGACGTGGAGAGACAATTCCTGTGAGCCCGACCAATCGCACTGTGGTCGTCACCGGTATCGGAGCAACCACACCGCTGGGTGGCGACAGCGCGTCGACCTGGGAGGCGCTGCTCGCCGGGCGTTCCGGTGTGACGCCGCTCGCGCAGGAGTGGGCAGCCGAACTGCCGGTGCGCATCGCGGCGCAGATCGCGGTCGAGCCCGGTGAGGTACTGCCCCGCCCGCTCGCCCGCAAGCTGGACCGCAGCGCCCAGTTCGCGCTGATCGCGGCCCGTGAGGCGTGGGCGGACGCCGGCTTCACGGCCAAGGCCGGCGAGGACCCGGCCGTCGACCCCGACCGGCTGGGCGCGGTCATCGCCTCCGGCATCGGCGGCGTGACGACCCTGCTCGACCAGTACGACGTCCTCAACAAGCAGGGTGTGCGCAAGGTGTCCCCGCACACCGTGCCCATGCTCATGCCCAACAGCCCGGCGGCGAACGTCGGCATCGACGTCAACGCCCGGGCCGGTGTGCACACCCCGGTCAGCGCCTGCGCGTCCGGTGCCGAGGCCATCGGGTACGCGATCGAGATGATCCGCACCGGCCGCGCCGACGTGGTGGTGGCCGGCGGCACCGAGGCGGCGATCCACCCGCTGCCCATCGTCGCGTTCGGCAACATGATGGCGATGTCCAAGAACAACGACGACCCGCAGGGCGCGTCCCGGCCCTACGATCGCGACCGCAACGGCTTCGTGCTGGGCGAGGGCGCCGGCGTGATCGTGCTGGAGTCCGCGGAGCACGCGGCCGCACGTGGCGCCCGGGTCTACGTGGAGGCCGTCGGCCAGGGCATCTCGGCGGACGCGCACCACATCACCCAGCCCGAGCCGACCGGCCGCGGTATCGCGGCGGCGCTGCAGCACCTCATGGACGGCACGGACCTCAAGCCGGCCGAGATCGTGCACGTCAACGCGCACGCGACGTCCACCCCGCAGGGCGACGTCGCGGAGGTCAAGGCGCTGCGGAACGTCTTCGGCGACGACGTGGACCACATGGCGGTGTCCGCGACGAAGTCCATGTCCGGCCACCTGCTCGGCGGTGCCGGCGGCATCGAGACGGTGGCGACGGTGCTGGCGCTGCACCACCGGATCGCGCCGCCCACGATCAACCTGGACCACCAGGACCCCGAGGTCGACGCGGACATCGTCCACGGCGAGGCCCGGCCGCTGCCCGCGGGCACGATCGCCGCGCTGAACAACTCCTTCGGTTTCGGCGGCCACAACGTGGTGCTGGCCCTGCGCACCCCGTCCGCCTGACGGTCCGACGGTTCACACCCCCGCGCCCTGCGGGTGGCGCCCCTCGCGGGGCGTGCCACCGGCAGGGCGCCGGTGCGTCCGGGGGTGTTCAGGGGCAGGTGGTGACCTGGGCGGCCCAGGACAGTCCGCCGCCGAAGCCGAGGAGCAGCACCGGCTCGCCGGAGGGCAGGTCGCCGCGCTCGACGAGCTTGGAGTAGGCGAGCGGCACGCTCGCCGCCGAGGTGTTGCCGGACTCCACCACGTCGCGGGCGATCACGGCCCGCTCGGCGCCGAGCCGGGCGACGACCGCCTCGATGATCCGCAGGTTCGCCTGGTGGGTGACGATCCCGCCGAGGTCGGCGGGCGCGAGCCCGGCCCTGCGGCACGCCTCCTCGGCGAGCGGCGCGAGCGCCGTGGTGGCCCAGCGGAAGACGGTCTGGCCCTCCTGGGCGAACCGCGGGTGCCAGGCGCCGGCCAGCCGCACCGCGTCGGCCCTGCCGGGGTCGGTGCCCCAGACGACCGGGCCGATCCCGGCGCGGTCGGACGGCGAGACCACCGCCGCGCCCGCGCCGTCGCCGAGCAGCACGCAGGTGCTGCGGTCGGTCCAGTCGGTGAGGTCGGACATCTTCTCCGCGCCGATCACCAGGGCGTGCCCGGCGGCGCCGGCCCGCACCGAGTGGTCGGCGACGGCCAGCGCCGTGGTGAACCCGGCGCAGGCGTTGTTGAGGTCGAACGTGGCGGCCGCGGGCACGCCCAGCCGGGCGGCGGTCTGCGCGGCGATGCTCGGGCAGCGGTCCTGGGCGCTGGACGTGGCGACGACCAGCAGCCCGATCTCGTCGGGCCGCAGCCCCGCGGCGGCCAGCGCCTTGCCGCCGGCCGCCGCGGCCATGTCGGTCACCGACTCCCCCTCCGCGGCGATCCGCCGGGTGGCGATGCCGGTGCGCTGCCGGATCCACGCGTCGCTGGTGTCGACCAGCGCGGCCAGGTCGTCGTTGGTGAGGACGCGCTCGGGCTGGTAGTGGCCGAGGGCGGCGATGGCGGTGTCGGGCACGGCGGTCTCCTCAGTCGGATGGTCGTGCCGCGACTATAGCGACCGATCGGTCGGACTCTAAAGGGGGTGCGGTCGCTACCATGGCCCCATGAGTCCCCGGAAGTCCGCCGCCGAGGCGCGCCGCACCCGCGAGCGGATCATCGAGCGCAGCGTCGCGATGGCGTCCGTGGAGGGCCTGGAAGGTCTCACCATCGGCCGGCTGGCCGGGGAGCTGGGCATGAGCAAGTCCGGCCTGCTCGGCCACTTCGGCACCAAGGAGGAGCTGCAACTGGCCGCGCTGCGGCGGGCGTCCGCGGTGTTCTCCCGCGCGGTGTGGGAGCCGGCCCGCGACCTGCCGCCGGGCCTGGCGCGGCTGCGCGCGGTGTGCGAGGCGTGGGCCACGTATCTGGACCGCGAGCGGGACACCTTCCCCGGCGGCTGCCTGTTCACCACCTCGGCGGTGGAGTTCGACGCGCGCGGCCCCGGCCCGGTGCGGGACGCGGTGGCGCGGCTGCACCGGACCTGGCAGCACCGCCTGCTGGCCGACATCAGGACGGCGGTGGCGGCCGGCGAGCTGCCGGCCGCCACCGATCCCGAGCAGCTGGCGTTCGAGCTGAACGGGGTCTATCTGAGCCTCAACCACGCCGTGCAGCTCTTCGGGGACCGCACCGCCCCCGACCGCACCCGCCGCGCGGTCGCCCGGCTGCTCGGCGGCTGAGGGCGCCCGGGTCAGTCCGACGCGGCGCCCGTGTCAGTCCGACGCGGCGGCCGTGTCCGCGGCGTCCTTCTCCGGGAAGCTCGCGAAGTACGACGCCGCCATGTCGTCACCGCCGTGGCCCTGCTCAGAGGCGCGGCGGAAGCGCTCCGCCCCGGCCTCCGCGAGGTCCAGCCGCACGCCGTTGCGCTCGGCCGCGGCCACGATCAGCCGCAGGTCCTTCCAGGCGCCCTCCACCGAGAAGTTGGGCGTGTAGTCGGCGGCGCGGATGGCCGCCGCCTTGGCGCGCAGATAGGGCAGGTCGAGCGGGCCGCCGTCGATCGCCTCGAAGAACCGGTCCGGGTCGACGCCGAGGCCGCGGGCGAGCGCCATGGTCTCCGCGGTGGCGTTGGTGACCGCCAGGACCCAGCTGTTGAGCACCAGTTTCAGGCTGCTGGCGGCGCCCTCGGTGCCGTCCTGGCCGAGCCAGAGGGTGGTGGCGGCGATCGCCTGGAAGAGGGGCTCGGCGACCGGGCGGGCGGCGTCGGGGCCCGCGGCCAGCACGGTCAGCTTGCCGGACTCGGCGGCCTGACGGGTGCCCAGCACGGGTGCGTCCAGGAAGAGCAGGCCGTGCTCGCGGGCCAGCGCGGCCAGCTCGCCCTGGGCGGTGGGGCCGACGGTGCTGCTCTGCACCCACACCGCGCCCTCCTTCAGCCCGCGCGCGGCACGGTGCATGACGTCGAGGACGGCGGTGCCGTCGAGCAGCATGGTGATCACCGCGTCGGCGCCGCGGACGGCGGCCTCGGGGTCGGCGAGGACCCGGATGCCGTCCTCGGCGAGGGGCCGGGCGCGGTCGACGGTGCGGTTCCAGGCACGCACCTCGTGCCCGGCCGCGGCAAGGTTGCGGGCCATGCCGGCGCCCATGATGCCGGTGCCGAGGACCGCGACGGACAGAGGACCTGAGGAGCCGGAGAAGTCAGTGGACATACCGGCAGGCTATGCCCGGTCAGACCACCTGGTGGAGCCAGCGCACCGGCGCGCCCTCGCCGGCGTACCGGAACGGTTCGAGCTCGTCGTCCCACGGCTTGCCCAGCAGCCGCGACAGCTCGCCCTCCAGGTCCGCCTCGCCCCGGCCGGCCCGCTGCATGGCGGCGCGCAGCCGGTCCTCCGGGATCAGGATGTCGCCGTGCATGCCGATGACGGCATGGAAGATGCCCAGCTCGGGGGTGGCGCTGTAGCGCTCGCCCTCGGCCGTGGCGCACGGCTCCGCCGTCACCTCGAAGCGCAGCAGATGCCAGCCGCGCAGCGCGGAGGCCAGCTTGGAGGCGGTACCGGGTTCGCCCTGCCAGGAGAACTCGGCACGCCAGGTCCCTGGAGCGGCCGGCTGCCGGATCCAGTCGAGGCTCACGCGCACGCCGAGGACGCCCGCGACGGCCCACTCGACGTGCGGGCACAGCGCGCGCGGTGCGGCATGCACGTACAGAACACCACGTGTCGTCACCGGTACCTCCAGTGTGGGACGAGGTTCGCCTTCCCCAGCGGCCTCACACACGAACCGGCAGAACCCGGGACACCATGAGACGTTCTGCGACATTGTGCACTATTCATCACAATCAGGACAAGAATCACTTCTGACACCCGATAAGCTCCGACCTCCTGTCAGTTCCCTTCGGGCGTCAGGGAAAAAGCTACCGTGCGGCGTCCTGGAGGGAGTGACGTACGGTCGGGCTCGTACCCGATATCACCCACTCGTCGGAGGGGAGCACCCCGATGCGCATGCTGCCGCGCCGCGGCCTGGCCCTTGCCGTCACCGCGCTTCTGCTGGGCGGATGCGGCGTGGGCGGCTCGGCCGCCGACCGCGGAAGGGCCGGGCAGGTGTCGCCCACCGCACAGATCTCGCATTCCGCGGGGACCGAGGCGCAGGGCGCGCCGAAGCAGCCCGCGCAACCGAAACAACCCGAACGGCCCTGGAACGTGCACCCGGCCTCGGTGGCGTCCCTCGGCGACTCCATCACCCGCGGCTTCGACGCCTGCGACCCGCTCGCGGACTGCCCCGAGGTGTCGTGGGCGACCGGGACCAAGGACGGGGTGAACAGCCTCAGCGCCCGGCTCTCGGCCGGCCCGCGCAGCTGGAACCTGGCCCAGTCCGGTGCCCGGGTCGCCGACCTGCCGGCGCAGGCCCGGGCCGCCGCCGCGCACAAGCCGGCGATGGTGACGGTGCTCATCGGCGCCAACGACGCCTGCGCCCGCGACACCGCCGCCATGACGCCGGTCGCCGACTTCCGCACCGCCTTCAACGGCACCATGGCCTACCTGCACCGGGTGCTGCCGGGCACCCAGGTCCTGGTCGCCAGCATCCCCGACCTGGAGCACCTGTGGTCGGTGGGCCGCGGCAACGTGCTGGCCCGCGAGCTGTGGAAGCTGGGGCTGTGCCCGACGATGCTCAAGGACTCCGACTCCCAGGGCGCGGACGCGCAGGCCCGGCGGACCGAGGTGCGCAACCGGGTGATCTCCTACAACACCGTGCTCGCCCAGGTGTGCCAGCGCTACGACCGCTGCCGGTTCGACGGGGGCGCGGTCTTCCGCTACCCGTTCGGCACCGGCCAGCTGAGCAAGTGGGACTGGTTCCACCCCAACCAGGACGGCCAGGCCGAGCTGGCCCGGATCCTGGCCGGGGTCGCCACGTCGACCGGCCTCTGAGGCTGCCGGCGGAGCCGCGTCAGCCACGGACGGTCAGCGGCGCGGTGAGCCGGACGTCGGTCAGACAGTGCGCGGCGTCCACCGCGTAGCCGCCCGGCAGCAGCCGCCAGCCGGCCGCCTCGGGGCCGGCCGTCCCGCTCGCCGCCTCCCAGTACTGCGCGGCCCGCACCGGGATCGCCAGCCGCACCTCCGCGGTCGCGCCGGCCTCCGCCTCGACCGCGGCGAACGCGGCCAGCCAGCGCCGCGGCCGCTCCACGCCGGCAGCGCTGCCGCCCCCGCCTGCCCCCGTCGCCTTCACGCCCGCCCCGTCCCCGCCCGTCCCGTTCGCACCGGGCGCCTCCGGCCGCAGATACAGCTGCACGACCTCGCGCCCGTGCCGGGCGCCGGTGTTGCGCAGCCGGACCACGGCCTGCGCGAGGGTGCCGTCCTGCGCCGAACCGGGCTCCAGGGTCAGCGAGTCGTAGGTCCAGGTGGTGTAGCCGAGGCCGTGGCCGAACGGGTACGCGGGGGCGGCCGGTACCCGGTCCCAGGCCCGGTAGCCAATGAACAGCCCCTCCTCGTAGACCAGTTGTCCGTCCTGCGGGGTGACGCGGGACACCGGGGCGTCGGCCAGGCGGGCCGGCCAGGTGGTGGGCAGCCGCCCGCCGGGCTCGCGTGCGCCGAGCAGGACGTCCGCCAACGCCGCCCCGGCCTCCTGCCCGGGGAACCAGGCGAGCAGCACCGCCGCCACGTCCTCGCGCCACGGCATCTCCACCGGAGCACCGGAGTTGACCACCACCACGGTGCGCGGGTTGGCCGCGGCGACCCGGGCGACCAGCTCGTCCTGCCGGCCCGGCAGCCCCAGTCCGGTCCGGTCGAAGCCCTCGGACTCCACGCGCTCGGTGGTGGCGACCACCACCACCGCGGTGTGCGCGGCGCGCGCCGCTGCCACCGCCTCGTCCAGCAACTCCTCCGGGTCCCTTTCCGGTTCGCCGTGCAGCAGCGAGAACCCGACGGCCTGCACCGGCAGTTCCAGCTCCTTGGGCGGGGTGTGGGCGAGGCTGACGTCGACCGCCCGCCCGGCGGCCAGGTGGACGGCGCCGCGCTCCGTGGGGGTGCCGAAGAACGCCTCGAACGGGTCGGCGTTGTCATCCGCCTGCACACCGTCGAAGAGCACGATGCCGTCCACGGTGAGCCGGAAGTTGCCCAGGCCGCGGGTGCCGAAGCGGTGCTCGCCGCTCACCCGCGGCACGAACCGTCCGCGCATCTCGACGGTGTGCAGCTCCTCGTAGGCCACGCCCTCGGGCAGGTCGCCGAGCCACAGCAACTGCCCGCCCGGGAGCGGCTCGCCGCCCAACTCCCGCCCGGTGGCGTCGCGGACGATCGCGCTCAGGGTGAACCCCGCTGCGGCGGCGGCCAGTTCCTCGCTCGGGTCGGCGCCGGCCGCCCAGGTCAGCGGGACGTCCGGCGGCAACGCGGCGCGCAGCCCGTCGAGCGGCGAGACGACGTGTTCGGGGAAGACCTGCGCCGAACCGCCGCCGAGAATGCGCGCGTCGCGGGCCGCGGTCCCGATCAGCGCGATCCCGCGAGCCGCATCGGGCCCGGTGGATCCAGTGCTCTCGCCGCCCGGCGCGATCGGGTCGAGCGGGAGGACCGGCGCGCCGCCGCGCACCTCGTTGCGCAGCAGCACGCAGGCGGTGGCGGCGATCTCGCGGGCCAGCGCGTCGCCGTCGATTCCGGCGGGCCGGTCCGCGACCGCGACGGCGGCCGGGGTGCCGGACAGCAGCCCGGCCCGCGCGGCGAGCCGCAGCACCCGCCGCACCGCGGCGTCGACCAGCGCCTCCTCGACCTCGCCGGCCCGTACCGCCGCCGCGAGGGCCGGGCCGTAGACGGTCAGCGGGCCGGGCATCGCCAGGTCCAGGCCGCCGCGCAGGGCACCGGCGGTACTGCGGGCCGCGAACCAGTCGGAGACCACGACCCCGTCGAACCCCCACTCGCCGCGCAGCACGCCGTTCACCAGGGCGTCGTGCTCGGTCATCGAGGTCCCGTCGACGGCGTTGTAGGCGGCCATCACGCCCCACGGCCGCGCCCCGGCGACGATCGCCTCGAACGGCGCCAGGTACAGCTCCCGCAGGGCCCGTTCGGGGATGCGGTTGTCGACGGTGAAGCGGTCGGTCTCCGCGTCGTTGCCGACGAAGTGCTTGACCGTGACACCGACGCCGCCGTCCTGCACGCCGCGCACATAGCCGGTGCCGATCGCGCCGGTGAGGTACGGATCCTCGCTGTACGCCTCGAAGTGCCGTCCGCCCAGCGGGCTGCGGTGCAGGTTGACGGTCGGGGCGAGCAGCACGTGGACGCCCTTGCGGTGCGCCTCCTGGGCGAGCAGCCGGCCGGCGCGGCGGGCCAGGTCGGGGTCCCAGGTGGCGGCGAGCGCGGTGGGGCTGGGCAGGGCGGTGGACGGGTCGACGCCGGTCCAGCGGCGGCCGCGGACGCCGATCGGCCCGTCGGACATCACCAGCGAGCCGAGCCCGATCTCGCCGAGCGCGGGCAGCGTCCACATGTCCTGGCCGGCCAGCAGGCGCGTCTTCGCGTCGAGGTCGAGCGCGGCCAGCGCCGCCTCGACGGCCTCCTCGCGGCGGCGGACCGCTTCCCGGCCGGGACCGCCGGACGCCTGCCGGCCGCTCCCCTGCGCGGGGGCCCGATCCTCCTCCTGGGCGGGGGTGTTGACCGGGTGCCGCACCGCGTTCCGCGCCGTCTCAGGTGTCATGGCGGCCATCCTGCGCCCGCCCGGGCCTGGTTGCCTGTCAGCCGGTAGGGATAGTTACCGTCTTGTCATCTTGTAGGCTCGACCTCCAGGGGAAGGGGCTGATGGCGGTGACCAGAGCCAGGGGCGAGCGCGGCGAACGGCGGGCGGAGATCATCCAGGCCGCGACCGAGGTGATCGCCGAACGCGGCTACCGCGGCGCGACCTTGGCGGCGGTGGCGGAGCGGGTGGGGCTGACCCAGCAGGGGCTCATGCACTACTTCCCCACCAAGGAGGCGCTGCTGGTGGCCGTCCTGGAGGCGCGCGACCAGTGGGACATGGCCTCGGCGGCGCTGCACGGCCGCGCCTGGCCGCTGGAGGTGGTGGCCCACCTCGTCGAGTACAACGCGACACGGCCCGGCATCGTCCAGGCGTTCACCGTGCTGGCCGGCGACAGCGTCACCGAGGGGCACCCGGCGCAGGAGTACTTCAGGGACCGGTACGCCGCGGTGCGCGGCGGCGGCGCCGAGGCGCTGCGGGCGGAGTACGGCGACCGGCTGCCCGGCGGGCTGTCGCCCGAGCGGGCGGCGACGCTGCTGGCGGCCGTCGTCGACGGGCTGCAGGTGCAGTGGCTGCTCGACCCCGAGGCGGTCGACATGCCCGCCGCCTTCCGTGACTTCCTCGCGCTGCTGGCACCGCCGCCGGACTCCCCCGCCGACACCGGGCCGACGGCTGGGGCCGCACCGACGGGTAAGGACCGTGCTCCCTAGGGAGCACGGTCCTTACGACGCCATGTGCGGCCCCCACGCCCCAGCAGGGCGCAACCGGGCGCCGGCGAGCCGGATTTCGGCACGGGAGCCGGGCGGATCCCGTCAGACGACGGTCAGTTCCACCGCGATGTTGCCGCGCGTCGCGTTGGAGTAGGGGCAAACCTGGTGGGCCTTCTCGACCAGGTCCTGGGCGGTGGCGGCGTCCACACCCGGGATGGAGACGGCGAGTTCGACGGTGAGTCCGAAGCCGCCCTCCGCGGTCTTGCCGAGGCCGACGCGCGCGGTCACCCGGGAGCCGGAGATGTCGGCGCCCTCGCGGCGGGCCACGACACCCAGCGCGCTCTGGAAGCAGGCGCTGTACCCGGCGGCGAAGAGCTGCTCGGGGTTGGTGCCGGCGCCGCTGCCGCCGAGCTCCTTGGGCGGGTTGACGACGACGTCCAGCTTGCCGTCGTCGCTGGCGACCCGGCCGTCACGGCCGTTCTCCGCGGTGGCGACGGCGGTGTACAGGACGTCGACGGACTGGATGGTCATGAGCGGGTCCTCCTGATCGGGCGGAAAAGTCGCGCCGTCAACATTTTGTTGAAAGGCGGTGACGGTATCGACCCCGCCCGCCGTCGCTCTCACTCCGGGAGGGCGACGATCATCTTGCCGGTGTTGTCGCCGCGCAGCAGTCCGAGGAACGCGTCCAGCGCCCGGTCGATTCCCGTGACGACGGTCTCGCGGTACTGGAGCCGGCCGTCCCGCAGCCAGCCGCCCACCTCGCGCACGAACTCCGGCCGCAGGTCCTGGTGGTCGCCGACCAGGAAGCCGCTGAGGGTGATCCGCTTGCCGATGAGCAGGCCGAGGTTGCGCGGCCCGGGCGGCGGCTCGGTGGCGTTGTACTGGCTGATCGCGCCGCACAGCGCGGCCCTGCCGTGCACGTTCAGCGCGCCGATCGCCGCCTCGAGGTGCTCGCCGCCGACGTTGTCGAAGTAGACGTCGATGCCGTCGGGCGCGGCCGCGCGCAGCTGCTCGGCCACCGGCCCCTTGCGGTAGTTGAAGGCGGCGTCGAAGCCGTACTCGTCGACGAGCAGCGCGGCCTTCTCGTCGGATCCCGCGCTGCCGACGACACGCGCGGCGCCCTTGAGCCGGGCGATCTGGCCGGCCTGGCTGCCGACCGCGCCCGCGGCACCCGAGACGAAGACGCTCTCCCCCTCGGTGAAGCCGGCGACACGCAGCAGTCCGGCGTACGCGGTGAGGCCGGTCATGCCGAGCACGCCGAGGTAGGCCGGCAGGGGTGCCGCCCGCCGGTCCACGGCGACCGTGCGCGCGGCGTCCACCAGCGCGTACTCGCGCCAGCCGAGCCCGTGCAGCAGGTGGTCGCCGACCGCGATCCCGTCGGCCGCCGACGCCACCACCACGCCCACCGCGCCGCCCAGCATGGGCTCGCCCAGCGCGTACGGCGGCGCGTACGACTTGGCGTCGTTCATCCGCCCGCGCATGTACGGGTCCACCGAAAGGAACAGGTTCCGGACCAGGACCTGGCCCGGGCCCGGCTCGGGGACGTCCGTCGAGACCAGGGCGAAGTCCTCGGGGACCGGCCAGCCCTGGGGGCGGGCGACCAGGTGCCATTCGCGGCTCATGGGCATGCGGGTGGGCTCCTTCCGCCGTGGCGCCACCGCTCGCGGCCCGGCGCGCGGGCGCCGAGGAGAAGCAGTTCACCATGGCAAAGATTTAGGTTCTTAATTAACGATGGTCCTTGATGTTTCACCTTGTCAAGCAAACGGCTACCCTGGACCCATGACACGCCGCATGGACCCGCTGACCGCCGAGGTCGTCGACCTGATCGGCACGATCGTGGCGCGGTACTACCAGGAGTACGACGCGGCAGCCGCCGTGCACCGGCTGACCGGCGCGCAGGCCAGGGTCCTGGCCCTGCTGTCCACCGGGCCGATGCCGATGCGGCAGATCGCCCAGCGGCTGAAGTGCGAGCCGTCGAACGTGACCGGCATCGTGGACCGGCTGGAGGCGCAGGGGCTCGCCGAGCGGCGCGCGGACCCGGCCGACCGCCGGGTCAAGCTGGCCGCGGCCACGGAGCACGGCCGGGACACCGCCGCGCGGCTGCGGTCCTCGCTGGACTTCGCCCGCGAGCCGCTCGCCGCCCTGTCCGTCGGTGATCGCACGACCCTGCGCGACCTGCTCCGGCGGATGCTGGGCGACGACGCCGGCGCCGCGCCGGACCCGGCGCCCCCGGCGGCCGGCTAGACCGCCGCGACCGGCTGGACCGAAGCCCCCGGCTGAACCCCCGCGGCCGGTCGATCCCCCGCGACCGCCGCCGGTCGCCGCCTCGGGGCACGCCGGACGGTCAGCGGCGCATCACTGGCACCACCACAGCACCTTCTTGCACGGCGTCTTGGTCGGCGTCGGCGGGGAGGTGGGGTGCGTCCCGGTCGCGGTGGGCGTCGGCGCCTTCGTGGTGGGCGCGGTGGTCGGCGCGGTCGTGGTGGTGCGCGGCGGCGCCGACGTGTGCGGCGTGGTGGCGCCGGCCGTCGGGCTCGTGGAGTCCGACGGCGACGCCGAACCGGACGGCGACGCGGTCCTGCCGTGGCTGGGAGTGCCGCTGGAAGACGACGGGAGCAGGCCCGCGTCGTCGGGCGACGGCGCGCCCGAAGAGGCGCCGGGCAGCACGGGGTTGACGCCCACGCCCGGATCCGCGGCGCCACCGGAGCCGCCGGAGAGCGCCGCCATGGAGAACATCGTCAGCGCGCCCACCACCGCGACCGCGCCGACACCGTAGACGGCCACCCGCTGCCGGCCGCGCTTCGCCGAGCGGGCGGCCGAGCGCCGCCCCTCGGCCCGCCGCGCCGCCCGGCCCGAGCCGGGGGCGCCGTCGCCGTTCCCGTCAGGGACGACCGGGGGCAGCGTCGCGGTGTCGGTGACCGCCGGCAGCGTGAGCTCGTCTGCGGGCGTCCCGCAACCCGGGCAGGAGTACGCGCCGTTGAGGTGGCGCCGGCACGCGTAGCAGTAATCCATGGCGGGATGGACCTTAGGGGAACGCTTGCCCCAGGCGTAACCCTGGACACCCGCTTCCCCCGGCTTTGCCGGGAAACTCCCCCGGGGCCGTCGCGGTGCGTGACGGCACCGCTCCGGCGAACGGCCCGGGGCAGCGGGACGGCCACCCCCGCGGCCCCGCGCACCCTCCTGACGCCCCCTCGCCCGATGCGCTCCCGCACGCCGTTCGACGTGCGCCCGCCGGCGTGCCGTGGCGGGCGCGGTACCGGGCGCGCCCCGCGCCGCCTCACGCTCCCAGGCGCGGGGCGGCGCCGAACGCGCTGGCCATCAGCCGGCTGCGCAGCGCCACTTCCAGCTCGAAGCGGGCGTCGGGGTCGGCGAGCGCCGGGCCGAACAGCCGCTGCACCTGGTGCAGGCGCTGCCGCGCGGTCTGCGGGTGGATGCCGAGCCGCGCGGCGACGTCGGGCGCGCTGCCGCGGTTGGTCTGCAGCCACGCCAGCAGGGTGGCGGCCAGCCGCTCGCCGCGCTTGGGGGTGAGGTCGGCGAGCGGGCTCAACCGGCGGTCGGCGATCAGCGCGACCAGGGCCGGGTCGCCGAGCAGCAGCAGTTCGGGCAGGCACCGCTCGCAGTCCACGGGCGCGCGCCCGCCGTGCGGCTGCGGCAGGCAGGCGCGGATCGCCCGGGCCCAGCGCAGCGAGTGCGCGGCGGCGTCCGGCGGCACCGCCGGGCCGATCACCGCTCCCCTGCCCTGCATGACCCGCTGCACCTGGCCGTCCCTGAGGTAGAGCGCGGGCTCCGGCACCACCAGGCAGGACTCCGGCCCGTCGAGGTCGGCCAGCACCAGGTCCGGCAGGCGCAGCGCGGCGGCCAGGGTGCGCGCGGGCGGCGCGGCGGCGGCGCCGAGTGCCACGCAGGCGACGTCGGGGGGCAGCGGCCAGTCCGCGAGGCGGGCGGCGTCGCGGACCGCACCGGGCGCGGCGCCGGACACCATCAGGTCCAGCAGCTGGTGACGGCGGCGGCCGAAGGTGCCGGCCTCGTCGGCACGGGCCGCGGCGTAGCCGGCCACGGCCGCGGCGGCCAGCTCGTCGATGTGCGCGAAGATCGCCTCGGCGAGCAGCACCATGCGGTCGGCGCCGAGCCCGGTGCCGCGGGCGACGCGCGCGTAGCGCCGCCAGGCTACCCGGGCGCCGACGCGGTACGCGGCCTGCAGCGCGTCCAGACTGCGGCCCTCGGCGAACTCGCCCCGGCCCAGGGCCCGGTGGACCCGCAGCCGCTCCTCGCCGAGCGCGCCCTCCCCGGCGCCCTCCAGCAGGTCGGCGAATTGCTCGAGCGCGGTCTCCACGCCCTGCTGGATTCCCGCGCCGAATTGCCCGGCGAGCGGCCGGGAGAAATCCGGGACATGGCGCCGAATCTCGGTGATGATCTCGGCGGCGAGAGAGGACCGCTCCTTTCGCACTTCCGCGGCGAAACGCGCCGGCATTCGCGACCAGGGACCCTCCACGCCGCGAGTATGCGGCGATGTTACTGGTGAGTCAAGAGTTCGGACAGCGACGGGCTCCTGGGTCTGCACCCGGCCCGGACCCCCGTCGCCACAGGATTCGGCGCCGCCCGGACCCCGCCTGCGCCCGGCTCGCGCCCCTGCCCGGACCCTGCCCGCGCCGGGGCTCGTCCGGTGGATTCCTGTCTTGCGGGTGACAGTTCCGCCTTTGCCCGCGACGCGGTTCCTGGCATCTTCCGACGGGCTTTTCCCGGACGCGGAAACCCCCGTTGACCGCCCTCCGCGCACTTCCTAGCATCGCGCCGCTCACTGCCCGGAATTCTTCCGCCATTTCCAGCGCAAGGGACGGTACCGGAGCATGAAACGGACCTTTCTCCGCATAGCCGCGGCGGCCGCGGCGGCGCTCGGGCTCGCCCTGGGTGTCACCCAGGGCGCGTCCGCGGCCCCCTGGCCGCTGCCGGTCGACTACCACTTCAGCAGCGGCTTCATCGGCGGCTTCCTGCTGCCGACCGTCGCCCCGCCGGGCGCGAACGACTCGTCGTGCCGGCCGAGTTCGGCCCACCCGTACCCGGTGGTGCTGGTGCACGGCACCTTCGAGAACCAGAGGGACAACTGGGGCGGCGCCTCGCCGCTGCTGGCGAACAACGGCTACTGCGTCTTCGCGTTCAGCTACGGCGGCCCGTCCGCCGGTTCGCCGATCCAGGGCACCGGGCCGATCGAGTCCGGCGCGGCCAGGCTGTCGTCGTTCGTGGACCAGGTGCTGGCCGCCACCGGCAGCGCCAAGGTCGACCTGGTCGGCCACTCCCAGGGCGGCATGATGCCGCGCTACTACCTGAAGTACCTGGGCGGCGCGGCGAAGACCGACCGGCTGGTGGCGCTGTCGCCCAGCAACAACGGCACGACGCTCGACGGGATCACCGAGTTCGGCCGCCAGCTGGGCCTGCTGGAACCGGCGAACCAGTTCGTGGTCGGCCCGGCCTGCGCGGCCTGCGTGGAGCAGGAGATCGGCTCGGACTTCCTGACCGGGCTCAACGCCGGCGGCGAGACCGTGCCGGGCGTCGGCTACACCGTCATCACCACGACCGGGGACGAGGTGGTCACTCCGTACACCAACGCGTTCCTGCCGGCGGCGCCGAACGTCACGAACATCACCGTGCAGGACCAGTGCCCGCTGGACGCCAGCGACCACCTGGAGATCGCCTACGACCCGATCGCGCTGACCGACGTGCTCAACGCGCTGGACCCGGCGCACCCGCGGCCCGTCCCGTGCCAGGTGGTGCTGCCGGTCACCGGACCCCTCGTGGGCTGACCCGGTCCGGCCGGCTCCGCCGGGTCCCCGCGGCCCCGCCGCGGCGCCAGGGCGAGGAGACCCCGAACGGCCGAACCCGCGGCGCCGCGCCGGCACGCGAAAAGTTCGGAGCCCCCGGCCATCGAAAAGCCGGGGGCTCCGCCATGCGTGGCATCATCGCGGCCGTTCGCGCCGGGGACCCCGGCGAACACCGAACGGGAGTGCACAGTGGGGCGGGTGGGACTCGAACCCACGACCGGCGGATTATGAGTCCGCTGCTCTAACCGGCTGAGCTACCGCCCCGTACGGCGCGCCGCGCGCATCGTCTGCCGCAGCATAGCTGCTCATACGATGTGTCGCCCGCACGGGTCACAGACACGCCATCAGGTGGACTCGCCGGCGCGGTCGCCTGGTTCCCGGCGGCCGGGAAAACCACGGGAACCGGTGACGCACCCGCGAACCCCCCGGGACCGCACATGAAAAAGGACCCCGGTGGGGGTCCCGTTTCCAGCGCTCCCCCGACTGGACTCGAACCAGTAACCTGCCGGTTAACAGCCGGCTGCTCTGCCAATTGAGCTACGGAGGACCGAGCTCCCCCGACTGGACTCGAACCAGTAACCTGCCGGTTAACAGCCGGCTGCTCTGCCAATTGAGCTACGGAGGATCGCTCTGCGTGCGCCGAATGCACCCGCCGGGATGGTCCCGGAGGGCGCGCTCTCGGTGCGACACATACATTAGCGCAAGTGGGGGGGTGCTCCGCCAACCACTTGCCCCGGGGTTGCCACCCGGGTGCGCAGGGTAGGCGCCGAACAGCCCCGAGGGACGAAGAAGGGTGGAGCCATGCTGTACCGGCTGACGTTCATCACCGGAGCCGCGATCGGCTACGTGCTCGGCGCACGCGCCGGGCGCGAGCGGTACGAGCAGCTGCGCGCCCAGGCGCAGAAGCTCGCCCAGAACCCCGCCGTGCGCAACACCGCCGAGGCCGCGGTGCTGCAGGGACGGCAGGCCGCCGCCAAGACCGCGGACAAGGTCTCCGCGACCGTCGGCGACCACCTCCCCGACTCCCTCGCGCAGAAGGTGCGCTCGCTGCGCAACGGCAGCGCGCCGGAGGACGACTGGGGCACTTCCAACACCTGAGATACGGCATCATCGGCGGCATGGGGAAAGTCGCCGGTATAGAGAGCTCGACCACGCACACCACGATCGTGGTGTGCGACAGCGAGACCGGGGCGGTGGTCCGGCAGGGCCAGGCGCCGCATCCGCTGGAGGACGGCGGGAAGCCGACCGAGATCGACCCGCAGGCGTGGCTGCTCTCGCTCGGCGAGGCGGCCTCCGGCGGGGTGCTGGAGGGTGTCCAGGCCATCGGCATCGCCGGGCAGCAGCAGGGGCTGCTCGCCCTGGACGCCGGCGGGGTCACCGTCCGGCCCGCACTGCTGCGCGGTGACCAGCGCGCCCAGGTGCAGGCCGCCGACCTCGCCGAGGAGCTGGGCGGGCCCAGCGGCTGGGCGGAGGCGGTCGGCGCCGTCCCGCAGGCCGCGTACCCGGTGGCCAAGCTGCGCTGGCTGGCCCAGCACGAGCCGGCCGCGGCCAAGCGCGTCGCCCAGGTGCTGCTCCCCCACGACTGGCTGGTCTGGCAGCTGCTGGGCCAGCCCGCCCGGCGCACCACCGACCGCGGCGACGCCTCCGGCACCGGGTACTGGTCGGCGGCGACCGGCGAGTACCGCCCCGACCTCGTCGAGCTGGCGCTCGGCCACCAGGTCCAGCTGCCCGACGTGCTGGCCCCCGCGGAGCCCGCCGGGCAGACCCCGGAGGGCCTGCTGATCTCGGCCGGCACCGGCGACACCATGGCCGCCGCGCTGGGGCTCGGGCTCGGCCCGGGCGACGCGGTGGTCTCGCTGGGCACGGCCGGCAGCGTCTTCGCGGTGCACCACGAGGCGCTCAAGGACCCCACCGGGACGATCACCGGGTACGCCGACGCCACCGGCCGGCACCTGCCGCTGCTCCAGGTGCGCAACGCGGTCCGGGCGCTGCGCGGCACCGCGGACCTGCTGGGCACCGACCTCGCCGGGCTCTCCGAGCTGGCGCTGAAGTCGACGCCGGGCTCGTACGGGCTGGTGCTGCTCCCCTATCTGGAGGGCGAGCGGACGCCGGACCTGCCGCACACCGCCGGCACCCTGGCCGGGCTGCGGCGCGACTCGATGAAGCCGGAGCACCTGGCGCGGGCGGCGTTCGAGGGCATGCTGTGCGGGCTGGCGGACGCGCTGGACGTGCTGCGCACCAAGGGCGTGCAGGTGCACCGGGTGTTCCTGCTGGGGGCGGCGGCCGAACTGCCCGCGGTGCAGGCCATCGCGCCGGCGCTGTTCAACACCCTCGTGGTGGTCCCGCCGGCCGCGGAGTACGCGGCGCTGGGCGCGGCCCGGCAGGCGGCGTGGTCGCTGGGCACGATGCTGGGGTCGCAGCCGCAGCACGAGCCGCCGCAGTGGCAGCAGGCCGCGGCCCGGCTGCTGGACCCGGGGGACGAGGCGGCGGTCGGCTCGGCGGTGCGCCAGCAGTACCGGGCGGTCCGCGAGAACACCCACCCGGGGGCGTTCGACACGCTGCACGCCTGACGCCGGGGACCGGGCGCGCCGGAGTCACGGGCACGCGGAACTGCCGGCCCCTGTGAGGGGCGACACGCGGACGTGCGGGCCGGCTGTGAGGAACGACACGCGGGCCGGCCTGGGCGCGCCGCGTTCGGTCAGCGTTGCGTCAAGTCGTGCCGGGAAAATCCCATGCGTCGCCCCGGTAACGGAAGATAGGGTTGCCCGCCGGCCGATACGGCGGGCTGTCCTCGCGCACCCCCCGGCTCAACCCCGTCCGGGCCGGGTGCGTCCTTCCGGGATGCCAGCGTCCACGCCCGAACTGGCTCGCCGCCCGACACCGAGGTAACCAGTGTGCTGATCCGACTCCTGCGGTCCCACCTCGGACCGTACAAACGCCCCATCGGGCTGCTCGTGGTGCTGCAGCTCGTGTCGACGATCGCGGCCCTCTTCCTGCCGACCCTCAACGCCGACATCATCGACAACGGCGTCGTCAAGGGCGACACCGGCTACATCCTGGGCATGGGCGCCACCATGATCGGGGTGACGGTCGCCCAGGTGCTGTGCTCGATCGGCGCGGTCTACTTCGGCGCGAGGACCGCCATGGCCGTCGGCCGCGACATCCGCGCGTCGGTCTTCGACCGGGTGCAGAGCTTCTCGGCCCGCGAAGTCGGCCACTTCGGCGCCCCCTCGCTGATCACCCGCACCACCAACGACGTCCAGCAGGTGCAGATGCTGGTGCTGATGACCTTCACGCTGATGGTCTCGGCGCCGATCATGTGCGTCGGCGGCATCATCATGGCGCTGGGCCAGGACGTGCCGCTGTCCTCGCTGCTGCTGGCCGTGGTCCCGGTGCTGGGCATCGCGGTCAGCCTGATCGTGCGGAAGATGCGGCCGCTGTTCCGCACGATGCAGAAGCGGGTCGACACCGTCAACCGGGTGCTGCGCGAGCAGATCACCGGGATCCGGGTGATCCGCGCCTTCGTCAAGGACGGCTACGAGCAGGAGCGGTTCGGCGAGGCCAACGACGAGGTGACCGCGGTGTCGCTGGCCACCGGCCGGCTGATGGCGCTGATGTTCCCGACCGTCATGGCCATCGTGAACACCTCCAGCGTGGCGGTGCTCTGGTTCGGCGCGCACCGCATCGACAGCGGCGGGATGCAGGTCGGTGCGCTGACCGCGTTCCTCAGCTATCTGATGCAGATCCTGATGTCGGTGATGATGGCCACCTTCATGTTCATGATGGTGCCGCGCGCCGAGGTGTGCGCCGAGCGCATCCAGGAGGTGCTGTCCACCGACTCCAGCGTCGTCCCGCCGGCCACGCCGGTCACCGAGCTGCAGCGGCACGGCGAACTGGAGCTGTTCAGCGTGGACTTCGCCTACCCGGGCGCGGAGGCGGCGGTGCTGCGCGGCATCGACCTGCTCGCCCGGCCGGGCGAGACGACCGCGGTGATCGGGTCCACCGGCAGCGGCAAGTCCACGCTCCTCGGGCTGGTCCCGCGGCTGTACGACGCGACCGGCGGCCAGGTGCTGATCGACGGCGAGGACGTCGTCGACCTCGATCCGGCGCTGCTCGCCGAGACGGTGGGCCTGGTGCCGCAGAAGCCGTACCTGTTCTCCGGCACGGTGGCCTCCAACCTGCGGTACGGCAAGCCCGACGCCACCGAGGAGGAGTTGTGGCACGCGCTGGAGGTGGCGCAGGCCAAGGAGTTCGTGGAGAAGCTGGAGGGCGGCCTCGACGCGCCCATCGCGCAGGGCGGCAGCAACGTCTCCGGCGGCCAGCGGCAGCGTCTGGCCATCGCCCGGGTGCTGGTGCGCCGCCCGGAGATCTACCTGTTCGACGACTCCTTCTCCGCGCTGGACTACGCCACCGACGCGGCGCTGCGCCGCGCGCTGGCCCAGGAGACCGCAGACGCGACCGTGGTGATCGTCGCCCAGCGGGTGTCGACCATCCGCGACGCCGACCGGATCGTGGTCCTGGACGAGGGCCGGGTCGTCGGCAGCGGCACCCACGCCGAGCTGATGGCGGCCAACGAGACCTACCGGGAGATCGTCCTGTCCCAGCTGACCGAGCAGGAGGCCGCCGCATGAGCAGCGGGGACCCGAAGAAGGCCGCGGCGCGCCGCGGACCGGCGCCGATGGGCGGCCCGGCACGCTTCATGGGCGGCGGTCCGATCGAGCGGTCGATGGACTTCAAGGGGTCGCTGAAGCGGCTCGTCGGCCTGATGCGCCCGGACCGCGCCCTGATGTACACGGTGCTGGCGCTGGGCACCCTCAGCGTGGCGCTGACCGTGACCGGCCCGCGCATCCTCGGCCACGCCACCGACCTGATCTTCGCGGGCGTGATCGGCCGGCAGATGCACGGCACCTCCAAGGAGCAGGCGCTGGACTACCTGCGGGAGCACGGCAAGGGCGGGGTCGCCGACATGCTGTCGGGCATCCACTTCACCCCCGGCCAGGGCATGGACTTCGGCGCCATCGGCCGGGTGCTGCTGCTGGCGCTCGCCGTGTACCTGGTGGCCGCGCTGCTGAGCGTGCTGCAGATGCGCACCGCGACGAAGGTCATCAACCGCGCCGTGTACCGGCTGCGCAAGGACGTCGAGGACAAGCTGTCCCGGCTGCCGCTGTCGTACTTCGACCAGCAGCCGCGCGGCGAGGTGCTCAGCCGCGCCACCAACGACATCGACAACATCGGCCAGACGATGCAGCAGACCATGGGTCAGCTGATCAACTCGGTGCTGACCATCGTCGGCGTGCTGGCCATGATGTTCTGGATCTCCTGGCTGCTGGCGGTGGTCGCGCTGGTGACCGTGCCGCTGACGCTGGTGGTGGCGACCCGGGTCGGCAAGCGGGCGCAGCCGCAGTTCGTGCAGCAGTGGAAGACCACGGGCACGCTCAACGCGCACATCGAGGAGATGTACACCGGGCACTCCCTGGTGAAGGTGTTCGGCCGGGCCAAGGAGTCCGCGGAGACCTTCCAGCAGGAGAACGAGGAGCTGTTCAAGTCCGGGTTCCGCGCCCAGTTCATCTCCGGCACCATCCAGCCGCTGATGATGTTCATCGGCAACCTGCAGTACGTGCTGATCGCGGTGGTCGGCGGTCTGCGGGTGGCGTCCGGCGCGCTGTCGATCGGCGACGTGCAGGCGTTCATCCAGTACTCGCGGCAGTTCAGCCAGCCGCTGACGCAGGTCGCCAGCATGTCCAACCTCATCCAGTCCGGAGTCGCCTCGGCCGAGCGGGTCTTCGAACTGCTCGACGCAGGCGAGCAGTCGGCGGACCCGGCGAAGCCGGCCCGGCCGCTGGAACTGCACGGCCGGGTGGCGCTGGAGGACGTCAGCTTCCGCTACCAGCCGGAGAAGCCGCTCATCGAGGGCCTGTCGCTGGCCGTCGAGCCGGGCAACACGGTCGCCATCGTCGGCCCGACCGGTGCGGGCAAGACCACCCTGGTGAACCTGCTGATGCGGTTCTACGAGGTGGACGGCGGCCGGATCACCCTGGACGGCACCGACGTCGCGACGATGTCCCGCGAGGAGCTGCGCTCGGCGATCGGCATGGTGCTGCAGGACACCTGGCTGTTCGGCGGGACCATCGCCGACAACATCGGGTACGGCAGCACGAAGGCCACCCGGGAGCAGATCGAGGCGGCGGCCCGGGCCGCGCACGCGGACCGCTTCATCCGCACCCTGCCCGACGGCTACGACACGGTGATCGACGACGAGGGCACCGGGGTCAGCGCCGGCGAGAAGCAGCTGATCACCATCGCCCGGGCGTTCCTGTCCGACCCGGTGATCCTGGTCCTGGACGAGGCGACCAGCTCGGTGGACACCAGGACCGAGGTGCTGATCCAGCGGGCCATGGCCAAGCTCAGCCACGGGCGGACCAGCTTCGTCATCGCGCACCGGCTGTCGACGATCCGCGACGCCGACGTCATCCTGGTCATGGAGTCCGGGTCGATCGTCGAACAGGGCACACACGACGAGCTGCTGGCCGCCGAGGGCGCCTACGCCCGGCTGTACGCGGCTCAGTTCGCCCAAGCGGTGGCCGAGGTCGACTGATCCGGGGACGGCAGATGAACAGCCTGCCGCGCGGGGTTGCGGGGGCGCAGGGCGTTGGTAGCCTGTGCCCTCGTTCCCGTTCGGGCGGTCAGGGCTCCGGGAACGATTCAGGGCTGTCGCCCGGGAGGCGAACAACATGAGCAGTGCCGTCAGCGCGCCCCCGCGCGCCACGGGCCAGGCCACCGCACACGGCACCGCCGCCACCTCGTCGGCCCCGCACCCGCAGGGGCCCGCGGGGAAGTGCGTGCGCGGCGGGGGCGCGCTGTCACGGCGCAGCGCCCGGGTGCCGATCTGGTACCTGCGGGTGATCGCGCTGCTCAACCTGGCCACGGCGGTGTCCCTGAGCGTCCGCCACGAGATCTCGCACCACAACACCGGCGAGCTGTTCACTCCGTTCATGCTCTTCGCGGGCTTCGGCTCGGCGGCGGCAGCGGCGTTCATGTCCGTCGTGCTGGCCCGCCACAAGCGCATGGCGTGGCTGGTGTTCATGGTGCTGTGCGGCGGGTACGCGGTGCTGTCGGTGTGGGCGCTGTGCTACGACGACCTGCGCCGGCACCCGTTCAACTGGGTCTCCACCGCGATCACCCTGACCGTGCTGGTGTTCGCCGCGCTGGGCCGGCGGGAGTTCTTCGGCAAGGGCGACCGCACCAACCCGCAGCTGGCGCTGGCCGTGCTCGGCGTGGGCGCGCTGCTGTCGGTGCTGGTGGGCACCACGCTGGTGACCGCAGTCGGCCCGGACGGCGCGAGCGTCGGGGACCGCGTCTGGTACGTGGCGCTGCGGCTGGCCACGCTGAGCCGTGACGACGACATCGCCCCCAATCTGCACGTCAACCCGCTGGTCAACGCGGGCATCAACCTCGCGGGCCTGGTGCTGCTGCTGGCCGTGCTCTACGCGCTGTTCCGCTCGCCGCGCGGCCAGGAGTGGCAGAGCCGGGACGACGAGGACCGGCTGCGGGTGCTGCTGGAGCGGCACGGCTGCCGGGACTCGCTGGGCTACTTCGCGCTGCGCCGCGACAAGTCGGTGGTGTTCTCCCCCAGCGGCAAGGCCGCCGTGACCTACCGCGTGGTCGGCGGGGTGGCGCTGGCCGCCGGCGACCCGATCGGCGACGTCGAGGCGTGGCCGGGCGCGATCGACGCCTGGCTGGCGACGGCCCGCGACCACGCCTGGATCCCCGCGGTGATGGGCGCCAGCGAGGAGGGCGGCACCGTCTACGCCCGGCACGGCCTGGACGCCCTGGAGCTGGGCGACGAGGCGATCGTGGAGACCGAGGAGTTCAGCCTGGACGGCCGGGCGATGCGCGGGGTGCGCCAGGCGTACAACCGGGTCCGGCGCGCCGGCTACACCACCCGCATCCGGCGGCACCGCGACATCCCCGGCGACGAGATGGCGGCGCTGATCGAGGCGGCCGACCGCTGGCGGGACGGCCAGACCGAGCGCGGCTTCTCCATGGCGCTGGGCCGGCTCGGCGACCCGGCGGACGGCGCCTGCGTGATGATCGAGTGCCGTGACGCGGACGGCGAGCTGCGCGCCCTGCTCAGCTTCGTGCCGTGGGGCGGGGAGGGCCTGTCGCTGGACCTGATGCGCCGCGACCGCGACAGCGAGAACGGCCTGATGGAATTCATGGTCCTGGACCTGATCGAGCGGTCCCGCGAGGTCGGGGTGGAGCGGCTGTCGCTGAACTTCGCCATGTTCCGCTCGGTGTTCGAGGACGGCGCCCGGCTCGGCGCCGGGCCGGTGCTGCGGATGTGGCGGTCCGCGCTGATGTTCTTCTCGCGCTGGTGGCAGCTGGAGTCGCTGTACCGGGCGAACGCGAAGTACCGGCCCATCTGGGAGCCGCGGTTCCTGCTGTTCGCCAAGAGCGCGCACCTGCCGCGGATCGGTCTGGCGAGCGCCCGCGCCGAGGGCTTCATCGTCGCCCCCCGTCCGCTGGCGAGGCTGCGCCGCGGGGCGTGACGCGAAGTCCCGCCACCCGTACGGCGGCCGGCCCGTTCCCCCGGGGGGAACGGGCCGGCCGCCGTTGGGAGCCGCTGTCGCGACGGGCCCCACCGGATCCGGTGAGGTGACGCCCCGACGGGTCAGCCGGCCGCCGGCTGCGCGGGCAGGGCGGGCTCCGCTTCGGACGGGCCCGGGGACGCCGGCTCGGGTGCCGGCTCCTTCCCCGGGTCCGCCTGCTCGCCGGCCGCGTCCGCGTCGGCGAGGACCGCGTCGTCGAACGGGAGCCGGCCGGCGAGCACCTCGGCGGCCCGGGCCCGGTCGAACTCGCCGGTCCAGGTCCCGATCAGGACCGTGGCGACCGCGTTGCCGGCGAAGTTGGTGACGGCGCGGGCCTCGCTCATGAAGCGGTCGATGCCGACGATCAGGCCGATGCCGTCGACCAGGACCGGCTTGTGCGACTGCAGTCCGGTGGCCAGCGACGCCAGGCCCGAACCGGACACCCCGGCCGCGCCCTTGGAGGCGATCATCATGAACAGCAGCAGCGACACCTGCTCGCCGAAGCCCAGCGGGATGTGCGTCGCGTCGGCGATGAACAGCGAGGCCATGGTCAGGTAGATCATCGTGCCGTCGAGGTTGAAGGAGTAGCCCGTCGGCACGGTGATGCCGACCACCGGGCGGCTGACCCCGAGGTGCTCCATCTTGGCCATCAGCAGCGGCAGTGCGGACTCCGACGACGAGGTCGACACGATCAGCAGGAACTCCCGTGCCAGGTAGCGCAGCAGCGCGAAGAGGCTGACGCCGGTGCACAGCCGCAGCACCAGCCCCAGCACCACGACCACGAAGAGCAGGCAGGACGCGTAGAAGCCGAGCATGATCGTGGCCAGCGCCTTCAGCGCGTCCACGCCGGCCGAGCCGACGACCGCGGCGAGCGCGCCGAAGGCACCGAGCGGCGCCGCCCACATGATCATGGACAGCACCTTGAACACCAGCTTCTGCAGGTGCCCGATGCCGCGCAGCACCGGCGCGCCGGCCGGGCCCATGGCCTGCAGCGCGAAGCCGGTGAGCAGCGCGACCAGCAGCGTCTGCAGCACCTGCCCCTCGGTGAACGCCGAGACGAAGCTGGTGGGGATGATGCCGAGCACGAAGTCCACGCCCTCGGCGGGGGCGTTGGCCGCCTGGGCATGGCCGGCTCCGGCGAGCGCCTTGGTCAGGTGCAGGCCGCTGCCGGGGTGCAGGATGTTGCCGACGGCCAGGCCGATGCCCAGCGCGACGAACGACATGACGACGAAGTAGCCGAGGGCGAGGCCGCCGACCCGGCCGACCTTCGTGGCGTTGCGGACCGAGCCGATGCCCAGCACCAGGGTGCAGAAGATCACCGGCGAGATCATCATCTTGATCAGGTTGACGAATCCGGTGCCGAGCGGTTTGAGGCTGGTGGCGGTGTCCGGGGCGACGAGCCCCAGGACCGCGCCCGCGACGGCGGCGACGATCACGGCCAGGTAGAGGTCGTGGGTGGCTCCACGGCGGCGGCTCGGACCGGCGGCCCCCGCCGCCGAACGGACCGGGGCTGGCTGGGCGGGCATGCGGCTCCCTCGGTGGGCCGGGCGCCGTCCCTGGCGCCCGGACGTGGACAGGTCCCGGTGACTATGCGCGCACGACGTGAGCCAGGTCACGTTTGCGTTCATTGAGTTCGCGGACGCGCGCTGTCCCGTGCCGCACTGGTACGCCCTCCGGCGCGGGCCCGGACCTGCGGGCCCTGCCCGCCTTGTCACGTATCGGCTCTCGGACCCGCCCGCGGCGGTGTGCACACTGGTGGGCATGCTCCGCCCGATACGCGCTCGCCGCAGCCCGTCCCGACCGCGCAGCCTGGCCGGCCAGCTCTTCGCGATGCAGGTCGTGATCGTGGCCGCCGTGGTCGCGGGGTGCGCGGTGCTCGCCTACGTCGACACCCGCGGCCGGGCGGAGGACGCGGCACGCCACCGGGTGGTCTCGACCGCGATGGCGATCGCCGACTCCCCTCAGGTGCGGCGCGCGGCGGTGTCCCCCGACCCGTCGCCTGCGCTGCAGCCCTACGCCCGGCAGGTGGTCGAGGACGCCGGCGTGGACTTCGTGACGATCATGGACCCGCACGGCATCCGCTGGACCCACCCCGACCCCACCCTGATCGGCCAGCCCTTCCTCGGGCACATCGCCCCCGCGCTGCGCGGCCAGACCTTCACCGAGACCTACACCGGCACCCTCGGCCCGTCGGTGCGGGTGGTCACGCCGATCCGGGACGGGACGCGGATCGTCGGGCTGGTGAGCGTCGGCATCGAGGTCGGGCGGATCAGCCGCCAGGTCCGCGGGCAGCTCGCCGTGCTGCTCACCGTCGCCTCCGCGGCGCTGGCGCTCGGCGGCCTGGGCACGTACGTGGTCAACCGGCGGCTGCGCCGGCACACCCACGGCATGACCGCGGCCGGGCTCAGCGGGATGTACGACTACCACCAGGCGACGCTGCACGCGCTGCGCGAGGGCCTGGTGCTGCTGGACTCCGCCCGCCGGGTGGTGCTGTGCAACGACGCGGCCCGCGACCTGCTGGGCCTGACCGGGGACGTGGTGGGCCGGTCCTGCGCGGACCTGGGGCTGCCGCCGTCGCTGACCGGCGCGCTGCTGTCCTCCGAGCCGCGGGTCGACGAGGTGCACCTGACCGCCGAGCGGGTGGTGGTCGTCAACACCTCGCCGGTGCACGGCGGGGAGCACCGCGGCACCGTGGTCACCCTGCGGGACCGCACCGATCTGCAGGCGCTGACCGGGGAGCTGGACTCGGTGCGCGGCTTCGCCGAGGCGCTGCGCTCGCAGGCGCACGAGGCGTCCAACCGGCTGCACACCGTGGTGTCGCTGATCGAACTGGGCCGCACCGAGGAGGCGGTGGACTTCGCCACCGCCGAACTTCAACTGGCCCAGGCGCTCACCGACCAGGTCGTCACGGCCGTGGCGGAACCGGTGCTGGCCGCGCTGCTGCTGGGCAAGGCGGCGGAGGCGCACGAGCGCGGGGTGGAGCTGACCGTGACCGGGGACAGCCGGATCGACGACGGGGTGCTGCCGCCGGGGCTCGCCGCCCGCGACCTGGTCACCGTGCTCGGCAACCTGCTGGACAACGCGGTCGACGCGGCGATCGAGGGCTCGGGCCCCGGCCGGCCGCGGCCCGCGGTGACCGTGACAGCCCGCGCGCAGGACGGCGAACTGCTGCTCCGGGTCGCCGACTCGGGCCGGGGCGTCGACCCGGAGACGATCAGCGAGGTCTTCCGCCGCGGCTGGACCACCAAGAGCGAGGGCCGCGGCCTGGGCCTGGCCCTGGTGGAGCAGGCGGCCCGGCGCGGCGGCGGCACGGTGGAGCTGCGCAGGGCCGGCGCCGGCGGCGCCGAGTTCACGGTGCGGCTGCCACTGCGGCCGGCCGGGCAGGAGGCGCACGCGTGATCCGGGTGCTGGTGGTGGAGGACGATCCGGTGGCGGCCGACGCCCACCGGATGTACGTGGAGCGGGTGCCGGGGTTCGAGGTGGCGGGCGTGGTCGCCACCGCCACGGCCGCGCTGCGGCTGATGGAGCGGCGCCCGGTGGACCTGGTGCTGCTCGATCTGCACCTGCCCGACGGCCACGGGCTGCGGATGGTCGGCCGGATGCGGGCGGCCGGGCTGACCGCCGACGTCATCGCGGTGACCTCGGCGCGCGACCTGGAGGTGGTCCGGCAGGCGGTGTCGATGGGCGTGGTGCAGTACCTGCTGAAGCCGTTCACCTTCCCCTCGCTGCGTGACCGGCTGGAGCGGTGGTCCCGGTACCGCAGCGAGCTGTCCGGCGGCGAGGCGTCCGGCCAGGACGAGGTGGACCGGGCGCTGTCCGCGCTGCGCAGCCCGGAGGGCGCGGCGCTGCCCAAGGGCCTGAGCGCCCCGACGCTCGCGGCGGTGACCGCGGCCCTGCGCGCGGCCGCGGCGGAGGGCCTGACGGCGACGGCGGCGGCCCGGGACGCGGGCGTCTCGCGGATCACCGCCCGCCGCTACCTGGAGCACCTGGTGGACACCGAACGTGCGGTGCGCACCCCGCAGTACGGGCAGGTGGGCCGCCCGGAGCTGTGCTACCGCTGGTCCGCGCAGGGCTGACCGGACGCCCGGCCGCACGGCCCCCGCTCAACGGAGCGAGCGGGACGCCCGGCCCGGCGGAACGGGCCGGGGCGGTCAGTCGAGGTAGCCGCGCAACTGGTCGGCGAAGGCGTGGTCGCGGAGCTTGCCGAGGGTCTTGGACTCGATCTGGCGGATCCGCTCGCGGGTGACGCCGAAGATGCGGCCGATCTCCTCCAGGGTGCGCGGGCGGCCGTCGACCAGCCCGTAGCGCAGCTGCACCACCTTGCGCTCCCGCTCGCCCAGGGTGGACAGCACCGCCTCCAGGTGCTCGCGCAGCAGCAGGAACGCGGCCGACTCCACCGGCGAGGCGGCGTCCCCGTCCTCGATCAGGTCGCCGAGCGCGACGTCCTCCTCCTCGCCGACCGGGGCGTGCAGCGACACCGGTTCCTGCGCCAGCCGCAGCACCTCGCAGACCCGCTCCTCGGTCAGGTCGAGCTGGACCGCGACCTCCTCGGTGCTGGGCTCGTAGCCGCGCTCCTGCAGCAGCCGCCGCTGCACCCGCACCACGCGGTTGATCAGCTCGACGACGTGCACCGGCACGCGGATGGTGCGGGCCTGGTCGGCCAGGGCCCGCGACATCGCCTGGCGGATCCACCAGGTCGCGTAGGTGGAGAACTTGTAGCCGCGGGCGTAGTCGAACTTCTCCACCGCGCGGATCAGGCCCAGGTTGCCCTCCTGGACCAGGTCGAGCATGGTCAGGCCGCGTCCGATGTATCGTTTCGCCACCGAGACCACCAGCCGCAGGTTCGCCTCGATGAGCCGGCGCTTGGCCATCCGGCCGATGACCACCAGCCGGTCCAGGTCGGAGGCGAGCTGCGAGTCGAGTTCGGGGAACGCGGCGAGCCGCTCCTCGGCGAACAGCCCGGCCTCCACCTTGCGGGCCAGGTCCACCTCCTCGGCCGCCGTCAGCAGCGGGATGCGGCCGATCTCGCGCAGGTACTGGCGGAACAGGTCGGCGGACGGGCCGACCGCCTCCTCGCGCGGCCGCCGCCGCTCCTCGTCGGCCACCGGTGCCGGTTCGGGTTCTGGCGGGTCCGGCTCGAACCCGGCCTCGTCGGGCCCGCCCTGCGCCGGGTCCTCGGGGCCGCGCTGCTCCGGCACCCGCGCCAGGCCCGGCGGCCCGTCCTCGGCAGGCCCGGAGGGCGGCTCGGACGCCCCGGGGAACAGCGGGAGTTCGGGAAGGATCGGGGTCTGCGTTTGCGTCTGCACGGAAGCGACCTCCGCGGTGAGCGCGACGTTGGGCTCTCGAAGGGCTCCTGACGGCCTCCGGGGCCGTCACCCAGTGTGGCCCACGACACAGCCCCGCTACGAGGGTCGTGCGGCGGCTTTTTCGCTTTTCGTGACGCTTCGCGTTCGCATCGCTACCCCGGCCTGCGCAATCGTCCCTCCGGGTCGGATCTCCGGGGTGCCCCCGAGGCACGTCGCCGGGTGCGGCAACTGTCCCGGCTGAGCGCGCAGTTCCCCGCGCCCCTCTGAGGGCACCCGCCCCGTCGGATCTCCGGGGTGCCCCCGAGGCACGTTGCCGGGCGCGGCAACTGTCCCGGCCGAGCACGCAGTTCCCCGCGCCCCTGGGGCTGCACCCGCCCCCGCCGGATCTCCGGGGGTGCCCCCGAGGCGCATCGCCGAGTGCGGCAACTGTCCCGGCTGAGCGCGCAGTTCCCCGCGCCCCCGAGGCGGCGCCCGGCCCGCTGGCTCCTGCGGACGGTGCTACAGACCGGCCGCGCCCTGTACCCGCAGCCGCTGCCCGTACTGCTGGAGCGCCCACAACTCGCCCTGCGCCGAGCTGGCTTCGGGGGCGTCGCCGGGTACGCCCTGGGCGGCCAGGCGGGCGATGGACGCCTGCACCTGGGCGACCCGCCGCTTCACCGCGTTCATCCGGACGTCGACCAGCACCTGGCCCGCGTAGATCTCCGGGACCTTGTGCATCACCGGCTCCACGGCCAGTTCGGTGACCATCATGCGCACCGCGTCGTCGGGCGCCAGCTCGCGCACCCGCGCCAGGTAGTCCTGCCCGGCCAGCTCCACCCCGCCGGCCGCGGCGATCGCCCGGCGCACCGCGACGTAGGGCGGGCCGGTGAACTCGTCCTCGCCGTAGGCGTCGAAGGCCGGCGAGACCAGCTGCGGGTACTGCAGGGCGAGCTTGAGCAGCTCGCGCTCCACCCGGTGCGCGGGGCTGCGCAGGTCCAGCCGCGGGCCGCGCGCTTGCGGGGGCGCGGCGGGCTGCTGCCCGTACGCGCCGCGGTCCGGGCGCGAGCGCTCGGCAGGGGCGGGCGCGCCGGCCGCGCGGGCCCGGGACAGCGCCCGCACCCGGCGGATGATCGACTGCTCCTCGGACTGGCTGGCGATGCCGGCCATGCCGATCAGCCGGATCGCGTAACGGTCGCGCAGCGCCTGGTTCTTGATCGCCGCGACCACCGGCACGGCGGCGTCCACCGCGGCCACCCGGCCCTCGTCGGTGTCCAGGTTGTAGCGGCCGACGATCGAGCGCAGCGCGAACGCGAACAGCGGGGTGCGCCCGTCGATCAGCCGCTGCACGGCCGCGTCGCCCTCGGCCAGCCGCAGCTCGCACGGGTCCATGCCGCCCGGGGTGATCGCGATCGACGTCTCGGCGGCGAACTTCTGGTCGTCCTCGAACGCCCGCAGCGCCGCCTTCTGCCCGGCCTCGTCGCCGTCGAAGGTGAACACCACCTCCGCGCCGGCGTTGTCCATCAGCAGCCGGCGCAGGATCTTGATGTGGTCGCCGCCGAACGAGGTGCCGCAGGTGGCGATGGCGGTGGTCACGCCGGCCAGATGGCAGGCCATCACGTCGGTGTAGCCCTCGACGACGACCGCGCGGCCGGTCCTGGCGATCTCCTTCTTCGCCAGGTCGATGCCGTACAGCACCTGCGACTTGCGGTAGAGCGGGGTCTCCGCGGTGTTGAGGTACTTCGGGCCGTTGTCGTCGTCGCGCAGCTTGCGCGCGCCGAACCCGACCACCTCGCCGGTGATGTCCCGGATCGGCCAGATCAGCCGGCCGCGGAACCGGTCGATGGCGCCGCCGCGGCGGCTCTCGGAGGCCAGTCCGGCGAGGATGAGCTCCTTGTCGGAGAACCCCTTGCCGCGCAGGTACCGCACCAGGTGGTCCCAGCCGGCCGGCGCGTAGCCGACGCCGAAGTGCTCGGCCGCCGAACGGTCGAAGCCGCGCTGGGCCAGGAACACCCGGCCGATCTCGGCCTCGGCGCCGCCGAGTTGCTCGAGGTAGAACTGCGCGGCCGCCTTGTGCGCCTCGACCAGCCGGATCCGCTCGCCCTGCTGGCGGCCGGGGATGTGGCTGCCCTCTTCGTACCGGAGGGTGATCCCGGCCTGGCCGGCCAGCCGCTCGACCGCCTCGGTGAAGGACAGGTGGTCGAGCTTCATCACGAACGCCAGGGTGTCGCCGCCCTCGCCGCAGCCGAAGCAGTGGAAGAGGCCCTTGGACGGGCTGACCTGGAAGGACGGGGACTTCTCGTCGTGGAAGGGGCAGAGGCCCTTGAGGTTGCCGCCGCCGGCGTTGCGCAGTTGCAGGTACTCGGAGACGACAGCGTCGATCGGGACAGCGTCCCGTACCGCTTTCACGTCCTCGTCCCTGATCCTGCCGGCCACGCAGGAATTCTACGACCCGGTCCGGCGGCGTCCGGGACATTGACCGGAGCATGATCACAGGACTAGCGTTCCGTCATTCGTTAGGAACGTTTCCTAACCTCGATGCGAGGAGACGCAGCCGCATGTCCTCCAGCAGCACCCGCACCTCGGGACCCCGCCGCGGCACGGCACTCGCCAGGGCCGCCGTCACCGGCCTCACCACGACCGCGGTGCTGGCGGCCGTGGCCCTGGCCGGCGGTACAGGCACCGCGCAGGCCGCCACCACCGGCCTGGTCCGGGTCAACCAGATCGGCTACACCGGCTCCGGCGCCAAGGAGGCCTTCCTGCTCACCAAGGCGGCCGTCACGGGTGCCTCCTGGAAGCTGCTGGACAGCGCGGGCGCCACCGCCGCGTCCGGCACCACCGGCACCAGCCTGGGCAGCTGGAACTCCGCCTACCCCGCGGTCTACCTGATCGACTTCACCTCGGTGAAGACCGGCGGCCGCTACCACCTGGTGGTCAGCGGCGCGGCCAGCGGCACGTCCACCACCTTCACCATCGGCAGCGCCTCCGCGGTGTTCAGCAAGCCCGCGGCGGACGCCACCGCCTTCTTCCAGGCCCAGCGCGACGGCGCGGACACCGTCCCCGGGCAGCTGGGCCGCAAGCCGTCGCACCTCAACGACACCAGGGCCACCGTCTACGCCTGGCCGTCGTTCACCTCCAGCGACGGCGACACCATCGCGTCCGCCCCCACCCGGATCGGCGGCACCGTGGACGTCTCCGGCGGCTGGTTCGACGCCGGCGACTACCTGAAGTTCACCGAGACCACGTCCTACGCCGTCGCCGCCCTGGAGATCGCCGCCCGCGAGAAGGGCGCGAGCGCGCCCGCGGCACTCGGCGCGGAGGCCCAGCACGGCCTGGACTGGCTGGGCAGGATGTGGGACGGGACGACGAAGACGCTCTACATCCAGGTCGGCCTCGGGTCCGGGACGGACAGCGGCAGCGTCGTCGGCGACCACGACGTGTGGCGGCTGCCGGAGCAGGACGACACCGACTCCGCCCACCCGTTCCTGAAGAACCGGCCGGTCTTCCGGGCCGGCGCGCCCGGCGCGAAGGTCAGCCCCAACCAGGCCGGCCGGCTCGCCGCCGACTTCGCCCTGGCCGCCCAGCGGTACGCGGCGACCGACACCGCCAGGGCCAAGGCGTACCTCGACACCGCGGCGCAGATCTACGGGCTGGCGGACACCAGGCCCGGCACCCTGGTGACCACCGTCCCGTACGCGTACTACCCGGAGACCACCTGGAAGGACGACCTTACCTTCGGCGGCGCCGAACTGGCCCTGGCCGCTCAGAAGTTGGGCGACTCCCGGGCCGGGACCTGGCTGTCCCAGGCCGCCACCTGGGCCAAGGGGCACCAGAGCGAGGCGGACGCGGACACCCTCAACATGTACGACACCAGCGCGCTCGCCGACCTGGACCTGGCCCGCGCGATCCGGGCGGCGGGCAGCCCGTCCGGCCTCGCCGTCGGCTACGACGACCTGATCGGGTACGTGAAGGGGCAGATCGCCACCGGGCAGGCCCGGGCCAAGGCCGACCCCTTCCACGCGGGCGCGGTCTACGACGACTTCGACGCGGACTCCCACACGATGGGACTCGCCGCGACCGTGCGGCTGTACCGGAACGTCACCGGCGACACCGGTGCCAACCGGTTCGGCGTGCAGCAGCTCGACTGGCTGCTCGGCGCCAACGCCTGGGGCACGTCCTTCATGGTCGGGGAGGGCGCGAGCTTCCCGAAGTGCACCGCGGGCCAGCTCGGCAACCTCGCGGGCAGCCTGGACGGCTCCGCGCCGCTGGAGGTCGGGGCGATCGTCAACGGGCCCAACGGCTCGGGCCAGTTCACCGGCGGGCTCGGCGACTACCTCGACGGGATGCGCACCTGCCCGGCGAGCGGCGACCCGTACGCCGCCTTCACCGGGCACGGCAGCCGGTACGCCGACGACGTGCGCTCCTGGCAGAGCTCGGAGCCTGCGCTGGACATGGACGCCTCGGGACTGCTGGCGATCTCCCTCTCCAGCTGACCGGGACGGGACGCGGCGGCCGCCGGGCGGCGATCACCCCCGGCGGCCCCCGGCCCCGGCCCTCCGGGGCCGGGGGCCGGGGCCGGGGGCCGGGGCCGCGGGCCGCGGGCCAATACAGCTAGCGGTCCAGGTCCTTGGTGACGAACATGTGGTGCGGGCCGCTCGGCGACAGCACGAACTCCGCGCCGACCCGGGTGAACCCGAAGTGCTCGTAGAAGCCGGCGGCCGAGGTGCGGCCGTTGCACCAGGCCAGCTCCGCGCCGCGGGCGGCGCACTCGCGCAGCCCGGCCAGCAGCGCCGCCGCGCCGAAACCGCGGCCGCGGACCTGCGGCGCGCTGCCCATCCCGCGGAAGCGGTAGGCGAGCGCTTCCTCGCCCGGGACCGGGTCGGGGAAGAAGGTGACGCAGCCGCGCACCGCGCCCTCGTCGTCGTACGCGGCGACGTGGAAGACGTCGCCGCGCGCGTCCTCCGGGTACTCGGCGGACGCGCGCGGCATCCCGGTGCGCAGCACCGCCCAGCGCAGCGCGAATATCTCGTCCAGGGGCACGACGGCGGTACGCATGGGCGGATCCTTCCTGGTCAGTCCAGGAAGGAGGTTAGCGGCACGCTCGGGTCGGACAGCGCGTCGGGGTCCACCTGCCGGCCGGACCGGATCAGCTGCTGGATCGGGTCGGTGACGTCCCACACGTTGACGTTCATCCCGGCCAGCACCCGCCCCTCGCGCAGCCAGAACGCGATGAACTGCCGCTTGCCCACGTCGCCGCGGGCCACCACCTGGTCGTAGGTGCCCGGCGCGGCGTGGCCGGAGTACTCCATGCCCAGGTCGTACTGGTCGGAGAAGAAGTACGGGATCCGGTCGTACGACACCGGGCGGCCCAGCATCGCGCGGGCCGCGGCCGGCCCGCCGTTCAGCGCGTTCGCCCAGTGCTCCACCCGCAGCCGGGTGCCCAGCAGCGGGTGCTCGGCGTTGGCGACGTCGCCCGCGGCGAAGATGTCGGGGTCGGAGGTGCGCAGCGAGGCGTCCACCGCGATGCCGCCGCCCTGCTCGCGGCCGGCCATCGTCAGCCCGGCGGTCTCGGCGAGCGCGGTGCGCGGCGCGGCGCCGATCGCGGCCAGCACGTCGTGGGCCGGGTGCTCCTCGCCGTCGTCGGTGAGCACCGACAGCACCACGCCGTCCTGGCCGGTGATCCCGGTGAGCCGGGAGCCGAACCGGAAGCGCACGCCGTGCTCGGCGTGCAGGTCGGCGAACACCTCGCCCAGCTCGGGGCCCAGCACGCCGTGCAGCGGCGTCGGCTCCGGCTCGACCACGGTCACCTCGGCGCCGTAGCCGCGCGCCGCGGCCGCGACCTCCAGGCCGATCCAGCCGGCGCCGGCGATGACCAGGTGGCCGTTCTCCCGTCCCAGGCTGGTCAGGACGTTCTTGAGGCGCTCGGCGTGGGCGAGCCTGCGCAGGTGGTGCACGCCGACCAGGTCGGTGCCGGGGATGTCGAGGCGGCGCGGCTCGGAACCGGTGGCCAGCAGCAGCTTGTCGTACTGCAGGGTGGTGCCGTCGCCCAGGCGCACGGTGCGGGCGACCCGGTCCAGGTGCACCACCGGCTGGCCGAGGTGGAGTTCGATGTCGTGCTCGGCGTACCAGGCGGTCTGCTGGACGAAGACGGAGTCGCGCTCGGCGCCGCCGGTCAGGAAGCCCTTGGACAGGGGTGGGCGTTCGTAGGGGTGGTCGCGCTCGTCGCCGATCAGTATCACCCGGCCGGTGAATCCCTCGGAGCGCAGCGTCTCGGCGGCTTTCGCCCCGGCCAGCCCTGCTCCGATGATCACGAAGGTCTGGTGCGCGTCCACCACAGTGTGCCTCCCCGGCGGGTCATTGGGTGCCTTGAGCGTCCCGCACGGCGCCCGCCACCGGAAGAGCGCCGCGCCGTTTTCGCCTGTCCGCGCCCTTCCCGCTCCCCCGCGGCGCCCGGGGACCGCCCGCCGCCGGGACGCCCGGCACCGGGGACTCCTCGCCGCCGGGACGCCCGGCGCCGGGGACTCCTCGCCGCCGGGACGCCCGGCGCCCGGTCCGCCCTCAGTGCGGGCCGGTGAGGCGCGCGTGCAGCGCCGTGGCCGCCGCGTCCGTCAGGGAGGCGATCTGGTCGACGACCGCCCTGCACCGCTCGGCGTCGCCCGCCGCGCCCTCGAACACCGCGCGGAACTGCGGGTCGAGCCCTTCCGGGGCCCGTTCCAGCAGCGCCGCGGCCAGCTCGGCGATGACGATCCGCTGCTCGGCGCGGCGGCGCGCCTGCGCGGCCCGCTGCATCACGTACCGGTCGGCGACCGCCTTGAGCACCGCGCACTCCAGCCGCTGCTCGCGCGGCACGACCAGCTCCGCCGCGTACCGGGTCAGCCGGGCGCTGCCGTAGCGCTCCCGCGTCGCCCCCTCCGCGGCCAGGCAGAACCGGCCGATGAGCTGCGAGGCGGCGTCCTTCAGACCGGCCTGGTCCAGCGCGGAGCCGTCGTACCGCCGCGGCCACCAAGGCTGGGCGAGCAGCCGGTCCAGCGCCTCGGCGAGTTCGTCCGGCGCGGCGCCGGCGGGCGCGTACCGGTCGGCGGCGCACGCGAAGACCTCCGCGCGGTCGTCCGCGGAGGTGAGCGCCCGCGGGTCGATGTGCCCGGCCTGCAGCCCGTCCTCGACATCGTGGACGGAGTACGCCACGTCGTCCGCCCAGTCCATGACCTGCGCCTCGAAGCAGCGGCGGCCGGTCGGCGCGCCGATCCGCATCCAGCGGAAGACCGGCAGGTCGTCCTGGTACACCCCGAACTTCGGGCTGTCCGGGTCGTCCGGGTGGCCGCCGCGCGGCCACGGGTACTTGGTGGCGGCGTCCAGCGCGGCCCTGGTCAGGTTGAGGCCGACGCTCACCTGCGGGGAGGCGAACCGTTTCGGCTCGATGCGGGTGAGCAGCCGCAGGCTCTGCGCGTTGCCCTCGAAGCCGCCGCAGCCGGCCGCGAACTCCGCCAGCACCATCTCCCCGTTGTGGCCGAACGGCGGGTGCCCCAGGTCGTGGGCCAGGCAGGCGGTCTCCACCAGGTCGGGGTCGCAGCCCAGGGCCGCGCCCAGCTCCCGCCCCACCTGCGCGCACTCCAGCGAGTGCGTCAACCGGGTGCGCGGGCTGGTGTCGGTGACCGCCGTGCCCGCCACGCCCGGATCGACGACCTGGGTCTTGCCGGCCAGCCTGCGCAGCGCCGCGGAGTGCAGCACCCGGGCGCGGTCGCGCTGGAAGGCGGTGCGCCCCGGCCGCTTGTCCGGCTCGGGCACGAAGCGCTCCAGGTCGTCGCCCTGGTAGGGGCCGTACCCGTCGCCGTGCGGCGACGGGTACGGCTCCACCGCCGGGTACGGGTCCACGGGGTCCACGGCGTGGTTCTGGTCCATACGCACGACGGTAACCGGCCGCGCCGACGGTGCGCTTGCGGCGACGGCGGTGTCCGTGCCCCTCCCGCCGACGGTGGGGACGCTACTCGGGTCCGGTCCGGTCCTCCTCCGCGTCAGTTCCGGGTGGCGGCCGCGAGAGGGCGGGCGCCGCCACTCAGGTCCGGTCCGGTCCTCCCACGCGTCAGTTCCGGGTGGCGGCCGCGAGAGGGCGCGCGGGCCCGGCGGCCAGGGAGGCGGCCGCACGGTCGTAGCGGTGCAGCACCAGCCGGGCCATGGCGTCCTGCGCGCCGAGCGGCGCCGCGGCGATCCACGGTGCGGCCGCCGCGGTCTGCGCGGCGAACCGGCCGGGCGCGGTGAAGCAGGCGGCGACGGCCACCCGGCGCACGCCGCGGGCGGCGAGCGCGGCGAGGGCCTCGGGCACGGTCGGCGACGCGGCGGAGGCGAACGCCGGCACGACCGGCACGCCGCCGAGGCGGGCCGACAGCAGCGCGGCGGTGGCGGCGGTGTCCGCGGCCGAGTCGGGGTCGCGCGACCCGGCGGCGGCCAGCACCACGGCCTCGCCCGGCAACGGGCGGCCCCAGCCGGCCTCCACCAGCCGGACGTGCAGCGCCTCGGCGAGCAGCGGGTGCGGGCCGAGCGGGTCCGCGACGACACCGCGGACCCGCGGAGCGGCGGCCAGCGCGGCGGGCAGGTCGTGCTTGACGTGGTGGCCGCGGCCGAGGAGCAGCGGGACGAGTACGGCGGGCGCCTCCGGGGATACGGGTGCTGGGATCGCGTGCCCCTCGGGGGCGGCGAGGCCGCCGGCCAGCAGGGCGAGGGTGCCGGCGAGCAGGGGCTCGTTCAGCTCGATGTGCCCGAGGCGCACGTCGAGGCCGGGGCGCAGGGCCCGGATCCGTTCCAGCAGGGCCTGCACGGTGCGCAGCGCCCGCGGGTCGCGGCTGCCGTGCGCGACGGCCACCAGCGGGGGGCGGGACGGGCACGGTGTCTCCGGCGCCGCCGGGGTCCGCGCGGGCAGCGGGGGCCTCGGGGTCCGCGGGGGCAGCGGCGGGCGCGGCGGGCCCTCGGCGAGGCGGACGAGGGAGCGGGTGAGCTGCTGCGACACCTGGACCATCAGGTCCGCGGGGTTCGCGCAGCCCGCCGGGTACGGGGGCGTGTGCGCGGTCGGCTCGGCCATGCTCCGATGCTGGGGTGCCGGTGTTGCCCCGCGGTTGCCCCGGCGTAAGGACTCCTTTCCGGCGCCTCACCCCGGGCGCCGCCGGCGCGTGAGGCCGGGACGCCTGGAGGGCGGCCTCTTGCGGGACGGGCCGTCGAAGCCCGGTCGGCCCGCCGTCAGGACCGGGGTGTCCGGGGGCCGGGGCCGTCGGCGGGCCAGCGGCCGGTGGGGATGGGGCGGGCCGCGGCCACGAGGCCGGCGGCGCGGCGTGCGGGCGCGAGGTAGACCCAGGCGGGTCGGACGCCCAGGTCGGTGTGCACGTCGCGGACCACCCGGTCGTAGAGGCTGCCGGGGTCGCCGGGGACGTAGGACTCCAGCAGGTCCAGGTCGGCCAGCACCCGGGCGTAGTGCTCGGCGGGGATGTCCACCAGGTCGCCGTGGACGACCGCCGCGCCCGCCGGGTCGTCCACGGCGAACGGGTAGCCGGGGCCGTGGAACAGCAGCGCCCCGCGCAGCGTGGCGGGCGTCCACGCCGCGGTCCTGCCGCGCAGCAGCCCGTGGTTGCGCTGGCCGGCACGCAGCGTGCCGTAGACGAAGAACGGCAGGTGACGCTCGGTCACTCGGGCCTCCAGGGAGCGTACTTGGGGACTGTCAGAGGTCCCTCCTACTGTGATGCACCGCGCGGGTTCCGCGCCGCGGAGGGGGCGGCGCGGCACCCTCCGCGGCGTGCCGCCCGGTCCCGCCTCGCCCCTGTGGCCCCGGTGAACGCGGCTCCACATCTCCCTTACACGGCCGTGGCGCTTCACCCACGACGCGGTGACCGGCCACCCCAGTTGATCGTGGCCGGCGCCGGTCTGGGCGTCGTCGCGAGGCGCCGCCGCGACCAGGGCGCCTGATCCGGCCGGTACCCGCCTGCGGCGGTCGCGCCGGGCGCGGGCACGCGTCCGGCGCAACCGCGCGCCCGGCGCGCCGCGTCGATCAGCAGGGCAGGTTCCTTCCCTCCCGGCACGTTGAAAGGCGGTCCCCGTGCGACGTCCCCGGTGGCTCGACCGCGCTGCGGTCTCCCGGCTGCGCGGCCGCCTGCATCTGCCGCGGACCCGGCGGGGCCGGCGCCGCGCCGTCCAACTGGCCATGGCGGTCGCGGTGCTGGCGCTGCTGCCCGTCACCTGGGTGCGGCTGGCCGGCGATCCTCGGGTGCGCACGGAGGCGGACGTGCCGTCCGAGCCGGTGGCCGTGGTGTTCGGCGCGGGCCTGTGGCAGGGGCGGCCGTCCCCGTACCTGGCGCACCGGCTGGACGCGGCGGCCCGGCTGTACGCGGCCGGCAAGGTCCGGGTGCTGCTGGTCACCGGCGACAACAGCCGTACGTCGTACGACGAGCCGGGCGCCATGCGCACCTACCTCACGGCGCACGGCGTGCCGCGGGACCGGATCGTCGTGGACGACGCCGGCTTCGACACCTGGGACTCGTGCAGCAGGGCCCGCCGGATCTTCGGGGTGGACCACGCGGTGCTGGTCAGCCAGGGGTTCCACATCCGCCGGGCACTGGCCCTGTGCCGGGCCGCGGGGATCGACGCGTACGGCGTCGGCGTCGACGAGAAGCACGACCTGACGTGGCTGGCCGGCGGGGCGCGGGAGGTGCTCGCCGCGGGCAAGGCGGTGCTGGACATCGCCGCGAAGCCCGATCCGCGGTTCCTCGGGCCGCACGAGAACGGCGTGGCGCAGGCCCTCACAGCGGCGGACGGGCGGCGCTGAGGGGGGCGTGCCCGCCGCGTAACCGGTGGGAGGGCGGCGTGAAACACCGCGCCCGCAGGCTGGGCGCATGAGCGCTCCTGCCGCCGCCGGCCCGACCGCGGACCCCGCCGTCCCCGCCGCTCGCGCGTCCCTCGGGGCCGTGGACACGCACTGCCCGTACTGCGCGCTGCAGTGCGGGATGCGGGTGCGTGCGGCGGGCGGTGCCGGCGGGGGTGCGGGAGGCCGTGCCGGCGGCCCTGCCGGTGAAGGGGGCGCGGTGGCCGAGGTGCTGGAGCGGCCGGAGTTCCCGGTGAACCGGGGCGCGCTGTGCGGCAAGGGCCGCACCGCTGCCGAACTCCTGGCGCCCGCGGCCCGGTTGACGAACCCGCTCGTGCGCGACGCGGACGGCGTGCTGCGCCCGGCGGGCTGGGACGAGGCGCTGGACCGGGTCGCGGACGGGCTGCGGCGGGTCGCGACCGCGCACGGCCGGGACGCGGTGGGCGTGTTCGGCGGCGGCGGGCTGACCAACGAGAAGGCGTACGCGCTGGGCAAGTTCGCCCGGGTGGTGCTGCGCACCTCGCAGATCGACTACAACGGCCGGTTCTGCATGTCGTCCGCCGCGGTCGCGCACCAGCGGGCCTTCGGGCTGGACCGCGGGCTGCCGTTCCCGCTCGCCGACGTGGCCCGCACCGGCTGTGTGATCCTCGTCGGCTCCAACCTCGCCGACACCATGCCGCCGGCCCTGCGGTACCTGACCGAACTGCGGGAGAACGGCGGCACGTTGATCGTCGTCGACCCGCGCAGGACGCGCACCGCCGAGCAGGCGGACCTGCACCTGCAGCCGCGGCCGGGCACCGATCTGGCGCTCGCGCTGGGCCTGTTGCACCTGGTGGTGGCCGAGGGCCGGGTGGACGAGGAGTTCGTCGCGCGGCGCACCAGCGGCTGGCGGGAGACGCTGCCGGGGGTGATGGCGCACTGGCCGGAGCTGGTGGAGCGGATCACCGGGGTGCCGGTTCCCCAACTGCGCAAGGCCGTCGCGCTGTTCTGCGACGCCCCGGCGTCCATGGTGCTCACGGCGCGGGGGCCGGAGCAGCAGGCCAAGGGCACCGACACGGTGAGCGCCTGGATCAACCTGTGCCTGGCGACCGGCCGTTCGGGCCGGCCGCTGTCCGGCTACGGCTGCCTGACCGGTCAGGGCAACGGCCAGGGCGGCCGCGAACACGGCCAGAAGGCCGACCAGTTGCCCGGCTACCGCAAGCTGGACGACCCGGCGGCCCGGGCGCACGTCGCCGGCGTGTGGGGCGTGGACCCGGACGACCTGCCGGGGCCCGGCCGCAGCGCGTACGAGTTGCTGGACGCGCTCGGGCGCGACGTCAGGGGCCTGCTGCTGATGGGCTCCAACCCGGTGGTGTCGGCGCCGCGGGCCGCGCACGTCGCCGCACGCATCGAGGCCCTGGACTTCCTCGCGGTGTGCGACGTGGTGCTGTCCGAGACCGCGGCGCTCGCCGACGTGGTGCTGCCGGTCACGCAGTGGGCGGAGGAGACCGGCACGACGACGAACCTGGAGGGGCGGGTGCTCCTGCGGCGCCGGGCGGTCGACCCGCCTTCCGGCGTCCGCTCGGACCTCCAGGTGCTGGCGGAGCTGGCCCGGCGGCTGGGGGTGGCGCGGGGCTTCCCCGCGGACCCCGAGGAGGTCTTCGCCGAGCTGCGGCGCGCCTCGGCGGGCGGCCCGGCCGACTACTCCGGCATCAGCTACGGCCGGATCGCCGCGGAGGACGGGGTGTTCTGGCCGTGCGCCGGCCCGGACGCGCCGGGCACCCCGCGGCTGTTCCTCGACCGCTACGCGACGCCCGACGGGCGGGCCAGGTTCACGCCCGTGCAGCACCGGCCCTCCGCGGAGGAGCCGTCCCCGGAGTACCCGTACTACCTGACGACCGGGCGGGTGCTGGCCCAGTACCAGTCGGGTGCGCAGACCCGACGGGTGCGCGAGCTGAACGCGGCCGAACCCGGCCCCTTCGTCCAGCTGCACCCGCGCTTGGCCGCCCGGCTGGGGGTGGCCGAGGGCGAGCCGGTCGAGGTGACCAGCCGCCGCGGGCGGGCCGTGGCGCCGGCCCGCATCTCCCCGTCGATCCGCCCCGACACGGTGTTCATGCCTTTTCATTGGCCGGGAGAGGGGCGAGCCAACACCCTGACCAACCCCGCGCTCGATCCCGCTTCCCGGATGCCGGAGTTCAAGGTCTGCGCGGTGCGGTTGGGGCGGGTTGGCCCCACGGGTTGACCTGGCGTCGCCTTCCCCGGCCACGTCTGGACCCCTGCCCGGGTCTCGGCTCCCGGGGTGCCCCGCGGGGTGCTTTGCCGCCTGCCGCGGCGTCTCGGCTGGTCGCGCTGGGGGTACCTCCCAGGCGAAGCGCTGGGGGACCCCGCGCCCCTTTCGGTGCACCTTCGGTGGGTGGGGTCGGGGCCGCCACGGGAGTGTCTCCTCGGAACTGTGCGTGCGGCTTCTTCCGTGAAGTGGGCCGGGTGGATGCACAGTTCCTGCGGGGACACTCCCGCACCGTCCCCTCCCGGGCCGTCCCCCGTCTGCGGGAGGAATGGGGACGGCGGTCACCCATGGGGGCGCGGGGAACTGCGCCACCGCCGGTCCGCACCCGGCAACGCACCCCCGGGGGCACCCCAGACCCCCGCCCCGGAGGGGCGATGCTCCAGGAGCGCGGGGAACTCCGCGACCGGCCACAACGAACCGTTCCGACGGCAACGACGCCCAAGGGACACCCCAGATCCCGCAGGGGCGCGGGGAAGTGCGGGACGAGGCACGGCGGACCGTGGACGGGGACGCACCCTGGGGGACGGCCCGGTTGGCGTCAGGGGGAGGCACAGCGGGCCGGGGGATGGGAGAGTCGGGGGATGGGGTTCTTTGAGGGATTTCCGGAGGAACCCGCTCCGGGGAGGGTGGAGTTACCGCCGCGGCCGGCATGGCAGAAGCTGGAGGCGACGCTGCCCTCGTCCGTGGGGTGGGACACCGTGCTGGTCAGGGCAGGGGATGCGGCCGTATGGGTCGGCAACCTGCTCGCGTACCCGAATGGCTTCGCCTTCACCGTGCGGGCGGTGCGGCGGCTCGGGAGCTCGCGCCCGATCGCCGGTGAACTCGACGCCCCCATGGACCCGTTCCATGGAGCGCGGCGCCGCTCGGGACCCGGCGGACTGCGCTTCGGACTGGAGTACGCGGACGGGCGCCGGGCCGCCACGGGTGGGGGCATCGCCGGTGTCGTCGCCGCCCGCCGCGATCCCGACGAGCGGACGTTGCGGCTGACCGAGCACGGGGGCGGCGGCAGCGACCGCACCTGGGACACCGACTTCTTCGCCTCGCCGCTGCCGCCCGAGGGGCCGGTGACGTTCGTCGCGGTGTGGCCGGACGCGGGCGCCCCGGAGAGCCGGGCCGAGCTGGACGGCGCGTTGATCCGGCAGGCGGCCGCCCGCGCGGTCGAGTTGTGGCCGGAGGACGAGTTCCTGGCCGACGGCCCGTCGGCGGCGTACCGCACGCTGAGGGCCGGGTTCGACGACGAGCCGCCGCCCGCGGCGAGTTGACCGTCAGGCGCCCGCGACCGTCACCGAAGCCTCGTGGTTCACGGGGAAGTTCACCGAGTTCGCGATGAAGCACAGCCGGTGGGCGTCCGCGTGCAGGGAGCGGGCCTTGTCGGCCATCTCGGGCGAGGCCACCTCGACCTGCGGGCGCAGCAGCGCCCGGGTGAAGTGCCCGCCGCCGTCGCCGGTCTCCTCCATCGTGCCGGTCGCGTGGTCGGTGTAGGCGGTCACCACGACACCGCCGACCGCGCACACGTGAAGGTACGACAGCATGTGGCACTGGGCGAGCGCGGCCAGCAGCAGCTGCTCGGGGTTCCAGCGGTCGGCATCCCCGCGGAAGTGCGGGTCGGCGGAGCCGGCGAGCGGGGGCAGCCCTGCGGCCGACACCTCGTGCGTCCTGCGGTACGAGCGGTAGGAGTCCGTGCCCGTGCCGAGGTTGCCGGTCCAGACGACCTCGGTCTCGTACGTGTGCTGCCTGGCAGACGGCATGTCAGTCGCTTCCTTCCCCGAGGGTGTCCATGACGTGTGCGCGGGCCGCGGCGGCGGCGTCCGCCGCCCGGCCCTCGCGGATGGCGGCCAGCAGCTCGCGGTGCTGGACGTTGACGTGTGCGGGCCGGCCGCGCGGGTCCAGGGACGCGCGGGTGGACACCACGATCTGGTCCCACAACCGGTCCAGGGCCGCCGCCGCGACCGGGTTGGCGGCCAGGGCCGCGATCCGCGTGTGGAAGCGGCGGTTGTGCGTGACGGCTGCCGCGAAGTCGCCGGCCAGCGTGGTCGCTTCGGCCTGCTCGGCGTCCTCGACGAGGGCGGCGAGGTCGGCCGGCGCGATCCGGCCCTGCGCGTGGCGTGTGGCGGCCAGCTCCGCGGTCAGCGCCTCCAGGGCGGCCCGCACCTGGTAGGCGTGGCGCAGTGCCGCTGTGTCCAGCGCCACGACCTGGACGCCGCGGCCGGCGGACCGCACCAGGCCGTCCGCGATCAGTGCGCGGAAGGCTTCGCGTACGGGTGTGCGGCTCATCGCCAACGCGTCGGCGATTTCGGTCTCCGTCAGCCGCTGACCGGGGGCGTAGGCGCCCGCCACGATCAGGTCCCGCAGTTTCGCCCGCGCGCTCTCCGTTTGCTGCACGCGGCCACCCTACGTCTCTGCACGCATTGCATGCAATGTATGCAACTAGCTCCCCCTCACCTCCCCGCACCCCTGAACGTCGACCGGGCTGCCCCGGAGCTGCTCTGCCGGGTGCGACGCCGTCGTGGTTTGTCGCGCAGTTCCCCCCGCCCCTACGGCGACCGGGCAGCCCCCGGAGGTGCTTTGCCGTCTGCGACGTGCATCGTGGCTGGGCGCGGAGTTCCCCGCGCTCCTGGAGCATCGCCCCTCCGGGGCGGGCATCGGGGGTGCCCCCGGGCCGCCGTTGCCGGGTGCCCGGCGCGTGGGGGGGGCGGGTTGGCTGGTCGCGCAGTTCCCCGCGCCCCTGCGGCAACCGGGCAGCCCCCGGGGGCGCGTTGCCGTCGCAACGGTTCGTTGTGGCTGGGCGCGGCGTTCCCCGCGCTCCTGGGAGCATCGCCCCTCCGGGGCGGGGGTTCGGGGTGCCCCCGGGCCACCGTTGCCGGGTGCCCGGTGCGTGGGGGGGCGGGTTGGCTGGGCGCGGAGTTCCCCGCGCCCCTATGGGTGACCCCCGGACCCATTCCTCCCGCAGACGGGGGCCGGCCCGGGAGGGGACGGTGCGGGAGTGTCCCCGCAGGAACTGTGCATGCGCCCGGGCAAGCCGATGGACAAAGCCGCGCGCACAGTTCCGAGGAGATACTCCCGTGGCGGCCCCGACCCCACCCACCGAAGGTGCACCGCAAGGGGCGCGAGGAACTGCGCGACAAGCCACGACGAGACCAGCAGACGGCAGCGCGCAGCGCGAGGCAGCCCGGGAGCCGACGCGGCGCCCTGGGACGAGGGCAACCCAGCCGCGAGCACTACCCAGAAGCTCGGGCCCGAAGCCGCCGCAGCATCCGCCCGTCCTGGAACCCGACCGCCCGCGCAGCCGCCTCCGCGGTCGCCCCGTGCGCCAGCAGATGCTCCGCCCGCTCCACCCGCAACTCCTGCTGGTACCGCAACGGCGTGAGCCCCGTCGCCGCGGCGAACCGCCGCGTGAGCGTCCGCTCACTCAAGCCCGCGCCGGTGGCCAACTCCGCAAGCGCCAACCGCTCGGCGAACCGCGCGTCGATGACGTCCTGAGCCCGATGCACCGCATCGCTGACGTGCCCGCGATGCCGCATCATCGCGCTCGCCTGCCGCTCGTCCCCGTTGCGCCGCGCGTACACCACCATCTCCCGGGCGACGCGCGCCGCGGCGCCCGGCCCGTGCCGCACCGCCAGCAGATGGAGCGCGAGGTCGATGCCGCTGGCGATGCCCGCCGAGGTGACCACCGTGCCGTCCACCACGTAGAGCACGTCGCGCACCACCGTGGCCTTCGGGTAGCGGTGGGCGAGTTCGTCCTGCACGTCGTGGTGGGTGGTGCAGCGGCGGCCGTCGAGCAGCCCGGCCCGGCCGAGGGCGTCCGCGCCCGCGCAGACACTGGCGACGGTGCCGCCCGCCGCGTGGTGCGCCCGCAGCCGCTCAAGGGTGGCGGCGGACATCGGCCCGGTGTCGCGCAGCGAGTGCGCACGCCAGCCGGGCACCACCACGAGGTCCTCGGACCCCAGCCGCGGCCACGTCACCTCCGCCCGCAGCGGCAGGCCCTGCGCGGTGGGCACGTCCTCCTGCTCGGCCACGTACGACAGCGTGTAGCCGAGCCCGTGGTCCGCCGCGGTGGAGAACACCTGGGCGGGCCCCGCCAGGTCCAGCAGGTGCAGCCGCGGGACGAGCAGGAAGACGACGTGGGTCACGATCCGGTCAGCTCCTTGACGGTGGTGACGGTGGCAAAGCGGCCGGCCAGCGCGTACCGGGTGCGCGCGATGATGTCGGCGGGCAGCAGCGTCCCGGGGTCGGCCAGCACCTCCGCCAGCGGCCGGCCGGCCGGCGCGTCGGGGTGGGAGATCGGCTCGGTGGCGGTCGCGTCCGCGACGAACGTCACCCGGTACCCGAGGTCGGAGGCCAGCCGGGTGGTGGTCTCCACGCACTGCTCGGTGCGGATGCCGCAGGTGATCAGCGAGCGGATGCCGCGCTCGGTGAGGATCTGCTGCAGGTTGGTGGTGGTGAACGCGTTGTGGGACGTCTTGGTGAGCTGCGGCTCGCCGGCGGCGGGCGCGAGCGGGGCGATGTACCGGACGTGGCCGTTCGCCGGGTCGAAGACGGTGCCGCTGCCGGGCTCGCTGTGCAGCACCCACACCACCAGGTGCCCCCGGGCGCGGGCGAAGTCGACCAGCCTGGCGACCTGGACGGCCACCTCGGGGTCGGAGGCGGCCTGCCAGCTCTCCCGCTGCCGGAAGGACTCCTGGACGTCGATGACGAGCAGCGCGGTGGCCGCCCCGGTCTCCTCGCCGGCGGCCGGCTGGGCGGCGGTCGACGCGGAGGTCGCGGCGGTCGCGGATGTCGCGGATGTCGTGGTCATGGACCGATCCTGGCTCGGCTGCACCCTCCGAGGGTAGACATGATCGTGTCCCGATGCGGAACGATCCGGTCACCCGTGGCGGGCCCCTCGCACACGCTCACACCGCGCGCCGTGCGGCGATGAGCGCAGCGTTGCGCCCGGGAAACGGCGCAGATCCGGCCGGGTAACAGCGGCCCCGCACCCTCGTGGGCATGGACATCGTGGTGATCGGCGGCGGGATGGCGGGCGCGCGGCTCGCTCAGCAGCTCGCGCCGTGCGCGGGGGTGCGGGTCACGGTGGTCGGCGAGGAGCCGCACCCGCCGTACAACCGCGTGCTGCTCGCCGAGGTGCTGGCCGGCCGGTACGGCCCGGAGCTGATCGCCCTGCCGGACGGCGGCGCCGTGACCGGCCCGCCCCGCCGGGCGGTCGCGCTGGACCGGGCCGGCCGTCGGGTGGTGTGCGCCGACGGGCACGAGCTGGGCTACGACCGGCTGGTCCTGGCGACCGGCTCGAACCCCGTACTGCCGCCGCTGCGCGGCCTGTTCACCACCTCCTACCGCGAACTGCCGTCCGGCGTGCACGCGTTCCGCACCCTCGACGACTGCCTGGCGCTGTCCGGGGCGGCCGGCGAGGGCACCCGCGCCGTGGTGGTGGGCGGCGGACTGCTGGGGGTGTCAGCGGCGCAGGCGCTCGCCGCACGCGGGGCGCAGGTCGTGCTGGCGCAGCAGGCCGAGCACCTCATGGAACGCCATCTCGACGCGCCTGCGGCCCGGTTGCTGCAACGCCATCTGGAGGGGCAGGGCGTGGAGGTGCACACCGGGTGCCGGGTGCGCGGGGTCCGCGTCCAGCCGCACGACGGCCCGGCCGGCCGGCGGGTGCGCGCGGTCGAACTGGCCGACGGCTACTGCCTGGAGACCGACGTGGTGGTGCTGGCGTGCGGGGTGCGGCCGCGGACCGCGCTGGCGCTCGCCGCCGGGATCGCTGTGGACCGGGGGATCGTGGTCGACGACCGGCTGTGCACCAGCGACCCGGCGGTCTTCGCGATCGGCGACTGCGCCCAGCACGACGGCGTCGTCCACGGTCTGGCCGGTGCCGCGCGCGACCAGGCCGACGTCCTGGCCCGGGTGCTGGCCGCCGAGGCCGGCGGCCCCGGGACCGAGCCGGGCGCCCTGCCCGGTGCCGCCGGCGCCCTCACCGGCCACGGCGACGAGCCGCAGCCCCCCGCGGCCCCCCGCTACCGCGGCACCCGGGCGCTGACCCGCCTGACGCTGGGCGGCCGCCCGGCCGCCGCCGGGCCCCGCGGCGAGACCCCTGCCGGGAGCGCGACGGTGGACGCCGCCGCGCCGCGGTCCGCTGCCGGCGCCGGGCTCGGCCCGTTCGACCTGGCCGCCTTCGGCGACCCGGTCCCGGCCGCCGGCGACGACGTGCTGGAGCTCGCCGACGCCACCCGCGGCGCGTACCGCAAGGTCGTGGTCCGCGGCGACCGGCTGGTCGGCGGCATCCTCCTCGGCGACCTGGCCGCGGTCGGCGCGGTCGCCCGCACCTGGGAGGGCGACGAGCCGCTGCCCGCCGCCCCGTTGATCCACCTGCTCACCCACGACGGAGGTCTCTGAGCATGACGACGCCAACCCCCGCCACCCGCACCGCTGCCGATCCCGCCGGGCACGCGGCCCGCGCGCCCCGGGAGGACGACGCCGGCCGCGACGGCCGGCCGACGCTCGTGCTGGTCGGCCACGGCATGGTCGGCCACCGCTTCCTGGAGGCCCTGGCGGAGCACGGGGTGACCGAGCGGTCCCGGGTCGTCGTGCTGTGCGAGGAGCCGCGCCTGGCGTACGACCGGGTGCACCTGACCTCGTACTTCTCCGAGAGCGCGAGCCCGGAGTCGCTGTCGCTGGTCGAACGGGGCTTCATGGCGCGGCACGGCGTCGAGGTGCACGTCGGCGACCCCGCGGTGGCCGTCGACCGCGACTCCCGTACGGTGACGGCCCGTTCGGGACTGCGGGTGTCCTACGACACCCTGGTGCTGGCCACCGGCTCGTATCCGTTCGTGCCGCCGGTGCCGGGCAGGGACGCGGAGGGCTGCTTCGTCTACCGCACGATCGAGGACGTGCTGGCGATCGAGGCGTACGCCAAGGGCGCGACGACCGGCGCCGTGGTCGGCGGCGGCCTGCTCGGGCTGGAGGCGGCAGGCGCGCTCAAGGGCCTCGGACTGGACACGCACGTCGTGGAGTTCGCGCCCCGGCTGATGCCGGTGCAGGTCGACGAGGGCGGCGGCGCGGCGCTGCGGAGGTCCGTCGAGGGCCTCGGCGTGACCGTGCACACCGGCGTCGGCACCCAGGAGGTCACCGCGGACGCCACCGGCCGGGTCTCCGGCATGGCGCTGTCCGACGGCTCCCGGCTGCCCACCGACATGGTGGTGTTCTCGGCCGGGGTGCGGCCCCGGGACGACCTGGCCCGTGCCTGCGGGCTGGCCGTCGGGGAGCGCGGCGGGATCGTCGTCGACGCCTCGTGCCGCACCTCCGACCCGGCGGTGTTCGCGATCGGCGAGTGCGCGCTGGCCGCCGACGGACGGGTGTACGGGCTGGTGGCGCCGGGCAACGAGATGGCCGAGACCGCCGCCCGGGCCATCGCGGAACCCGCGGCGCAGGCCGCCGGTTTCACGGGCGCGGACACCTCCACCAAGCTCAAGCTGCTGGGCGTGGACGTGGCGAGCTTCGGTGACGCGCACGGCACCGCGGACGGGGCCCTGGACGTGCTGTACTCCGACTCGCGGGCCGGCGTGTACCGCAAGCTGGTGGTCGGCTCCGACGGCACGCTGCTCGGCGGCGTCCTGGTCGGCGACGTCGAGTCGTACGGGGTGCTGCGCCCGCTGACCGGCACGGTGCCGCCGGTCGCCCCCGAGCACCTGGTGCTGCCGGCCGGTGCCGGCGCGCCGGTCGCGCTGGGCCCCTCCGCGCTGCCCGACGACGCGGTGATCTGCAGCTGCCACAACGTCACCAAGGGGTCCATCCGCGGCGCCGTCACCGACCACGCGTGCACGAGCGTGCCCGAGGTGAAGAAGTGCACCAAGGCCGGTACGGGCTGCGGTAGTTGCGTGAAGGTGCTGGGGCAGCTGGTCGACGCGGAGCTGGAGGCCGGCGGCATCGAGGTCGACAAGGGCCTGTGCCCCTGCTTCGCCCACACCCGCGCCGAACTGTACGAGATCGTGCGGACGTTGCGGCTGACCTCGTACCGCGCCCTGCTCGACGGCCACGGCCGGCCGGAGGCGCGCGACGGCGAGGGCTGCGAGGTGTGCAAGCCCGCGATCGCCTCGATCCTGGCGTCGCTGGCGCCGGCGATCGGCGCGAGCGTGCACGTGCTGGACGGCGAGCAGGCGGCGCTGCAGGACACCAACGACCACTTCCTGGCGAACATGCAGAAGAACGGCTCGTACTCGATCGTGCCGCGGATCCCCGGCGGGGAGATCACCCCGGAGAAGCTGATCGTGATCGGCGAGGTGGCCCGCGACTTCGGCCTCTACACCAAGATCACCGGCGGCCAGCGGATCGACCTGTTCGGCGCCCGGGTGGAGCAACTGCCGCTGATCTGGACCCGGCTGGTGGACGCCGGCTTCGAGTCGGGGCACGCGTACGGCAAGGCGCTGCGCACGGTGAAGTCCTGCGTGGGCTCGACCTGGTGCCGGTACGGCGTGCAGGACAGCGTGCGGATGGCCATCGACCTGGAGTTGCGGTACCGCGGGCTGCGCGCGCCGCACAAGCTGAAGTCGGCGGTGTCCGGCTGCGCCCGGGAGTGCGCCGAGGCGCAGAGCAAGGACTTCGGGGTGATCGCCACCGCCGGCGGCTGGAACCTGTACGTCGGCGGCAACGGCGGGGCCACCCCGCGCCACGGCGACCTGCTCGCCCAGGACATGTCCGACGCCGAACTGGTCCGGCTCATCGACCGGTTCCTGATGTTCTACATCCGCACCGCGGACCGCCTGGAGCGCACCAGCGTGTGGCTGGAGCGGATCCCCGGCGGCCTCGCGCACGTCCGCGACGTGGTCGTCCACGACAGCCTGGGCATCTGCGACGAGCTGGAGGCGCTGATGGCCGCGCACGTCGCCGGATACCGCGACGAGTGGGCCGACACCGTCAACGACCCCGAGCGGCTGCGCCGGTTCGTGTCCTTCGTCAACGCGCCCGGCACGCCCGACCCGACCGTCCGCTTCGTTCCCGAACGCGACCAGATCCGGCCGGACCTGCTGCCGGTCGCCCGCACAGAAACGGTGATCGCATGACCCTCCTCGCCGGCACGTCCGCCCCGCCCGCCCTCGCCCCGGCCGGCACCGGGACCGTCGAACTCCTCACGTCCGGCGGCTGGTTCGCGGTCTGCGCGACCGGCGACCTGGAGGCGGGCCGCGGGGTGGCCGTACTGCTGCCGGACGGCGCGCAGGCCGCGGTGTTCAAGGACAGCACCGGCCGGCTGTACGCCATCGGCAACGTGGACCCGTTCACCGGTGCCGGCGTGCTGTGCCACGGCCTGCTGGGTTCGGCCGGCGGGCGCCCCTACGTCGCCTCGCCGCTGCTGAAGCAGCGGTTCGCCCTGGAGGACGGGCGGTGCCTGGACGACGACGGGGCGGCGGTCGCCTGCTACCCGTTGCGCCTCACCTGACCGCACGGCGGCGCCTGCCGGAACACCCCCTCCGATGTCCCGGCAGGCGCGTGAGAAGGGGCCTGCGTCAACTGGTCGTGCAGGCAGCACCGTTGAGGGTGAAGCCGGTGGGCGCGGGGTTGGCGCCCGACCAGTCGGCGTTGAAGCCGAAGCTCGCCGAACCGTTCGCGGGGATGGCGGCGTTGTACGACAGGTTCGTCGCGGTGTAGCCGGTGCCGCTCTTGGTCACCGTGGCGTTCCACGCCTGGGTGACGGTCTGGGTGCCCGAGGACTGCGTCCACTTCAGCGTCCAGCCGTTGATCGCCGAGGAACCGCCGTTGGTCACCGTGATGTTGGCGGTGAAGCCGGTGTTCCACTGGTTGACGCCGTAGCTGACCGCGCAGCCGGATCCGCCGCCGGGCGGCGTGGTGGGAGGCGTCGTCGGCGGGGTGGTCGGCGGGGTCGTGGTGGTGCCGCCGAGCGCGGTCTGGATCGCCGTGTAGGCCGGCTTGGGCTGGAAGTTCTCGTCGTAAGGGGTCGCCGCGCCGTAGCCGGAGAAGGTACCGGGCACCCACGAGGTGGCGTCGTTGAAGCCCCACACCGTGACGCCCACGCAGCGCGAGACGCCCAGGCAGTCGTTCATCACCGAGGTGTAGTCGTTCGCCTGCTGCTGCAGCTTCGTCGCGTCGGCCGGCAGTTGCATGCGCACGTCCAGCTCGGTGACCGCGACGTCCACGCCGAGGTCGGCGAAGCGCTGCAGGTTCGCCTTGAAGTCGGAGGGCACCTGGCCGAGGATGAAGTGCGCCTGGAAGCCGACGCCGTCGATCGGCACGCCCTGCGCCTTCAGCGACTTGACCAGGTTGTACATCGCGTTGCTCTTGGCGTTCTCGCCCTCGATGTTGTAGTCGTTCACGTACAGCTTCGCGCCGGGGTCGGCGGCGTGCGCCGCGGTCAGGGCGTCGGCGATGTAGGACGAGCCGAGCTGGTTGTACCAGAGGTCGGACCGGAAGGTGCCGTCCTCGTTGAACGGCTCGTTGACGACGTCCCAGTGCACGACCTTGCCCTTGAAGTGCGTGACCTCGTCGGTGACGTGCTTGATCATGATGTCGTGCAGATCGCTGTTGCTGAAGCTGCCCGAGGTCAGCCAGTTGGGCAGCTGGCTGTGCCAGACCAGGTTGTGCCCGCGGACCTGCATGGTGTTGGCCTGGGCGAAGCTGACGATCTGGTCGGCGGGGCCCCAGTTGTAGGTGCCGCGGTTCGGCTCGACCGAGGCCCACTTCATCTCGTTGCCGGGGGTCACGGAGTCGAACTGGGCGCCGGCGATGGAGCCGGAGGTCCCGGTGAGTTCGTTCTGCATCAGGGCGGTGCCCATGTAGACGCCCTTGGCCTCGGCCAGGTCCCGCAGCGGCGTGCCCGCGGCGTGCGCGGCCGGGATGGTGAGCGAGACCACCGCCGCCGCGGCGGCCAGCAGGGCGACGCCGGATCCGCCGAGGGCGGATCTCAGGGTGCGCTTCGAGAACATCGGGGAGTACCTCTCTCCAAGTGGGGGATTGGATCAGGCAGTTCGCCGGGCCCGACCGGTGAGCACGCGGGTCCGTCGAGAAAGGGAGAACGAACGTTTCGGGGTGGATTCCGATCAGCGGCGAGACTGTATGTCCGCACCCCGGGGCCGTCAACAGTTTGAACAGGAGCCGCAGGTCAGCGCGCGGGAGCGCTCCCACAAACGGGGGTCGTCACGGACATCGCGCCGCCCGGGCGGGGCAGGGCCGGTGGCCGGTGGGCTGGGACGCGGCCCGGCGGCCCGGGGGGTCAGGCCCCCTGCGGCGGCGGCGCGCTGCTGGCCCGCTCGACGAGCCGGGTCGCCAGGTCCACCCGCAGCGTGCTCGGCTGGTTGCCGCGGCTGATGTCGAGCACCAGCTGGGCGGCGGCCTCGGCCATCTCCGTCAGTGGCTGGCGCACCGTGGTCAGCGGCGGGCTGATCCAGCGGGCCAGCGGCAGGTCGTCGAAGCCGACCACGCTCAGGTCGTGCGGGATGCGCAGGCCCAGCTCCCGGGCCGCCTCGTAAAGGCCAAGCGCCTGAAGGTCGTTGCCGGTGAAGACCGCGGTGGGGCGGTCGGGCAGCCGCAGCAGTTCCAGGCCCTTGGTGTAGCCGGCCTCGTGGTGGAAGTCGCCGTTGATCACCAGGGCGGGGTCGTAGGCGACACCGGCCGTCTCGAGCGCCGCCCGGTAGCCGTCGATGCGGGCCCGGCTGCACATGATGCCCGCCGGGCCGCCGATCACGCCGATCCTGCGGTGGCCCAGTTCGAGCAGATGCCGGGTGGCGGCCAGGCCGCCCTGCCAGTTGGTCGCGCCGATCGCGGGCACGTCCTCGCCGGGGTCGCCTGCCGGGTCCAGGACGACGAACGGTATGTCGCGACTGGTGAGTTGGCCGCGCTGCGCCGGGTCGAGCCCGGACAGTACGAGGATCACGCCGGTCGGCCGGCGGGCGAGCACCCCGTCGACCCACGTCTGGCCCGGGCTGAGCCGGCCCGCGGACTCCGAGAGCACCACGCTGAGGCCCTCCTGCCGGGCCACGTTCTCCACTCCCCTGATGACCTCCATCGCCCAGGAGCTCTCCAGCTCGTGGAAGACCAGGTCGAACAGGGGCGCGGGCTGCACGCTGCCGCGGCGCCGCTGGTAGCCGTGGGCGCGGAGCAGCTCCTCGACCCTGCTGCGGGTGGAGGGGGCGACGTCGCCGCGGCCGTTGAGGACCTTCGAAACAGTCGGCGCCGACACTCCGGCCGCCCGGGCGATCTCGGCGAGCGTGGCCGTACCGTCGGTCGGGGGTCCCGGCTGGTCATCGCGGGGCTGCTGGACGCTGGGGGCACTCATGCCTGCGATCGTAGCCCGAGCGGCCGGTTCTGTCCGATGCCGGGAAGGCCCGGAGCGTCGCCATCAGCCTCTTTCCTTCAATCGGCAACCTTCTCGAAACATTCGGGTCATCTTGGGCGCCGGAAGCGGGATGGTTGAATCGCCGCATGAGCGAAGTCGAGGTGCTGCGCGTGTTCACCGGGCCCGGCGGCGCCGGGGGCAACCTGCTGGGCGTCGTTCGCGACGGCGGGTCGGTGCCGCCGGCCCGGCGGCAGCCGCTGGCCGCCGAACTCGGCTACAGCGAGACGGTCTTCGTCGACGACGCGGTGCGCGGACGGGTGCAGATCTTCACCCCGAGCGTGGAACTGCCCTTCGCCGGCCACCCCTTGGTCGGCGTGGCCTGGCTGCTCGGGGTGGACGTGCTGCGGCCGCCGGCCGGCGAGGTGCCGGCGTGGACGGACGACGAGGGCCTGGTCTGGATCCGCGGCCGCGCGGAGTGGGCGCCGGGCCGGATCACCGAGCAGTACGACTCCCCCGCCGCGGTGGACGCCCTGCCGGCGCCGCCGCCCGGCGAGGGCTGGCTCTACGCCTGGGCCTGGTCCGACGAGCCCGCGGGCCGGGTCCGCGCCCGCGGCTTCCCCCGCCGGGGCGACGGCATCGTGGAGGACGAGGCCACCGGCGCCGCCGCCACCGTCCTCACCGCCCGCCTGGGCCGCCCCCTCACCATCCACCAGGGCGCCGCCTCCCTCATCCACACCCGCCCCACCCCCGCCGGCACCGTCTCCATCGGCGGCCACGTCTCCCGGGCCTGACGCCGGCCATCGAGGCGACTTGGGACGTCCCCCTCCGGAGCTGATCACCGGATGCGCGGGCCGCAACGCCCCCTCGGCGGTCACCCGCCCCCTGTACCGTTTCGGATGTCGAGGTCGAGACGGAGGTGGCAGCGCATGCCTCAACCCGCCGACAGCAGCGGCACCCTCGCAGGACGGCTGCGCGAGATCCGCAAGCGGCGCGGCTTGTCGCAGAAGGACCTGGCGGCCCGGTCGGGCGTCTCCGCGTCCGCGATCCGGAAGATGGAGCAGGACGACTACGGAACGCCGCGGGTCGAGACCGTCCGCGCCCTGGCCGTCGCCCTGCACGTACCCACCACCCGGATCCTCGGCACCCGCGAGACCCCCGGCGCCGCACCCGCCGTGGTGGATCACTGGGCGCCCGTGCGCGCCGCGCTCGACGCCCCGACGCCGGCTCCCTCCGGTGAAGCCCCCACCGTGGCCGGGGTGCGCGCGGCCGTCGCCGCCGCCATGCCGCTCGCCGCCGGCGACCGGCTGGCCGAACTCGCCGGAGTACTGCCAGTGCTGCTGCGCGACGCCGCGGCCATCGCGGACGAGCCGGCCGGCCGCCGTGTGCACGCCGGCTTACTCGGGCTCGCCGGGTGGATGCTCGTGCAGACGCGCCAGTTCGACGCGGCGGAGGGCGCCCTCAACCGGGCACTCGCCGGTGCCGCCGATGATCTCGACGCCGCCGAGGCCGTGAGCACGCGCTGCTGGCTGCTGCTGCGCCGCGGACGGATCGAGGCGGCCGCGCGGCTCGCGCAGGAGTGGGCGGACCGGATCGAGCCGCGCATGTCACGGGCGACGCCGGCCGAGCTCGGCGCCTGGGGATGGCTACTGCTGCGGGGGGCCGCCGCCGCGGACAGGGACGGCTGCCCCGACGACGCCGCGGGTCTTCTGCGGCTGGCCGGGTCGGCCGCGGCGGCGATCGGACCACGCCAGGTTCCGGGCGGTTTTCTGCGGGCCTACGACGCGCGCACGGTGCAGCTCAAGGAGGCCGAGCACGCCATGATCAGTGATCGGCCCGACGAGGTGCTGCGCCTGTCGGCGTCGATCTCGTGGACGGGTATGCGGCCGACCAGCAACAACCTCAACCGCAACCGGCTGGACCAGGCGAGCGCCAGGGTGCGGCTGCGGCAGTACGCGGAGGCCGTCGACACGATCGAGGCCGTCTGGCAGGCCGCCCCGCAATGGCTCCCCCACCAGCAGTACGCCCGCGACATCCTCGGCCAGGTCATCGCCCGCAGGCGCACCCTGACACCGCGGATGCGGGTGCTCGCGGATGCGACGGGCCTGCCGCTGTAGCGGTGGCACTTCCGCCTGACGGCCCGTCAAAGTGCCATTGAGGCAGGCATCCAGGCTCCCTACCGTCGGTGATGAGCCGATCACCGACGGGAGACTGCCATGGCCGAGACGACCACGAGTGCAGCGACGGGCGCACGCGACCCCTGGCGCGAGGCCCACGAGTCCGCCCGCGCCCTGCATGACGCACTGCTCGCCCTCGGCATCCCCGACACCGTGCTGACACCCCTGTCGGCCCGTCAGGACGCCACCGGTGCACACCGCGTGGTGGTCCCGCCACTGCCGATTGCGGACGCCCGTCGGCTGCTCACCGCCCTCGGCCCGGCCTTGGGCCCGCAGCGCGTTCATCTCGCGCGCCCGTGGCCCGCCCGGTGAAAGCACTGCGGCTGCTCGGCCGGCACGCGGGCGCCCTGTGGCTGGCGGCACTGGTCGCCGCCTCGGCCGCGGCCGGCGCGCTCCTGGCCGCCCTGTACTCCTCGCAGGGCCGATGACCCCGGCCCCGCGAACGGCAACCGTGATGACGCAGCGGGCCGCAGGCCAGTACCCGGGATCCCGGATGCAGCGCCGTTATGAGGCGTGGCTGGCTCACGCACGGGACTGCGCGGCGTGCCGGTCCGCCGCCGCCGAGGACAGGTGCAGCACCGGAAAGCGCATGTGGAGCGCGTACCAGCGGGCAGCCCGATGACCCTCTCGCCGGCCGACCGTCGAACCGCGGCCGGTGAGGGTGCTCAGCTCGGCCGGTTCGCCGTCCCCCGCGGCGGACCGGCCGGGCACCACCCTGTTCCGGCAACGGAAGGGAACACCTCCGAGCACCACACTGATCAACGTCCGCGGCCTGATCATCCCGGGCCGCATACCCCGAAAGCAAAGGCCGGGGGCGGCGTCTCCGCACGAAACGCCGCCCCCGGCGGTGGAGGGTCGGGGTCCTGCCGCCGGTCGGTGAGGGTTGGCCCCAGGGCAAGGGCCTCCGTCGGCGGGCCGGGCCCCGGCCCGGTCAGGTGGTCGTCGGGCGGCCGCGGGGGCCGCGTTCGGTGGTGGGCGTCATGAGGGGTGGGACGTCAACGGGTGTCCGCGGGGGCGGACCGGGCAGCGGCGCGGCCCGCCTCGAGGCGGGCGACCGGGATACGGAACGGCGAGCAGGACACGTAGTCCAGGCCCACCTCGTGGAAGAAGTGGACGGACTCCGGGTCGCCGCCGTGCTCGCCGCAGACGCCGAGCTTGAGGTCGGGGCGGGTCGCCCGGCCGTCTGCGGCAGCCGCGCGGACCAGTGAGCCCACGCCGTCCCTGTCGATGGTCTCGAAGGGCGAGACCCCGAAGATGCCCTTCTCCAGGTAGGCCGTGAAGAACGACGCCTCGACGTCGTCGCGGGAGAAGCCCCACACCGTCTGGGTCAGGTCGTTAGTGCCGAAGGAGAAGAACTCCGCCGCCTCCGCGATCTGCGCGGCGGTCAGCGCGGCCCTGGGCAGCTCGATCATCGTGCCGATGGCCAGCCGCAGCCGGGCGCCGGTGGCGGCCTCCACCTCGGCGATGACCTGGTCGGCCTCGTCGCGGACGATCTCCAGCTCCTGCACGGTGCCGACCAGCGGGATCATGATCTCCGGCCGCGGGTCGCCCTTGGCGGCCATGCGGTGCGCCGCCGCCTCGGCGATCGCCCGCACCTGCATGGCGAACAGGCCCGGGATGACCAGGCCGAGGCGCACCCCGCGCAGTCCCAGCATCGGGTTCGCCTCGTGCAGCTTGTGCACGGCCTGGAGCAGCCGCAGGTCGTTCTCGTTGGCGTCCTTGCGGGCCTCGGCGAGCGCGACCCGCACCGACAGCTCGGTGATGTCGGGCAGGAACTCGTGCAGCGGCGGGTCCAGCAGCCGTACCGTGACCGGCAGTCCGTCCATCGCCTCGAACAGCTCGATGAAGTCGGCCTTCTGCAGCGGCAGCAGCGCGCCCAGCGCCTCGTCCCGCTCGGCGTCGGTGTCGGCCAGGATGAGCCGCTCGACCATTTCCCGGCGCTCGCCGAGGAACATGTGCTCGGTGCGGCACAGCCCGATGCCCTGGGCGCCGAACCGCCGCGCCCGCATGGCGTCCTCGGCGTTGTCGGCGTTGGCCCGCACCCGCAGCCGGCGGACCCGGTCGGCGTAGGCCATGATCCGGTGCACGGCGCGCACCAGCTCGTCGGCCTCCTCGGCGCCGGCGTGCATCCGGCCCTCGAAGTACTCGACGACCGGGGACGGCACCACCGGGACCTCGCCGAGGTACACCTTGCCGGACGAGCCGTCGATGGAGACGAGGTCGCCCTCCTCTATCACCACGGGCTTGCCGTCGGGCCCGGTGGCGGTGAGCCGGCGGGCCTTGGTGTCGACCTCCAGCTCCTCCGCGCCGCACACACAGGTCTTGCCCATGCCGCGGGCGACCACCGCGGCGTGCGAGGTCTTGCCGCCGCGGGAGGTGAGGATGCCCTCGGCCGCGATCATGCCGTTGAGGTCGTCGGGGTTGGTCTCGCGGCGGATCAGGATGACCTTCTCGCCGGACCGCGACCACTTGACGGCGGTGTACGAGTCGAAGACCGCCTTGCCGACCGCGGCGCCGGGCGAGGCGGCGATGCCCCAGCCGATCCGCTTGACCTGGCCGCTGTCGGTGGCCTCGTGGTCGAACCGCGGGAACATCAGCTGGGCGAGCTGCGCGCCGTTGACCCGGCGCAGCGCCTCGGCCTCGTCGATCAGGCCCTGGTCGACGAGCTGGGTGGCGATCCGGAACGCGGCGGCCGCGGTCCGCTTGCCGACCCGGGTCTGCAGCATCCACAACTGGCCGCGCTCGATGGTGAACTCGATGTCGCACAGGTCCCGGTAGTGGGTCTCCAGCGTCTCCATGATGCTCAGCAGCCGGTCGTACGACGTCTTGTCGATCCGCTCCAGCTCGGCGAGCGGCACGGTGTTGCGGATGCCGGCGACGACGTCCTCGCCCTGGGCGTTCTGCAGGTAGTCGCCGTAGACGCCCTGCTGGCCGCTGGCCGGGTCGCGGGTGAAGGCGACGCCGGTGCCGGAGTCGGGGCCGAGGTTGCCGAAGACCATCGAGCAGATGTTGACGGCGGTGCCGAGGTCGCCGGGGATGCGCTCCTGGCGGCGGTAGAGCTTGGCGCGCTCGGTGTTCCAGGAGTCGAAGACCGCGCGGACCGCGAGGTCCATCTGCTCGCGCGGCTCCTGCGGGAAGTCCCGGCCGGCCTCCTTGGCGACGATCGCCTTGAAGTCGTCGACGAGCCGGCGCAGGTCGGCCGCGTCCAGGTCGAGGTCGCTGTCGGCGCCCTTGGCCCGCTTGGCGTCCTCCAGCGCCTCCTCGAACAGGTCACCGTCGACGCCGAGCACGGTCTTGCCGAACATCTGGAGCAGGCGGCGGTAGGAGTCCCAGGCGAACCGCTCGTCGCCCAGCTGCGCGGCCAGGCCCTGCACGGACTCGTCGGACAGGCCGATGTTCAGGACGGTGTCCATCATGCCGGGCATGGAGAACTTCGCGCCCGAACGCACCGACACCAGAAGGGGGTTGTCGGCCTGGCCGAGCTTCTTGCCCATCCGCTGCTCCAGGGCGTCGAGGTGCGCACTCACCTCGTCGCCCAGGGCGGCCGGCGCGCTGCCCGACTCCAGGTACTCCTTGCACGCCTCAGTGGTGATGGTGAACCCGGGCGGGACGGGCAGCCCGAGGTTGGTCATCTCGGCGAGGTTCGCACCCTTCCCGCCCAGCAGGTCCTTCAGGTCCTTGTTGCCCTCAGTGAAGTCGTAGACGAACTTCTGCTGCTTCGGTCGCGACGGCACGGGCCTCGACTCCTCGCGTGCTGGTTGCCCTGACGGCGGGGAGCGTACCCATCTCGAAGGCTCCGCAGTACGTCCATCAGCACGACACACGGGTGTAACCGCCCGTCTGCCGACAGATCGAAAGTCAGCGGGCCGACCGACGGCAACCGGGCCGCGTTCACAACTCGAACGGATGACGGCGCTGAGCGAAAAGAGGGACCCGATTCCCTCACCCTCGGTGAGCATGAGGCCGCCCGATGGAGTCAGCGGCCGTCGTGACGCACCGCACGCATTCGAGAGGCGAACGGCTCACATGTGCGCTCATTTGAGCGCAAGCACGATCAGGCGTGGCATGAATCACGTGCCACCCGGAGGGCCCGTCTCATATCGCGGACGTAGCGAATCTACGCAGATCGCCTCGACCGGCACACCGGCACCATCGGCTGGCGCACACCACAGGGAGCGGCGCACCGGAGGAAGCGGTGCACCGGAGGAACCGGCGCGCCGGGCGTCACCCGCCGGAGGTGTCCGCCTCCGCGTCCTCGCCCAGCACGGCGCACGCGTACGGATCGTCCAGCCAGCCGTCCGGCAGCACGACCCGCTTGCCGGGCGCGGTGCGGCCGCGCGGGCCGTCGGCGTGCGCCGGCCACGGCTGGTCGTGGTCCAGCTTGCCCAGGTGCTCGTCCAGCTCGGCCAGCGAGGACGAGGTGGCCAGCGCCCGGCGCAGCTCGGAGCCGACCGAGAAGCCCTTGGTGTACCAGGGCACGTGCTTGCGGAAGTCCACGACGCCCCGCGACTCGTCGCCCAGCCACTGCCCGAGCAGCTCGGCGTGCCGCCGCATCACGGCCGCGACCTGCCCGAACCGGGGGGCCGCCGGGCCCGAAGCGCCCTGCCCGCCCGCGCCGTTCTCGAAGACGGCCACCAGGTCGCCGAACAGCCATGGCCGGCCCAGGCAGCCGCGGCCGACGACGACGCCGTCGCAGCCGGTCTCGCGCATCATCCGCACCGCGTCCTCGGCGCACCAGATGTCGCCGTTGCCGAGCACCGGGATCTCCGGGACGTGCTCCTTGAGCCGGGCGATGGCGTCCCAGTCCGCGGTGCCGCCGTAGTGCTGGGCGGCGGTGCGGCCGTGCAGCGCCATGGCGGTGACGCCCTCGTCCACCGCGATCCGGCCGGCGTCCAGGTACGTCAGGTGGTCGTCGTCGATGCCTTTGCGCATCTTGATGGTGACCGGCAGCCGGCCCGCGTTGCCGACCGCCTCGCGCAGGATCGACCGCAGCAGGTTGCGCTTGTACGGCAGTGCCGAGCCGCCGCCCTTGCGGGTCACCTTGGGCACCGGGCAGCCGAAGTTGAGGTCGATGTGGTCGGCGAGGTCCTCGTCCACGATCATCCGGACGGCCTTGCCGACGGTCACCGGGTCGACGCCGTACAGCTGGATCGAGCGCGGCGTCTCGGTCGCGTCGAAGTGGATCAGCTGCATGGTCTTCTCGTTGCGCTCGACCAGCGCGCGGGTGGTGATCATCTCGCTGACGAACAGGCCCTTGCCGCCGGAGAACTCCCGGCACAGCGTGCGGAAGGGCGCGTTGGTGATGCCCGCCATGGGGGCGAGGACCACCGGCGGCCACACCGTGTGGGGGCCGATCCGGAGGGTCCCCTGGGCGGCGGGGCGGCTCAGGGTGGCGTCAACGGTCATGCGCCCCATTGTCCCGTACGGGATGGGTGGTGGGCCCACGTATTGGTTGTACGATCGAAATGATTACACGCGTACAAGCAAATGAACCACCAGCACGACCTTGGGAACAGCACTCCATGCCTGACCTGACCTACCGGCGGCGCCTCCTCGTCCTCGGCATCTGCTGTATGAGCCTGCTGATCGTGAGTCTGGACAACACGATCCTCAACGTGGCGCTCCCGTCGATGCAGCGGGACTTCCACGCGAGCGTCTCCGGACTCCAGTGGACGATCGACGCCTACCTGGTGGTGATCGCCTCCCTGCTGCTGCTCTCCGGCTCCACCGCCGACCGGATCGGGCGCAAGCGGGTCTTCCAGACCGGCCTGGTGCTCTTCACCGCCGGATCGCTGCTGTGCAGCCTCGCGCCCGGGCTCGGCTGGCTGATCACCTTCCGGATGGTGCAGGCCGTCGGCGGCTCGATGCTCAACCCGGTGGCGATGTCGATCATCACCAACACCTTCTCCGACCCGCGCGAGCGGGCGCGGGCGATCGGCGTGTGGGGCGGCGTCGTCGGGATCAGCATGGCGGCCGGTCCGATCGTCGGTGGCGCGCTGGTGGAGTCGGTCGGCTGGCGGTCGATCTTCTGGATCAACCTGCCGGTGGGCCTGGCCGCCCTGCTGCTCACCGCCCGCTTCGTGCCCGAGTCCCGGGCGCCGCGCGCCCGCCGGGTGGACCCGGTCGGGCAGCTGCTGGTCATCGCGCTGCTCGGCACCCTCACCTACGGCATCATCGAGGGCTCGGACGCCGGCTGGGCCTCGGCCCCGATCATCGGCTGCTTCGTGGTGGCGGCCCTGGCCGTGGTGGGACTGGTGGTGTACGAGCCGCGCCGGCGCGACCCGCTGATCGACACCCGGTTCTTCGCCAGCGCGCCGTTCAGCGGCGCCACCGTGATCGCGGTCAGCGCCTTCGCCGCGCTCGGCGGGTTCCTCTTCCTCAACACCCTCTACCTCCAGAACCAGCGCGGCCTGTCCGCCCTCGACGCCGGCCTGTACATGGTGCCGATGGCCCTGATGTGCCTGGTCTTCGCGCCGCTGTCCGGGCGGCTGGTCGGCAACCGCGGGCCGCGGCTGCCCCTGGTGCTCGCCGGCGCCGCGATGACCGCCAGCGGCGTGCTGTTCGCCGCGCTGGACGCGCAGTCCTCCAACGCGCTGCTGTTCACCTCGTACGTGCTGTTCGGCATCGGCTTCGGCCTGGTCAACGCACCGATCACCAACACCGCGGTGTCCGGCATGCCGCGCTCCCAGGCCGGCGTGGCCGCCGCCGTCGCCTCCACCAGCCGGCAGGTCGGCCAGTCGCTGGGCGTGGCCGTGCTGGGCGCGGCGCTGGCCGCCGGCATGCACGAGGGCGCGTGGTGGATCATCACCGGCTGCGGGCTGGCCGTGCTGGTCCTCGGCGTGCTCACCACCGGGCGCTGGGCGCGCGGCACGGCCGAGCGGACGGCGACCGCGCTCATGGTCCCGGAGGCCGACCGCGCGGCGGAGCCCCGCGCTACCGTGGGCACATCATGACGAAGACGACGGGGGACACGGCGGACGTCCGGCAGCCGGACGCCGGACCGGCGGACGTCAGGCCGGCGGACGTCAGGCCGGCGGACGTCAGGCCGGCGGACGCACTGCGGGAACGGGATCCGGCGGAGCGCGTGTGGCGCCGGCTGCGCGCGCTGGTGCTGGAGCAGAACGAGCGCCGCAAGGAGACCGCGGACGCGCTCGGCATGAGCTTCTTCCGGGCCAAGGCGCTGCGGCGGATCGCCCTGCGGCCCTCCCGGATGAGCGAGCTGGCCTCGGTGCTGGGCACCGACCGGCCCTACCTCACACTGGTCGTGGACGACCTGGTCAAGCGCGGCCTGGTGGAGCGCAATCCCGATCCCACGGACCGGCGCAGCAAGATCGTCACGGTCACCGCGGAGGGCGCGGCCGCCGCCGCCCGGGCCGACGCGATCCTGAGCACCCCTCCCCCGGCGCTGCTCGGCCTCCCGGCCGAGGACCTGGCCGCGCTGGACCGCATCACGTCCGCTCTCGTCGTCGACGACTGACGCCGCGGCCGGCCCTGGTACCGGGGGGCGTCACAGATCTGCCCCGTTCAGCAGGCGTCGGCCGACACCAGGGCGTGCAGGCGGGCGAGCCGCTCGCGCGTGGTGTCGTCCACCGGGGTGTAGGTGACGAGCCGCGGGCCCGCCTGCGGCCCGAGCCACAGGTGGGTGAAGTCGAAGGCCAGCAGCCCCACTTCGGGGTTGAGGTAGCGCTTGATGTGGCTGTCGGGCTGCAGCACCTCGTGCCGCTCCCACATCTCGCAGAAGTCGGGCGACGCCTGCTGGAGCCGCTTGAGCAGCGCCTTCCAGGCCGGCTCCGCCAGGTGCTGCGCCATCGACGCGCGGAACTTCGCCGCCATCAGCCGGATGTTCTCCTCGCGGTCGACCATCCGCTCCCGCCACTGCGGGTCGGTGAAGGCCAGCCACATCAGGTTCCGGTCCGCGGGCTCCAGCGCGTCGAGGTCGCTGACCAGCCGGCCGTAGGTGCGGTTGTACGCGACGATGTCGTAGCGGCTGTTGACGACCGCGGCCGGCAGCGGCTCCAGCTGGTCCAGCATCGCGCGCACCGACGGCGACATGCCCGGGCAGTCCAGGTGCGGGTGCGGGTCGGGGGTGCCGGCGAGGGTGAACAGGTGCTGGCGCTCGATGGTGTCGAGCATCAGGGCGCGGGCGATCGCGTCGGCGACCTGCCCGGACACCTGGATCTCGCGCGCCTGCTCCAGCCACGTGTACCAGGTCACGCCGACCGCGGCGAGCTGCGCGACCTCCTCGCGGCGCAGCCCCGGGGTGCGGCGGCGGCGCCCGGGCGGCAGGCCCACCTGGTCGGGCGAGATCCGCTCGCGGCGGCTGCGCAGGAACGACGCCAGCTCGCGGCGGCGGCTCTCGGCTGCCGCGCCGGCCGGCACGTCCGCGGGGGCGTCGGTGGCGGCGCCGGAACGCCTGCTGCTCGGCGCGGCCGCGGTGGGGGGCAAAACACTGGTGTTCCCGCTCATGTTCCCAGGGTGCGGCATCCGGCAGCCGGTTGCCAGGTGGTCCCTATACCTGGATAAACGCTCTCTGGTACCCCCCTGAGATAGAGACCAGTGTGGACCAGGTGAACGACCGAATGGAACAGACCATGACGTCCCGGGCTCAGGTGCTGCCCCGCGTGACCCGCATCGGCGCCCCCGCCCGGACGAGCCCGTCCCCCGCCGCCCCGGCCCTCGGCGCCCTCGGGCTGCTGACCGTCCTGCTGGGCGCCGCCCTGCCGATGGTCGACTTCTTCATCGTCAACGTCGCCCTGCCCACCATCGACCGCGATCTGAACGCCGGCCCCGCGGTGCTGGAGATGGTCGTCGCCGGCTACGGCGTCGCGTATGCCGTCCTGCTGGTGCTCGGCGGCCGGCTGGGCGACATGTTCGGCCGCAGGACCCTCTTCCTGTGGGGCCTGGCGGCCTTCGCCCTGACCTCGCTGGCCTGCGGCATCGCCCCCAACGCCTGGACCCTGGTGGGCGCGCGCGTCGCCCAGGGCGCGGCCTCCGCGCTGCTGCTGCCGCAGGCGCTGGCCACCATCCAGGCGGCCACCTCCGGCAGCCGCCGCGGCAAGGCGCTCAGCTACTACGGCGCGACCGCGGGCGTGGCCAGCGTCGTCGGCCAGGTGCTCGGCGGCCTGCTGGTCTCGGCCGACATCGCCGGCAGCGGCTGGCGTGCGATCTTCCTGGTGAACGTGCCGGTCGCCGCGGTGGCGCTGGTGCTCGCCCTCAAGGCGGTGCCCGAGACGCGCTCGCCGCACCCGGCCCGCATCGACCGGCCCGGCACCCTGCTGCTCGGCGCGACGCTGATCACCCTGCTGCTTCCCCTCACCGAGGGCCGCGCGGCCGGCTGGCCGCTGTGGTCGTGGCTGCTGCTGGCGGTCTCGCCGCTGCTGGCCGCGGCGTTCGTCGCGGTGGAGATGCGCGGCGAGCGCACCGGCGGCAACCCGCTGCTGCCGCCGTCGCTGCTGCGCCTGCACAGCGTCCGCAGCGGCCTGCTGCTGATCGTCCCGTTCTGCCTGGGCTTCGGCGGCTTCATGTTCGTGCTCGCGGTGGCCATGCAGGACGGCCTGCACTTCGGTGCGCTGGCCGCCGGCGCGGCCCTGGTCCCGCTGTGCGCGGCGTTCTTCGCCGCGTCGCTGCTGGGCCCGCGGGCGGTCGCGCGGTTCGGCCGCGGGACGGTGACCGGCGGTTCGGCGATCCAGGGCGTGGGCCTGCTGGTGCTGGCCGGGACGTTCTTCTGGGGCTGGCCGCACCTGGGCATCTGGGCGCTGGCGCCGGGCATGGCGCTCGCCGGCTTCGGCCAGGGCTTCGTGCTGCCGGTGATCTTCCGGATCGTGCTCAGCGAGGTGCCCCCGGCGCAGGCCGGTGTGGGCGGCGGCGCGATGGCCACCACCCAGCAGTCGAGCCTGGCGCTCGGCGTGGCGACGCTCGGCACGCTCTTCCTGACGCTGTCCTCGTCGGTGGGGGTGCGCGACGCCCTGGTGTGGGCGCTGCTCGCCCAGCTCGGTGCGGTCGTGCTGACCACCGCGCTGACGCTGCGGCTGCCGCGCGACGTGAAGTGACGGCCACGGTGGCCGCGGCGGGCGGCAGCGTGACGTGACGGACGCCGGGCGACGACGCGAAGGAGGCGGCGTGCGCCCGGCGTTCGCGGATATCCACAGGCCCGTGTGCGAGGGTGAAAAACGCCGTGCCCCCGCGAGAAGGAGACCTCGATGCGCACCCGAACCCTCGGCAGGACCGGACCGTCCGTCTCGGCGATCGGCCTGGGCTGCATGGGCATGTCGGCGGTGTACGGCGCGGCCGACGACGCCGAGTCGATCGCCACCATCCACGCCGCGCTGGACGCCGGCGTCACCCTGCTGGACACCGGCGACTTCTACGCCATGGGCCTGAACGAGCTGCTCGTCCGCGACGCGCTGCGTGCCCGTCCCGGCAGCCGCGACCAGGTCGCGATCAGCGTCAAGTTCGGCGCCCTGCGCGACGCCGAGGGCGCCTGGTACGGCTACGACGGCCGGCCCGCCGCGGTGAAGACGTTCCTCGCCTACTCCCTCAACCGGCTCGGCACCGACCACGTCGACGTCTACCGGATCGCCCGGGTCGACCCCGCCGTGCCGATCGAGGAGACCGTGGGCGCGATCGCCGAGGAGGTACAGGCCGGGCGGGTCCGCCACATCGGGCTGTCCGAGGTCGGCGCGGACACCCTGCGCCGCGCCGCGTCCGCCGCCCCGATCAGCGACCTGCAGATCGAGTACAGCCTGTTCTCCCGCGGCATCGAGGACGAGATCCTGCCCACCGCACGCGAGCTGGGCATCGGCGTCACCGCGTACGGGGTGCTGTCCCGGGGGCTGCTCAGCGGCCACTGGACGCGTGAACGCAGCACAGAAGCCGGTGACTTCCGCAGCCGCAACCCCCGCTTCTCCGGTGACAACCTGGACCGCAACCTGGCTCTGGTCGACGCCCTGCGCAAGGTCGCGGACGGCCGGGGCGTCACGGTCGCGCAGGCGGCCATCGCCTGGGTGCTGTCCCGCGGCGAGGACATCGTGCCGCTGATCGGCGCCCGCCGCAGGGACCGGCTCGCCGAGTCACTCGGGGCGCTCGACGTCACCCTGGACGAAGCGGACCTGGCCGCCGTCGAGGAGGCGGTGCCGGCCGGCGCGGTGTCCGGCACCCGCTACGACGCCGGGCAGATGGCCCACCTGGACAGCGAGCGCTGAACGCCCGCGGGACCGGCCGCCGGCTCACGCGCAGGGGGCGCTGACCCTGCCCGAGCCGGCGGACAGGTTCAGCACACCGGACGCGCCGGGGTCCGCCGACCCCGCACACCTCCACCGTCCGCACCGGGTGCGGCAGCGAGTACGTCCGCGTCTGCGCATGCCGGTTGACGACGCCCACGCCTGGCTCCCGCACAGCAGCGCCACCACCACGTCGGTCACCGCCGCCCCCACCACCCACAGCGTGCGCGGACCGCAGGTACGCGGTCTCCCGCCAGGCGCGGGCCGACCGCGGGGCGTACTCCGCGGCTCTGGGGTGCAGTTGTCTGCACCCCAAACCGGCATCGCGCGTTACTGCGCTCACACCCCGGGGGCGGAAGAGTCGACGGCAGCCGGGCGTTGTCCCCTCATGGCGGGGACCGGAAGGAGATGGGCGATGTCTGTCGGCGACGTGTCCGCGCCGCACGTGGCGGAAGTGATCGAGCTGCCGGTGTTCCACGACGCACCATCCGGGATGCGGGCGCGCGAGCGTCCGCGGCGCTGGCCCGCCTACGCCCTCGTCGCCTGCGGCACCGCCCTCGTGCCGTGGCTCGTGGTGCTGGCGCTGACGCTGCCGGCCACGGCGACCGCCCCGCACTGGATGGCGGCCTGGGTGGGCCTGGACGCGATGGAGGCGGCCGGTCTGATCACCACCGGGCTGCTCGCCCTGCGCCGGCACCCGCTGCGGGTCGCGGCCGGCGCTGCCACCGCGATGCTGCTGGTGGTCGACGCGTGGTTCGACGTCGCGACGTCCACCGGCGGCGATCTCACCGTCGCCCTCGTCATGGCCGGCACCGCGGAACTCCCCCTGGCCGCCGTCTGCGCGGTCCTCGCCGTCCGCTCCACCGCTTCCCGCGGCGACCAGCCCTGATGCACGCTGGCGCGCCCTTGCGACGGCGGGTCGCCCCGCAGGGGCGCGGGGAACTGCGCGCCCAGCCACGCCGGTGGCGGGCTTTTGCGACGGCGAGTCGCACCCCCAAGGGGCGCGGGGAACTGCGCGAGCAACCGGCCACCGGCAGGTGGTCCGGGACGGACCGAACCGCCCCTTCGGGACGGTGGCGGAGTGCGGCGCCGCGCTGGCTGAGCGCGCAGTTCCCCGCGCCCCTGACGGGGCGCACCCCGTCGTGCGGACAGCGGGGCGCGCCGGATGCGACGGAGCCCGGCAGGGTGACCCCCGCCGGGCTCCGGTGATGCCGTGGGGTGCGGCTAGCAGCCGAGCAGCCGGGAGCCGAGGTAGCCCTCGACCTGGTCCAGCGACACGCGCTCCTGCTTCATGGAGTCCCGCTCGCGGACGGTGACCGCGTTGTCCTCGAGGGTGTCGAAGTCGACGGTGACGCAGAACGGCGTGCCGATCTCGTCCTGGCGGCGGTAGCGACGGCCGATCGCACCGGCGTCGTCGAACTCGATGTTCCAGTGCGAGCGCAGCGCGGCGGCCAGGCCCTTGGCCTTCGGCGACAGCTCCGGGTTGCGGGACAGCGGCAGCACGGCCACCTTGACCGGGGCCAGCCGCGGGTCGAGCCGCATCACGGTGCGCTTCTCCAGCACGCCCTTGGCGTTCGGCGCCTCGTCCTCGTTGTACGCGTCGAGCATGAAGGCGAGCATGGCGCGGTTGACGCCGGCCGCCGGCTCGATGACGTACGGGAACCAGCGCTCGCCGGCCTCCTGGTCGAAGTAGGACAGGTCCTGGCCGGACGCCTTGGCGTGCGAGGACAGGTCGAAGTCCGTGCGGTTGGCGAGGCCCTCCAGCTCGCTGAACTCCTGGCCGCCGAAGTTGAAGCGGTACTCGATGTCCACGGTCCGCTTGGAGTAGTGCGAGCGCTTCTCCGCGGCGTGCTCGTACCAGCGGATGTTCTCCTCGCGCAGGCCGAGGTCCGTGTACCAGTTCCAGCGCTCCTGCATCCAGTACTCGTGCCACTTCTCGTCCTCGCCCGGCTTGACGAAGAACTCCATCTCCATCTGCTCGAACTCGCGGGTCCGGAAGATGAAGTTGCCGGGCGTGATCTCGTTGCGGAACGACTTGCCCATCTGGGCGATGCCGAACGGCGGCTTCTTGCGGGAGGTGGTCTGCACCTGGGCGAAGTTCACGAAGATGCCCTGGGCGGTCTCGGGCCGCAGGTAGGCCGCGGAGCCGGCGTCCTGGGTCGGGCCGAGGTGGGTCTGCAGCATGCCGGAGAACTGCTTGGGCTCGGTGAAGGCGCCCTTGGTGCCGCAGTTCGGGCAGTTGATGTCGGCGAGGCCGTTGGCCGGCGGCCGGCCGTGCTTGGCCTCGTACGCCTCCTCCAGGTGGTCGGCGCGGAAGCGCTTGTGGCAGGAGGTGCACTCGGTGAGCGGGTCGGAGAAGGTCGCCACGTGGCCGGAGGCGACCCACACCTCGGGGGCGAGGATCACCGACGAGTCGATGCCCACCACGTCGTCGCGCGAGGTGACCATGGCACGCCACCACTGGCGCTTGATGTTCTCCTTGAGCTCCACGCCGAGCGGGCCGTAGTCCCAGGCGGCCTTGGAGCCGCCGTAGATCTCGCTGCTCGGGAATACGAAGCCACGGCGCTTGCTCAGGCTGACGATGGTGTCGATCTTGTCGGCGGCCACGGTGCTCTCTTCAGTACGACGAAGCGGTCAGTTGTCCCAGATTACCGGCGGGTGCGGGGCGCTTATCAAATCCGTTCCGCCATCAGCAAGGAAGAGAAGAAATGAAAACGACTATCATGTACATCAGGGTGGGTCGGTCCCGCGCCCGGGGACCGGCTCCCCGAGCCGGTGCAGGCGCTCGGATCGGGCCCGCACCCCTGGCACAATGACAACCATGAGGAGATCACGGTGAGCACCGCCAAGCATTCCGTGGCCGGCCGTTCCACGCGGCAGCGGGCGGCGGTCGCGGCCGCCCTCGACGAGGTCGACGAGTTCCGCAGCGCCCAGGACCTGCACGACATTCTCAAGCACCGCGGTGACTCCGTCGGGCTGACGACGGTCTACCGCACCCTGCAGTCGCTGGCCGACGCGGGTGAGATCGACGTGCTGCGCACCGGCGAGGGCGAGTCGGTCTACCGCCGCTGCTCGGGCGGCGGCCACCACCACCATCTGGTCTGCCGCGCGTGCGGCAAGGCCGTCGAGGTGGCGGGGCCGGCCGTCGAGAGCTGGGCGGACGCGGTCGCCGCGGAGAACGGCTTCGTCGACGTGGCGCACACCGTGGAGATCTTCGGGACCTGCGCGGACTGCGCGGCGCCCGCCCAGCGGTAGCCTCAGCCGGCCCGCCGGGCGGCTTCGGCCGCCTCCGCCGCCGCTTCCTCGGCGTTCGGGAGCGCGCCGCCGAAGCGGCGGTCCCGCCGGGCGTACTCCAGGCAGGCCCGCCACAGGTCGCGCCGGTCGAAGTCCGGCCACAGCACGTCCTGGAACACCATCTCGGCGTAACTGCTCTGCCAGATCAGGTAGTTGGAGGTGCGCTGCTCGCCGCTGGGCCGCAGGAACAGGTCGACATCCGGCATGTCCGGGTAGTACAGGTACTTCGCGAACGTCTTCTCGTTGACCTTCGACGGGTCGAGCCGGCCGTTCGCCACGTCGCGCGCGATGGCCTGCGCGGCGTCGGCGATCTCGGCCCGGCCGCCGTAGTTCACGCAGAAGTACAGGGTCATCGCGTCGTTGTCCACGGTCTGCTCCTGGGCGACCTGGAGCTCCTGGACCACGGACTTCCACATCTTCGGCATCCGGCCGACCCAGCGGATGCGGATGCCCAGCTCGTTCATCTCGTCGCGGCGGCGGCGGATGACGTCCCGGTTGAAGTTCATCAGGAAGCGCACCTCGTCCGGCGAGCGCTTCCAGTTCTCGGTGGAGAACGCGTACAGCGACAGGTTCTTCACCCCGATCTCCAAGCAGCCCTTGAGCACGTCGAGCACGACGCCCTCGCCGACCTTGTGGCCCTCGGTGCGGGGCAGCCCGCGCTCCTTGGCCCAGCGCCCGTTGCCGTCCATGACGACGGCGACGTGCTTGGGCACCAGCTCGCCGGGGATCTTGGGCGGTCGCGCGCCGGAGGGGTGCGGGTCGGGCGTCCGGTACGAGGGTCGGGTACGGGCCAGAATCCCGCGACGTGCCATGGTCGAGCTTCTCCTGACGGGTATGGACTACTTCTCGACGAACCGCAGCGAGCGCAGTCCGCGTTCCAGGTGCCACTGCAGGTAGGCCGCGACCAGCCCGCTGCCCTCGCGGCAGTGGCGCGGCTCGCAGGCGTCCGCGGTCTCCCAGTCGCCGCCCAGCAGCGCGCCGAGCAGCTCCAGTGCCTCCCTGGAGGGTACGACGCTTCCGGGCACCCGGCAGTCACCGCAGACGACTCCTCCCGCGCCGACCGAAAAGAACCGGTTCGGGCCGGCCATTCCGCACTTCGCGCAGTCGTCGAAGCTGGGCGCGTAGCCGTTGACGGCGAGCGAGCGCAGCAGGAAGGCGTCCAGCACCAGCCGCGGCTCGTGCGCGCCGGCCGCCAGCGTGCGCAGCCCGCCGACCAGCAGCAGGTACTGCTGCACGGCCGGCTCGCCCTCGTGGTCGGTGAACCGCTCGGCGGTCTCCAGCATCGCGGTGCCCGCGGTGTACCGCTCGTAGTCGCAGACGATGCCGCTGCCGTACGGCGCGATGGTCTCGCCCTGCGTGCACAGCGGGAGCCCGCGGCCGACCAGGTCCCCGCCGCGTGCGAAGAACTGCACGTCGACATGGCTGAACGGCTCCAGCCGCGCCCCGAACTTCGACTTGGTGCGGCGCACGCCCCGGGCCACCGCCCGCACCCGGCCGTTGCGCCGGGTGAGCAGCGTGATGATCCGGTCCGCCTCACCCAGCTTCTGGGTGCGCAGCACGATGCCGTCGTCGCGGAACAGGCTCATGCGGTCCATTCTCGCGTACCGCGGCGGTCGCGAGGGCCGGGGCGCCGGATCGAGGGGGCCGGGGGCGCCCGATCAGCGGGGCCGGCGGTCCGTGCTCGGCTCCACCAGCCCCGACTCGTAGGCGGCGATGACCAGTTGGGCCCGGTCGCGGGCGCCGAGCTTGCCCATGATCCGGCTGACGTGGGTCTTGGCGGTGAGCGGGCTCAGGCCCAGTGCCTCGCCGGTCTCGGCGTTGTTCAGGCCGCGGGCCACCATCGTCAGCACCTCGCGCTCCCGCTCGGACAGGCAGGCCAGTCCGGCCGGGGCGGGGGCACCGGACGGCGGCCGGTCGGGCAGCCGCAGCACCCGGGCGATCAGCCGGGCGGTGGGGCCGGGCGAGAGCAGCGCGTCGCCGGCCGCCACGGTGCGGATGGCGTCCAGCAGCTCCGCGGGCCGGGTGTCCTTCACCAGGAAGCCGGACGCGCCCGCGCGCAGCGCCGCCAGCACGTTCTCGTCGTCGTCGTAGGTGGTCAGCACCAGGATGCGGACGCCGGCCAGGTCGTCGTCCGCGGCGATCCTGCGGGTGGCCTCGATGCCGTCCAGCTCGGGCATCCGGACGTCCATCACGATCACGTCGGCGCGCTCGGTGCGGGCCAGCGCGATGGCCTCCAGCCCGTTGCCCGCCTGCCCGACCACCTCCATGTCGCGCGCGGACTCCACGAGCATCGCGAACGCGGCCCGCACCAGCGTCTGGTCGTCGGCGAGCAGCACCCGGATCGGCTGCGGCGTCGAGGTCATCGCGGTTCTCCGTGGGTCTCGGGGTCGGCGGGGAGGGACGGCACGGCGCCGGCGGCCGGGGGCCCGGCCGCCGCGGGTTCCGTGGCGGCGGGTGCCGCGGGTACTGCGGGTGCGGGTGTGGCGGGCGCGGCGGCGGCGCGATCGGCCGTGAACGGCAGGTCCGCGGTGACGGCGAACCCGGGGCCGTCCCGGCGGGGTCCCGCGGTGAGGGTGCCGCCGACGCTGCGGGCGCGCTCGCGCATCCCCGCGATCCCGAAGCCGATGCCGGGGCCGTCGGCCCGGTTGCCGTCGCGGGTGGCGTCGCCGCGGCTGCCGTCGGGCAGGGCGCCGTCGGTACGTGCGCCCTGCGGCGCCGCGGCGCCGGCCGGCGGGCCGTCGGGCCGGGCGGCCGGAGTTCGGGCGCCCTCGGGCCGCGGGGCGTCCTTCCCGGCGCCGTCCGGGCGCTGCGCGGGCACCCGACCGGACCGGCACCCGTCGTCGGTGACCTCCAGGCGCAGGCCCGGGCCGACCCGGCTGACCCGGACGGTGATGAGCGGCTCCGCGCCGCCCGCGTGCCGCAGCGCGTTCGTCAGCGACTCCTGCACGATCCGGTAGGCGGCCGCGCCGACCGCAGGCGGCACCGGTTCCGCGCCGAGGTCGAGGGTCAGGTCCACGCGGGCGCCGGCGACCTCGGCGGCCTGCGTGAGGGACGGGATGCCGGCGAGGTCCGGCAGCGGTCCGTCCCCGTCGGCGCGCAGCACCCGCAGCGTGGTGCGCAGTTCGGCGCGGGCCTCGCGGCAGGTCTCGGCGATGGCGTCCAGCGCGGCGGCGACGGCGGTGCGGTCCAGCCGTTCCGGGTCCGCGACCAGGATGTGCGCGGCCACGGACGTCTGGACGCCGATCAGGGTGATGCTGTGGGCGAGCAGGTCGTGCAGGTCGCGGGCGATCCGCAGCCGCTCCTCCGCGACCCGGCGGGCGGCCTCCTCCTCGCGGGTGCGTTCGGCCCGCTCGGCGCGCTCCTTGATCGCGGCCACGTAGTTGCGGTGCAGCCGCAGGCCCTCGCCCGCGATGGCCACCGCGAAAACCCAGCCCGCGCTCTTGAGCATCTCGGGGCCGGCGTTGGGCTTGTCGATGGCCGACATCACCGCGGCCATGGTGAGGACGACGGTCGGCACGATGACGAACGTGCGGCGCGGCGGCCCGGCGACGGCCAGGGCGAACAGCGCGACCATGCTGGAGAGGATCGGCGCCTGCTGGATGTTCTGCAGGTAGTGGTACGGCCCCACGGCCAGGACCATCCCGGCCAGGCACCACATCGGGGCGCGCCGCCGCCACACCAGGACGACGGCACTGGCCACCAGGAGCAGCCACCCCACCAGGTTCGGCCGGTGGCTCCCGGACGCCTGCGGCAGCAGCAGCGCCAGCGGCACCTGGATCGCCAGCACCAGCCCGGCGACCGCCAGGTCCCCGCGCCCCACCCGCGGCCCGCGCCGCCCCACCCGATGCACCAGCACGCCCCCATCCTGCGCGACACCCACCCTTTCCCTCACCCCCTCTCCCAAGACCGGCAGCCGCCGACGATTTCCGTACCCCCACGGGGGCCACCCGCACCCGACGACGAAACCCGCACGGGTGGTGCGGGTGGGAACCCCCGGCGGGCGCAGCCCGCCGCACTCCCCCCGGCGGCCGCCCGCCGACGATCCCCGCACCCCCGCGGCCGGGGGCGCCCCACGCACAAGTCGCACCCCGAACTCCCGCCGCCCACGGGGCCGCACCCCGACTTCCGCCGCCCCGCGGGGCCCCGCACCCCGAACCCCCGCCTCAGCGGGAGCCGACCCGCACGGGTTCCACCTCCACGGCAGGCGCAGAGCCATCGACCCCGCGCCGCCCGGCCTTCCAGGGTGCCCACCACACCCGCCGCCCCAGCAGCGCCGCAGCCCCGGGCACCAGGAACGTCCTGACGACGAACGTGTCCAGCAGCACGCCGAGCGCGATCACCGACCCCATCTCGACCATCATCACCAGCGGCATCGACGTCAGGACGCTGAACGTCGCCGCGAGCACGATGCCCGCGGACGCGATCACCCCGCCGGTGGCGTCCAGCGACGTGACGATGGCCTTCCGCGGCTCGGCCCCGCGTACCGTCTCCTCCCGCATCCGGTGCATCAGGAAGATGCCGTAGTCCACGCCGAGCGCGACCAGGAAGACGAAGGTGAGCAGCGGCAGTCCCGGGTCCATGCCCTTCAGGCCCAGGACGGGCCCGAACAGCAGCCCGCCGATGCCGAGCGCGGCGCCCCAGACCGCGACCGTCGCCGCGGTCAGCAGCAGCGGCGCAATCAGGCTGCGCAGCAGCGCGGCCAGCAGCAGGAACACCGCGCCGATCACCAGCGGGACCACGAGGTTCCGGTCGCGCGACGAGGTGGTCGCGGTGTCCAGCCGCTGCGCGCTGGTCCCGCCGACCAGCCCGTGCTCGGGGGCGGTGGCGGCCCGCAGCCGGCGGATGGTGTCGTGCTCCGCGGGGCTGTCCGGTGCGGCCGCCGGGTAGACGGAGATCTCGCTCCATCCGCCGCCGGTCCGGCCCGGCGCGGTGCTCGCGACGCCCGCGGTGCCGCGTACCGCGGTCTCGGCCGCCGCGGCCTTCGCGGTGGGCACCACGACGGTGACCGCCTGGGTGCTGTGGTCGGGGAACGCGTTCTGCAGGATCCGGCCCGCGGCGACCGAGTCGGGCGTGCTGGTGAACGTGTCGTCCTGGCGCAGCGAGCCGGGCAGGTTGCCGATGCCCAGGGCGAGGGCGCCGACCGCCGCCATGGACGCGACCAGCACCACCACGGGCCGCCGGGTGACGAGTTCGCCGATCCTGCGGTACAGCCCGCGCCCGGTGCGCGGCTCGGCCCCGTACGCGGGGATCAGCGGCCAGAACACCCGGCGGCCGAGCAGCACCAGCACGGCGGGCAGCAGCGTGGTCATCGCGGCGAGCGCGCACACGATGCCGACGGCGCCCGCCGGGCCCAGGCCGCTGCTGCTGTTGAGGTCGGCGGCGAGCAGGCACAGCAGCCCGGCGACGACGGTCGCCGCCGAGGTGAGCACGGCGGGTCCCACCCGGCGCAGCGCCGTGGCCATCGCCTGGTACGGATCGGCGGTGTGCCGCAGTTCGTCGCGGTACCGGGAGATGAGCAGCAGCGCGTAGTCGGTGCCGGCGCCGAAGATGAGCACGGTCATCACGGACGAGCTCATGCTGGAGACGGTCAGCCCGAAGCCCTCGACGAGCCCGTAGGCGACGGCCATCGACGTGCCCGCGGCGACGCCGACGACGCCCAGCGGCACCAGCCACAGGAACGGGCTGCGGTAGGTGAGGATCAGCAGCAGGGCGACGACGCCCGCGGTGGCCATCAGCAGCGGGCCGTCGACGCTGCCGAACACCTCCCTGGCGTCGGCCTGGGCGCCGCCGGGCCCGCCGACGAGCACGGTCAGGCCGTCCGGCCGGCCGTCCGCGAGCTGCGTGCGGACCTTCTTGACGACGTCCTCGGGTTTGCCCGCGTTCTGCGCGATGGCGACCGGCACCATCGCGGTGCGGCCGTCGGCGGCGGTGACGGTGTGCGGGGCCGCGCCCACGACGGGGAAGGCGGCGCGCAGCGCGTCGGTCTGCTGCTGCACGGCGGCGCGGTCGGCCGCGGTCAGCCCGCCCGCGCGGCGGTAGACCAGCACCAGGTCGGTGGAGCCGCCGCCCGGCATCGCCTGCTGGATCCTGGCGACCTGGGTCGACTGGGCGCTGGCCGGCAGGTAGTCGACGGCGTCGTCGTGCTTGACCCCGCTGAGCTTCCCGGCGAACACGCCGGAGACGGCGAGGACGACGATCCACAGGGCGATCACCGCCCAGGGCAGGGCGCGGCGGGTGCGTCCGGTGCCTGCCGAAAGGGGCGTCGGCGGGGTGGGTGGGGTCGGGGAGGGTGCGGAGGTCGGCTCGGCCCGCATCGCTGGGCTCCTCGGGATCGGCTGGTGGGATGTCCACCAGCGTCCCGTCGCGCGCGGGGCGTTCGCGTCGCGCGGACGGCCGAGAAGCGCGCTACTCCGGGGGGCTCACCGGGTGCGGGGTAATCCCCGGGGAGTAGCGGGGCCGGACCTGCCGCGGGTCAGGAAGCGGTGGCCGCGGCGGCGGTCAGGAGCCGGTCGATCTCGTCGGTGTGCAGCGACAGGCAGCGGCCGATGGCCTCCAGCACCTCGCGCTCGGCGGGCAGGTAGGGGCCGTCGGCGAGGGCGATGTGCGCGCCCTGCAGCAGGACCCGCTCGCGGCCCTGGGTGAGCAGGTGGTCGGCCAGCGGTTCGAGGGCCTCGTGCAGCTCGATGGACAGCCAGCTGCCGCAGCCGTCGACGGCCTCGGCGAACGAGTCGGGGCCCAGCTCCTCGGAGCGGCGGAACCGGCCCTCGTCGGCGACGATCGCCGCGAGCAGCCCGAGCAGCTGGTCCTCGGTGCAGTCGCTGAACCCTGCCGAGCGGACCGCGCCGACCGCGGCCTCGCGGGCCGCCCGCCCGGACGCGCCGCCGGCGGTGAGCACGGCGAGGGCGATGGTGTGCACCGCGTCCCTGAGCATCGCGGAGAAGCGGGTAGTGGTGGGCCGCAGCAGCACCTCGGCGCCGAACTGCCGGTGGCAGGCGGTGCACTCGATGACGGTGCCGGCCGGGCCGCGGGTGAGCAGCGGCACGTTGAGCACGGTCAGCCTGCGGGTGCCGGTTCTGCGGTGGTAGGCGCGGTCGCCGCCGCAGTCGGGGCAGTAGAACTCGCCGTCGTCCTCGGTGCGCCATGCGGTGCGCACTCCCCAGATACACAGCCCCAGCTTCATCACGCTGCACCCTCCGGCCGGCTTCGTCCCGGTACGCACCCTGCCTGTGGCCGCACGCGCGCGAAACGCCCCGGCAACGGTGCCGTACAGCCGTGATGTTAGCCACACATCTGGCACCTGGTCAGTACCGCGTACGGGGGCAATTCGCCGGATCGGGCGGCAATCGCGGGGCGCGGGCCCGCCGCTTGCCGGCCGGTCCTCGCCCGTGCCTGCCTGCACCGGGAACGCGGCGGCCGGGAGGATCAGCGCCGCTGGAGGGGGATCAGCGGAACGCGCGGTTGACGGCGGAGACGACCGCCTTCAGGGAGGCGCGGGTGGTGTTGGGGTCGATGCCGATGCCCCACAGCACCCGTCCGTCGATGGCGCACTCGATGTAGGAGGCGGCCTGCGCGGACGCGCCCTCGCTCAGCGTGTGCTCGGAGTAGTCCAGCAGCCGGGCGTCCACGCCGACAGCGGCCAGCGCGTCGAAGAACGCCGAGATCGGTCCGTTGCCGGTACCGGTCAGGGTGGTCTCCGCGCCGTCCACCACGGCCTCGACCGTGAGCGCGTCGGTGCCGTCGCTGGACGTCGACGCCTGCGCCGAGCGCAGCGTGATCCGGCCCCACGGGTTCTCCGGGGTGGGCAGGTACTCGTCCTGGAACACCGACCAGATCTGCGCGGGCGTGACCTCGCCGCCCTCGGTGTCGGTCTTGGCCTGGATGATCCGGGAGAACTCGATCTGCATCCGGCGCGGCAGGTCCAGCTTGTGGTCGTTCTTCAGCACGTAGGCGATGCCGCCCTTGCCGGACTGCGAGTTGACGCGGATCACGGCCTCGTAGGAGCGGCCCACGTCCTTGGGGTCGATGGGCAGGTACGGCACCGCCCACTCGATCTCGTCGACGGTCTTACCGGCGGCGGCCGCGTCGGCCTCCATCGCCTCGAAGCCCTTCTTGATGGCGTCCTGGTGGGAGCCGGAGAAGGCGGTGTAGACCAGGTCGCCCGCGTAGGGGTGGCGCGGGTGGACCTCCATCTGGTTGCAGTACTCGGCGGTGCGACGGATCTCGTCGATCTCCGAGAAGTCGATCTGCGGGTCCACGCCCTGGCTGAACAGGTTCATGCCCAGGGTGACCAGGTCGACGTTGCCGGTGCGCTCGCCCTGGCCGAACAGGCAGCCCTCGATCCGGTCCGCACCGGCCATGATCGCCAGCTCGGCGGCGGCCACCGCGGTGCCGCGGTCGTTGTGCGGGTGCACCGACAGGCACACGTACTCCCGCCGCGACAGGTTGCGGGACATCCACTCGAACCGGTCGGCGTGCGTGGAGGGCGTGGAACGCTCCACCGTGGCGGGCAGGTTGAGGATGATCTCGCGGCCCTCCTCGGGCTGCCAGACGTCCATCACGCCCTCGCAGACCTCCAGGGCGAAGTCCAGCTCGGTGTCGGTGAAGATCTCCGGGCTGTACTGGTAGCCGAAGACCGTCTCGTCGTCGAGGATCTTGTCGGCGTACTCCATCACCAGCCGGGTGCCGTCCACCGCGATCTGCTTCACCTGGTCGCGGCTGCCGCGGAAGACCACCCGGCGGAAGACCGGGGCGGTGGCGTTGTACAGGTGCACGGTGGCCCGCCGCGCGCCGCGCAGCGACTCCACGGTCCGCTCGATCAGCTCCTCGCGGGCCTGCGTCAGGACGGAGATCGTCACGTCCTCGGGGATCGCGTCCTGCTCGATGATGGAGCGGACGAAGTCGAAGTCGGTCTGGCCGGACGACGGGAAGCCGACCTCGATCTCCTTGTAGCCCATGCGCACCAGCAGGTCGAACATCTCCCGCTTGCGGGCCGGCGACATCGGGTCGATCAGCGCCTGGTTGCCGTCCCGCAGGTCGGTCGACAGCCACCGGGGGGCCTGGGTGATCCGGGCGTTCGGCCAGGTGCGGTCGGGGATGTCCACCTGCTCGTACCGGCCGTACTTGTGGATCGGCATCGCGGTGGGGCGCTGGCGCACGGTCGCGGCGGTGATGGGCGTGGCGCGACCGACACGGTTCGGGGTGGTCATGGGGGCTCTGGCTCCTCGGGGGTCCGCTTGGGGACGGCCGACGGCTGGAAACGCCGAACTCCGCGGGGAGGGGGTCGGCCTACGACTACAGGCCCTCGCCGCGGCAGCTAAGGAGAAGCAGCCCGAAACGCATGATGGGTCCGACCATAGCCGCTCGCCGTGCGATCACCCAGCCGATGCGGGTGTCCTCTCAGTATGCAAGACAGCCGGATCAACCGGGCCCGTCCACGCGAACAGTGATCATTCCCTCCTTTTCGTGGATCTTGACGCCAGCTCGTGACAGTGCGTAGGGAAAGTGCCACATTGCGCGCATGGGAGTTTTCTGCACGATCGTGCCGCCGCACGTCCTCGACACCCTCGCCCGCTCCGGTGACGCCGCGCTGTCCCAGGCCGCGCGCCGCACCCTGGAGCACGACGCGCGCGAACGCACGCGCCGGCGGCTGACCACCGTGATCGGCCCCACCGGGGCCGACCTCGCCGCCGGCCCGCCGTCCGCCGGGTCGGACACGCCGCAGCGCACCATCCACGACGCGAAGCACAAGGACACGCTGCCCGGGCCGACCGTCCGCACCGAGGGCGCGAAGGTGTCGAAGGACGCGAGCGTCAACCGGGCCTACGACGGCCTGGGGGCGACCTTCGAGACGTACCTGAAGGCGTACGGCCGCCGGTCGGTCGACGGGCAGGGGCTGCCGCTGGTCGCCAGCGTCCACTACCTGAAGGACTACAACAACGCCTTCTGGAACGGCGAGCAGATGGTGTTCGGCGACGGTGACGGCCGGATCTTCCTGGACTTCACCATCCCGGTGGACGTCATCGGCCACGAACTCACCCACGGCGTCACCCAGTACAGCGCCAACCTCGACTACTTCGGCCAGTCCGGCGCGCTCAACGAGTCCGTCTCGGACGTCTTCGGCAGCCTGATCAAGCAGTACACCCTCGGCCAGACCGCCGAGCAGGCCGACTGGCTGATCGGCGCCGGCCTGCTCGCCCCTTCGGTGCACGGCCACGCGCTGCGCTCGATGAAGGCGCCGGGCACCGCCTACGACGACCCGAACCTCGGCAAGGACCCGCAGCCCGGCTCGATGAGCGGCTACGTCTCCACCTCGCAGGACAACGGCGGCGTCCACATCAACTCGGGCATCCCCAACCGGGCGTTCTACCTGGCCGCGGCGGCCCTCGGCGGCCACGCCTGGGAGCAGGCGGGACAGGTCTGGTACGACACGCTGACCGGCGGATCGCTGTCCGCGCACGCCCAGTTCGCGGACTTCGCGGCGGCCACGGTCGCCGCGGCGACCGCGCGCTACGGTGAAGGGGAGCAGTCCCGGGCGGTCGCCGCGGCCTGGCAGGAGGTCGGTGTCACCCCGGCCGGCGGCACCGCGGGCACCAGCGGTGTGCCCCGCCAGCAGCCGGGCGAGCAGACCCAGGAGGCGTGAGCAGCCGATGCGCATCGAGGTGGTCCGCTCCGGCGGCCTGGCCGGCATCAGCCGCCGTGCCGCGATCGACACGACCGGCCGGCCGGACGCGGGCCACCTCCACGCGCTGGCCGAGGCGGCCCTGGCCCCCGGCTACCCGCAGGCCCCCGTCCCCGACGGCTACAGCTACGACATCACCGTCGACTCCCGGACGGTCCACTGCGCCGACCCCCAGCTCACGCAGGCGCAGCGGGAGTTGATCGAAGTGCTGCTCGACGAGGGGGCCTGAGCCGGCCGTGCGGCGTCAACCGCCCAGCGCGTGGACCATGTTCATGAGGGTCTCGATCTGGGCGCCGCCCTTGATCGGGTAGTCGGTCCCCCCCAGGTAGCCCCACCAGTCCCAGCAGCCGTACGGGTTGGCGGCGCTCGGCATCGCCTGCGGGTACAGCACGATCATGTGGTTGGTGTCGGCGTACTGGTCGAGGTTGGCGCGGTCCACGAACGCGGTGCCGACGTCGCTGTAGTCCTGCGCGCAGCCGTGCAGCGCGACCATCAGCCGGCACGCCTGGCCGGGCGTGCACGCGGCGGGGACGTAGGCGAAGCCGGTGGAGTCCATGCTCAGGCCGTTCGCCCAGCCGTTCACCGCGTATCCGTCCTGGCCGAACGCGACCAGGGTCCCGCTGAGCGGGCCGGCAGCCGGCGCGGCGACCGAACCGAACAGGGTGCGCAGCAGGGCGTTCTGCGGGTCGGTGCCGCAGTTGTCGAGGAACGGCGAGGCGGTGGCGGTGCAGTCCGAGGTGCCGTACGGGGTGACCCAGCCGTGGCCGGCCTGCGAGCCGTTGTCGTACGTCACGTTCGCGCCGAAGTGCCGGTAGAACGCCACCCCGTCGTCGCTTACCGGCGCCTTCACCGTGGTGTCGTTGCCGCCGTGGAAGACGTACACCGGCCGCCCTGACAGGTTGCCCACCGGATCGGTCCAGCCGTACGCCGACCACAGCGAGGCGTCGGCCTCCAGCGTGGCCAGGTGGTCCGGGTACAGGGTGTCGCCGCACCCGTAGAGCGCCTGGGCGGCGTTGTTCTGCGCGCAGTAGTAGGGGCCGGCTCCGAAAACGGCGGTGCCCTTGATCGTGCGGGAGTAGGCCACTTGGAGCTGGCCCGCCATGTAGCCGCCCGAGGACACCCCGGCGACGTAGACCCCCGAGATGGTGTGCCGGCTCAGCGCGCCCGGCGTGGGCGGCACCGTGTACAGGGTCGCCGCGGGCGCCGCCGCGGAAGCAGGTGCGGCCGGTGCGGCCTGTGCGCTGCCCGGCGCCAGCACCGCCACGACGGCGGCCAGCGCGGCCGCCCCCGCCCCCCACCATCTCCGGGACGCCCCTCCACCCGACCCGCTGCCCATGCCCATCGCCGCCTCCACCCTCCGTCGGCCCCGCGCCCGGGCAGCGTAAATCCCCCCACCCCACCCCGCGATGTCCCCCACCCCCACCCCCACCACCCCCCACATGTGCCCCCCACCCACAGACACCCCCTGGCCACCCACCCCAGGGGCACGACGAACCGCGCGCCCAACCACAACCCACCGGAAGCAACCCACCGCCCCCAAGGGGCACCCACCCAGGGGCGCGGGGAACTGCGCGACAAGCCACAACCCACCGGAAGCAACCCACCGCCAAACCGGGGCACCTCCTCAGGGGCGCGGGGAACTGCGCGCCCAACCACAACGCACCCGCACCAACCCACCGCCCCCAAGGGGCACCCACCCAGGGGCGCGGGGAACTGCGCGACAAGCCACAACCCACCCGCAGCGAGACCCCAGCGCAACCCGAGCCCACAAGGGCGAGCCCGCCCGGAAGCCGGCGCAACCCGAGCCCACAAGGGCGAGCCCTCGCAGAGCCTCAAGCAACCTCGTCCACAGAGCCGAGCGCAGCGAGAAGCCAGCCGTGCGCCGCCCCCGGCGTCGTATGCGCCGGAGGCGACAACTCCGCGACCAGCTCCCAGTAGCGGTCGATCCGCGGGTCCGCCGCGAGGACCGGCCCGAGCCGCCGCCGGAACGCCGCCGTGTCCGGCACCCCGCCGGCCGAGGCGTACGCGGCGACGAAGCAGTCGAGCGCCTCGCCGGGGTGCGGCGCCCGCCCCGCCCGCACGTGCGGCGCAGCCAGCCCGTACGCCTCGTCGAGCCCGCCGTAGAGCACGGCCGGCCGGAATCCCTGGCCGGGCCGGTGGGCCGCGGGCTGCCCGCGGTCCGCGTCGGTGCACTCCCCCTGCGTCATCGCGTTCAGGCGGGCGAACGCCAGCACCTGCCCGGGCGTCGGATCCGCCGGGATCTGCGGCACCGACCGCTCCAGGACGAGCGACACCACCGGCGACGGGAGCCGCGGCGGCAGCCAGCGCCGCCAGAAGCGGGCGATCACCGCGGTGCTGGGCGGCGCGGACACGGCCGCGACCAGCCGCAGCCGTTCCGCGCGCTCGCCCGCCGGGCACTCGTGCAGCAGTTGGAGGGCCGCCTCCCGCCAGCGCAGGGCGGCCAGTTGGGACCCCACCTCGCCGAGGCGCCGCGCGACCGCGTCCTCCAGCGCGCTGTCCAGACCGCCGCCCGGCGCGCCGTCGTCCCACCCGCCTGCCGGGCCGGCGCCCGGCGTCCCGTCCCCCCGCTCCAGGACGCGCCGCACCTCGGGGACCGGCAGGTCCAGGGCCCGCAGCGCGCGGATCATCGTCAGCCGGTCGAGCGCCTCGGGCCCGTACCGCCGGTGGCCGCCCGCGCTGCGCGCCGTCTCGGGGAGCAGGCCCAGGTCCGAGTAGAAGCGCACCGTCTTGACGGTCACGCCGGCCTGCGCGGCGAGTTCGCCGATGCTCCACGTGCTCTCGCGCGTACGCGCGCCCCTGCGCTCGTTCAGGCGGTCGTTCGTGCTGTCGTTCGTCCCGTCAGCGGCCACGGCTTGAACCTCCCTCAAGGGGAGTTCCTACGGTACCGGCGAGCGCGGACGGCCGAGGCGGCCGGTCCGCGGAGGCACCGCGTGCGAGGAGACGCTCATGACGTCATCGACAACGGCGGCCCCGACGGCCTTCGTGCTGGTCCCGGAGATCCACACCGGTGCCTGGGTGTGGGGCGCCCTGGCCGAACGGCTGCGGGAGTCGGGGGCCGTCGCCCACCCCGTGGAACTGTCCGCGGCGCCCGGCGCGGACCTGGAGACGCACATCGGCGAGGTGCGGGACGCGGTCGCCGCGGTCGCCGCACACGCGCCCGCCGCCCAGGTGGTCCTGGTCGGCCACGGCTACGGCATCCACCCGGCGCTCGGCGCGGCCGACCGCGACCCCGGCCGTGTGGCGCGCGTCGTGTACCTCGACGCCGGCAATCCCCAGGACGGCGACCCGCCGCTCGCCCTCGTCCCCGACCAGGCCCTTCAGGAGTCGCTGCACAAGTCGCCGCAGGAGTCGGCGCCGGGCGGCGGTCAGGTGGTGGCGCCGCCCGCGCCGGGCGCCCTGCACCGGTGGGGAAGCCTGGCGGGCGTCCCCGCCGAGGACGCGGCGCTGCTGGTGGAGCGGGCCGTGCCGCAGCCGGCGGCCACCCTGACGCAGCCGCTGCGGCTGACCGGGGCGGCGGCCGGGCTGCCGTCGACCGGGCTGCTGTGCACGGCGAACGGGACGAGCGTCGGGCTGGTCGAGCTGCTGGCCGGCATGGGCGATCCGCGGATCCTGGCGCTGGCCGAGCGCGACGTGCGGTTCTTCGACCTCGCGACCGGGCACTGGCCGATGCTGTCTTGCCCGGACGAGCTGGCCGCGGTGCTCGTCGAGGCGGCGGCCGGGGGCGGGCAGCGGCTCACGCTGCCGGAGGGGGCCGGAACAGGAAACGGCACCGCGATGCCGGCGCGGACGTTCCTGCTGGACGTGGCGGAGTGCCCGCGCGAGCGGATGGGGCGGGTGGACCTCCATCTGCCGGACGCGGCGGAACCGCGGCCCGCCGTCGTCTTCGTGCACGGCGGCCCGCTCCCGGCGGACCGGCGGCCCACGCCGCGGGACTCGCCGACCTTCCTCGGCTACGCCCGGTACGCGGCCTCGCTCGGCGCGGTCGGGGTGACGCTGGACCACCGGTTCCAGGACCTGTCCTCCCTCGGCCGGGCCGCCGAGGACGTCGCCGCGGCCGTCGACCTGGCGCGGGCCGACCCACGGGTCGACGGCGACCGGATCGCGCTGTGGTTCCTGTCCGCGGGCGGCGTGCTCTGCGCGGACTGGCTGGCCGCGCCCCCGCCGTGGCTGCGCTGCGTCGCCCTGACCTACCCCATCCTGGCGCCGCTGCCGAACTGGGGCCTGGACAGCACCCGTTTCCACCCGGTCCGTGCTCTCCCCTCGGCCGGCCCGCTCCCCCTGGTCCTGACCCGCGCCGGCCTCGAACACCCGGAGATCGCCGCGACCGTCGACGCCTTCCTCGCCGCGGCCGAGGACTGCTCCGCCACCCTCGACCTGATCGACCTCCCCCAGGCCCACCACGGCTTCGAAACCCTCGACCACACCCCCGAGACCCGCGCCGCCGTCCACCAGGCCATGACCTCCGTCCTCCACCACCTCAACGCCCCCGCCCGAGCCCGGGAACGTCCGTGAGGTGACGCCTCGCCGGCCGACGCCAGACCGACACGGCCCAACCCACGCCGCGCCCGCGGAGGACCGAACGTCCTCCACCCGTCGACGTCGGTCACCGCGCGGCCGCCCATGGCCGTGAAGCTCAGAACATCAGAACAGCGGTTCCACGTCGTGTTGTTGGCGGGGCGCGAGGGGGATGAGGGGAGCCGTGGACGGGGTGCCGGGCGGGGTCGGGTGGAGGGTCCAGCCGGACAGGAGGCGGGTGTCGAGGAGGACGGGGGCGACGTCGGGTGCGTCGAGGGCGGTGAGGTAGAGGTCGGTGCCGACGCGGCAGGCGATCCGCGCGGCGACGGTGGTGCCGGGGGCCAGGGGGGCGATCGCGGCCCGCGGGTGGATGCCGTCCGCGGGCAGGCCGTACGTCGCCGCGTGGTCGCTGACCTGGGGTTCACGCGGCTGCTGGCCGGACGGCGGCCAGTCGGGCAGGTCCCGGACGCGGACGGCGAGGGCGTCCAGCTCGCCGGCGCGGCCGTCCGCGGTGCCGGGCCGCAGCCGCGCATCCCGCTTGCGCGTGGTGGACACCCGGTCGGGCAGCCCGAGGGCGGCGCCGAGCAGGTGCTCGCTGCGGCGCGCCGACATCAGGGTGCCCGAGGACAGGAACAGCGAGGCCAGCGCGCCCTGTTCGCGCAGTCGCGCGATGCCGCGCTCCACCGCCGTGATGCCGACCTTCACGGTCGTGCCGTGGTGGGCCAGGTACACCGCGAAGGGCCGCGGGTCGTCGGGCCGGGTGTCGGCCGCGATGGAACTGGAACGGTCGAGCGCGGTGCAGGCCGCGCACAACCCGGACTTCGCCTCCGGCGCCAGCGCCTGGTCCTGCGGGCACCGCACCCGCCGGCCGGCCCGCCACACCCCCAGGCACTGCCGGTCGTCGCCGACCCGGAACCCCAGATCCGCCCCCAGCCCGAGCCCGCTCGTCCGCCCTCGCCCCGGAACGGCTCCCATGTGCATCCACTCCATGACGGCCTCCCCGCCGGGCCACCCCATGCCCGCAGCCCGCCACCCCGCCTGCCCTCGCCCGTCCATCCTCCCGACGCTACCCCCCGGGTCCGACACCCCCACCCCACACCCAGCCACCCCACGGGGCACCCCGGTCGCCGAAGGGGCGCGAGGACCTGCGCGACCAACCCCAGCGAACCCTCAGACGGGAACGCACCCCCAGGGGCACCCCGCCCCCGCCCCGCAGGGGCGATGCCCCAGGAGCGCGGGGAACTCCGCGCCCAGCCACAACGCCGCCGCAGACGGCAAACCACCCCACCAGGCACCCCGCACGCCGCAGGGGCGCGAGGAACTGCGCGACCAACCACAACGGCGCCGCACCCGGCAAACACCCCCACCAGGCACCCCGGAAACCGAAGGAGCGCGGGGAACTCCGCGCCCAGCCACAACGCTGCCGCAGACGGCAAACCACCCCACCGGGCACCCCGGAAACCGAAGGGGCGCGGGGAACTGCGCGACCAACCACAACGGCGCCGCACCCGGCAACGCACCCCGCGGGCACCCCGGAAACCGAAGGAGCGCGGGGAACTCCGCGCCCAGCCACAACGCTGCCGCAGACGGCAAACCACCCCACCGGGCACCCCGCACGCCGCAGGGGCGCGGGGAACTGCGCGACCAACCACAACGGCGCCGCACCCGGCAACGCACCCCGCGGGCACCAGCACCAACCAGAACCCCGCCGCCCGCCGCCAGGCGCCCACCCCCGGCGGGGAGCCGTCCCCCCGGCGGGGCAAGCCACGCCCGAGCCCAAGCCCAAGCGGCAAGCAGCAAGCGGCAAGCGGCAAGCGCCCACCCCCGTCCGCCCTCCCAAAAGCCGAACCCTGCAACCGAACCCCTCCAGTTGCCGTGTCAGCCTCAAAGACAGCACACTCAACTCCCTCGCCTTCGGCACCAGTTGACGGCGACGTCCGCGGGACGCGGCAAAGCGGGGGAACGGGAGGGCACGGGGGATGTCAGGGATCGGGATCAGGCCGCTCGGCGAGGACGATCCGAAGCGGCTCGGGCCGTACCGGCTGCTGTGGCGGCTCACCACGGGCGGCATGGGCCGGATCTACCTGGCCCGGTCCACGTCCGACGGCCCGCTCGTGGCCGTGAAGACGCTGCTCGCCGAGGGCGAGGTCAACGAACCCGACCGCAAGCGGTTCGCCCGCGAGATGGAGCTGGCGCAGCGGGTCGACAGCTCCTACACCGCCCGGGTGCTGGACTCCGACGCCCGCGCCGAGCGGCCGTGGATGGCGATCGAGTACGTCCCCGCGCCGTCGCTCGGCGACCTGGTGCGCGAGTCCGGCCCGCTGCCCGCACCGAAGCTTCCGTGGATCGCGGCCGGCGCCGCCCAGGCCCTGCTGGCCCTGCACGGCAAGGGCGTCGTCCACCGCGACGTGAAGCCGCAGAACATCCTGCTGCCGCTGACCGGCCCCCTGCTCATCGACTTCGGCATCTCGCACGCCTTCGACAAGACGACCACCTCCCTGACGCTGGGCACCATCGACTACACCTCGCCCGAGCAGGCGCACGGCGAGCACTCCACCCCGGCGTCCGACGTCTTCTCGCTCGGCGCCACCCTGTTCCACCTCGCGGTGGGCCGCGCCCCGTACCCGCTGATGGACGACGGCCCGCTCCAGCGGCTGGCCCGCGTCCAGGCCGGCCGCCTCGACCTGGCCGGCCTGCCCAAGGAACTCGAACCGCTGATCCGCCCGTGCCTGGCCATCGATCCGCGGCTGCGCCCCGAACTCGGCGACCTGCTGGTGCAGTTCGTGGAGGCCGCGGAACCGGCGCCGGTCGGCGCCGGCCCCAGCGGCCGCCTGCCCGTGCGGTGGACGGCGCTGATCGACGCGTACGAGGCGCACGGCCGGGCCCTCGGCCGGGACCAGGGCGCCGTGCACGCGATGACCGACGAGGTGAGCCGGCCGCTGCCCCCACCGCTGCCCACCCGTATCGACTCGGAGGAGCGGGCGGCCCGCGAGGAACGCGAACGGCTGGCCGCCGAGGCCCGCGAGAAGCGGGAACGGGAGCTGCGCGAGGCGGCGGAGGCCGCACGGCAGGCCAGGGCCGCCGCGGACGCGGCGGCGCGCGCCGCGGAGGACGCGGCCGCGGCACGGGCCGCGCAGGCCGAAGCGGAGGCGGCGGCACAGGCAGCGGCCGCGGCGGAAGCCGCCGAGGCCGAACGCCGGCGCCGCGCGGCCGCCGATCGCGAACGCCGGGAGCGACGGGAACGACGCGAGCGCCAGGAACGGCAGGAACGGGAGGAGGCGCGGCGGCGGGCGGCGGCCAACGCGTCGGCGACCACCCAGACCAGCAGGCAGGCGGCCTCCTCCACCTCCACCAACCGTCCCGGGAGCGGGAGTTCGTCGGGCGGCGGCCTGGTCCTCGCCGCCGTGCTGGTCGTCGCGCTGCTCATCTGGCACCCGTGGCAGAAGTCCGACAGCTCTTCGGGCACGACCAGCGGCGCGTCCAGCAGCTGGTCCAACACGCCCAGCTACAGCCCCTCGGACAGCTCCGACAGCTCGGGCGGCTCCTCGGGCGACACCCTGTCCGACAGCAGCGGGGGCAGTGCCAGCAGCGGCGGCAGCAGCAGCAGCGGCGGCACGGCTGCGAGCTCCACGTCCTCCGACGGCGGCAGTTCCTCGGGCAGCGACAGCAGTTCCTCGGGCGGGGTGGCCCCCGACACCGATCCGCCGACCACGACACCCGCGCCCGATCCGACCGAGGACGCGTTCAAGGCCGTCTCCACCGGCGACTGCCTGCCGGTCTACGACACCGGCCGCGGCGGCACCAAGGTCGACTGGAGCACCGACGTGCCGCCGCAGCCCGTGTCCTGCGGCAGCACCGGCTACGCCGGCCTGCTGCGCGTCACCAGCACGTCGAGCAGCGTGTGCCCGAGCGGCCAGGGCCAGACCTGGTGGTCGTACACCTCCGGCTCGGGCGACAGCACCAAGCTGTGCCTGTCGCGGATCTTCATCAAGCACTACTGCGTGCTCGGCAAGCAGTCCGGCGACACCATCTCCATCGGGGCGCTGACCGCCGTCGACTGCCATGCGACGCGCGTCCCGGTGCCGTACAACCAGGTCATGTGGATCAGCGGTGTCTACCAGGCCCCGCCCGGCGCCAACGCCAACAACTGCGTGCAGAGCCAGAGCGACCGCACCCGCTACTGGGCCTGGCTCGTCGACGGCGGCGCGGCCCTGCTCTGCACCACCATCTTCCACAGCTGACGCCCCGGGCTCTCACCCCGATGAACTCCCGGCCAGGTGCGCGCTTGTCCGGCTGAACCGTCAGCCGGATAACGCCACTTCGGCCCACACCGTCTTGCCGACGTCGCGCGGGGCCACACCCCACTCCTTGGCGAGGGCCTGGACGAGGAGCAGGCCGCGGCCCGACTCGGCGTCGGCGGCGGGCGTTTCGATGCTGCCGGGCTCCGGTGGCCGCACCTCCCCCCGGGTGTCGCTGACCTCGATCCGCACCAGGCCGTCGCCGAGGGCCAGGGTCAGCTCGAACGCCCGCCCGGCCACCCGCCCGTGGGTGGCCGCGTTGGCGGCCAGTTCGGCCACGATCGCGGCGACGGACTCGGCCGCGTCGCTGTCGTGCGGGTGCCCCCACGCGGCGAGCTGACGGATCGCCAGATGGCGGCCGAGCCGTGCCGAGTGCCGGGTCGCCGGCAGCCGGAAAGAATTGAAGTCTTTAGGTCGGGTGGAGATTTCACTGTTCACGTGACAGAGCGTGTCGGGCCGTACCTAGGCTGAAAAGTAGTGATGCCGGTACGGGGAGTGACCTGTACGGGTCCCGCACGGCTGCGTCCGGTCTGACGGCCGCACCACGTGCACGCGATCGGGTGGAGGTGGGTCCATGGCGACCGGAGCAGGGCAAACGGGCGGCAACGCGGAGGAGCGGGACTGGGAGGAGGGCGGCGACGACATCCTCAAGACGGTCGGCCGCCAGATCAAACTCTGGCGCGAACGCGCGGGGTTGACCCAGGCCGAACTCGGCGCTCGGATCGGCTACAGCGAGGAGCAGGTCTCCTCCGTGGAGCGCGGCCGCCGCTCCCCCAAACCCGAGTTCCTCGACGCGGCGGACGAGGCTCTGGGCGCGGGCGGGATGCTCGCCACTTTCAAGGTGGACGTGGAGCGGGCCCGCTACCCCAAGGGTGTGCGGGATCTGACCAGACTGGAGGCGGAGTCCGTCGCCGTAAATGCGTACGGCACGCACAACATCCCTGGCCTGCTCCAGACGCAGGAGTACACGGAGGCGCTCTACCGGATGCGCCGCCCGCTACTGGATGACGAGACGATCGAGCGGTACGTCGCTGCGCGAATGGCCCGCCTGGAGATCTTCAAACGGTGGCCTGCCCCGATCCTCAGCTTCGTCCTGGAGGAGGTGACGCTGACGCGCCCGCTCGGAGGCAGGATCGTGTTGCGCGGCCAACTCCAACGCTTGCTGGAACTCGGCGCCTTGAGGAACGTGGAGATCCAGGTGATGCCGACGAGCCTGGAGGACCACGCGGGAATGGGCGGCGAAATCACGTTGCTTGAACCCAAGCACGGGCCGACAGTGGGCCACGTCGCCGTACAGAGTTACGTGCGCCTGATCTCGGATCGCAACGAGATCAGGACGCTGCAGGCCAGGTATGGCATCATCCGCGCGCAGGCTCTCACACCACGGGAGTCGCTGGCACACATCGAGAAGGTCCTGGGAGAGACATGACGGCCAAGCCCTCCGCCGAACTGCACTGGTTCAAAAGCAGCTACAGCAGCAACGAGGAACCCAACTGCGTCGAGGTCGCGTCCACTCCCGGCACCGTGCACGTCCGGGACTCCAAGGACCCGGACGGCCCGCAGCTCGCCTTCTCGCCCGCGGCCTGGACCGCGTTCCTCGACTACGCGGCGACGGCGGCCGAGCAGATATAGGGGTGCGGCTCAGGGATGGTGCGGCGGCGCGCCGAAGTGCACGCCGCCGCGGATGTCCCGCGCCTGCACGACCGCGTCCTGGGTGCCACCGCTGACGGTGTTGCGGACCTCGCCCGCACCACCACCCACCGCCGCCTGGGCCGCGGCGCACCACATCCCCAACGCCCTTGCGAACACGGCGTCTTCGGCGGCCCGAGCGGCCAGCACGACCGCCAGGCGTTCGGCGCGTGCGGCCTCGTCCGGGGCCTCGGCGAGCGCGGCCACCTCGTCGGCCCCCGGGCCGTCCTCCCCGCGCCGGAACGGCCGCCGCACCAACTCTCGCAGCGCGCGCCACACTTGCTCCCCCGCCGCGGTCCCCGCCCCACCCGCCACCGCGACCAGCAGCGCCGCCGACACCGGCTCCATGCCGCCCCCTCCTCCTGCTCCGGCCCATGCCCGCACCGGCCCGCGCCGATGCCTCGAAGGCTGCCCGCGGAGCAGCAATGGCCGGTTCCGGACGTTCACTGAATGCCACGTTCGGTAGCATGGTGGAATACCGTCCGTGACGTCGATGACCTTGGAGGCGGCCGTGGCCGATGGGTGGGCACCTGATCCTCTGCCGTGTTCGTGCGTCGGTTAGGCAAGTCCGCCGCGGAGCTCGGCAACTCGTCCACCGACGACAAGTGCCCGGACATCTGGCAGTTGAGCAACGGCGACATCGCCGTCATAGGCCGGGACCTCACCGCTGCCTACGCCAAGGGACTCCCAGAAGGTGTGACGTCGGCTTGGACGAGCGACTCGTGGTGATCCCGGGCAACATGCTCCGTGCGGCGAAGGCGGACATCCCCGATGCCTGAACTCCCTCCGGACCTTCTTCCCGGTCAGGGCGAGTGGCTCGACGACGCATACACCGGGGACTTCCGGGCCCGCAACTCCGCGATCCGCAACGGCAACTCGTGGAAGCTCGAACGCCTTCAGCATTTCGAGGAGCCAGGCAATCCGAGTTGGGAGGCCCTGGGCCAAGGCGACTGGGACGAAGCGTTGCGCCTCATGGAAGACCGCGCCGACTCCCTGCGCAAGGCCGCCGAGGACGCGGACCGCCGCGGCTCACGGTTCCACCGTGTCCGCATCGTCGAGGAACCGCTGACCCCTTACCTGCAGTGGGAGTTGCACTCGCTGCACCAGCGGGCCCAGTGCGGCCACCGCATCCGTGTGCTGCCCGCCGAGGCGTTGGCCGTGGCGGAGGTTCGTGGCCCGCTGCCGGAGATCGTCGTCCTGGACGACCGCACGCTGTACCGGGTCGTGTACGACGCCTCCGGCGCCTTCGAGGGCGCCCTCCGCTACTCCGACCCTTCGATCGTCCGCTCCTGGGCCGAGTTCATCGCCGCGGCCTACGAGGCCGCCGAGGACATCCAGTCGTACTTCGACCGTGCGGTCGCCCACCTGCCTCCGCCTCCGGCGGCCTGAGCCGTGGCGAGCGTCGACGGTCCGGCGGGAGGCGACGGCCGCCCGCGGGACTCCCGCAACGACCTTTCGGGCCAGTCCCGTGACGTCGTGCAGGCCGGAAGCGTGCACGGGGACATCCACTTCCACCACGGCTCCCCCACCGCGGCCTCCAGCCCGACTCCCCGGCAACTGCCAGCCGACATAAGCGCGTTCGTCAACCGCACCGACGAACTCGGTCGGCTCGACGCGATCCTCACCGACGAGGACGGCGGGCACCTGTCAGTTTCGGTGCACGTGGTCGCCGGCACGGCGGGCGCGGGAAAGACCTCCCTCGTCCTGCACTGGGCCCACCAGGTCAAGGACCGCTTCCCCGATGGGCAGTTGTTCGTCAACCACCGCGGGTACGACCCGGGGGAACCGGTCAGCGCCCAGCAAGCCGTAGGCGGATTCCTCGGGGCCCTGGGCGTGCCGATGGCGGATGTTCCGCCCAATGCCGGTGACGCGGCGGCCCTGTACCGCTCGCCGCTCGCTGCTCGCCGACCGCCGTGTCCTGATCCTGCTCGACAACGCCGCCACGGCGAGCCAGGTACGGCCGCTGCTCCCCGGGAGCGGGGGCAGCCTCGTCATCGTCACTAGCCGCGACCGCCTGGCCGGCCTTGCCATACGCGACGGGGCCCGTCGGCTGACGCTCGGCACTCTTCCCGAAGCGGAGGCCGTCGCGCTGCTGCGGGCGGTGACCAGCGACTACCGCCCCCAGGACGACGAACAGAAGTACCAGCGCTCGGCGATGCTGCACCGCCGGCTGGGCGATCGGAGCCGGGAAGCACTGACCTGGCGCGGCACCGGCCGCACCTACGCGGCGACGGAGCGGCCCGAGGAGGCCGCCGCCTTCCACCGCCAGGCGGCCGCCGTGCACCGCGAACTGCGTGACACCTGGGAACTGGCCGTGGAACTTCACCAGTTGGCCGAAGCGACGGACGCCGGCGACCCGGCCGCAGCCCGGACCCACCGGACCGAGGCCCTCACCCACCTCACCCCCTTCACCGACCCCCGCGCCCACGCCCTCCGCGCCCTCGTCGAGCAGAGCCTCGCCGGCCACGGCTGAGGGATCCGACGCCGGCCCGTCAGCATGAGGGGCGCCGGCCCCCGGCCAAGGCGCCGCGTCTCTGCGGGAGTCCGGCCGCAGCGGGCGATGAGCCCACGGCTGAGCTGACCCGCGTCGCACAGCGCGCAGCGTCCGGGCACGAAGTGGCGAGCGAGCCGGCACGTTCTGGCGGCTCCCGGTCGGGACCGCGGTTTACCGTCGTCGCACCGTGAGGCCGGCGGCAACCAGCGCGATCCGGGGATCCGATGGGTCGGCCGCATGGCTCGAACCGGTTGTTCAAGGGCGGCCGTCGCCGGAGAAGGCCGGTTCACGCCGGGTCCGGGCGCATCACCGAGGGGGAGAAACGGTGCACGAAACCCGGGCCCGGTGTTCCACATCGGCGCGCACGCGGCCGTGTCCGCGCGCAGGTTCCGTATCACCGCATCCAGGAGGGGTCATGAAGTACGCCATCACCGTTGCCGGCGCCGTCGCGGCGCTGTCGCTCGCCACCGTGCCGGTTTCCCACGCCGCCTCGGCCTCCGCCGATCAGGCCCAGGTCGCGCGCAAGGTCGCGGCGATCCTCGCCCACAACCCGGGCTCCATACAGATCGGCACCGACTCCGTGGAGCTGGAGAAGGGTGTGGTGATGCAGCCTGCCAGCGGGCCGAGCGGGTGCGCGAACGGATGGCTGTGCATGTTCCAGAACAGCAACTTCGGCGGCTACGAGATCAAGTTCTACGCCTGCGGCTCTCAGAACCTGGCCAACTACATCGCGCCGGACGGCAGGAACTGGACCAACCGGGTGTCCTCGATCGACAACAGCCAGACCGGCGGCGTCCAGTCGCGGTTCTACAACAACGGCCACTTGGTGATCGTGCTGAACGCCGGGCACTACCTGCGCGACCTGTCCAAGGACTCGTCCGCGGACGGCGGCAACGCCAACGACAAGATCGACACAGTCCGCGTCTGCTGAAGCCCGGGCGCCCACGCCCTCCGCGCCCTCGTCGAGCAGAGCCTGGCCGGCCACGGCTGAGGGATCCGTGGCCGGCGAGGCAGGGCGTCAGCGGGAGGCCGTCGCGCTGGGGCGGGGGGCGGCCGGCTCGTGGGCCTCGGGCTCGGCGCGGGCGGCGCGGACGGTGAGGAGGACGGCCCGGGCAGGGCGTCAGCGGGAGGCCGTCGCGCTGGGGCGGGGGGCGGCCGGCTCGTGGGCCTCGGGCTCGGCGCGGGCCGGGCGGACGGTGAGGAGGACGGCGAGGCCGCCGATCAGGCCCGCGGCCGCGCTGAGCAGGAAGACCCGGTCGATGCCCGCGGCGTAGCCGGCCCGCAGGGACGGGGCGGACCGCAGCCGGCCGCTGAAGACCGCGCCGAGCAGCGCGATGCCGAGCGTCAGGCCGAGCTGGCGGAAGGTGTTGACGGCCGCGCCGGCCATGCCCGCCCGGGCGGGCGGGACCGCGTCGACGGCCGCGGAGACCAGCACGGGAGTGGCGAGCCCGACGCCCGCCCCGGCCACCGCGAGCCCGGCGAACAGCGCGGACTGCCCGGACCCGGCGTGCACCGACGTCCCCAGCATCAGGCAGCCGGCCGCGATGAGCAGCAGGCCCGCACCGATCGGCACGCGCGGCGCGACCTTGTGCATGTGCCGCCCCGCGGCCGCCGCCACCACGAAGGCGGTACCCGCCAGCGGCATCAGCGCCAGGCCGCTGCGGACCGGGCTGAGCCCGAGGACGTTCTGCAGCCACAGCGAGAGGAAGACCAGGCCGCTGAACGCCGCCAGTTGGTAGAGGAGCGCGCCGGTGAGCAGCCCGGCGAACGCCGGGCGGCGCAGCAGCGCCAGGTCGAGCATCGGGTGCGGCGCCCGCAGCTCCACCGGCACGAACGCCACCGCCGCGGCACCCGCGACGGCGAAGGCGGTCACCGTCAGGCCGTCGCCCCAGCCGTGCTCGCCGCCGCGGATGAGCGCGTACGTCAGCGCGGCGGCGGCCAGGGTGAAGACGACCGCGCCGGGCACGTCGAGCCGGCCGGCGCCGCGCGCGCCGGCGGGCAGCACCCGCAACGTCAGGGCCACCGCGGCGACCGCGATGGGCAGGTTGACGAGGAAGATCGCCTGCCAGCCGAAGCCTTCGGTGAGCAGCCCGCCCATGATCGGTCCCGCCGCCGCCGCGGCGCCGTTGACCGCGCCCCACACGCCGAACGCCACGCCGCGGTCCCGCCCGTGGTACGTGGCGGCCACCAGGGCCGCGGAGGTGGCGAACATCGCGGCGCCGCCCGCTCCCTGCACGCCGCGCGCGGCGATGAGCACCGCGGCGTTCGGCGCGAGGGCGCAGGCCAGCGAGGCGAGCGCGAACAGCGACAGGCCGGCGGTGTAGAGCCGGCGGTGGCCGAACAGGTCGGCGAGCGACCCGGTGACCATCAGGAGGGCCGCCAGCGCCAGGGCGTAGACGTCGATGACCCACTGCAGGGAGGAGAAGGAGGCGTGCAGGTCGTCGGCCATCCGCGGCAGGGCGACGTTCACGATGGTCACGTCGACCAGCAGGATGAAGGCGCCCAGGCAGATCGCCACGAGGGGCAGCCACTTGCGCATGGTGTGGAACTCCGTTTCCCAGTGCTTCGGTCCGGCGGGGTGCCGGTGGCTCCACGATCCGGCCGGACGCACGGAATCCCCAGCCACTGCACCACTCACGGCGGAATCCGACATCGGCTAGCGTGGAGAGATGGAATCCGACACGGAATCCCCCGCCGGCGGGACTCGCCACACCGCCGGTGCCGCAGACACCGCCGGTGCCGCCGACGCGGCCGACCCCGCCGGCTCCGAAGCAGCCGCCGCCGACCCCATCGCCACCGCGTGGGAACCGCTGAGCGACCTCGACGACCTCGACCGCCGGATCGTGCACGCCCTGCAGATCGACGGGCGGGCCGCGTTCAGCCGGATCGCGGAGGTGCTGGGCGTCTCGGACCAGACGGTCGCCCGGCGCTACGGGCGGCTGCGCGGCTCGGGGGTGCTGCGGGTGCTGGGCCTGGTCGATCCGCTGCGGATCGGGGTGACCCCGTGGTTCGTCCGGGTGCGCTGCGCCCCCGACGCCGCGGCCTCGGTGAGCGAGGCGCTGGCCCGCCGCAAGGACACCCGCTGGGTGTCGCTGATCTCCGGCGGCACCGAGATCTTCTGCCTGATCCAGCCCGAGCGGCCGGGCCAGGACGAGCTGCTGCTGCAGAAGCTGCCGCGGACCCCGCGGGTGCTGCAGGTGGCCGCGCACGCCCTGGTGCACGTCTTCTTCGGCCAGGACCTGAGCCCGGTCAGCCGCAACGGGCCGCTCGGCGCGGCGCAGGTGGCCGCGCTGACGCCGCCCGACGCACCGAGGCGGCGCCTGGCGGAGGCCGCCGAGCCGTTCCCGCTGGGCCCGGCGGACCGCCGGCTGATGGAGGCGCTGGCGGAGGACGGCCGCACGCCGGTGGCCGAACTCGCCACCGCCACGGGCTGGTCACCGTCCACGGTGCGCCGCCGGCTGTCCGAACTGCGGGCCGCCGGCGCGCTCTACTACGACCTGGCCTTCGACGGCGACACGCACGCCAAGGCGCTGCGCACCGCGCTGTGGCTGGAGGTCGAGCCGGCCCGGCTCGCCGAGGTCGGCGCGGCGCTGGCCGAGCACGAGGAGGTGGCCTTCGCCTCGGCGACCACCGGCTCCTCGAACGTCTACGCCGCGGTCAACTGCCGCAATCCCGCGGCGCTCTACCGCTACCTGACGGGCCCGGTCGCCCGGCTTCCCGGCATCCGCCGCACCGAGACCGCGCCCATCCACCGCATGCTCAAGGGCCCCGGCCCCCTCTACGACGCCCAGCGCACCCGCTCCCCCTGCTGACCGCGTGACCGCGCGCGGCGCACCGGCGGAAGGCACGGCGGCCGGTCCGGACGGCAGGATGCGGGGCGCTCGGGGGCGGGCCGGTCAGAAGCCGAGGCGCCGCAGCTGCTTGGGGTCGCGCTGCCAGTCCTTGGCCACCTTCACGTGCAGGTCGAGGAAGACCGGCGTGCCCAGCAGCGCCTCGATCTGGTGGCGGGACTTGGTGCCGACCTCCTTCAGGCGGGCGCCCTTGGGGCCGATGATGATGCCCTTCTGGCTGGGCCGCTCGATGTAGAGGTTGGCGTGGACGTCGAGCAGCGGCCGGTCGGCCGGGCGGCCCTCGCGGGGGACCATCTCCTCGACGACGACGGCGATGGAGTGCGGCAGCTCGTCCCGCACGCCCTCCAGGGCGGCCTCGCGGATCAGCTCGGCGACCATGACCTGTTCCGGCTCGTCGGTGAGGTCGCCCTCGGCGTACAGCGTCGGGCCCTCGGGCAGCAGCGGCACCAGCAGGTCGGCCAGCAGCCCCACCTGGTCGCCGGCGACGGCGGAGACCGGCACGATCTCGGCCCACTCGAAGCCGAGGTCGCGGCCGAGCTTGTCGACCGCGATGAGCTGCGCGGCGAGCTGCTGGGCGTCCACCAGGTCGGTCTTGGTGACGATCGCCACCTTGGGGGTCTTCTTGATGCCGGCCAGCTCGCGGGCGATGAACGTGTCGCCGGGGCCGAGCTTCTGGTCGGCGGGCAGGCAGAACCCGATCACGTCGACCTCGGCCCAGGTGGTGCGCACCACGTCGTTGAGCCGCTCGCCCAGCAGGGTGCGGGGCTTGTGCAGGCCGGGGGTGTCGACCAGGACCAGCTGCGCGTCGGGCCGGTGGACGATGCCGCGCACCGTGTGCCGGGTGGTCTGCGGCCGGTTGGAGGTGATCGCCACCTTCTGCCCGACCAGAGCGTTCGTGAGGGTGGACTTGCCGGCGTTGGGCCGGCCGACGAAGCAGGCGAACCCGGACCGGTGGGTCGGGGATCCAGGGGTGGCGGGGGTACGAGCGCTCATGGGGTTCATTCTCCCTGACGCGGGAGGCCGCCGCGGACGCCCCGGCGGCGGGCGGTCGGGCGCGCGCACGCGGCGGCGGCCCGGAAGGCGGCGGGAGGCCGCGGCGAGCAGGTGCGGCGGACCGGCGGTGAACCGCCGGAAACGCCCCGGCAACACGAAACACGGCGGAAACACGCCCGCACACGTGCGGTAACGCGCACGCCCGACGCTCGTCACGCAGGCCCGCCCGCGCCGCCGCCGACCGAAGGGATCCCTCGTGCTGCTGTCCGCCGGCCCGTCCGCCGTCGACGCGGGCGACACCGCGTGGCTGCTCGCCGCCACCGCGCTCGTCCTCCTGATGACCCCCGGCCTGGCGCTGTTCTACGGCGGCATGGTGCGCAGCAAGAGCGTCCTGAACATGCTCATGATGAGCTTCGTGTCGATCGCGCTGGTCACCGTGGTGTGGCTGCTCGCCGGCTACGCGCTGGCCTTCGACCACGACGCGGGCGGTCTGGGCCTGATCGGCAACCTGTCGCACCTGGGGATGCACGGCATCGGACCCGCGGACGCCACCGGGCACGTGCCCACGATGCTGTTCGCCGCGTTCCAGCTCTCGTTCGCGATCATCACCGCCGCGCTGATCAGCGGCGCGGTCGCGGACCGGGCCCGGTTCGGCGCGTGGGTGGTCTTCGTGCTGGTGTGGACGCTGGCCGTATACGTCCCTGTGGCGCACTGGGTGTTCGGCACCGGCGGGTGGATCTCCGCGAAACTGCACGCGCTGGACTTCGCCGGCGGCACCGTCGTCGAGGTCTGCTCGGGCGCCTCCGGCCTGGCGCTGGCGCTGGTGCTCGGCCCGCGGTTGGGCTTCCGCAAGGACGCGATGCGGCCGCACAACCTGCCGCTGGTGCTGCTCGGCGCGGGCCTGCTGTGGTTCGGCTGGTTCGGCTTCAACGCCGGTTCCGCGCTGGGCGCGAACGGGCTGGCCGCCGCCGCGTTCCTCAACACCCAGGCCGCGGGGTGCGCGGGCCTGCTGGGCTGGCTGGCGGTGGAGAAGCGCAGGGACGGGCACGCCACCACGCTGGGCGCCGCCTCCGGCTCGGTCGCCGGCCTGGTGGCGATCACCCCGTCGTGCGGCAGCGTCGACCTGCTGGGCGCGGTCGTCGTCGGCCTGACCGCGGGGGTGCTCTGCTCGTACGCGGTGAGCTGGAAGTTCCGCTGGGGCGTGGACGATTCGCTGGACGTGGTCGGCGTGCACCTCATGGGCGGGATCGTCGGCACGCTGCTGATCGGCCTGCTGGCGACGTCCGCGATGACCGGCGGCCGGGAGGGCCTGCTGTACGGCGGCGGGCTCGGCCAGCTCGGCCGCCAGGCGGTGGCCGTGGCGGCGGTCGGGGTGTACGCGTTCGCGACGACGTACGGCATCGGCAAGGCCATCGACCGGCTGATGGGCTTCCGGGCGAGCGAGGACGAGGAGCGGACCGGACTCGACCTCACCGTACACGCGGAGACCGCCTACGATCACGGCGTACTCACGCACGGCACGTCCCACGGTCTGCTGCACCCCGCGTCCGCGGCCGGCGTGCCCCGCACCCCGTTCGCCCAGGACAGGAGCCCCCAGGGATGAAGCTGGTCACCGCCGTCATCAAGCCCTACAAGCTGGACGACGTGAAGACGGCGCTGCAGGAGATGGGCGTGCAGGGCCTGACTGTCACCGAGGCGAGCGGGTACGGCAGGCAGCGCGGGCACACCGAGGTCTACCGGGGCGCGGAGTACCGGGTGGACCTGGTGCCCAAGGCGCGGATCGAGGTGCTGGTCGAGGACGCCGAGGCGGACGCGGTGATCGACGCGGTGGTGGCCGCGGCCAGGACCGGGAAGATCGGCGACGGCAAGGTGTGGGCGGTGCCGGTGGACACCGCCGTCCGCGTGCGGACCGGGGAGCGCGGCCCCGACGCCGTCTGAGCCCCGGCCGCCCGGTGAGGGTGGCCCGGGATGCGGGCGCGGACGGCGCCCGGGTGGTGACGGTGGCTCAGCCCGCGGTGACGGTGGTGACGACCGTGCCGTCCGGGGCGGCGAGGATGAGCGGGGTCGCCGGGCCGCCGAGGTCGCGCACGGCCGCGCGGTCCGCCTCGGCCGGGGTCTCGGCTCCGGTGACGACCGCGGCCGCCTCCAGCGAGCGCGCACCGCTGGCCACGGCCATGGCGACGGCGGTCTGCAGTGCGGTGAGCCGCAGCGACTCCAGGGCCACGGTCCCGGCGACGTAGGTCCGGCCGGTCTCGTCGCGCACGGCCGCGCCCTCCGGCACGCCGTTGCGGGCGCGGGCGGACCTGGCCAGCGTGATGAGCTTGCGGTCTTCGGGGTTCTCGTCGCTCATAGGCGCGATCATACGGCCCGGCGCGGGCCCCCCTTCCTCACCGTTGTCACACCGTGTGACCGGAGATGCGCGCAGCGCCAACCCACCCTAGCCTGAGGTGAGCAGTGTCCCGGTTTGAGGTGATGTGTCATGCTGCTGCATATGCCCCTGGTGATCGCGCTCGCCCTGATCACCTTCTTCCTGAGCCGCAAGGGCGCTCTCAAGGTCAGCCATGCGGTGGCCTGCGGAGCTTTCGGCTTCTACCTGTCGGACACCAGCCTGTCCGGGTCGATCCACGCGGCGAGCGCCAACCTCCTCGGCATGCTCGGCCAGTTCTCCATCTGAGGTCACGACTCGGGCCGGTCGAGCACCCGCCGCCAGCTGCCGTCCGGCTGGCGGCGGCAGACCTGCACCCGGCCGCCGGTGCCGTCCTGCGGCTTGGTCGACGTCAGGGCCAGGTCCCCGCTGATGAGCGTGGGCAGCGGCTCCTCGACCGGGAACACCGGCTTGACGGCCAGCAGTCCGGCATACAGCTCGCGCAGCGCGGCGGTGCCCTGCGAGGGCCGGTCGACCGGGTAGGCCACCACCGCGTCCGGCTCGAACAGCTCCAGGATCCCTTCCAGATCACCGGAGTTGACCCGTGCCACGAACAGCCGGGCGATGTCCTCGGGGTGCGTGGCCCGTTCGCGGTTCTCCGTCATGGCGGCCTCCTGGTGCGACTTCTGCGCCTGTGCGCCTGTGCCCTTGCGCGCTTCCTTGCTTCCGCCTTCCATCGTCGTGCCGCGCCCTCCATAAGTCCAAGATCTGGATCTTCTGCGTACTAGCATGAATGCTTATGGAACTGCGCCAGCTGGAGTACCTGGTGGCGGTGGCCGACGAGGGCGGGTTCACCCGCGCCGCGACCGCCCTGCACGTCGCCCAGCCGGGCGTCAGCGCGCAGATCAGACAGCTCGAACGGGAGCTGGGGCAGCCGCTGTTCGACCGTTCGGGGCGCACCGTGCGGCTCACCGAGGCGGGCGAGGCGGTGCTGCCGTACGCGCGGGCCGCGCTGGAGGCGGTGGCCGGCGCCCGGCTGGCGGTGCAGGAGCTGACCGGGCTGCTGCGCGGGCGGGTGGCGATCGGCACCGTCACCTCGCTGGGCACCGACATGAACCTGCCCGGGCTGCTCGCCGGATTCCACGACCGGCACCCCGGCGTCGAGATCACCCTCGGCGAGGACACCTCGGACCGGCTGCTGAACGGCGTCCAGGACGGGCGCTACGACCTGGCGTTCGCCGGGCTCGCCGGCCGGGCACCCGACGGCATCGGCACGCAGACGGTGATCGACGCCGCGCTGGTCGCCGCGGTGGCCCACGGGGACGAACTGGCCGGGCGGGCGTCGGTGCGGCTGCGGACGCTGGAGGGGCGGCCGCTGATCGTGCTGCCGCCGGGGACGGGCATCCGCACCGCGGTCGACGCGGGGTGCGCCGCCGCGGGGTTCCGGCCGCGCGTCGCCTTCGAGGCCGGCAACCCCGAGGTGCTGGCCCTGCTGGCCGAGCAGGGCCTCGGCGTCGCCCTGCTGCCGGCGGCGCTGGCCGCCTCCCGGCCGGGCCTGCACGCGCTCACCGTGACCCGGCCCGCGCTCCGCTCCCGCCTCGTCCTGGCATGGCGCGTCGGGGCGGCCTCGCCGGCCGCCCGCGCCTTCACCCGGCACGCCCGCGCCTTCCTCGCCGGCGACGGCGTCACCCGGTCGGAGGCGCGTGACCGCCCCTGACACGGGTATGACGGGGGAAGACGCTCGGCCCCCGAGAGGAGTTGCCCCCGTGCGCAGCGATTCCGTGCAGCTCGCTCTGACCGGTGACGCCCAGCAGGACGTCATCTGGTACTCGATCATCGCGGTGATCTTCGTGATCGGCGTGATCTTCGCGATCCGCAGCAACTAGCTCAGACGCTCGGGGCCCGGCACCCGGACGGGCCCCGCCGCGGCGGTCAGGCCGGCGCGGGCTCCGGCACCGGCTCGACGAGGACGGTGCCGATCCGGTTGCGCCGCCCTGCCTGCGTCTCCGCGGTGAGGCGCAGCGCCGAGACGCCGCGCTCCCCCGACGCGCCCTCCGGGAGCGGGACGACCGCGGTCGCCCCGGGGATCGGCACCCGCCCCAGCGACTTCGCCAGCAGCCCGCCGACCGTCTCCACGTCGTCGTCGTCCAGCAGCACCCCGTACAGCTCGCCGAGGTCCCCGATGTCCAGCCGCGCGGTGACGCGGTAGCGCCCGCCGCCCAACTCCTCCACCGGCGGCGTCTCCCGGTCGTACTCGTCGGTGATCTCGCCGACGATCTCCTCCAGGATGTCCTCGATGGTGACGATGCCCGCGGTGCCGCCGTACTCGTCGATCACCACGGCCACGTGGTTGCGCTCCTGCTGCATCTCGCGCAGCAGGTCACCGGCGTTCTTGGTGTCCGGCACGAAGGAGGCCGGGCGCATCACCGACGTCACCGCGTCCGACTCCGCGTCGCGGTTGATGTGCACCCGGCGGGCCAGGTCCTTGAGGTAGACGAAGCCGACGACGTCGTCCTCGCTCTCCCCGGTGACCGGGATCCGCGAGAAGCCGCTGCGCAGCGCCAGCGTCATCGCCTGACGCACCGTCTTGAACCGCTCGATCATGACCAGTTCGGTGCGCGGCACCATCACCTCGCGCACGATGGTGTCGCCCAGTTCGAAGACCGAGTGCACCATCCGGCGCTCCTCGTCCTCGATCAGCGACTCGGACTCGGCGAGGTCCACCAGGGCGCGCAGTTCGGCCTCGCTCGCGAACGGGCCGCGTTTGAAGCCCTTGCCCGGCGTGAGTGCGTTGCCGAGCAGGATCAGCAGCCCCGGCACCGGGCCCATCACCCGGGCCAGCGGCAGCAGCACGTACGAGGCGGCGGTCGCGGTGTTCAGCGGGTGCTGGCGGCCGATGGTGCGCGGGGAGACGCCCACGGCCACGTACGACACCAGCACCATCACGCCGATGGCCACCGCCAGCACCTGCCAGGTCTGCTGGAAGTGCCGGTCGCACACGACGGTGATGAGCACGGCGGCCGCGGTCTCGCAGGCGACCCTGACCAGCAGCGCCACGTTGAGGTACCGGGTCGGGTCGGAGGCGACCGCGAGCAGGTTCGCGGCGCCGCGGCGGCCGGAGCGCACCGCGTCCTCGGCGCGGAACCGCGAGATGCGGGCGATGCCGGCCTCGGCGCATGCGGCCAGCCACGCGACGATCACCAGCAGGACGGCAGAGACGATCATGAGTGCTGCTTCTTCCCGGTCTTCCCTGCCTCGCCGATCCCGCCGCTCAGTGGGTGGTGGGCGCCGGCGAGGGGCCCTGCAGGCCGCGCTCGGCCCGCCAGTCGTCCAGGATCGCCTTCTGCAGGCCGAACATCTCGGCCTTCTCGTCCGGCTCCTCGTGGTCGTAGCCGAGCAGGTGGAGGACGCCGTGGACGGTGAGCAGCTGGAGCTCCTCGTCCATGGAGTGCTTGGTCGGCGCCTCCTCGCCCTGCTTCCTGGCCACCTCGGGGCACAGCACGATGTCGCCGAGCAGGCCCTGCGGGGACTCCTCGTCCTCCTTGCCGGGCCGCAGCTCGTCCATCGGGAAGGACATCACGTCCGTGGGTCCCGGCAGGTCCATCCACTGCAGGTGCAGCTGCTCCATCGCCGCGGAGTCCACCACGATCACCGAGAGTTCGGAGAGCGGGTGGATCCGCATGCGGTGCAGGGCGTAGCGGGCGGCATCGAGCACCGCCTGCTCGTCGATATCCCAGCCGGACTCGTTGTTGACGTCGATCGCCATGGTTGTTGGTCGGTTACTTTCCGTGCGGTCTCTGCGCGGCGCCGTTGGCGTTGTCGAACCGCTCGTAGGCGTCCACGATGCGTCCGACCAGCTTATGGCGTACGACGTCGGTGCTGGTGAGCCGCGAGAAGTGGACGTCGTCCACGCCGTCGAGGATGTCCTGCACCTGCCGCAGCCCGCTCTTGGTGCCGCCCGGCAGGTCGACCTGCGTGATGTCGCCGGTGACGACGATCTTGGAGTCGAAGCCGAGCCGCGTGAGGAACATCTTCATCTGCTCGGCGCTGGTGTTCTGCGCCTCGTCGAGGATGATGAACGCGTCATTGAGCGTCCGTCCGCGCATGTAGGCCAGCGGGGCCACCTCGATGGTGCCGGCGGCCATCAGGCGCGGGATGGAGTCGGGGTCGATCATGTCGTGCAGGGCGTCGTACAGCGGCCGCAGGTACGGGTCGATCTTCTCGTACAGGGTGCCGGGCAGGAAGCCGAGCCGCTCGCCGGCCTCGACCGCGGGGCGGGTCAGGATGATCCGGTTGACCTGCTTGGACTGCAGCGCCTGGACCGCCTTGGCCATCGCCAGATAGGTCTTGCCGGTACCGGCCGGGCCGATGCCGAAGACGATCGTGTGCTTGTCGATCGCGTCGACGTACCGCTTCTGGTTGAGCGTCTTGGGGCGGATGGTGCGGCCGCGGTTGGACAGGATGTTCTGCGTCAGCACCTGGGCCGGGGTCTCGGTGCCCTCCGCGGCGGCGGTGCCGTTGGCCCGCAGCATCGCGATGGAGCGCTCCACCGCGTCCTCGGTCATCGGCTGCCCGGTCCGCAGGACCAGCATCATCTCGTCGAAGAGCCGCTGGACCAGGGCCACCTCGGAGGCCTCGCCGACGGCGCTGATCTCGTTGCCCCGCACGTGGATGTCGACGGCCGGGAACGCCTTCTCGATCACGCGCAGAAGGGCGTCTCCGGATCCCAGGACGGTCACCATGGGGTGCTTGGCCGGTACGACGAAGTGGGCACGCGCCTGCTCCGGCGGCTGCGGCTGGTGCTTTGTCGGTGTCTGAGTCATGGGCCGGCGCTAGGGCCTGCTCATCCCGCCTTCTGCTGGTCGAGTGTTCCCAGGATCTCCTGAGGTTCCCAGCGTACGACGTGAGGCGTCCGCCGCCGAGGGGTTTAGCCGGCGGACGCCGGGCGGAAGCCGATGGTCGGCACGGCCCGGCGCAGCGGCCCGCGGCGCAGCGCGGCGGGCAGCAGCGCGTCCAGGAAGGCGTACCGGCGCAGCGCCTCGGCGTCCGCCCGGGGCTGCCCGGCGAGCGCCTTGACCTGCTCCCACCAGCCGGCGATCTCGGTCCAGCCGGGCGCGGACAGCGAGCCGCCGAACTCCTGCACCGACAGCGCCGCGGACAGCGAGGCGAAGGCCAGCCGGTCGGCGAGCGGCCAGCCGGCGAGGGTGCCGGTGACGAAGCCGGCCACGAACACGTCGCCGGCGCCGGTCGGGTCCAGCGCCTCGACCAGCAGCGCGGGCACCTCCGCGGTCTCGCCGGTCGCGGAGTCCACCGCGCAGGCGCCCTCGGCGCCGAGCGTGACGACCGCGAGCGGGACCAGGTCGGCGAGCCGGCGGGCGGCCTCGCGCGGGCTGGAGGTGCGGGTGTAGCGCATGGCCTCCTCGGCGTTCGGCAGGAAGGCGGCGCAGTGCCGCAGGCCCGCCAGGTCGGCGCGGTCCCAGCGGCCGGTGTCGTCCCAGCCGACGTCGGCGAAGACCTTGGTGCCGGTGGCGGCGGCGCGGGCGATCCACGCCTCGTCGCTCTCGCCGGCCTCGCCGCGGTGGCCGAGGGAGGCGACGGCGGCGCGGGCGGGCACCGGGCAGGCGGGGACGGCGTCCTCGGGCGGCGGCGCCCGGTGGCCGTGGCTGACCATGGTGCGCTCGCCCTCGTAGGCCATCGAGACGGTCACCGGGGAGTGCCAGCCGGGGATCCGCCGGGAGGGGCCGAGGTCGATGCCCTCGCCGCTCTCCAGGCTGTCCCAGCAGTAGTCGCCGTACACGTCGTCCCCGAAGGCCGCGGCGAGGGTGGTGTGTAGGCCGAGGCGGGCCAGCGCGGTGGCCATGTTGGCGATGCCGCCGGGGCTGGAGCCCATGCCGCGGGCCCAGGACTCGGTGCCCCGCACGGGCGCGCTGTCCAGGCCGGTGAAGATGATGTCGAGGAAGACGGTGCCGGTCAGGTAGACGTCGGCCACCGGGTCCCCGGGGGCGCGCAGCGCCCCCAGCGGGTCGAGAACGGGCTGGTCGTCCATGGTTCACACTGTGCCTGACGGCGCCGACAGTGCCCAGGAACCTCGGGCTCCGGATCGGCCGCGGACCGCGAACGGGCCGGGAACGGGCGGGGAAGGGATCCCGAACGGACGGGGTGCGGACGGCGAGCGGGCCCGGAATTGTGGCGGAACGGCCGGTGAACGGGCGGGGAAGAGGTCCGGACGGCCGGGAACGGCTCCGGAACGGACGGCGAACGGATCGGGAACGGAGTGCGATGAGGCTCACGGTTCTGGGTGGCGGCGGCTTCCGCGTGCCGCTGGTCTACCGGGCACTGGCCGGCGATCCGACGGTCGACGAGGTGGTGCTGTACGACACCGACGAGCGGCGGCTGCGGGTGGTGGCCTCGGTGCTGGCGTCGATGCCGCTGCCGGGCGGCCGCGGGCCCGCGGTCCGGGTGGCGGCCGGCCTGGACGAGGCGCTGCGCGGCGCGGACTTCGTGTTCTCGGCGATCCGGGTGGGCGGCACGGCCGGCCGGGTGCGCGACGAACGGGTGCCGCTGGCCGAGGGGGTGCTCGGGCAGGAGACGGTCGGCGCGGGCGGGGTGCTGTACGGGCTGCGGACGCTGCCGGTGGCGGTGCGGATCGCCGAGCGGGTGCGGGCGGTCGCGCCGTCGGCGTGGGTGGTCAACTTCACCAATCCGGCAGGCATGGTGACGGAGGCGATGGCGCGGGTGCTGGGCCCGCGGGTGATCGGGATCTGCGACTCGCCGGTGGGCCTGGTGCGGCGGGCCGCGCGGGCGGCGGGTGCGGACCCGGACGCGCCGGGCTTCTCGTTCGACTACGTGGGACTGAACCATCTGGGCTGGCTGCGGGGGATGTTCGCGGCTCCGGACGGTCCGAACCTGCTGCCGGGGCTGCTGGCCGACCCGGTGGCCCTGAGCGGGTTCGAGGAGGGGCGGCTGTTCGGGCCGCGGTGGCTGGCCGCGCTGGGCTCGCTGCCCAACGAGTACCTGCACTACTACTACTTCGCGCGCGAGGCGCTGGACGCGGTGCGCTCGGCGCAGGCGACCCGCGGGGAGTTCCTGGCGGACCGGCAGGAGGTGTTCTACGCCGGGGCCGACGACGCGCCGGCCGCCGCGTACACGCTGTGGGAGGCGACCCGCCGGGAGCGCGAGGAGACGTACATGGCGGAGAACCGCGCGGCGACCGGCGGTTGGGAGCGGGACCCGCACGACCTGGACGGCGGCGGGTACGACCGGGTGGCGCTGGCGCTGATGCGGGCGATCGCCCGGGACGAGCGGACGACGCTGGTGCTCAACGTGCCGGGCGGCGGCGCGGTGCCGTTCCTCGATCCCGAGGCGGTCGTCGAAGTGCCGTGCCAGGTCGGTGCGTTCGGGGCCCGGCCGGTGCCGGTCGCGCCGCCCGACGCGCACCAGGCGGGACTGATGCTGGCACTGAAGGCGGTGGAGCGCGCGGCGATCGAGGCGGCCGCGACGGGTTCGCGGGCCGCCGCGCTGCGGGCACTCGCCCTGCATCCGCTGGTGGACTCCGCGGCCGCGGCGGACCGGATCCTGACGGCGTCCGGTTGGTGAACACGTCCTGAACTGCGGGTTAACCCGTAAGGAAAAAGGATGGTAAAGAACTGACGGTGCGTCAGTCCTGCCCAACGCGCGTAGACACCCCTTGACCTGCCGAGATCGAGGGGTCTAAGTTGCGCCGCACCAACGAGCATCAAAGGAGCACCACCATGCCCCGTGCACGCCTGTCCGCCCGCCGCTCCCTGGCGCTGACCACCGCCGCGGTCGCGCTGGGCGCCACCTTCTACGGCGTGGGTGCGGCCTCCGCGGAGAACTCGGCGCCGCGCAGCGACAAGGAGATCCCCAACCTCACCAACGTGGTCTCGGACATCAAGGCCTACTACGGCGACACGGTCGACGCCTCGGGCGAGCACTTCGCCTCGTCCACCAGCAACTACGCCCAGCAGGTCGCCGACATCGAGTCCAAGGCCAAGTCCTACCTCGAGCACGCGGACAAGCACGTCGCGAAGCCGGCCATCGTCCTGGACGTCGACGACACGTCCCTGCTGACCTACAACTACGAGCTGGAGGTGGGCTTCAACTACTCCTCGGCCAGCAACCAGGCGTACCTGGACAACAAGAACATGGCGCCGGTCTTCGGCATGGACGCCCTCACCAACTGGGCCGCGGACCAGGGCTACACGGTGTTCTGGATCACCGGCCGCCCCGAGGCCCAGCGGGCCGACACCGTCCGCAACCTGACCGCGGTCGGCTACAAGGCGCCCGCCGACACCGCCCACCTGTACCTGAAGAACGCCGCCAACCCGCCCGCCTACCTGCCGTGCGGCTCGACCTGCACGACGATCGACTACAAGTCGGGCACCCGGGCGCACATCGAGTCGCTGGGCTACACGATCGTCGCCAACTTCGGCGACCAGTACAGCGACCTGTCCGGCGGCCACGCGGAGAAGTCCTACAAGCTGCCGAACCCGATGTACTACCTGCCGTAGTACGGGGCGCGTCCCGTCCCCGGGCGCCGCGGCGGCCTTCGCCGCCCGGGCGGTCGGGGACGGACGTCAGCGGCGCTTGGGGAACGGGACCCGCATGAGGTCCTCGGCGACGGTGAGCTGCCCCTCGAAGCCGGCCGCGCGGGCCTCGGCGGCGAACAGCGACGCGTCGGTGTAGCGCTGCGAGAAGTGGGTGAGCACCAGGTGCCGCACCCCCGCCGCGCGGGCCACCGCACCCGCCTGGCGCGCCGTCAGATGACCGTGCTCGACGGCCAGATGGGCGTCCTCGTCGAGGAAGGTGGACTCCACCACCAGCAGGTCGCAGTCCGCGGCGAGCGCGTGCACCGCGTCGCACAGCCGGGTGTCCATCACGAACGCGAACCGCTGGCCGCGGCGCGGCGCGCTGACCTCCTCAAGCGTCACCCCGCGCAGCGAGCCCTGGCGCTGGAGCAGCCCGACGTCGGGCCCGGCGATGCCGCGCGCGGCGAGCTCCTCGGGCAGCAGGCGGCGGCTGTCGGGTTCGGTCAGCCGGTAGCCGTAGGACTCGACGGGGTGCGACAGGCGGGCCGCGGACAGCGTGAAGGCGGGCGTCACCGCCAGCCGGCCGTCGTCGGAGACCGGCTCCTGCCGCAGCTCCGCGGTCTCGTGGTAGGCGGTCGCGCGGCGCAGCCGCTCGAAGTACCGCTGCCCGCTGGCCGGGTAGTGCACGACGACCGGGTGCGGCACCCGGTCGAGGTTGATCCGCTGGATGACGCCGGCCAGTCCCAGCGAGTGGTCGCCGTGGAAGTGCGTCACGCAGATCCGGGTCAGGTCGTGCGCCGACACCCCGGCGTGCAGCATCTGCCGCTGGCTGCCCTCGCCCGGGTCGAAGAGGATGCCCTCGCCGTCCCAGCGCAGCACGTAGCCATTCTGGTTGCGCTGACGGGTGGGGACCTGGCTGGCGGTGCCGAGGACGACGAGTTCGCGCGCGCTCACGGTGGCCGGCGCCGCCCGGTCAGACCAGCCGCTGGAGGTCGCGGCCGCCCAGCACGTGGGCGTGCGCGTGGAAGACCGTCTGGCCCGCGCCCGGGCCGGTGTTGAAGACGATCCGGTAGCCGGTGCCGTCCACCTTCTCCTGCGCGGCGACCTCGCCGGCCTCGCGCAGCACGTCCGCGGTCACCTCGGGGTCGGCGGCGGCCAGCGTGGCCGCGTCCTTGTAGTGCACGCGCGGGATGACCAGGACGTGGGTGGGGGCCTGCGGGTTGATGTCGCGGAAGGCGACCGTGGTCGCGGTCTCCCGGACGACCGTGGCGGGGATCTCGCCCTTCACGATCTTGCAGAACAGGCAGTCGTCCTGCGGTTCTCCCGCCATGTCGGCTTCCCCTCGGGTTCTGGCGTACGGGTGCGGCGCCGATGCTACCGGTTCCGGGGCGCGGGAAGGCCGACCGGAGGCGCGGGTGATCGTCTCCCGCGCCCCCGTGCGGCCTGCGGTCAGGGAAGGGACGGGGGCTGCTTGGCCGGTGTCCGCTCCAGCGCCTCCAGGGCCAGCGCGACGGCCCGGTCCAGCTGGGGGTCGTGGCCGCGGGCCCAGTCCTGCGGGGCCGTCACCACCTCCACGTCGGGGTCGACGCCGCGGTTCTCCATGCCCCAGCCGTGCCCCTCCACCCACATCGCGTACTTCGGCTGGGTGACCCCGGTCCCGTCGACCAGCCCGTAGCGGCTGTCGATCCCGATGACCCCGCCCCAGGTGCGGGTGCCCACCACAGGACCGATCCCCAGCGCCCGCACCGCCGCGGTGACGATGTCGCCGTCCGATCCGGAGAACTCGTTGGCGATCGCGACGATCGGGCCGCGCGGCGCGTCCTGCGGGTAGCTGAAGGGCAGGCCGTGCCGCGGCACGTCCCAGCCGATGATGCGGCGGGCCAGCTTCTCCACGACGAGCTGCGAGGTGTGCCCGCCGCGGTTCTCCCGCACGTCCACCACCAGGCCCTCGCGGGCCACCTCGACCCGCAGGTCGCGGTGCAGCTGCGCCCATCCGCTGCCGACCATGTCCGGGACGTGCAGGTAGCCGAGCCGGCCGCCGGACGCCTCGTGCACCCGGGCCCGCCGGCCGGCCACCCAGTCGTGGTACCGCAGTTGCTCCTCGTCGGCGAGCGGCACGACCACCACGTGCCGGGCCGGGCCGCCGTCCGCCGGGCCGATCGTCAGCTCCACGGGCTTGCCCGCGGTGCCGACGAGCAGCGGCCCCGGCCCGGTCACCGGGTCCACCGGGTGGCCGTCGACCGCGAGCAGCGTGTCGCCGGCGCGGACCGCCGCGCCCGGCGCGGCCAGCGGCGAACGGGCCTGCGGGTCGGAGGACTCGCCGGGCAGCACCCGGTCGATCCGCCAACTCCCTTCATCGGCACGGGAGATGTCCGCGCCGAGCAGGCCCTGGCGGTGCAGCGGGTCGCGGTAGCCGCCGGGCGGGCTGACGTAGGCGTGCGAGGTGCGCAGGTCGCCGTGCAGCTCCCACAGCACGTCCACCAGGTCGTCGTGGGTGGCCACCGCGTCCAGCAGCGGGCGGTAGCGGTCGGCGCTGGCGTCCCAGTCGCGGCCGTCCATGTCGGCCCGCCAGAAGTTGTCCCGCATCAGCCGATGGGTCTCGTGGAACATCTGGCGCCACTCGTCGGCCGGCCGCACCGTGACCCGGATCCGGCTCAGGTCGACGGTGACCGTGCCGTCGGAGTCGTCACCGGAGTCGGCCTTGCTGTCCGACGGGGTGATCCGCAGCCGGCCGTCGCCGGCGACCAGCACCTTGGTGCCGTCGCCGGTGACCGCGAAGTCGTCGGCGTCGTCGGCGATCTCCTCCAGCCGCAGCTGCGCCAGGTCGTAGCGTTCCAGCAGGGTGCCGGGCGGCTGCGCCTCGGGCCCGGCCAGCGCCGCGCCGAGCACGCCGAGCAGCGGGTGGCGCAGCCAGAGCACGCCGCCCTTGGCCGCCCGCAGCCCCGAGTACCGGCCGGCCTCGACCGGGAACGGCACGATGCGGTCGGCGAGCCCGTCCGCGTCGACCACCGTGGGCTGCGGCCGCTCGGTGCCGCCGTCCCCGTCGCCGCGGTCCTTGTCCTCGCCCTGCGGGGAGCCGCCGTCCCCGTCGCCGGGGGTGTCGTCCTCCTCGTAGGGGCGGCCGTGCCGCTGCGGGCCGAACGGGGACGGGGTGGCCGCGGCGAGCGTCACCAGGTACGGGCGGCAGGCGTTGGGGAACGACAGGTCGAAGACGTGGGCGTCGTAGACCGGGTCGAAGGCCCGCTCGGAAAGGAACGCCAGGTGCTTGCCGTCCGCGGTGAAGGCGGGCGCGAAGTCCTGGAAGCGCAGCGGCGTCGCGTCGACGACCGTCAGGTCGGAGGTGGCGGCGAGCTTGATCTGCCGCAACGAGCCGGGGCCGGGGTGGGACCACGCCAGCCAGCCGGAGTCGGGCGAGAAGGCCAGGCCCGAGGCGTCCCCCGCATCGCCCGCCACGACCTCGCGGACCTCGCCGGTCTGCGCCTCCACCAGCAGCACCCGGCCGTCGTGGCCGGCGACCGCGATCCGGTGGCCGTCGGGCGAGACCTCGATCTCGTGCACCCGGCCGAGCCGCCCGGCGGCCAGCCGCCGCGGGGCGGTGCCCGCGGGCAGGCCGGTGGCCGGGGCGATCTCCAGCGCGTCGTCGCCCTCGGCGTCGGTGACCCACACCACGTGCTGCTCGCTGCCCTGCTGGAAGACCCGCGGGTGGCGGGTGCGCACGCCGGGCTGCGCGGCCAGCGCGCGGGCCGGGCCGCCGCGGTGGGTGATCCAGTGGGTGGTGCCGCGGATCTCCACGGCGCTGCCGCGGCCGGTGTGGTCGGGCCGGGCGTCGCCGAGGTGGTGGGCGGCGCGCACCGGGTGCGGTTGGAGGTCGGTGCGCTGCCCGCCGAGGCGGACCTCCAGCAGGCGCGGCCCGGCGCCGTCCAGGTCGTCGAGCAGATGGATGCGGCCCCCGCCGGCGTAGGCGACGCGGTGGCCGTCGGTGGCGGCCTGCCGGGCGTAGAAGCCGGTGTCCAGCGGGGTGTGGCGGCGCAGGTCGGACCCGTCGGGGAGGCTGGAGTACAGCGCGCCCTGCCCCTCGTGGTCGGACAGGAACGCGATCCTCCCGCCCACCCACATCGGGCATTCGAGGTTGCCGTCGAGGCCGGCGTGCACCCGGTGGAACTCCCCGCCGCCGTCCGGGTCCAGCCACAGCTTGCCCGCGGTCCCGCCGCGGTAGCCCTTCCAGTACGCGGCCTCCCGGCTCATCGTCGCGCTCTGCAGCAGCACCGCGCCGTCCGGCCCGTACGCCACGTCGCCGACCGGCCCGTACGGCAGCAGTTCGGCCGGTCCGCCGTCCAGCGGCAGCCGGCGCGCCCAGGTCCTGCGCAGCGACGGCTGGCCCTCGGTGCTGACCACCACCAGGTCGCCGCCCGGGGTCCAACCGCGCACCGCGGTACGGGCGTTGCCCCAGTACGTCAGCCGGGTCGACGGCCCGCCTGCGAGCGGCGCCAGATGCACCTCGGGGGCGCCGTCGCGCGTGGAGGTCCAGGCGATCAGCGCGCCGTCCGGGCTGATCCTGGGCCGCCCGACCGGCATGTTGTCCGCGCTGACGCGCCAGGCCCGGCCGCCGTCCAGCGGCGCCAGCCACACGTCGTCCTCGGCCGTGAAGGCGATCGCGTCGCCGTACGGATGCGGGTTCCTGAGGTACGACGGCTGCGGGGCCGCGTGATGCGGCTGCGGAGACTGCGCGGACTGCGCCGGCTGGTTGGTCACCCGGCCACCCTAACTTCGATCAACGCGTCGCCGAACTGCCGGTGCGATGCGTGCAGGTGCCGAGCCCGGTCACGTCGAAGACGGTCCTGCCGCCGACGACCGCGACGAGCCGCCCGCGCACGCAGGTGTCGTCCAACTGCTCGGTGACCGTGCCCTTCACGGTGATCTTCTGCTGGTCTTCGGTGCGCCCCAGGCAGTCCACCTTCGCCGACTTCTTGCCGGTGGAGGCGCTGCACGAGAGCCACTGCACCTTGACGTGGTCGTGTTTCAGCGCGTGTGTGGCCAGTTGGTCGGTGGTGACGGACACGGCGCTCTCCCCCAGGCCGTCGGCGGGGTCGCACCCCGTGACGACCGCGGCGGCGGCCGCGCACGCGACTCCGGCCAGCCAGACCTTCCCCTTTCGTCCCATCCCCCCACGTTCCCGCCCCAGTCGGGCCCGGTCCATCCCCCGAAGGGTCGATGCTGCCCCTACGGGTCGGGCGGCGGCGCACCTAGACTCTGGGCGTGGAGACGATCACGTGCGGCCAGTGCGACACCATCGGCCTGGAACCGGGGTTCGTCGAGGACTCGGGCGAGGGATCGCGCGGCTACGCCCGGTGGATCGCGGGCCACTTGGAGCGCGGCTTCTTCGGCGGCGCCAAGCGGATGGGCCGGCAGCGCTGGCAGATCGAGGCGTTCCGCTGCCCGGCGTGCGGCCATCTGGAGCTGTTCGCGTCCAAGCCCGTGTGAAGCGGGGGCACTTGACGGTGTCGGCGCGGCGGCGCATCGGTGCGGGCAGCGCGGCGGCGCATCGGTGCGGGCGGCGCGAGGCCATCTGCCGCTGCGGGCACGCGCGTTGGCGGGCTCAGTCCCAGCGGTGCAGCGTCGGGCCCAGCAGGCCGGCCCGCCAGCCCCGCAGGATCCGTTCCGTGCTCGGCACGAACTCCTCGGGCAGGGAGTCGAGTTGCGCCCAGCCGACGTGGTCGTGCTTGGCCGGCTCGCGGTTCTCCGGCTCGCCCGTCCACGCGCCGGCCGCGAACACCACGGTGAGGTAACCGTTCGGCGTGCCCGTGCCGGCTCCGGCGTGCAGGACGTGGACCAGGGTCAGCGCCTCGGGGGCGACCACCAGCCCCGTCTCCTCGCGCAGTTCACGGACCGCGGTGGCCGTCACCGGCTCTCCCGGCTCGCACTTGCCGGTCGGCAGGTCCCACAGGCCGGTGCCGAAGCTGCTGCCGGGTCCGCGCCGCAGCAGCACGATCCGGTCGCGCGCCGCGTCGTGCACGATCACCGAGGCGACCAGCAGCGTTATCGAGCCGGGCGCGACGTTGCGCCCCGGCAGGCCGCCGGGCCCGGGGTGCTCGTGCGGTCCGGCCTGCCCGGCGCTCACGACCAGCGGCCGGTGCGGGTGAGCAGCAGCGCCGTCGCCGCCACGCCCGCGGTGGACGTGCGCAGCACCGTCGGGCCCAGCCGGTACGGCGGCGCGCCGGCCGCCCCGAACAGGGCGATCTCCTCGGGCGAGACGCCGCCCTCGGGGCCGACGACGAGCACGAGCGAGCCCGCGGCCGGCAGCGGGGCGGCGGCCAGCGGCGCCGCGCCCTCCTCGTGCAGCACCCCGGCGAAGTCCGCGCCGCCGAGCAGCTCGGCCACCTGGCGGGTCGTCATCGGCTCGGACACCTCGGGGAAGCGCAGCCGCCGGGACTGCTTGGCCGCCTCCCGCGCCGTGGAACGCCACTTGGCCAGCGACTTGGCGCCGCGCTCCCCCCGCCACTGGGTCACGCAGCGCGCCGCGGCCCACGGCACGACCGCGTCGACCCCGGCCTCGGTCATCGTCTCCACGGCCAGCTCGCCGCGGTCGCCCTTGGGCAGGGCCTGCACCACCGTGATCCGGGCGGCCGGCGGCGCCTCGGTGCGCCGCTCGGCGACGTCGACGTGCAGGACGTCCTTGCCCTCCACCGAGGCCACCGTGCCGTAGGCGCCGCGGCCCTCGCCGTCGGTCAGCACGACCTCCTCGCCGGGCGTCAGCCGCCGCACCGACACCGCGTGCCGCCCCTCCGGGCCGTCCAGCGTCAGCCGGGCGGGCGCGCCGTCGAGCACGGCGGGTGCGACGAGGAAGACCGGGGCCGTCATACCCGCGCCTCCCCGGCGGCCTGGAGCTCGGCGGCGAGCGTCTCGACGAGCGCGCCGGCCGACAACTCCCGTGCCAGGCGGTGCCCTTGGCCCGCCCACAGCGACATGCCCTGCGCGTCGCCCGCGGCGGCGGCGGCCTTGCGCAGCGGCGACGTCAGGAAGTGGATCTGCGGGTAGCCGGGCGGGGCGTACGCGCCGTGCTCGCGCATGAAGCGGTTGACCAGGCCGCGGGCCGGCCGCCCGGAGAAGGCCCGGGTCAGCTCGGTGCGGGCGAACACCGGGTCGGTGAGCGCCCGCTTGTGCACGGGGCTGGCGCCGGACTCCGGGGTGATCAGGAAGGCGGTGCCCAGCGCCGCCGCGTCCGCGCCCGCGGCCAGCACCGCGGCGATCTGGCTGCCGCGCATCAGGCCGCCCGCGGCGATCAGCGGCAGGTGCACGGCCTCGCGCACCTGCGGGACGAGGGTGAGCAGGCCGAGGCCCGAGTGGTCCGTCTGCGGGTCGTCGCGGTGCGTGCCCTGGTGGCCGCCGGCCTCCACGCCCTGCACGCACAGCGCGTCGGCGCCGGCCCACTCCGCGGCCAGCGCCTCGGCCGGCGAGGTGACGGTGACCACCGTGTACGTGCCGGCCTTCGCGAAGGCGTCCAGCACCGCGCGGTCCGGGCAGCCGAAGGTGAAGCTCACCATCGGCACGGGGTCCTCGAGGAGCACCGCGACCTTCGCGTCGTAGGCGTCGTCGCCGCCGACGTCCGGGTCGCCCAGCGCCGTGTCGTACCAGGCGGCCTCGCCGGACAGCTGCTCGGCGTACACGGCCACCGCCGAGCGGTCCGCGGTCGCGGGCTGCGGCATGAACAGGTTGACGCCGAAGGGCTGCGAGGTCAGATCGCGCAGCTGGCGGATCTCCTCGTACATCGCCTCCGAGGTCTTGTACCCGGCCGCGAGGAACCCGAGGCCGCCGGCCGCACCCACGGCCGCGGCCAGCCGCGGATTGGACCCGCCCCCGGCCATCGGGGCCTGGACGATCGGGTACGCCGAGAAGGAGGAGAGATCGCTCACCGACATGCCGTCATGCTCCCACGGCTCCCCCTAGGGCCCTCCCACGGGGAGCCCCCGCCCCCCTCGATCCGCACCCTGCGGACCGGGCGGCCCCTCACGGGCCGCACCCCCATGAACAGGGGCACTCCTGAGGGGCGCGAGGAACGGCGCGCGCAACCCGCCACCGGCCGGTGGCCCGGAAACGACAGCAACAGCCCCACCCGCCCGGTGACCACCCGCACCCCCACCGTGGCTTGTCGCGCAGTTCCCCGCGCCCCTGATGGGTGCCCTTGTCCACCGCGTGCACCCCGCCAGGGGCGCGAGGAACGGCGCGCGCAGCCCACCACCGGCGGGTGGGCCGGGGAGGCCCGCTCGGGCGGGGGCAGGACTCCCGGGTGCGGGAGACGGAGGAGGCCGCGCTAGCGGCCGTTGAAGGCGTCCTTGAGGCGCGAGAACAGCCCCTGCTGGCCGGGCGCGAACTGGCCGGTGGGCCGCTCCTCGCCGCGGGCCTTGGCGAGGCGCCGCAGCAGGTCCTCCTGGTCGGGATCGAGCTTGGTGGGCGTGACCACCTCGACGTGGACGACGAGGTCGCCGCGGCCGCCGCCCCGCAGGTGCGTGACGCCCCGCTGGTGCAGCGGGATCGACTGCCCGGACTGGGTGCCGGGCCTGACGTCGATCTCCTCGAGACCGTCGAGCGTCTCCAGCGGGCACTTGGTGCCCAGCGCCGCCGCCGTCATCGGGATCGTCACCGTGCAGTGCAGGTCGTCCCCGCGCCGCTGGAACACCGGGTGCGGGACCTCGCGGATCTCCACGTAGAGGTCGCCGGCCGGGCCGCCGCCGGGGCCGACCTCGCCCTCGCCGGCGAGCTGGATCCGGGTGCCGTTGTCGACGCCCGCGGGGATCTTCACGGTCAGCGTGCGGCGCGACCGCACGCGGCCGTCACCGGCGCACTCCGGGCACGGCGTCGGCACGACCGTGCCGAACCCCTGGCACTGCGGGCACGGCCGCGACGTCATGACCTGGCCCAGGAAGGACCGGGTGACCTGGGACACCTCGCCGCGTCCGCGGCACATGTCGCAGGTCTGCGCCGAGGTGCCCGGCGCCGCCCCCTCGCCGTTGCAGGTGCCGCAGGTGACCGCGGTGTCGACCTGGATGTCCTTGGTAGTGCCGAACGCGGCCTCGTCCAGCTCGATCTCCAGCCGGATCATGGCGTCCTGGCCGCGCCGGGTCCGCGACCGCGGCCCGCGCTGCTGGGACTGCCCGAAGAAGGCGTCCATGATGTCGCTGAAGTTGCCGAAGCCGGCGCCGAAGCCGCCCGCGCCGCCGCCCGCGGCGGACAGCGGGTCCCCGCCGAGGTCGTAGACCTGCTTCTTCTGCGGGTCCGAGAGCACCTCGTAGGCGGCGTTGATCTCCTTGAACCGCTCCTGCGTCTTCGGGTCCGGATTCACGTCCGGGTGCAGTTCGCGGGCGAGGCGCCGGAACGCCTTCTTGATCTCGTCCGGTCCTGCGTCGCGGCGAACGCCGAGTACGGCGTAGTAGTCCGTGGCCACTTACGACTCCGCCAGGATCTGTCCGACGTAACGTGCCACTGCGCGTACCGCTCCCATCGTTCCGGGGTAGTCCATGCGGGTCGGTCCGACCACGCCGAGTTTGGCGACTGCCTCGTCGCCCGAACCGTAGCCGACCGCCACCACGGAGGTGGAATTGAGGCCCTCGTGAAAATTCTCATGCCCGATCCGGACCGTCATGGTGGAGTCCTTGGCCTCGCCGAGCAGCTTCAGGAGCACCATCTGCTCCTCGAGCGCCTCGAGGACCGGGCGGATCGTCAGCGGGAAGTCATGGTTGAAGCGGGTCAGGTTGGCCGCCCCGCCGAGCATGATGCGCTCCTCCTTCTCCTCGACGAGGGTCTCGAGGAGGGTGGCGAGCACGCCGGCGACCGCGGGCCGGTCGTCGGCCTCGAAGCTGTCCGGCAGGTCCTGCACCAGCGGCGGCACGTCCGTGAAGCGGCGCCCGACGACCCGGCTGTTCAGCCGGGCCCGCAGGTCCGCCAGGACGGTCTCGCCGACCGGCGCCGGGCAGTCGATCAGCCGCTGCTCGACCCGGCCGGTGTCGGTGATGAGCACCAGCATGATCCGGGCCGGCGCCAGCGGCAGCAGTTCCACGTGCCGCACCGACGAGCGGGTCAGCGACGGGTACTGCACGACGGCGACCTGGCGGGTGAGCTGCGCGAGCAGCCGCACCGTGCGGGCCACCACGTCGTCGAGGTCGACGGCGCCGTCAAGGAAGTTCTGGATCGCCCGGCGCTCCGCGCCCGACAGCGGCTTGACCCCGGCGAGCTTGTCGACGAAGAGCCGGTACCCCTTGTCGGTCGGGATCCGGCCCGCGCTGGTGTGGGGCTGGGCGATGTAGCCCTCGTCCTCCAGCACCGCCATGTCGTTGCGGACGGTGGCCGGGGAGACTCCGAGCCGGTGGCGCTCGGTGAGCGCCTTGGAACCGACCGGTTCCTCGGTGCCGACGTAGTCCTGAACGATGGCGCGCAGCACTTCGAGTCTGCGTTCGCTCAGCATCGCGCACCTCCAGCCGTCACGGCCCTACCCGCCCTGCCTGGCACTCCGCCGTTTCGAGTGCCAGCTTTCCCGCAGCCAGTGTACGGCGAGGCGGCAAGGGCTCGGCAAGAGCGCCGGTCGATCCGGCCGCCGACGGGCCCTGTCGGATGCGCGCGGCGGCGGCCCGCGGCGATAGCGTCGCCCTGTGGATTCTGAGCGGAACGCGGAGGAGCCGGACACCGGGGGCTCGGTCTGGGAGCAGCTCGCGCCCGGGGTGGCGCGCCGCCGGCTGCCCTTTCTCGACGTGACGATCGGCCTGGTCGTCGGCGCCGACGGGGTGCTGCTGGTGGACACCGGCTCCAGCCTGCGCGAGGGCGCCGAGCTGCGTGGGCAGGTCGAGGCGCTGACCGGCCGCGAGGTCACCCATGTGGCCCTCACCCACGGCCATTTCGACCACGTCCTGGGCACCGCCGAGTTCCCCGGCGCCCAGGTGTACGGGGAGCAGTCGCTGGACGCGTACCTGCGCCGCGAGCAGCTGCGGATGCCGGTGACCGCGGCGGAGTACGGCGCCGACCCGATCGAGACGGCGGAGGCCGTGCGGTCGCTGGTGCGCCCGGACCGGCCGGTGCTGGGCGAACTGGCGCTGGACCTCGGCGACCGCCCGGTGCGGCTGGTGCACCCGGGGCCCGGCCACACCGGCCACGACCTGGTGGTGCACGTGCCGGGGGCGACCGCGAGCGATCCCGCGGTGGTGTTCTGCGGCGACCTCGTCGAGGAGTCCGGCGATCCGCAGGCCGGCGACGACGCCGTCACGGGAAAGTGGGCGGCCACCCTGGACGCGCTGCTCGCCCTCGGCGGCGAGACGGCCCGCTACGTGCCGGGCCACGGCGCGGTCGTCGACGCGCGCTTCGTGCGGGCGCAGCGCGACATCCTCGCCGAGCGCTTCGCCTCCGGCGGCTGACGCCTGGCTACGATCTCCCCCATGCGCAGCAGGAGTTACGACCCCGATCTGACGCCGCCGTGGAAGAAGGCCGCGCCGCCGCCCGAGGTCCCGGCGGACGCGGACCTGGTCGTCGAGGAGGCCGCCACCGGCTTCTGCGGCGCGGTGGTCCGCGTGGAGAAGACCGCGGAGGGCCTCACGGTCACCCTGGAGGACCGGTTCGGCAAGCACCGGGTCTTCCCGATGACGCCGGGCGGCTTCCTGATCGACGGCCGGACCGTCACCCTGGTGCGCCCCCAGGCCGCGCCCCGGCCGCGCGGCCCGCTGCTGTCGGCGTCCGGTTCGATCGCGGTGACCGACGCGAAGGCGCGGGTGGCCCGCGCGGGCCGGATCTACGTCGAGGGCCGCCACGACGCGGAGCTGGTGGAGCGGGTGTGGGGCCACGACCTGCGGGTCGAGGGCGTCGTCGTGGAGTACCTGGAGGGCGTGGACGACCTGCCGGCGATCGTCTCGGCGTTCGCGCCCGCGCCCGGCGCGCGGCTCGGCGTGCTCGTCGACCACCTGGTGCTGGGCTCGAAGGAGTCGCGGATCGCCGCGTCCGTCACCGGCCCGGACGTGCTCGTCGTCGGGCACCCGTTCATCGACGTGTGGGGGGCGGTCAAGCCCGCCTCCGTCGGCATCCCGGAATGGCCGCGGGTGCCGCGCGGCGAGGACTGGAAGACGGGGGTGTGCCGGGCCCTTGGCTGGCAGATGACCACCGGCGAGGCGTGGCAGCGGATCCTGGCGTCGGTGTCCTCCTACCGGGACCTCCAGCCGGAGCTGCTGGGGGCGGTGGAGCACCTCATCGACTTCGTGACGGATCCGGCCTGAGCCCCGGCCGGCGGGGCGGCGCAGGGGCGGCTGCCGGGCGCGCGTGAAACCTTGGCCCGGCCCCGTGCGGCAGCCCCTGGCCGGCCTGTCAGTCCACCAGGTCCCTGACGACGGCGTCGGCCAGCAGGCGGCCGCGCAGGGTGAGGACGGCGCGGCCCTCGGCGTAGGGGCCGGGTTCGAGCAGTCCGTCGCCGACCGCGCGGGCCGCGGCCGCGGCGCCCTGCTCGGCCAGCAGGTCCAGCGGGCAGCCCTCGGAGAGCCGCAGCTCCAGCAGGATGCGCTCCACCCGCCGGTCCTCGTCGCCCAGCACCTCGCGCCCCGCGCCGGGCGTGCGGCCCTCGGCGAGCGCCTGCGCGTAGGCGCCCGGGTGCTTGACGTTCCACCAGCGCACGCCGCCGACGTGGCTGTGCGCCCCGGGCCCCGCGCCCCACCAGTCGGCGCCGGTCCAGTACAGCTCGTTGTGGCGGCAGCGGCCCGCCTCGGTGGTGGCCCAGTTGGAGACCTCGTACCAGGAGTAGCCGGCGGCGGCGAGCCGCTCCTCGGCCAGCAGGTAGCGGTCGGCGTGCACGTCGTCGTCGGTCATCGGGATCTCGCCGCGGCGGATCTGCCGGGCCAGCCGGGTGCCCTCCTCCACGATCAGCGCGTACGCCGACACGTGGTCGGGCCCGGCCGCGATCGCGGCGTCCAGCGAGGCCAGCCAGTCCTCGTCGGACTCCCCCGGCGTCCCGTAGATCAGGTCCAGGTTGACGTGGTCGAAGCCGGCCGCGCGGGCCTCGGCCACGCACGCCTCGGGACGGCCCGGGGTGTGCGTGCGGTCCAGCACCTTCAGGACGTGCTGCCGGGCGCTCTGCATCCCGAACGAGACGCGGGTGAAGCCGGCGGTCCGCAGCCCTGCCAGGTACGCCGGGTCGACGGACTCCGGGTTGGCCTCCGTGGTCACCTCGGCGCCCGGCGCCAGCCCGAACTCCTCGCGGATCGCCGCGAGCATCCGGCCCAGGTCGGCGGCGGGCAGCAGCGTGGGGGTGCCGCCGCCGACGAACACGGTCTCGACCGGCCGCGGGTCGTCCCCGAGCACCTTGCGGGCCAGCCGCACCTCGTCGACCAGCACGTCCGCGTAGTTCTCGCGCGAGGCCAGCGCGCCGCCGGAGCCGCGCAGCTCGCTGGCCGTGTACGTGTTGAAATCGCAGTACCCGCAGCGGGTGGCGCAGTACGGCACGTGCAGGTAGAAGCCGAGGGGTCGGTCGCCCGCCCCGTCCAGGGCGTGGCCCGGCAGCGCGCCGTCCGCCGGCACGGGTTCCCCTTCGGGGAGAGCAGATGGCATACCCCCAGTATCCGCCACCGGGCCGGCCCCCCTTCCCCCCTCGGCCCATCGGCCCCGCCGCCCCGCCTGAGGGCCCCCCGACAACGGCGAGCCGTCCCCCCAACACGCACCGGCCGCCCCACGGGGCAGGACGTGCCCCGCAGGGGCGCGGGGAACTGCGCGACCAGCCAGCGCGGCGCCGCGCCCGGCCACCGTCCCGAAGGGGCAGATCGGTCCGCTCCGGACCACCGGCCGGTGGCCGGTTGCTCGCGCAGTTCCTCGCGCCCCTTGCGGGGCGCACCTCGCCGTGCAAGCGCGCGGCACCGTCGTGGCTGAGCGCGCAGTTCCCCGCGCCCCTCGGGGGTTGCCGCACATCGCAGGGTGAACCAGTCCCAGGGCGCCCTGGACGGCGTGCCGCACACCGCAGGGTGAACCCAGGCGAGGGCCCGGCCCGGAGAAGGGTGGAGGCAACCCGGTCACGGCGAACCGCGGCCCGGAGGGCGAGAATCAGAGGGCCTGGAGGACGAGGAGGGCGAGGTCGTCGGCGGGCGGCGTCTCGTCGAAGTCGTGCACAGCCTCGCGGAGGCGCTCCGCAACGCCTGCCGCAGGCAACCCCGTGCAGCCGCGGAGAGCCGCCGCGAGCCCGTCGTCGTCGTCGAACTGCCGCCCGGCATGGCGGCGCTCGGTGACCCCGTCGGTCACGCACAGCAGCGTGTCGCCCGGCGCCAGCGCAAAGCTCTCGCTCGCGTACCGCGCGTCGTCGGAGATGCCGAGCAGCATCTGCGGCGTGGCCGCAGGCCGCACCGTGCCGTCGGGGGCGAGGAGCAGCGGGAGCGGGTGGCCGGCCGAGGCGAGCGTGACCTGGGCGCCGCGTCCGGGCGCGCCCGGCGTGATCTCCCCGTACAGGAGGGACAGGAACCGCGCCTGCCCGTCCCACGCCGCGGTCTCGGCGAGCAGCGCGGTGGCCGCCTCGTCGGCGAGCGCCTTGTTGAGCCGGTCCAGCACGTCGGAGACCCCGTACCCCTCGCGCGCCAGCAGCCGCAGCACGGGGCGGGCGATCCCGGCGAGCGACGCGGCCTCCGGGCCGCTCCCGCACACGTCGCCGAGCGCGAAGCACCAGCGGCCGTCGCCGGCCGGGAACAGGTCGTAGAAGTCGCCGCCGACCCAGTCGCCGCCGGTCGGCTCGTAGACGACCGCGTGCTCGACGCCGGGGATGCGGCCGGTGGCGGGCGGCAGCAGGCCGCGCTGGAGCACGGTGCTGATCATGGCCTGGCGCGCGTACTGGCGGGCGGTGCCGAGCGCGAGGGCGACGCGGCGGGCGAAGTCCTCGATGAGGCCGAGCGCGCCGTCGGGCAGACCGCCGCGCGAGGCGGCGGCGCCGAGCAGCAGGGTGCCGTGGCAGCGGCCGGTGGCGATGAGCGGCACGGCGAGGGCGGCCCCGGCGTCGCGCGGCCACGGGTAGGGCTGGGCGCCCGGCCGGTCGCTGGGCGCGGGCGGCGCCTTCTCGAGTGCCGCCCGCAGGCCGTCGATGTGGTGCTCCGCACTGTGCCAGACATGGGCCAGGCGCGGGCGGTTGCCGCCCGGGTGGAGCCAGACCGCGCACCAGTCGGCGAGCCGCGGCACCAGCAGCTGGGTGGCGAGCGAGGCGACGTTGTCCTCGTCGAGCTGGCCGGCGAGCAGGTCGGACGCCTCGGCCAGGAACGACAGCGGGCCGCGGCCCGCCCAGTCCGGGTCGGCGCGCCGCGGCAGACTCGGCAGGCTGGGCGCCAGCAGTTGCGCGGGGATGCGGGCCTCGGGCTCGGGCTCGCCGGTCAGCGCGATCCTGCACCACACGGTCTTGCGGTCGCGCCGGTAGGTCACGCCCCAGGTGTCGGCGAGCGTGGCGACCAGGTACAGCCCGCGTCCGCCCTCGGCCCGGTCGTGCGCGAGATCGTGCGCGAGGTCGGCGGACGCGTGGGGGCCGGGCCCGGGGTCACCCGCCGCGCGGTCGCCGCGCAGCGCCCGTGCGGGGTGCCGGTCGGTGACCTCCAGCACCAGCGCCGACTCGGCCGGGTCCAGCCGGCAGACGAGTTCGACGGCGGTGCCGGCGTGCACCACCGCGTTGGTGACCAGCTCGCTGACCAGCAGCGTGCCGTCGTCCATGACGCGGTCGGCGAAGTAGGGATCGGCCCACTCCGCGAGCGCGGCACGCAGGAATCTGCGGGCCGCGCCGGCGGCGAGCTCGTTACCGGGGAGGCTGGTGCCGGTGGCCCGGCCGTGCGCTCGGGCCACCGCTGCGGTGGGGCTCACGTGCCCAGCCTGGCACCGGAGCGCAGTCCGGGGCGCGAGCCGGCGGGCGACTCCCTCCTTCGTGCCCCCTTCCGGCGGGTTCGCCCCTGCCCGGGCCGTTCATCGACTACCCTCCGCCCGCGCGGCGCCCCCAGGACGCCCCGAAGACGCCCGCAAGCCGCCTCGCGGGAACGAGCCGGCTTCGGCGGCCCCGGTCACGCCTCGCGGGACCCCGCGTACATCTCCTCGATGAGCGGCGCGAACTCCCGCTCCACCACGGGCCGCTTCAGCTTCAGGCTGGGCGTCAGGTCGCCGTGCTCGACGTCGAGGTCGCGCGGCAGCAGCCGGAACTGGCGGACCTGCTGCCAGCGCTGCAGGCCCTCGTTGAGCTGGTCCACGTATCCCTGGATCAGCTCGCGGACCTGCTCGGTGGCGACGATGTCGGCGTACTCGCGGGCCTCCAGGCCGTTCTCCCGCGCCCAGCCGAGGATCGTCGGCTCGTCGAGCGCGAGCAGGGCGGTGCAGAAGTTGCGGCCGCCGCCGACGACCAGCACGTTGCTGACGAACGGGCAGACCGCCTTGAACTGGCCCTCGACCTCCGCGGGCGCGATGTACTTGCCGCCGGAGGTCTTGATCAGGTCCTTCTTGCGGTCGGTGATCTTCAGGAAGCCGTCGGGCGAGAGCTCGCCGATGTCGCCGGTGTGGAACCAGCCGTCCGGCTCCAGGACCTCGGACGTCTTCTCCGGCAGGCCGTGGTAGCCCTGCATGATGCCGGGGCCGCGCAGCAGGATCTCGCCGTCCTCGGCGATCCGCACCTCCAGGCCGGGCAGCGCCTTGCCGACGGTGCCGGTGCGGTAGGACTCGCCCGGGTTGACGAAGCTCGCCGCGCTGGACTCGGTCAGGCCGTAGCCCTCCAGGATGTGGATGCCGGCGCCGGAGAAGAAGTAGCCGATCTCCGGGGCGAGGGCCGCCGAGCCGGACACGCAGGCCCGCAGCCGGCCGCCGAACGCCTCGCGCAGCTTGGCGTAGACGAGCTTGTCGGCGAGCGCGTGCTTGGCCCGCAGCCCCACTGGCGCGGTCGGCGTGCCGGTGAGCCGCATGCTGTTCTGGGTGGTCTTGGCGTACTCGCGGGCGACCTCGGCGGCCCACTGGAAGATCTTGTACTTGGCGGCGCCGCCGGCCCGGGCCTTGGCCGCCACGCCGTTGTAGACCTTCTCGAAGATCCGCGGCACGGCCGCCATGTAGGTGGGCTGGACGACCGGCAGGTTCTCGATGATCTTGTCGACCCGCCCGTCGACCGCGGTGACGTGGCCGACGGTGATGTGCCCGGCGGTGAGCACCTTGCCGAAGACGTGCGCGAGCGGCAGCCACAGGTACTGGACGTCGTCCTCGTGGATGAGGTCGATCGACTGGATCGCGCGGGCCATGTAGGCCCAGGCGTCGTGCGGCAGCCGGACGCCCTTGGGGCGGCCGGTGGTGCCGGAGGTGTAGATCAGGGTGGCGAGCTGGTCCTTGGTGATGCGGGCGACCGCGTCGGTGACCGCCGACGGGTGCGCCTCCAGGTAGGCGGCGCCGCGCTTCTCCAGCTCCTCCAGCGACAGCACCCAGCCGTCGCCCTCGGTGTCCGCGGCGCCGGCCGGGTCGATCACCACCACATGGGCCAGTTCCGGCAGCTCGGCGCGGCGCGCCCGGGCCTTGGCGAGCTGGCCGGCGTCCTCGGCGATGAGCACCCGGCTGCCGGAGTCGGCCAGGATGAACGCGGTCTCGTCGGCGTTGGTGCTGGGGTAGACCGTGGTGGTGGCCGCGCCCGCGCACAGCACGCCGAGGTCCGCCAGGATCCAGTCGACGCTGGTGTTGGAGGCGATCGCGACCCGCTCCTCGGGCCGCACGCCCAGGTCCATCAGGCCGGCCGCGATCGCGTACACGCGGCCGGCGGCCTGGTCCCAGGTGAGGGAGTTCCAGCCGTCGGGACCCTGACCGCTCTCCGCCGGGACCGGGTACCGGTACGCCTCGGCGTCCGGGGTGGCGGCGACGCGCTCCAGGAAGAGCGTGGCCACGGAGGGCGGCCGGTTCTCCAGCAACGTCTGTGTGTCGGTCACGACTACCTCCGGGCCGCTCAGGGCCTTCTTAACTCACCAGTAACCTAATCGGTCGGATCAGGGTAGAGCGCCGACGGCCAGCGCGTAAGAGGGCGACGCCGGTGGTTTGTAATCGTGAAGCACTCTTCACTTCTTGGCTTTGCCGTCCCCGCCCTCGTCCGTGGAGAGCACCGCGATGAAGGCCTCCTGGGGCACCTCGACGCTGCCGACCATCTTCATCCGCTTCTTGCCCTCCTTCTGCTTCTCCAGCAGCTTGCGCTTGCGGGAGATGTCGCCGCCGTAGCACTTGGCGAGCACGTCCTTGCGGATGGCGCGCACCGTCTCGCGGGCGATGACCCGGGAGCCGATGGCCGCCTGGATCGGTACTTCGAAGTTCTGCCGCGGGATCAGTTCCCGCAACTTGGCCACCAGCCGGACGCCGTAGGCGTACGCCTTGTCCTTGTGGGTGATCGCGGAGAACGCGTCGACCTTGTCGCCGTGCAGCAGGATGTCGACCTTCACCAGGTCGGCGCTCTGCTCGCCGGTGGGCTCGTAGTCCAGCGAGGCGTAGCCGCGGGTCTTGGACTTCAGCTGGTCGAAGAAGTCGAAGACGATCTCGGCCAGCGGGAGGGTGTAGCGGATCTCGACGCGGTCCTCGGACAGGTAGTCCATGCCCAGCAGCGAGCCGCGCCGGTTCTGGCACAACTCCATGATCGCGCCGATGAACTCGGTGGGCGCCAGCACGGTGGCGCGCACCACCGGTTCGTACACCTCGGCGAGCTTGCCCTCGGGGAACTCGCTGGGGTTGGTGACGACGTGCTCGGTGCCGTCCTCCATGATCACCCGGTAGACCACGTTGGGCGCGGTGGCGATCAGGTCGAGGCCGAACTCGCGCTCCAGGCGCTCCCGGATCACGTCCAGGTGCAGCAGGCCGAGGAAGCCGCAGCGGAAGCCGAAGCCCAGGGCCGCGGACGTCTCCGGCTCGTAGACCAGCGCCGCGTCGTTGAGCTGCAGCTTGTCCAGCGCCTCGCGCAGCTCCGGGTAGTCCGAGCCGTCCAGCGGGTACAGGCCGGAGAACACCATCGGCTTGGGGTCCTTGTAGCCGCCCAGCGGCTCGGTGGCGCCGGCCTGCTGGCTGGTGATGGTGTCACCGACCCTGGACTGCCGGACGTCCTTCACGCCGGTGATCAGGTAGCCGACCTCGCCGACGCCCAGGCCGTCGGCCGGGAGCATCTCGGGCGAGTTGGTGCCGATCTCCAGCAGCTCGTGGGTGGCGCCGGTGGACATCATCCGGATCCGCTCGCGCCGGTTGAGCTGGCCGTCGATGACCCGGACGTAGGTGACGACACCGCGGTAGGAGTCGTAGACCGAGTCGAAGATCATCGCGCGGGCGGGGGCGTCCTTGACGCCGACCGGGGCCGGCACGTCGCGCACCACCCGGTCCAGTAGCGCGTCCACGCCGACGCCGGTCTTCGCGGAGACCCGCAGCACGTCGTCCGGGTCGCAGCCGATGAGGTTGGCGAGCTCCTCGGCGAACTTCTCCGGCTGGGCGGCCGGCAGGTCGATCTTGTTCAGCACCGGGACGATGGTCAGGTCGTTCTCCATCGCCAGATAGAGGTTGGCCAGCGTCTGCGCCTCGATGCCCTGGGCCGCGTCCACCAGCAGGACGGTGCCCTCGCACGCGGCGAGCGAGCGGGACACCTCGTAGGTGAAGTCGACGTGGCCCGGGGTGTCGATCATGTTGAGGATATGGGTGCGGCCCGCCTCGTCCCCGGCGGTCGGAGCCCACGGCAACCGGACGGCCTGGGACTTGATCGTGATGCCCCGCTCCCGCTCGATGTCCATGCGGTCGAGGTATTGGGCGCGCATCTGCCGCTGGTCGACGACGCCGGTGAGCTGCAGCATCCGGTCGGCCAGCGTCGACTTGCCGTGGTCGATGTGGGCGATGATGCAGAAATTGCGGATCAGCGCCGGGTCGGTACGGCTCGGCTGCGGCACGTTGTGCGGCACATGGGAAGGGATCGCGGGCACGCAGGGTCCATTTTCTTGAGACACGTTACGTTGCTACCTGTACGTTGCTGTCCATAGTCCCATGAGCCGGGGCCTGCTCCGGTTTGGGAGCGATGACGGCCTGCTGGTAGCCTGGGCCGCTGCGTCTCGTGCCCTCTACCCGAGACGCTCACCGATCGGTAACCGGAGCATCTGCCGCACGGCAGACGAACCTGAGAAGGCTCTTTCGTGGCGAACATCAAGTCCCAGATCAAGCGCAACAAGACCAACGAGAAGGCGCGCCAGCGCAACAAGGCCGTCAAGTCCGAGCTGAAGACGGCGATCCGCCGTACCCGCGAGGCCGTGGCCGCCGGTGACGCGGAGAAGGCGAACGCTGCCGCCCGCTCCGCCGCCCGCAAGCTCGACAAGGCCGTGAGCAAGGGCGTCATCCACAAGAACCAGGCCGCCAACAAGAAGTCGGCGCTGGCCCAGTCGGTCTCCTCGATCGAGGGCTGATCATCCTCTGCACCTTGTGAACCAGCGGTCTGCGGCACCGCCGGAAACCGGAATCAGCGGCCCCTCTACCGCCCGGACCGGCATCGCCGGGATCGACCCACCGCACGCGGACGTTCGCCACGTGGCTGCGGCGGGGAGGACCACAGGAGCTTGAGCGAAGCACGTCACACCGCCCGCCCGGGATTCCCGGGCGGGCGGTGGTGTTTCTGCCGTGGTGGTGGCGGTCCCCGCGGCGGGGCCGGGGGCGGCTTCGCTAGCCGCGGGAGCGGGCGGCGCGGGCGATGGTGACGACCGCCTTCTCCAGGGCGTAGGCGGGATCGGCGCTGCCGCCCTTGACCGCGGCGTCCGCCTCGGCGACCGCGCGCAGCGCGACGGAGACCCCGTCCGCGCTCCAGGTGCGCATCTGCTGCCGGACGCGGTCGATCTTCCACGGCGGCATGCCGAGGTCGCGGGCGAGCTGCCCGGGATTGGCGCCGCGCGGGGCGGAGGCGAGCTTGCCGATGGCGCGCACGCCCGAGGCGAGCGCGAAGGTGATGCCGGGCAGCGGCTGGCCCACGGACAGCGCCCAGCGCAGCCGCTCCAACGCCTCGGCGGCGCGGCCGGTGACCGCCAGGTCCGCGACCTCGAAGCCGGTGGCCTCGGCCCGGCCGGTGTAGTAGCGGCCGACCACGGCGACGTCGATGGTGCCGTCGGTGTCGGCGACCAGCTGAGCGCAGGCGCCGGCCAGTTCCCGCAGATCGCTGCCGAGCGCGTCGACCAGTGCCTGCGCGGCCTCCGGTGTCACCGACCGGCCCAGGCCGCGGAACTCGGCGCGGACGAACGCCAGCCGGTCGGCGGGCTTGGTCATCTTCGGACAGGCGACCTCGCGGGCGCCGGCCTTGCGTGCCGCGTCCAGCAGCGCCTTGCCCTTGGCGCCGCCGGCGTGCAGCAGCACCAGGACGACCTCCTCGATGGGCGCCGCGACGTAGCCCTTGACCTCCTTGACGGTGTCCGCGGACAGGTCCTGGGCGTTCCTGACGACGATCACCTTGCGCTCGGCGAACAGCGACGGGCTGGTCAGCTCGGCGAGGGTGCCGGGCTGCAGGGCGTCGGAGGTCAGGTCGCGCACGTCGGTGTCCGGGTCGGCGGCGCGGGCGGCCACCACCACCTCGCGCACGGCGCGGTCGAGCAGCAGCTCCTCCTGGCCCACGGCGAGGGTGAGCGGAGCGAGGACGTCGTCGGGTGCGGTCTTCCTGGCCATCGCGGACCAGCATCCCATGCGCCGCCGACAACGCCGCCCGGGGACAATGCCGGGGTGAGCGCTGAGACCCATGTCCTCGTCCTGCCCGACCGCGACGCCGCGGAGGAGGTGGCCGAGCTGCTGGCCTCCCGCTACCCGCTGCCGGCCGAGCCGCGCCTGGTCCGGGACTCGCTCGCGGGCGAGGACGACGCGGAGGACGCCCAGTGGCTGGTCGTTGTCGAGGTCCCGGAGGGAGCGCTCGACACCGCGGAGCTGGACGCGGTGGCCGCGGACTTCGAGGGGTGGCTGGAGTAGCGCCGCCGGCACCGGGCCGTCCGGCCGGCGCGCGTCACGGCCTGGCGCCCTCGGGCTGGGCGTCCGCCTCGGGCTGCGCGTCCGCCTCGCGCTGGGCCGCCTCGGCGGCGGCGCCCGCACGGTCCGCCAGAACGGCCTTGTCCGGCAGCCGGCGCATCCTCGGCACCGGCGAGGGGAGCAGCCACAGCAGGCTCAGCGCGCCGCCGACGGTGGCGATCCACAAGGTGGGCCGCAGCCCGATCGCGGTGCCGAGCAGGCCGCCGAGCAGCGCACCGAGCGGCCGCATGCCGTAGTTCACCGTGCGGAACGCGCCCGAGACCCGGGACCGCAGCTCGTTGGGCACGACCGCGGCCTGGATCGAGCCGCTGCCGATGTCGAGCAGCATCAGCCCGAACCCGGACAGGAACTCCGAGGTGAAGAGCAGGGCGAGCACCGCCGCCTTGGGCCCGCCGGCCAGCGGCACCAGCACGAGCGGCGCGGGGAAGCCGAAGGTGCCGAGCACGACCGCCGGCCCTATGCCTATGCGGCGCACGATCCGCCCGGTCAGCACCGCGCCCAGGACCCCGCCCACCGCGCCGGCGCCGACCACCGCGCCCAGCGTGCCGGCGCTCAGCCCGAGCGCCTTGACGGCGTAGAGGACGACGAGGGTGTGGAAGATGAAGTTGAAGAAGTTCACCGTGGCCGCCGAGGCCACCAGGGCGCGCAGCACCGGATTGCGGCCGATGAAGCGCAGTCCGGCGGAGAAGTGGCCCTTCTCCGGCACCGCGGCGGGCGGCTCCTCGGGGGATATCCGGCTCAGCGTGGCGGCCGAGACCAGGTAGGAGAGGCCGTCGACGAGCAGCGCGACCGGCGCCGCGAGCACCTGCACGAGCAGCCCGCCCGCGCTCGGCCCGGCGACGAACGAGAACGCCCGGCTGCCGTTGCCCAGCGAGTTGCCCTCGACGTACTGCTCGGGCTTGACCAGCGAGACGAACAGCGTGGCGTTGCAGACGTCGAAGACCACCGCGAGCGTGCCGATCGCGAAGGCGACCGCGTAGAGCTGGAACAGGGTGAGCCCGCCGAAGGCGTACACGAGCGGGACCGACACCATCAGGGCGGCCCGCCCGAGATCGGCGGCGATCATGATCGATCGGCGGTCGCCCCGGCCGTCCGCCCAGGCACCGGCCGCCATTGAGAACAGCAGCGCGGGCATCAGCCCGGCCATGGACAGCCAGCCCATCTGCGCCGCGTCGGCGTGCAGCACGAGCACGGCGGCCAGCGGGAGCGCGAGGAAGGTGATCTCGTCGCCCAGGAACGACACGCTCTGCCCGGTCCAGTAGCGCCGGAACTGCCGGTCGTGCAGCAGAGCCGGGGCCCGGCGGGAGACGGCCCGCAGCGCGCCGGCCGCGCTCACCGGTCCTCCCCGGCGGGCGCCGGCGGGTCGGGATCGGGGGCGACGTAGGCGATCTGCAGGTACGGCACACGGCGGCTTCCCTCGGGCCGCAGCGACGGGTCGGTGCTGCGGTCGGCGTACTCGGCCACCAGGGCGTCGATCCGCTCCCCGAGGCCGGTCAGCTCCTCAGCGGTGAGGTACAGCGTCACGTCGGTGTAGCGCTCGGCCTCCTGCCACTCGCGAGGCAGCTGCCGGCGCATCTCCAGGGCCCGCGTCATCCGCGCGAACTGGTTCTCCGCGACGGCCAGCGTGAGCGCGTCGGCGGCCTCGGCGACCGCGGGATCCTCGGAGTAGCCGGGCCAGTTGGTGTACTGGGCGGTGGCCCGCCACGGCTTCTCCCGGCCCGGGCCGCCCGGATCGGCCTCCTCCACCAGCCCGTACTTGGCCAGGATCCGCAGGTGGTACGAGCAGCTCGCCACGGACTCGCCGGTGAGTTCCGCGGCCCGGGTCGCGGTGAGCGGCCCCTCGCGCCGCAGCAGCCCGGCCAGCGTCATCCGCGTCGGATGCGCGTACGCGCGCAGCGCGCGGGGATCGGTGAGCTCGACCTTCGCTTCCATGTGCTTCTCCTCCGGCATGTATCTAAAGGTATCTTTACAAAGAGATGCTTACAAGGGTTCCTATAGAAAGAAGTCTTTAGCCCCCCTTCCCGGTGACCGCGCGCAGGTCGCCGGGGCTGTCCCCGGCCACTGCCACCGGGCCGTCCGTGTCGGTGCGCAGCACCACCGCGCCCAGTGCCCGCAGCGTCGCGACGGTGCGGGGGCTCGGGTGGCCGTAGCTGTTGCCCGCGCCCACCGAGATCAGGGCCAGCCGCGGGCGGACCCGGGCGAACAGGGCCGGGTCCTGGTGCGCTGATCCGTGGTGCGCGACCTTGAGCACGCCCACCCGGGGCAGGTCCGGCACCTCCGCGAGCAACTCCTCCTGCGCGGACGGCTCCAGGTCGCCCATCAGCAGCAGCGTCAGTCCCCCGGTGCGGACCAGCAGCGCCACGCTGGCGTCGTTCGGGTTGTCGTCCGGCAGTTCGTCGGGCGCCGGCGGCGGCCACAGCACCCGCCACTCCACCGGCCCGACCCGCCGCTCCTCCCCCACCTGAGCCCGCAACTCCGGTACGTGGGCGGCCGCCGCCTCTTTGCGCACCTGCGCGGCCGCCCCGGCAGGCGCGTCCAGCACGCTCGTCTCGATCGCCCCCACCCGCCGGCCCCGCAGCACCCCGGGCAGGCCGTCCACGTGGTCGGCGTGGAAGTGGGTCAGGATCAGCAGCGGGATCGTGGTCACCCGCAGCGCACGCAGGCAGCGGTCGGCCGGCGCCGGGTCGGGTCCGGTGTCCACGACGACCGCGCTGCCGGGACCGGTGGCGAGGGCCAGGGCGTCCCCCTGGCCGACGTCGCACATCGCGAACCGCCAGCCCGCCGGCGGCCACGCCCCCTCCGGCCGCGGCATCGGCAGCGGCACCGGGCGCAGCAGCGCGAACAGCAGCAGGAGCACGCACGCCGTGCACAGCCACGGGCGGCGCAGCAACGGGCGGCCGCATCCCACCGCGGCGACCGTGACCAGCACGAGCAGCAGGCCCCCCGCCGGTCCGCCCGGCCACCCGACCTGCGCACCGGGCAGGGCTGCGGCGTGCCGCGCGACCGCCGCGATCCACCCGGCCGGCCAGCCCGCGAGCCAGGCCAGGGCGCCGGCCGCCGACGGCACGAACGGGTGCACCGCCAGCGTGGCGAAACCGAGCACGGTGGCGGCGCCGACGGCCGGCTCCGCGAGCAGGTTGCACGGTACGCCGACCAGGCTGACGGGCGACGTCAGCAGCACCAGCACCGGACCGCACACCGCCTGCGCGGCACCCGCCGCCGCGAGACCCGCCGCGAGGTGCGGCGGCACCCCGTGCGCGATCAGCGCGGTCGTCCATCCCGGCGCCAACGTCAGCAGCGAGCCGGCGGCCAGCACGGACAGGACGAACCCGTAGGACCGGGCCATAGCAGAGCATACACCCTTGCACCAACCCTGACCAGCGGGTTTAGAGGACGAACGTCCCCATGCCCTGCTCGCTGCGCGTCAGCCCCTCGGCCCGGACAGCCTCCATGGCCCGTTGCGCGGTGCTGTTGGCCACGTCGAATTCGTCAGCGAGTTGCACAACACTGGGGACCTTGGCGCCGGACGCGTACTCGCCTTCGCGAATCCGCCGGATGATCTCGGCGGCAATCTGAGGCCACATGGCCCGAGTCCGATCGATGTCCATGGGCACACTTCAGCGCACTGCCGCATACCGCGCATCCGGAGTACGCTTCGGTGTACCGGGGTATACCGACCCTGGACAGCAAGACGCCCCCTGGACACCGCGCGAACGGCGAACCAAGGGGCTTGATCGACTGGATTGGAGTCGACCCATGAGCGACACTACCGCCCGGCTGCTTCCGTGGTCATCAGCGGAAGGCAAGCCCACATACCTCGTAACGGGTCAAGAGGGTGACAGTCCCCTGTCCCGCATTGCTGATCAGGTGGAAGCGGACCTGACTGCCAACGCTGAACACGTGCTCAACCTGTCAGGGCGTCCCGAAATGGCTGACGCCGATCTGTTTGAAATGCGCTTCGTGGTCCGCCAACTCAGGGCAAGCCTTCGTGACGTGCTGACTATCTCCGAATCCCGGGGGCAGCGGCTGAGCGGCTGACACCCCCAGAAATGCAACGAGCCCCGTACCGCCAAGTAGGCAGTACGGGGCTTAGTGCATCTAGGCTGCGAGTACAGCCCGGATGCGTTGGGCGCGCTGCTGGCCAACACGCAACTCCGTTTGGAGTGCACGCAGCGTCGGAATCCTGCCCGCATCTCGCTGCATCTGGCGTGCAGTTGCAATCAGCGGGTCTGCATCCGGCGCGGACTGCGTCCCTGTGGGCTCCGTAGGCGGCTCTACAGCGGGTGGAGCCTCCGGGACTATCTCCGGGGCGTCCGCAGCCTCCTGAGGGGCACTCAGGGGTGTTGGTGCGGCCCCCAGGGACTTGACGCGCCATAGAACCAGCGGGGCGATAGCCGAAACCGCAATAGTCAGCGGGGCGGATGCGGGCAACGCACCGGATGCAACCAGATGCGCCGCTGCATTGGTGGCGATCAACGCAACTACAACGGCGGGTACATCGCGCTTCACGGCGAATGCGCGGAGTGCGTACACATCCAGTGCACCCGGGACGCATCCGGCGACGATTGCACCGAAGCCAGAGGCACGGGCTAACCCATACTCGGCGGATGCGGTTGCAACCAGCGCAGCGACAAGCGCGAGTGCGCCTAGCCAGTCTCGCGATCTCAAATATTCCTCCTAAGTAAGTGGACCGGCACTCAACCCCGCTGGGAGGAAGGGCAGCAAGGGAGCGCCGATCCGTCCTACCCGTGATCAGCGGGCAGGGGCCCTAGTGAGACTTGAGCCAGGAAACAGCGGACGAAGCAGAAGCAGCGACCGCGTACAAGTCAGCGTCGAGTGAGTACGCGAATGGGACCGTTACGGTGGCGCCAGCGGCCACCCGAATACCCTGCTTCGGGACCACACCAGGACCGCCCAGGTACACATCATCGGTCCCCTGGTTGGTCACGACGATTCCGGCAGAGGGGGCGCTGACAGTGCACAGCACCGCAGCAGTGGTGGTTACGGTTGCCGCTCCATTGATAAATGCGCTCATCTAAAGCGTCCTAACTACTCGTTGTTTACGGGCAATCCCGCCAGCAGACGAACGGCCCGTTCCTGGTCGATATGCGGGGACTCGGCCTTGCCGGCGGCTACTTCAGCGAGAAGGCGAAGCTCCGCCGCTGACAAGTGGTCACCGTGGAACAGCGGGGCAACCCCGAACATGGGCAGTTGCGCATAGCGCTCCGCGAAATGGCCATATGGGCGGATCTCCCGCCACCAGGACTCCGTACGCGTCAGAAGATCGGCATTCCGTTGTGTGCCTCGCGCCTTAGCCATTCTTAGCCCCTCCAATGAGCCTGTACGGACCCCGGGTCCCCGTTCGTACATACTTCGGTGCGGCGTCTTCATCGAGTTCCGGCAGGGCAAGCGCGCTTACCAGCCGTGCGAACGCGATGGACATCTGGCGGGACTCGACTACAGCGGGGTTGACCTTGCGTTCGAGCATCACGCCGCGCTCTTCAATGTCGGCGGCCAGTGCGTCAAGCGTGTCGGCGCAACGGCAGACTTCCAGCAGCAAACGCAGCTCATGCGGTGCTAGTTCGTAGTCTTCGGTCACTCGCTGCCAGATGCCCCGGGCGCTCTCACCGAGGCGCGAAACCTGTTCGTCGTAGCTCTCGGTAGCCATTTCAGCGGCCAACCTCACTTTTCGTTCGTTTCACGGGTTAGTTTTCGTGCACAGCCACGGGGCCTGGATCTAGAACGCCCATGCGCCGGAAGATTGCACTACCCCGGGGTATGCACGCTGCGTCACCGAGATAGCCAGCGGGAATGCGGGCGGTAGCTGTGGCTAAACAGTCCGATCACGCTTCCTGCTGTTGCAGCTCAGACAGAGAACTTGCAAGTTCTCCCTGTCGTCGGTACCACCAGCAGTGCGCGGAACAATGTGGTCAACACTCAGCCGCTCCGCTGTGTGCGCCTCTCGCTCGAACCCCGGACACCATTGCCCGTGTATCGCCACGTGCTCAGCAATGAGCCTCGCACGCAAGTGCTGCCACGCATAGCCGTAGCCACGCGCTGTGGTCTTGCCTCGCCGCTGGCTCCGCTGTCTCTCGGCAATAGCCGTGCAGTTGTCGCAGCGAGACGGATTACGAGTGAGCCGGGCACAACCCAAGCAAGGACGTTGACGCCTGTTAGACATACGTACTGCCTCTCTGGCGGCCACGGTGGGCAGCGAGGCTGTGAAACCTACTGCGGCCCACCGTGACTACTACAGGCGTCAGCCCTTAGATAACCTGGTCCAGGCCCGTGCCGCTGATAACCGAGATCGACTCGGGATACCGGGCAGGCTGGAAGGCGGCATAGTTGTAGCAGCGGACGAACGTCGAAAGCTGGCTGGCATAGGTCTGCTGAAAGGCTTCGAGCCGAACGTGGGACTCCCACAGTTCCAGGTCATCGGTGTTGCAAACGATGATCCGGTCCTCATTCGTGCCCGCCCCGGCATTCACCGGGATAGTCGCATCGAGGTAGATGTCAAGACCGAGAATGGACCCCACCGGACCCTGTGCATTGAGCTGACCGAGAACACCAGCGGCATTGGTCGGGCCATTCACGCTGGGCACGATAACCGGGCGACCACCGGTGTCCTGCTGTGCGAGCATCCAGACAAAGCGTCGCGGGTGCATAAAGATCGCGCTGGGCGCTTCGAACCGAGAGGTCATGATCTTGCCCGCAGCGGAGGCAATCGCCGTGTAGAGCGAATTGGTGCCGGTAAGCGCAGTGCCCGTCCACGCAACACTGTTCGTCCCGCTGAGCGTCAGCACACCCATCGGGTTTCCACCAGTGCCCGAACCGCTCCACAGCAGGGTATTGAGCTGCTTCGCGTAGTCGGCAGAAAGATCCCCCAGGATGAGGGCATCCACATTGATCGGAGACTGCTCAACGAGCTGAAGGGACAGAACCTGCCCGCCAGCGACCGTGACGACCGGGGCGGACACTGAGGTAGTCGTCATGTCCTGGACATTGATCGCGGTGTTCTGGGTTCCCTGAATGGCAACGGCCGTGCCCTGATTCACCTTCGGGATGTTGATGGTGTCGGTACCGGGCGGAAGGTCGTCGGCGCCAATCAGATCAGCGAATACACGACGCGGACGCGCCTTCGCAATCCACTGGTCAGTGGCCCACAGTGGAGGAACAAACTCGCCGCCGGCTCCATCGGTAGTGGAAATGGCCCGCTTCTCGCTGACACCAGCCGCACGGGCATCGTCGGCGGCAATCTGATTGTTCCGCCGGAGCGCCTCAATTGCCTCCGGGTTGTTCTTTGTGGCCAGACCGACATCACGCAGCCAGCTACGCCGCTGATCCGGTCGGTAAATGGCCTCATCACGGGTGACGACAGCGCGGGGAGTGTATCCGGTCATGTTGTTCCTTACTTCGGTGTTGTCTGCGATAGCCGCACGGCGCAGCCTCGCGATTTGGTCGTCATACGCCTTTACATCGTCTTCGGCCCTGCGCTGTTCGCTTGCCTCAGCGGGAGTGTGACGCCGACGTTCGCGTATTGCGGTTTCGGCCAGCCGGACGACTACGTCGGACGCATCCCGGCGGAATTGCTTAAGTTCCTCAATCGTGTAGCTCACTGAGACACAAACCATCCCTTCGGGGGCGCGTACTTTCGCTGAAGCTCCGCAGCAGCCACATCGGCGGAAATCTCCGCCTCAAGCTCACTGATTCGGTCCTCAAGGGCTAGCGCAAGCTCTGTTGCACGGCGCCAACTACGCTCTTCCGCTGAATCGAGCTTGCGGACAGCGCGGAGTGAGGTGAATTCATCGATCTCTGCGCGGGCAGCGTCGAGACGGGGCACAAGATCATTGATGATGTCTCGCTTACTCAACGTCGCTCCCACTTTCCAGCGGCATGGACGGCAGCCCGGGCGGAATTGCCGGTGTTCGCACGCGGGGCAACCTCAGCGGCCACCGCACGGGCCTCCGTCTCGTTGCAATACCCTCGGTCAACCAGTAGTTCGACCAGGGTCTCTACCTGCTCATCAGTCATTGGCGCTTCGCGCCTCCTTTCGCTGCTCGGTGTAGTTGCGGCTACGCTCAAGGCCAAACCGCCGCAGCTCAGCCCCAGCGCCAACCAGCGCAGTGATATAGGGCAACAGGGGGTGTGGCTGACCATCGGGCATAGGTCCGTCGCGCTCAACGAGCGTCAGCATTTCCTTGACGAGAGAATCGACCCGCTTATTCAGTCGTGGCGGTACCTCGGGCGCATTGGGGTCGGGATAGGTGCGCTGAACGCGCACATCATTGGGTGTAGGCACGGCTAGTGCCGCCCTTTCTGTGGGTGGGGGCAACCGCCATTTTTGGCGTTTGCTTCGGTCGCAGCGCCAGGCCGCTAATGTGTCCGCTGTCGTCCACGGTGAAGCCTGCGGCGGCTATGTACGCCTCAATTACTGCCGATTGCGGCACGGAACCGTGGTTAGCCCTACACCAGCCCCGGCACACGTTTAGGACTGTGGGCAGCGGGGCGCCCCGGCCTTTCTCGCTGCGGGTGGTCCGATTAGAGAACCAGTCGTGAACCAGATCGACATCGTCTGGGTGATGGGGAATTGGTCTAGTCCTTTCCTCGCTTTGCCCGAATTCGCTCCCGGTCGGCGCGCCGCTTGGCATCTCGCTGGCATTCAGCGGAGCACGACCAGCCCCATTTCCTGCGTTGAGATGCAAAGCGCCAGCGGGTGTAGTTTTGGCCACAGTTCCGGCAGTTGCGCACCATCACGTGCAATGGCCCATGGCGCTCAAGTCGGCCATTCGGGCCGTCGTAGAGGACTTCGTCCGCAGACGCGTAGCGCTCCAACATCGCTGTAATGGCGCTAGCCCGTTGCGCCTCGGTGTAGTTGCTCACCACGGGCTGAATGCCAAGCGGCCCGACAATGTCGGCGGAACGCCCCGGCTTCGTCCCCGGGTTATCCATCGGATCGGGGTAGAACCCTCGCAACCGGTAGCCGCCGGGAATTCTGGCGTAGCGCTCACGGTCAACAGCGGGATCAAGGCCGTAGGTTCGGTCAGCGGCAAGGGGCGATGCTGGAATGGCTGCTCCACGGACGCTGAAGCCGTCAGCGCCGCAAAACTGCGTCAGTTCGGCAAGGACATCCATCATCGCTGCCCCCGACGCTCACGCCACGAGGTATGGCCGCATCGCTTGCCGCAGAAATGGCGCTTTCGGCCACGCAGCTTTCGCTCAAGAGCGCTGCCACAAATGGTGCACCGGTCTGGATCGGAATAGCGGATCCGGGGCTCTTGGGTACCAAGCCGGCGGGCACGGGCGTAGAAGCGAAGAGATTCCATGTGGTAAAGCTCTTCGGCCGTCCAGCGGGCACGGGCCGCTTCAATCGCCTCACGCGTTGCCGCCCCACAATCAAAGCGGGAGTGGCAAGAGCGGCACAAGGCTGTGTAGTGCCTAGGGTCGGTGCTATACGGACCGTCTTTGCCCCGCTGCTCGTTCGGGTCGCGGTGGTCATAGGCCCAGTCGGAGGCGGTCGCGTAGCAGTGTGTACATGCGTGCTCTGTGGCTGGCCCGTAAAGCTGGCGGACAGCGGCATGGGCAGCTTGATATGACATGGGTTGGAGCCCTTTCGGAAAACGAAAAAGGGCCGCACCGACCGAGCGAGCGTTGCAGTACCCAAGGGGCTCCAGTCCTGGGTACTACTCTGCTCAAGCTCGGCCGATGCGGCCCAATGCGCGTAGGCGGGTTGCCCCGCGCAAGAATGGTGATCATCAGCGCCATGGTTTGGAGCCCGGCGCCGGACGTGCCAGCGGGTTAACCCCCGCCACTAACTTCAGTAAGTGCGACATGCGCCCCTCACCCAGCGAATAGGGTTGGGCGCTGTTACTTCTGTACTTACAGTGGGGTGGGCGCTGTCCGTCGCTGTACTGCCCCTAGCGCCCGTCGCTCATCACCCCTCCGATTCACCTTGAGGTGGGCGCTCGACAGGTTCCATTCCGCTGTCGCGCTGGCACGGAAAGTAGCGAATGTGGCCCAGGTCACGTGATCGCGTAGCCCATTTTTGGCATACATTGGCGCGGCCACGGACCGAAAACCCCGTCTGACCTGGGACAATTCCCGTGTGTCAAAAATGTTGACACTGCCCCTTAGCGCTTACACGTATAAGAGCAATGGGTAAGTGTCAGAAAATTTGTCACACCTGCCCGCCGCGCACTGCCGCTGAGGGGCGAACGCCCTGTGTGCCCGCCTGAGCGCCTGTGGTGCCCGCGCTGACACCCCAGGCATCGGGACTAGGGTCCAAGCCCCGCAGAGGCCCGTACAGGGGCTCCGCCCATGCAAAAGGGGACCAGCGGTGTGCCCGCCGATCCCCTTCGCTGTAGCGTGTAGCGCCTAGGGCCGGAAGTACATAGCGAACTGTCGCTTCGCCCGCGCTCGCTCGTTCTGTACGGTCCGAACCCTGGTACCCATCCGCTGGGCGATTTCTTCATCGCTGAGGGGAGCGTTCCCGCCCAGTCCATAGGCCAGGATGAGGATTTTGCGCTTGGATGGGCCGAGGTTCAGCAGCGTTCTCTTGACCTGCTCGATTGCATGTTGATTTTCGGGCGTTTCCCGGTGGGCGCCCATCGGAAGAACGTCGTACAGCGTCGATTCCCTTTCGCCGAACGGCGTATCAAGGCTTGTGGTCCAGCGCCAAGCCTCCCGGGCGTCCTCTGCGGCATTACGCGACAGTCGCTTTTCGCCGAACACGTCCTTACGCTGCGAAAGCTCGAAAGCTGCGTCTACGTCCCCTTCGCTTTGGGCCAGCGCCCGGCTGAAGATGTGGGCGACGCCGATTCCGACCCCCCGGGCGTTGAGCCGGCTTGTCCGAACAGCGGAATCAATGATGATTCCCAGGTAGGCGGCGCACGGTGCGGGTTCCTCGCTGCGCAGTACGCCAATTGACTCCCATACGGCTACGCGGGCCTCTTGCGCCAGATCGGGGGCGTCGGGGCCGAACTTCCGCACTGCCCGCTGAATGCGAGGCTCCATCTCAGCGAGAAGGGCGTTAGCGTTACCGCTCTTTGCGTCGCTGATCATCTCGGGCGTGATCATTCCTCCCCCTCCACGTCGGCCCAGTTGATGTCACAGCGCGCGAAACCGTCGAACTTGGCGCCCCTGTGCGGAGCCTTTGTCACGTAGACGACATCAACCGCCAGGCCGAAGAGGTCACGCTTCAACGCGTCGTCTGAGTTCTCCCAGAAGTCGGGCGCGCGATCTTCCAGCAGAAACGTAATGTCGATGGTCTGCGGGGACAGCGCAGATAGCCGCTCTTCTGCCGCTGTAAGGCGTGTCTCTGCCTGCTCTTTGGCGGGTAGCCGATACTTGGCGCTCCGTCCGGTGTAAAAGCCTGCCCGATCGTCTGCGTGGAACGCTTCTAGCGCCTTCTCGGCGGCTTTCAACGCTGCACGTGCCTCCGCCACTTCGGCAGTCTCGGCAGGCCGTGTGAGTGCTGTCCAGCGTTCCGCGACGACGGCCATCAACGGGTCTTCTGGGTCGGCGTTGCCCACTTTCGCTAGCCAACGGTGGGACAAATACCGCTCAAGGGCTTCCCTGCTGGCAATTGCCGGGCTGTCACACACCCCGCCGTGCGTGTGCGTCTGACAGGTGTAGGACTTCCCAACGACGGTCATGGTGCGCTTACACGAGACACAGCGAAGCCGCCCCGTAAGCCAGTGAGTTGCGCGCCCCGGTCGCGGAGCGTTTTCGATGATCTGGTGTCCGCTGAGAACCCGCCGTGCGCGCTCCGCTAGTTCAGCGGGAATCATCTGTGGCAACACGTCGTCCTCAACGCAGCGAACGAAGTTCCCGCGATCGTCTGTGACGCGAACTGCGACTCTGCCGACTGGAGAAGCCGTCATATACCCCTCGTACACGGGGTGGATAATGATGAGGCGGATTGCGTCAGCGCGCCAGTCTTTCCCGGTCGCGCTCTTTTTTCCCTCGCTGTTGAGTTGCCGGGCAAGTGCGCGTGCAGCGAGACCACCAGCCACAGCGGCGAAGATTCGACAGACAACGTCCCACGGCGAGTAGTCCTTTCCCTTGACGCGAACTGTGTCGGGTGCGAGCTTGCGCGTCTTCGGGTCCGCTGTGAGCCCAAACGGCGGACGCCCAAGCCAACGTCCCTCGCTGCGCTGCCTCGACTTCGTCACGTTGATGTTGTGGCTGAGCCGCTGGGAGAACTCTCGCGCATCTTCGGCCCGCTGAATGATCCAGCGCCTATCGCGCTCATTCGCGCTGTCTAGTCCTTCGTAGTCGAAGACGACACGGGCGCGCCCAAGAATCGGCCCGATAGCTTCGATCCCCTTGCGGGTGAATCGGTCGAGAGCGAAGCACCACAGCGCGGGAACTTCTCCGTCGAGAACTGCCTTCATCGCGGCGTCGTACTTCGGCCGTTCGATGTCGCTGTACGCGCTGAGGTTTTCGCGCCAGACCTTGCGCACCGTGTAGCCGTTTTCGTCGGCCCAGCGGCGTCCGCGATCCTCTTGGGCACGCAGCGATAGCGCGTGCTCTCCTTCGCGAACCACCTTGCTCTTGCGGACCAACAGGTCAACTTCTGGACTGCCCATGCGACCCTCCTACCAGGGAAGATACCCCGTTGCCAGGGTGTCGGTTGTGCTATGTCCGGTTCGTGGAGCACCAGCAGCAGGACGGCCGTCGCCAGCGCGGGCAGCAGCGAGCGGCGCCGGCCCGTGCCGATGGCCAGCAGCGTGATCAGGCCGCACACCGCGGACCGCAGCACGCTCGGACTCGGCCGGCACACCAGCACGAAGGCCACCGTCAGGGCGCCTCCCGCCCACGCCGTCCAGCGCAACGGGATCCCCAACTTCGCTGCTGCGCCACGGCGTTCGGCCCGGATCGCGAGACCAGGCGGGCCGATGAGCAGGCACAGCACGATCGTCAGGTTCGCGCCCGACACGGCCGTCAGGTGCGACAGGTCCGTGGCCTTGAACGCGGCCGTCAGGTCCGCGGGGATCGCCGAGGTGTCGCCGACCACCAGCCCCGGGAGCAGCGCCCGGGCGTCCGCGGGCAGCGGCGCGGCGGCCTCGCGCAGCCCGGCGCGCAGCGCGGCGGCGGTCCGCTGCGGCATGCTCGCGCCGGTGACGACGCGGGGTGGGCCCAGCGCGCGCAGCACATCCGGTGGGGCGAGCCGGGCCGTGAGCCTCACCCGCGTCGACGGGATCAGCCGCAGCCACTGCTCGGCGGAGGCGCCGGCCATCACCACCACCGGTGTGCGGACGCGGGTGACCCCGGTCCCTCGGGCGGTGTCACCCGCGTCCGCGCCGGGTGCGGCCACCTCCTCGGCGACGGCCGGGACGACCACCGTGCCCGGTGCGGCGCGCGCCCGGAACGGGTCGCCGGTCACCCGCAACGTCACCTCGGCGGTGGCTCTGGCCTTCGCCAGCCCGGGGATCGGGCCGCGGTGGAGGTCGGCGGCGGCCAGCACCGTGCTCGCCACGGCTGCTGCCGCGCACAGGGCGGAGGCGACGGCGGCCAGCGCCAGTCCGGGCCTGCGACGGACCAGACCCAGCCCCAGGAAGATCGCCAGCGCGGCAGCGACCACCCCGAGGGCCCGGCCGGGGCCCGTCGACGGGGTGAGGGCGGCGGCCGCCCAGGCCGCCAGGGCGGGGCCGACCATGCGGAGGTCGGGCGGGCCCTCCTGACGCGGGTCCGCCGCACCCAGCGGCGAGGCGGCTTTCGCGTGGACCGCGGCTCGGTCGCTCGGCGCTGACCTCCGCAAAAGGGTTGCCGTTCCGCCGGGGTCCCCGGCGAGTGCGCGGGCTTCGCCGTGACGGGACGACCTGCCGTCCTGGCTGGGCGCGGGCCTGCTGGGCCCAGCCCTGTCCAAGTGAGGCGACCCCGGCGGGGGCTCCCCCGCACCTGCCCCGATTTCGCCGTGGCGGGACGACCCACCGTTCTGGCCGGGCGCGCAGTTCCCCACGCCCCTGGTGGGGGCCGCCCCGTCCTGAGCCCGCGAGCCGCCAGTGGGCACCCCCGCGCCTGCCCAAGATTCACCGTGCCGGGACGACCCGCCATCGTGGCCGGGCGCGCCGTTCCCCGCGCCCCTGCGGGGTGCGGCCCCGTCCGGAGTCCGCGAGCCGCCAGTGGGCTCCCCCGCGCCTGCCCCGCGTTCGCCATCGTGGCTGGGCGGCGCGCCGTTCCCGGCGCCCCTGGTGCGGGCCGCCCCGGCCGGAGTCCGCGAGCCGCGGGTGGGCTCCCCCGCGCCTGCCCCGCCTCCGCCGTCGCGGGACGACCCGCCGTGGGGGCCGGGGCTCCCCGAGGGCTCGGGCTCCGGCTGAGTGCCTAACGCACCCACGGCCGGCCGGGGCGCGCCGTAAGGGGGAGTCATGGGTGGACCAGGGGCTGGAGGGTGGTGAATTTGCGGGGGCCGATGCCGGGGATCTGGTGGAGCTGCTGGAGGGAGGTGAAGCCGCCGTGCTGGGTGCGGAAGTCGATGATGTGCTGGGCGAGGACGGGGCCCACGCCTGGGAGGGCGTCGAGTTGGGCGGGGGTGGCGGAGTTGAGGCTGAGCGGGGTGGCGGCGGCGGCCGGGTCACCGGGGGCGGCGGCTGCGGCGGGAGCGGGGATGCCGACCAGGATCTGCTCGCCGTCGGTGAGGGGGCGGGCCAGGTTGAGCGTGGTGGTGTCCGCGCCGGGCAGCGGCCCGCCCGCGGCGGTGAGGGCGTCCGCGACGCGTGAGCCCTTGGGCAGCAGCCGCAGGCCCGGCTTGGCGACCTTGCCGGCGACGTCGACGGTGAGCTGGGGTGGCGCGGCCGGCCGGGGCGTGGCAAGCCGGGGCAGGGCCGCTGTCGGAGCGGGCGGGGGGACCCGCACGGCGTGCGGCCGGCCCGCCCAGTAGTGCTGGACGGCGAGGCCGACGGCGACCACCAGCACCACCGCCAGCGCCACCACGGTCCTGAACTCCAGCCCGCACCGCACGAACAGCCATGCCCGCAGCCGGCCGACCGGCCCCTCCCCGAACACCGGCACCCCGGGCAGCGGTTCGGCCAACCGCGGCTCTGCCGGCCCAGGTTCGGCCCGCCCTGGTTCGGCCCGCGCGAACCCGGCATACTCGCCCCCGGCCGGGCCGGGTGGCCCCTCCCCCGCGAGCCGCGGCCGCCCGAACAGCGCGGCCGCGCGCTCCCGCGTCAGTGCGGCGCGGTCCAGCCCCTGCCGATGCCCTGAAGTCGTCCTGTCACGCCGGTCGATGACGCTCTGTCCGTTCATGCACCCGATGCTGGACCGGACCACGAACCAAAGATGATCTTGGTTGTTTTCTGTGGACAACCAGCCACTTGTGGAAAACTCCGGCACTCGTGTGGGTGACGGCCACCGCCCCGGCCCCTGAGACCGGCCGCCGGGCCGCCCGCACAGCCCCTAGTGCGGCGAGACCACGACCCCGAGCAGCCCCGGCCCGGCGTGCGCGCCGATCACCGCGCCCACCTCGCTGACCACCAGCCCGTCCAGCCCCGGCACCCGCTCGCGCAGCCGGTCCGCGAGCACCGCCGCGCGGTCCGCGGCGGCCAGGTGGTGCACGGCCAGCGCGACGCGGCGGGTGCCGGCCCGCTCGACCACGATCTCCTCCAGGCGGCTGATCGCCTTCGAGGCGGTCCGCACCTTCTCCAGCAGCCCGATGCGGCCGTCGGCCAGCCGCAGCAGCGGCTTCACGGCGAGCGCGGATCCCAGCAGCGCCTGGGCCGCGCCGATCCGTCCGCCGCGCCGCAGGTAGTCGAGGGTGTCCACGTAGAAGTAGGCGGAGGTGTCGGCGGCGCGCTTCTCGGCCGCGGCCACCACCTCGTCGGGGGTCGCACCGCCCTCCGCCGCCCCGGCCGCGGCCAGCACGGTGTACCCGAGGGCCATCGCGACCATGCCGGTGTCGACCACCTGCACCGGCACCGGTGCGTCCTTGGCGGCCACCCGCGCCGCGTCGTACGTCCCGGAGAAGTCGGCGGACAGGTGCAGCGAGACGATCGCGTCGGCGCCGGAGGCGGCGGCCGCCGCGTACGCCGCCGCGAACTCGGCGGGCGCCGGGCGGGAGGTCGTGACGGGTTCGCGCCGCTGAAGGGCCCGCGCCACGGCCGGCGCGGAGATCTCGGTGCCCTCCTCGAAGGCCTCGTCGCCGATCACCACGGTGAGCGGGACCACCGCGATGCCGTACCTCGTGAGGGCCTCCTGGCCCAGATACGCGGTGGAGTCCGTGACGATGGCGACGTGCGGGGGCATGCCCGGAGATTACCGGGGCACAGGACGCGAGGACAGTTGGGCTCCGCTACGCAGCGCAAGCGGCGTGCGGCAGTGCCCTCTCCAGGGGCTCCCCGTCCGGGCGTTCGCCACGGAGCGGTTCCGCTCCGTCACGCCGCGCGCCAGGCGAACCGTTTCTGCGCCGCGTCCGCCGCACCGCGCCCCGCCACACGGCATCCTCCTGGCCCGCACGACCCAGCGGCCCGCACCCCGGCAGGCCCGCACCCCGCAGGGTCCCTCACTCCCCCGACGTGCCCAGCCGGGGCTGCCCCCACCGGTCCGGCTTCTCCGGCTTCTCCTCCGCCTTCTCCCAGTGGCGCAGGGCGCCGGCCTCCGTGGCGATGTCGCGGCCGAGGGCGGCCAGGTCGTCGTCGGCGAAGTGGCGGGCGCGGTCCTGGGCGGCCCACCGCAGGGTGTCCGCGGAGTGGGTGATCCGATGGGTGCGTTCGGCGAGCTGCGGGAGGCGTTCGGCGATCCGGCCGCGGTCGGGTTCGCGCTCCAGCGACTTGAGTTCGGCGTCCAGCTCGCGGGCGTGGCCGTCCAGGCGGGCGAGTAGGGCCGCTGCCTCGGAGAGCGAGGCGTCGGCGGCGCGGCCGGACTCCAAAGCGCGGTAGGTGCTGTCGAGGGAGGTGCGCAGCTCCAGCCGGAGCCGGGCAAGCTCCCCGCCGGTGCCGGGCACGGTGTAGCGGCGGGCTCTGATCCGGTTGTCCTCGACGACCCTCCGGGCCTGGGCGGTGCCCTTGACGACCTGGCGCTTGACCGCACGCACAGTGCGGACCGTCGCCACGGTCGCCAGCGTCGCGAAGATCAGAAAGAACAGGAAGGCGATGATCCCTACGGTCTCCACCGGTCGCTCCTCCCATCCAGCGTGCCGCGGCACGCCCGCGGGGGCCGATTGATGACCCGCCTTCCACGGTAACGGGAAAGGGCAGGTCCCGGGATCCGGCGGATCCCCGAACCTGCCCTGCGCGCCCCCTAGGGGAACGCTGACCTGCGGCGCGGCCGCGCCGTTGGGCGCGTCGCTGCTCCCCGCGGTCAGATGACGATGTTCACCAGCTTCGGCGCCCGCACGATGACCTTCCGCACCGGCGCCCCGTCCAGGGCCGCGACCACCGCGGGGTCGGCCAGGGCGGCGGCCTCCAGCTCGGCGTCGGAGATGGCCGGCGGCACCTCCAGCCGGGCCTTGACCTTGCCCTTGATCTGGACGACGCACACCACGGCCTCGTCCTGGGCCAGCGCCGGGTCGGCGACCGGGAAGGGCTCGTGCGCCAGCGAGCCGGTGTGGCCCAGCCGGGCCCACAGCTCCTCGGCGACGTGCGGCGCCAGCGGGGCGATCATCAGCACCAGCGGCTCGGCGATGCCGCGCGGCACCGGCCCGCCGGTCTTGGTCAGGTGGTTGTTCAGCTCGGTGATCTTGGCGATGGCGGTGTTGAAGCGCAGGCCCGCCATGTCGCCGGAGACGCCGTCGATGGCCTTGTGCAGGGCCCGCAGCGTCGCCTCGTCGGGCTCGGCGTCGACCACCGTGACCTCGCCGGTCGTCTCGTCGACGACGTTGCGCCACAGCCGCTGCAGCAGCCGGTACTGGCCGACGACCGCGCGGGGGTCCCATGGGCGCGAGACGTCCAGCGGGCCCATCGCCATCTCGTACAGCCGCAGCGTGTCGGCGCCGTACTCGGCGCAGATCTCGTCGGGCGTGACGGCGTTCTTCAGCGACTTGCCCATCTTGCCCTGCAGCCGCGTCACCGGCTCGCCCTGGTGGAAGTACCGGCCGTCGCGCTCCTCGACCTCGGCGGCGGGCACCGCGATGCCGCGGGCGTCGCGGTAGACGAACGCCTGGATCATGCCCTGGTTGAACAGCTTGTGGAACGGCTCGAAGGACGAGATGTGGCCCAGGTCGAACAGCACCTTGTGCCAGAACCGGGCGTACAGCAGGTGCAGCACGGCGTGCTCGGCGCCGCCGACGTACAGGTCGACGCCGCCGGCCGGCTGGCCCGCGCGCGGGCCCATCCAGTAGGCCTCGGCCTCGGGCGAGACCAGCTGCTCGGAGTTGTGCGGGTCCAGGTAGCGCAGCTCGTACCAGCAGGAGCCGGCCCAGTTGGGCATGGTGTTGGTCTCGCGCCGGTAGGTGCGCACGCCATCGCCCAGGTCCAGGTCGACGGTGACCCATTCCTGGTTGCGCGACAGCGGGGTCTCCGGGGAGGTGTCCGCGTCGTCGGGGTCGAAGGTGCGCGGGCTGTAGTCGTCGACCTCGGGCAGCTCGACGGGCAGCATCGAGTCCGGCAGCGCGTGGGCGGTGCCCTCCTCGTCGTAGACAATCGGGAAGGGCTCGCCCCAGTACCGCTGGCGGCTGAACAGCCAGTCGCGCAGGCGGTAGTTGACGGTGCCCTCGCCGATGCCGCGCTCGGCCAGCCAGGTGGTGATCGCGGCCTTGGCCTCGGTCACGGTCAGGCCGTCCAGGGAGATGTCGGCGCCAGTGGAGTTGACGATCCTGGCGTCGTAGGAGGAGAACGCGTCGTCCCACTCGGCCGGGTCGGTGCCGCGGCCGTCGGTGGGCTCGACCACGCAGCGCATCGGCAGCTCGAAAGCGCGGGCGAAGGCGAAGTCGCGCGAGTCGTGCGCGGGCACGGCCATGATCGCGCCGGTGCCGTAGCCCATCAGCACGTAGTCGGCGATGAAGACCGGGACGGGCTCGCCGCTGACCGGGTTGACGGCGAAGGCGCCGGTGAACACGCCGGTCTTGTCCTTGGCCTCGGCCTGCCGCTCCACGTCGGACTTGGACGCGGCCTGCTTGCGGTAGGCGGCGACCGCCTCGGTGGGCGTGGCGTGCCCGCCGGTCCACACCTGGTGGGTGCCCTCCGGCCACGCCTCGGGGACGATCGACTCGACCAGCTCGTGCTCGGGCGCCAGCACCATGTACGTGGCGCCGAACAGGGTGTCCTGGCGGGTGGTGAAGATGGTGATGCCGTGCTCGGCGTGGCTGCCGGACGCCTCGTGGACCGGGAAGTCGACGCGGGCGCCCTCGCTGCGGCCGATCCAGTTGCGCTGCTGCAGCTTGATCGCCTCGGGCCAGTCCAGCACGTCCAGGTCGGTCAGCAGCCGGTCGGCGTAGGCGGTGATGCGCATCATCCACTGCCGCAGGCTGGCCTTGAAGACGGGGAAGTTGCCGCGCTCCGAGCGGCCCTCGGCGGTGACCTCCTCGTTGGCCAGCACGGTGCCCAGGCCGGGGCACCAGTTGACCGGGGACTCCGCGGCGTAGGCCAGGCGGTGGCCGCCCAGGACGTCGGCCCGCTCGGGGCCGGTCAGCTCGGCCCAGGGCCGGCCGTCGGGGGTGCTGCGCGTGCCGTCGGCGAACTGGGCCTCCAGCTCGGCGATCGGCCGGGCGCGGTCGGCGGCCTCGTCGTACCAGGAGTTGTAGATCTGCAGGAAGATCCACTGGGTCCAGCGGTAGTAGGCCGGGTCGATCGTGGCGAAGGAGCGGCGGCGGTCGTGGCCCAGGCCCAGCCGGCGCAGCTGCTTGCGCATGGTGACGATGTTGGCCTCGGTGGACACCCGGGGGTGGGTGCCGGTCTGCACGGCGTACTGCTCCGCGGGCAGGCCGAAGGCGTCGAAGCCCAGGGTGTGCAGCACGTTGTGGCCGGTCATCCGCTGGTACCGGGCGAAGATGTCGGTGGCGATGTAGCCCAGCGGGTGGCCGACGTGCAGTCCCGCACCCGAGGGGTACGGGAACATGTCCATGATGTACTTCTTGGGCCGGGCGGCCAGCTCGGGCTCGCCGTCCAGCTCGCCGCTCGGGTTGGGGGCGGCGAAGGTGCCGTGCTCGTCCCAGTAGTCCTGCCAGCGGCCCTCGATCTCGGCGGCCAGCTCGGCCGTGTAGCGGTGGGGCGCAGCCGTCTCGGCGGCCGGGGTGGTCTCGCTCATCGTCCTCGGTACTCCATCGAAGTCGTGACGGCTGCGGCCGGGGAGCCTGCTGCCCGTCTGTGCCTGCTGCGGAAACAAAAAAGCCCCTCACGCAGGAGGGGTGCCGCACTGACGTGGTTCGTGGTCAGCGCGGCTCGCTAAGCAGGAGGCTCACAGCTCGCATGGGCTCAGGTTACCGCAGCGGGCGCGGGGCCCGCACCGAGGTTCGCCCTCCGGTGCGGGCCCCGCTGTGCCTGCCGTCGCCTCAGCGGCGGCGGAACGCGTCCACGTAGTGGCTCGTGGGCGTGCCGACGCCGGTGACGTCGTCGTAACCGCGGGTGGCGGCCAACGACGCGTCGCGGCCGAGCACGCGCAGCGACGTGATGGTGCCGTCGTCCGCGTTCTCACCGTTGGCGAAGTCCACCCGGACCTCGGACAGCGTCTGCTGCCCGTACGGGTGGTCGGTCACGTCGTGGTAGGCGGACGTGCCGTACTGCGAGTAGATCAGCGGGTTGGCGAAGCCGATCGGGATCCCGAAGCGGGCCTGCTGGGTCAGCGCCTGGATGCCCGCGATGACCGGCGCGGCCAGCGAGGTGCCGCCGATGCGGTACTCGCCGTACTTCACCGAGCCGTCGAGGAACGTCTGGGTCTGGCCGACCAGGAAGCCGGTGTTCGGGTCGGCGACGGCCGCGATGTCCGGCTCGACGCGCTGCCGGGCGCTGCCGCCGTTGGCGCGGGCGAGCGCGTCCGGCACGATGCCGCGCTGGTAGAACGGCTGCCCGTACAGCTTGCTGGTGCCGCCGCCGGCGCCGGAGGTGTACACCGGGGTCTGCCAGCTCTTGCCGTCCGCCGAGAGCGCGCCGCGCTGGGTTCCCCAGCCGGTCTCGAACTCGTACTTGTCGTGCTTGCCGACCGCCAGCGAGGTGCCGCCGACGGAGGTCGCCCACGGGGAGTTCCCGGGGGTGTCGACCTGCTTCGTCCCGGACGAGGCCACGTTGTCGCCCGCGTCACCGGAGGAGAAGTAGAAGCCGATGCCCTGGACGGCGCCGGTCATGAAGACCTGGTCGTAGGCGGCCGCGACGTCCGGCGTCTCGTTCTCCTCGATGTCGCCCCAGGAGTTGGAGACGATCGAGGCGAGGTGGTGGTCGACGATCTTGGTGAGCGCGTCGAGCAGGTCGCTGTCGTTGCAGGAGGCCCCGGCGACGTACACGATGTTCGCGTCCGGCGCGACCGCGTGCACGGCCTCGACGTCGAGCGTCTCCTCGCCGTACCAGCCGGACGCGTCGCAGTCCTCGGTCGAGTTGTAGTCCGAGGGCAGGACCTGGGTCAGCTGGCCCTTCTTGTACGCCTTGTCGCCGTTGCGGGCGGCGTAGGTGGCCGCGTCGCCGGCGATGGTCGGCGAGGCGTAGGCGTCGGTGATGGCCACCGTGACGCCCTTGCCGGTGTACGAGCCCGCGCCGTAGGCGGCACGCAGCTGCTCGCCGGTGTAGCCCTTGATCGCGTACGGCGCCTGGTTGCCGAACGCCGACGGCAGGCTGCGGTTGGTGTTCGAGCCGTAGTACGACGAGAACGGGCCGGCGTTGACGAAGGCGGCGCCGGGAGGCGGCAGCGTGTCGTCGTGGCGGGACTTCTTCGGCGCGTTGTCCAGGCCGCTGACGGTGAGCACCGCGCCGTTCAGCGACGCCGGCGCGGAGGCCGTGGTCGCCGGGGCGTGGTACGTCTTGCCGCCGGTGGTGTAGTTGTGCAGCTGGGTGCCGAACGCCTTCTCCGCGGCAGCCACGTCACCGGTGACGGTGAGGTAGTGCTGGTTCGCCGCGGTGACCTTCAGTCCGGAGGACTTCAGCCACGCCGTGACGGCGGCGACCTGTGCCTGGGTGGCACCGAACCGCGCCTGGGCCTGACCGGCGGTCAGGTAGTGGGCGTACAGCGAGGACTTCGGGTCGGACACGGCCTGCGCGTAGGCGGCCAGGCCCTTGGCGTCCCGGCCGGCGAGGTAGACCCGCAGGGTCAGCCGGCTGGAGTCGGCCGTGGCGCCCTTGTCGGCGTGGGCGGTGGCCCAGGCCGGCTTGGTGCCGCTCAGGGTCTGGCGTCCGCCGGGCTGGTCGGCCGTCGCGGACTGGGCGCCGAGCGCGAGCGCGCCGGCGACCAGGGGCAACGCCGCCGCAGCCGCCAGTCCGGCCCGCGTTCTTCTGCGCTCAAATCTCATGGAACCCCCATTACGAAGCGAGTTGTCGCTTGGTGCGGTGGAGTCGCTCATGCGTCGCAGCGATGGCCGCTATGCGTACGGCCGGCACCGCAGAGCGATACTCTTTCGCTGATCAGTTCATGCCAGGGATATGATTGTCCCAAGAGAAGGTCAAGGAACCGTCAGATCCCGTTGCACAGCGGCCCGCAGGCTAGCAGCGGGTCCCGTGACCGGACAGAGGGCCGCGCCCGGCGGTGATCAGCTTCCCGCGGACGGCTCATGACGGTCCGTCGGCTGCCGCACCGTCATCATCGAGGCGGCGCCGGAGGGGTGCGGAGGCGCGCTGCCGGAGTGGCGCGGGCGTCGCGTCGGCCGGGGCGCGGGTCGCGGAGCCGTCCGCGCGAGGCGAAACGGGGCAAAAGGAGAGGGCGGGACCCGTCCGCGCATTCCGCGGACACGTCTCGCCCTCTCACCCGTGGAGCTACGGGGATTCGAACCCCGGACCTCTTGCATGCCATGCAAGCGCTCTACCAACTGAGCTATAGCCCCGCGTGTACCGGGCGGAAGGCCCGGCGACTCGGGATACATTACACGGCCCCGGGCCTGCTTCGCCAAATCGATTCCCCGGGTGCCAGGGGCCTCCGACCTCGGGGTTCCGTGTTGTGAGGAGTCGCACGCGTGGGCGATCGACGACTGGCTGCCTGGGCGGTGCTGGGGTGCGCGGTGTCGTTCGCCGCCGTCTGGATGGCGCAGCGGGCGGCCCACGTCTCGATGGTCGACGTGATGGTCTACCGGGCCGCCGGCTGGACCGTGCGCACCGGCGGCGACCTCTACGCGATGCGACTGGGCACCGCGCGGCTGCCGATGACCTATCCGCCGTTCGCCGGACTGCTCTTCGTCCCGTTGACGTGGGTGGCCACGGACACCATGCGTACCGCGGTGATGGCCGCCAACCTGGCGCTCGTCGTCGCGCTGGCCGCCCTGTCGCTGCGCCTGGTGGCCCGGCCGGCCCGGGTGCCCGCGGTGATACTGGTCGCCGCGCTGTCGGTGTGGTGCGAGCCGGTGTGGGCGACGCTGCGCTACGGCCAGGTGAACCTGCTGGTGATCGTGCTGGTGCTGTGGGACCTCACCCGGCGCTCCGGCAACCGCTGGGCGGGCGTCGGCATCGGGATCGCCGCCGGGCTCAAGCTCACCTCCGGTCTGTTCGTGGTCTTCCTCGTGGCGGCGGCCGTGCTGGTGCCCGGCGACCGCATCGTCCACCTGCGCCGGGCCCTGGTGGCCACCGCCACGTTCGCCGTCACCGTGCTCGTCGGGGTGCTCGCGCTGCCCCACGACTCGCGCAACTACTGGACGCACGTGGTCTTCACCCCGGACAGGCCGGGCGCCGGCGAGATCACCGCCAACCAGTCGGTGCGCGGGATCGTCGCGCGGATCGAGCACACCGGCACCCCGGGCGCGGCCTGGGTGCTCGCCGCGCTGGTGGTGGGCGCGCTGGGCCTGGCGGTCGCGCTGGTCGCGACCAAGGCCGGGGACCGGATGCCGCCCGCGGGCGCCTGGTCGGTGGTGGCGGTCGGGGTGACGGCGCTGCTGGTCAGCCCGGTGTCCTGGACGCACCACTGGGTGTGGGCCGAGCCGATGGTGGTGCTGCTCGCGTCCGAGGCGCTGCGCCGCCGCGACCGGCGCCTGGGAGGGGCGGCGGTGGCCGCCCTGGTGGTGTTCAGCAGCTACATGGTCTGGTACGTGCCGCACGGCAACAACAACGACCAGCCGGAGATGCACCAGAACCCCGGGGAGATGCTGGTGTCCGCGGCCTACCCGCTGGTCGCCGTGGGCTTCCTGGCGCTGGCCGGGGTCATGGCCCTGCGGGCGCTGCGCCTCCCGCCCGGCGGCAAGGACGCCGCGGACCATGCGTCGGCACGGGCCCTGCGGAGTTCATGAACTCTCAACAATCCAGGCGGGGTTGCCGGGTTACGGTGGCCGCACCACGGTCGCCGGGCCGTTCGCGGACCCCGGCCGGCCGGCCGCCGGACGAGCCTGGAGACCGCCGTGACCACCGCGTTCGACCCCATCGACCTGGCCGGCCTCCGGCTGCCGAACCGGATCGCCATGGCGCCGATGACCCGCAGCCGGGCGTTCGGTCCGGGCCTGAGCCCGACGCCCGCCACCGCCGCGTACTACGCCCAGCGCGCCTCGGCCGGGCTGATCGTCACCGAGGGCGTCCAGCCCTCCGTCGTCGGCCAGGGCTACCCCGACACCCCGGGACTGCACAGCGACGAGCAGGTCGCCGGCTGGCGCGCGGTCACCGACGCGGTGCACGCCGCGGGCGGCCGGATCTTCGCGCAGCTGATGCACACCGGCCGGATCGGCCACCCGTCGCTGCTGCCCGGCGGCCTGCGGCCGGTCGGCGCCTCCCCGGTGGCCGCCCGCGGCCAGGTCCACACCGCGGACGGCCCCCGGAAGTACGTGGTGCCCGAGCCGCTGGACGAGGACGGCATCCGGCGGACCGTCAAGGACCACGCCCGCGCCGCCCGCAACGCGGTGCGGGCCGGCTTCGACGGGGTGGAGGTGCACGGCGCCAACGGCTACCTGCTCCACCAGTTCCTGGCGCCCAACTCCAACACCCGCACCGACGCCTGGGGCGGCGGCCCCGAGTCCCGCGCCCGCTTCGCCGTGGAGGTGGTCGGCGCCGTCGCCGACGCGATCGGCGCGCACCGCACCGGGCTGCGGCTGTCCCCCGGCAACAGCCTCGGCGACATCGACGAGCCCGAGCCCGAGGCCACCTACCTGGCGCTGCTGCGCGGCCTGGAGTCCGTCGCCCCGGCCTACCTGCACCTCGTGGAGACCGGGGACCGCGCCCTGACCCTCGAGCTGCGCAAGCGGTTCGGCGGGGTGCTGATCCTCAACGCCCGCACGGCGGGCCGCCCGTCGGGGCTGCCGGAGCTGGCCCTGGTCGAGGACGGCACCGCCGACCTGGTGTCCTACGGCGCGCTGTTCCTGGCCAACCCCGACCTGCCGCGCCGGCTGCGGGCGGGCGGGCCGTTCAACACCCCCGACCGGGCCACCTTCTACGGCGGCGGCGAGCGGGGCTACACCGACTACCCCGCGCTAGACGGGTAGCGCGCGCGGGCGCCGGTCAGGGCCGGGCGCCCGCCCGCACCCTCGGTCAGGCCGTACGCCGCCGGATCCCGGTGAACAGCGCGCCCGCCGCGCAGACCGCCACCAGGACCACCGAGGTCACGCCGAAGGAGTGGGCCGAGGCGTGCGCCCCCGGGCCGTGCAGCTGGTTCAGGTAGAGGCTGCCGAGGGCTGCGACGCCGACGAGCTGGCCGAGCTGGGCCACCGTGGTCAGCAGCCCGCTGGCGTCGGCGGCGTCCTGCGGGGCGACGGTGACCAGCGCCAGCGTGAAGCTCGGGCTGAAGGAGAGGCCGAGGCCCGCGCCGAGGGTGAGCAGCGTGACGTACAGCCAGGCCCCGCCGTCACCGCCGCCGCGCAGCGCCAGGCCCAGGCCGGCCAGCGAGACGGCGGCCACCGCGAGGCCCGTCACGCCCAGCCACGGCCGCCACGCCGCGGGCAGCCGCCGCCAGGTGAGGCCGACGCCGCCGAAGGTGACCGCGCAGGTGGCGAACGTCAGCCCGGTGCGCAGCGCGCTGAAACCGATCCCGGACTGCAGGTGCAGGGCGACGGCGAACAGGAAGCCGGCGTTGACCGCCATGGTCAGCACGATCACGGTGACGAACCGGGCCATGCCCGGAGTCCGCAGCACCCGGCCGGACACCAGCGGGGCGCCGCCGCGGCGGGCCAGCCGGGTCTCCAGCACGGTGAACGCCGCGAACAGCAGCGCGCTCAGGCCCAAACACACCCAGCCCCACACCGGCCAGCCCTCTTCCTGGCCGAGCACCAGCGGCACCGTGAACAGCGTCACCGCCGCGGCCAGCACCAGCAGACCCGGCAGGTCCAGGCCGCGGCGCCGCTCCGGGGCGCTGCGGGTGTCGGCGGGCAGCACCCGGGGGGCCACCGCCAGCATCAGCAGGCCGATCGGCACGTTGACCAGGAACACCGGCCGCCAGCCGGTGCCGAACAGGTCGGCGCTCACCAGGACGCCGCCCAGCGACTGGCCGAGCGCCGCGCCCGAGGCCAGCACCGCCGAGTAGACGCTCATCGCCCGGGTCCTGGCCTCGCCGACGAAGGTGATCTGCAGCAGGCTCAGCACCTGCGGGATCATCAGCGCCGAGCCGGTGCCCTGGGCGAACCGGAAGCCGATCAGCTCGCCGGTGTGCTGGGCGAGCCCGCACGCCAGCGAGGACGCGGTGAACAGCGCGAGCCCGGCGAGGAACAGCCGCCGGTGGCCCAGCAGGTCGCCCAGCCGCGCCCCGGTGATCAGGAGCACCGCGTACGCGATGGTGTAGCCGGCGATCACCAGTTGCAGGCCGGCGCCCGAGGCGTGCAGGTCGGTACGGATGGTCGGGGCGGCGACGTTGACGATGAAGACGTCCAGCAGGGCCATGAACTGGCCCGAGAGGATGATGGCGAGCAGCAGTCCGGGGCGCGGCGCCGGCCGGCCCGCGGTGCCGGGTCCTGCGGGGGCGGTGGCGCCGCGGGGGGACGCTGCTCCGGTCAGTGCGGTGTTCGTCATGCGGCCAGCCTGCGGGCGGCCGGGTACCGGTAACGAGAGCCCACCGATCCTGGTACTGCCAGCACCTGGCAGCGGCTCCGGCGCCCGGTGACGATAGGGGGCATGGCCCCCTCCCGGATACAGCGAAGGACCGAGCTGGCGGCGTTCCTGCGCAGCCGCCGGGCACGGATCACCCCGGCGGACGTCGGCATGCCGCCGGGGCTGCGGCGCCGCACGCCCGGCCTGCGCCGCGAGGAGGTGGCGCAGCTCGCCGGGGTCGGGGTGACCTGGTACACGTGGCTGGAGCAGGGCCGACCGATCAACGCCAGCGTCCAGGTGCTGGACGCGGTGGCGCGGGTGCTGCAGTTCGACACCACCGAGCGCGAGCACCTGTACCAGCTGGCCGGGATCCCCTTCGTGCGCGAGCCGGCGTCCGACGAGGAGGTCGTCGGCAAGGAGGTGCAGGGGATCCTGGACGCCCTGGACCCGCTGCCGGCCGGCGTCTACAACGCGCGGTACGACGTGCAGGCGACGAACGACACGTACCGCCTGCTGTGGCCGATGACCAGCCTGGTGCCGCGGCGCGAACGCAACGTGCTGTACAAGCTCTTCACCATCCCCGACTGCTGCTCGACGTTCGTGAACAGCCGCGAGGAGCTGCCGTGGATGGTGGCCCAGCTGCGCCGCTCCTACGGCCGCCATGTGGGCGAGCCGGCCTGGGAGCGGTTCGTGGCGATGCTGGTCGAGGAGAGCCCGCGGTTCGCCCAGCTGTGGGCGAGCGGGGACGTGGCCGCCCCGGGGAGCCGGGTGAAGGTCTACCGGCACGCCACGGTGGGCCTGATCAACATGGCGTCGAACTCGCTGAGCATCGACGGGATGGCCGAGCACCGCATCGTGGTGTACACGCCGGTCGCGGACGAGGACCGGGCCCAGATCGAGCGGCTGCGGGCGATGGCCGACCCGGTCGTCGGCTGCACGGTGCACGGCCGCCCGCTGTCGGTGGCCCTCGCCGACAAGGCCGGGAAGGCCGAGCGGACCGCCGGGTCCCCGGCGCCCGCACAGGCCCCGGCACCGCAGCCGGCCCGCTGACCGGCCCGCCGGCCCCCGCGGGGCAGCGACGTCCGCCGGCAGGAGACGGAAAAGAAGGCGGGACCCATCCGTGGACAGGTCCCGCCTTCGTGATTGTGGAGCTACGGGGAATTGAACCCCGGACCTCTTGCATGCCATGCAAGCGCTCTACCAACTGAGCTACAGCCCCGCGCCGGTCCCGTTTGCCGGGCGACGGGAAGAAGCATAGCCGGTGCACGGACCGGAAACGAAATCGGATTCGCCCGGCCGGTCGCGGCGCGCCCTTCCGGGCCGGTCAGGCGTCGTCGCCGAGCACCGGCTCGGGCAGCGTGCCGGCGTTGTGCTCGGTCAGCCGCCAGCCGCGGACGCCCTCGCCGAGCACCGACCAGCAGCAGTTCGACAGGCCGCCGAGGGACTCCCAGCTGACCGGGTCCAGGCCGATGAGCCGGCCGATGGTGGTGCGGATGGTGCCGCCGTGGGAGACCACCACCAGCACGCCGTCGTCGGCCAGCTTGTCCACCGCCGCCTGCACCACCGGGGCCGCCCGGTCGGCGACCTCGGTCTCCAGCTCGCCGCCGCCGCGGCGGACCGGCTCGCCGCGCTTCCAGGCGGCGTACTGGTCGCCGTAGCGCTCGTTGATCTCGGTGTGCGTCAGGCCCTGCCAGACGCCCGCGTAGGTCTCCCGCAGGCCCTCGTCGTGCGTGACCGGCAGGCCGGTGAGCGCGGCCAGCTCGGCCGCGGTGTGCGCGGCGCGGCTCAGGTCGGAGGAGATGATCGCGGCGGGGCTGAGCGCGGCCAGCAGCCGGGCGGCGCGCCGTGCCTGGGCGAGGCCGGTCTCGGTCAGCGTGATGTCCGTGGTGCCCTGGAAGCGCTGCTCCAGGTTCCACTGGGTCTGGCCGTGCCGCCACAGGACGATGCGGCGGCCCCGCCCGGGCCGGCCGGCGCTCAGCGCAGTTCTCCCTCTGCCTCGGCCTCGGCCGCCGCGGTCGCCTGGGCGTGGGCGGCGGCCTTGCCGCGGGTGGCCACCGCGTCGGCGGGCAGCTCGATCTCCGGGCAGTCCTTCCAGAGGCGCTCCAGCGCGTAGAACACCCGCTCCTCGGAGTGCTGCACGTGGACCACGATGTCGACGTAGTCCAGCAGCACCCAGCGGCCGTCCCGCTCGCCCTCGCGCCGTACCGGCTTCGCGCCCAGCTCCTTGAGCAGGCTCTCCTCGATCGCGTCGACGATGGCCCTGACCTGCCGGTCGTTGGGTGCCGAGGCGACCAGGAACGTGTCGGTGATGGAGAGCACGTCGCTGACGTCGTAGGCGATGATGTCGTGCGCGAGCTTGTCGGCGGCCGCCTGGGCGGCGGCGCGGGTCAGCTCGATGGAACGGTCGGTCGCGGTCACAGGTGAGGCTTTCCAGTCGGGGACTCGTCAATTCAAGGGTCTCACGACCCTCCGACAGTCCCCGACCGGTTTCCGGCCCGGGCCCCCGGCCCGGCTGCCCGGGCCGGGGGCCCGCGGCTAGTTCGCCGTGGGCTTGTAGTCCCTGCCGAGCACCACCACGATGTCCGCGTTCGACGGCACCGTGCCCTTCTTCACCGCACCGGCCGGCAGCCCCAGCGTGGAGGCCACGTCCTTGGCCGCGGCGAGCCTGGCCGGGTCGGCGTACAGCACCTGCGACGTGGACTCGGTGCTGCTCGCCTTGCCGCCGGGCACGTAGGCGTAGGTGCCGCCGTTGACGATCGCGGCCTGCGCCATCGAGCCGTTCTTGGAGGTGCCGGTGGCGTCCTTGACCAGCACGCGGGGCTGCGCCGAGCTGCCGGTGGACTGCTTGACCGTGCCGCCGAGCACGTCCTTGACCACGCTGTCGGTCGCCTGGGTGCTGAGCGAGCCGTTCTTCTGGACCGGCAGCACCGCGGTGTCGTAGGCGCCGGTCTTGGCCAGGTCGGCGAGGCCCGCGAGCGAGGCGCCCAGCTCCTTGTCGGACAGCGAGGGGTCGAGGATCTGCGCGAGCCCCTGGATGGTCTTGGTGGCGTCCGCGGCGTCGCTGGGCATCTTCTTCAGCACCGCCTGCATGACCTGCCCGAACCGGCTGAGCTGGTCGGTCTGGGACTCGCCGGGGCCCTTGTACGTGGCGTACGCCACAGCGGCCTGCCCGGTCAGCTCGGTCTGCTTGCCCTTCTGGACCAGCGTGCGGCCGCTGTCCTTGCCGGTGCCCTTCACGGCGGCGTTGGTGTCGACGTACACGTCGCCGAGGGAGTCCACCAGCAGCTCCAGGTACGGCGAGTCCAGCCGCCAGCTGCCCTTGATGTCGGTGCCGAGCAGCGAGTTCAGCGAGTCCCTGGTCGGCCCGACGCCGTCCGCGACGGACTTGTCCAGGGTGGTGGCCGAGCCGTCGTCGCCGGTCAGCTCCAGGGAGTTGGGGATCAGCACGGTCGTGCCGCGCCCCTTGGTGGTGTTGTCGACGAGCAGCGCGGTGTCGCTGGGGCCGCCGTTGACCGGCAGCAGGTGGACCACGATGACGTCGCGCTTCTGGGCGCCGCCGGGCGCGGCCGCGGCGGTCCCGGTCTTGTTCAGGCCCGGGATCTTCCCGGCCTTCCACAGGTAGCCGGCGCCGCCGAGGAGGGCGAGCACCAGCAGGAGCACCACACCCCTCTTGCGGTTGTGGCTGCGCCGCTTGGCCTCCTCGCGCCGCTCGGTCCGCGACTCCGAGAACTTCAGCCAGTCGATGACCTCCTCGGAGTCGTCCGACTCCTCTTCGACGAAGGAGAACTGGCCGGTGTGGTAGGGATCGGGGCCCATCGGCGGCGCGGCCGGGGCCTGCTCGAACGGCACCTGGTGCGTGCCGGTGTCGTACACCGCGTGCTGACCGGTGTCGTAGACCGGCTGCTGGCCGGTGTCGTACACCGCGTGCTGACCGGTGTCGTAGACCGGCTGCTGACCGGTCTCGTAGACGGGGTGCGCGCCGGTGTCGTACGCCTGCTGCTGACCGGTGTCGTACACCGCGTGCTGACCGGTGTCGTACACCTGGTGCGCGCCGGTGTCGTAGCCCTGCTGCTGGGGGTTCTGCTCGTAGTACGGCCGCTGCGGCTGCTGCGGGATCCAGCCCTGCTGGCCGCCGTGCGAGGTCTGCGAGGGGTCGGGGTAGTACGGGTCGGCATAGGTCTGCTGCTGGGGAGGCGCCTGGAGGGGACGGCCGTACTCGTCGTAACCGTAGGGTGCCTGCCGGTAGTACCGCTCTCGCGCGTAAGGGTCTCTCTCGTCGGGACCGCCCTCGGCTCGTTGCCAGTGAGGGTTTGCGTCGTTCACGAGGAACCCCTTCGTGTGTTTCGTCCGCCGCTACCCGGTTGTCTCCCGGTAGAGCGCGCGTTTGTCGATGTAACGCACCACACCGTCCGGAACCAAGTACCAGACCGGATCCCCCTTGGCCACCCGCTGGCGGCAGTCGGTCGAGGAGATCGCCAGCGCCGGTACCTCCACGAGGGACACTCCACCCTCGGGGAAGCCCGGGTCCGACAGCGTATGCCCTGGACGTGTCACGCCGATGAAATGTGCCAGGGAGAACAGTTCCCCGGCGTTCCGCCAGGAGAAGATCTGCGCCAGCGCGTCGGCGCCGGTGATGAAGAAGAGATCCGCCTCAGGGTGCTCCGCGCGCAGGTCCCTGAGGGTGTCGATGGTGTAGGTCTTGCCGCCGCGGTCGATGTCGCTGCGGCTCACCGAGAACTGCGGATTGGACGCGGTGGCGATCACCGTCATCAGGTACCGGTCCTCGGCGGCGGACACCGTGCGGTCGTCCTTCTGCCAGGGCTGCCCGGTGGGCACGAACACCACCTCGTCGAGGTGGAAGAGGTTCGCGACCTCGCTCGCGGCCACCAGGTGCCCGTGGTGGATGGGGTCGAAGGTGCCGCCCATCACACCGATGCGCTGCTTTGCCGGCGGCATGCTAGTCGCGGTTGAAACGCGTGGTGATCCACAGCAGGATCAGCAGGGCCCCCAGCGCGCCGAAGCCCGTCAGGTAGGGGCTCAGGCTGTTGTGGTTACCGCCCTCGGCGAGCGTGGTGAGGGGGGTCAGGGCGGTGGCTGCGACGTTCGACATGTTCGGCGACCCTTTGCGGACTCGGGGACGGGCGGGTGACACTCTTCGGCACATCGTACGGGCGGTGCCGGGGGAACTTCGCGCTGGCTCCGCGCGTCCAGACTATGTACCGGTTGGCTATCAGGGGGTTGGGCCAGTATGTCCGAGCCGAACGATCCGAACGAGCAGCGGGTGAGCACGGAGAAGCTTCCGGGGCGCACCCGCCGGCGGTTCCCCGACATCTCGTCACGGGCGTACGAGCACCCGGCGGACCGATCCGCCCTGGTCGCACTGCGCAAGCTGACCGGATTCGACACCGTCTTCAAGGCGTTGAGCGGTCTGCTGCCCGAGCGCAGCCTGCGGCTGCTGTTCCTCTCGGACTCCGTCCGGGTCAGCGACGAGCAGTTCGCCCATCTCAACGCGATGCTGAGGGACGCCTGTTACATCCTGGACCTGGAGAAGGTCCCGCTGATGTACGTCACCCAGGACCCGAAGCCGAACGCGATGTGCATCGGCATGGACGAGCCGATCATCGTGGTGACCACCGGCCTGGTCGAGTTGCTCGACGAGGAGGAGATGCGGGCGGTCGTCGGCCACGAGGTCGGGCACGCCCTGTCGGGGCACGCGGTCTACCGCACGATCCTGCTGTTCCTCACCAACCTGGCGCTGCGCGTCGCCTGGATCCCTCTGGGCAACCTGGCGGTGCTGGCCCTGGTGACCGCGCTCCGCGAGTGGTTCCGCAAGTCCGAGCTGTCCGCGGACCGGGCGGGCCTGCTGGTCGGTCAGGACCTGCAGGCCTCGATGCGCGGCCTGATGAAGATCGCCGGCGGCAACCACCTGCACGAGATGAACGTCGACGCCTTCCTCAAGCAGGCCGACGAGTACGAGTCGGCGGGCGACCTGCGCGACTCGGTGCTGAAGATCCTCAACGTGCTGCCGCGCAGCCACCCGTTCACCACGGTGCGCGCCGCCGAGCTGCGCAAGTGGGCGGGCTCCCGGGACTACCAGCGGATGATGGACGGCCACTACCCGCGGCGCACCGAGGACAGCGACACCCGGGTCTCGGACGCCTTCAAGGAGTCCGCGGCCCACTACGCCGACACGGTGAAGCAGAGCAAGGACCCGCTGATGGGCCTGATAAGGGATCTGTCCAACGGGGCCGGCGACCTCGGCGGCAAGCTCCGCGACCGGTTCACAGGGCCGGGTGGGAAGCCTGCGGCGTCCGGGGAGGAGGGGTCAGGCCCGTCGCCTGAGCCCGACCCGGCGTAGCGCCCGGCGTCCCGGCGGCGGTGCCGCCCGTCGGCCCAGTGCTCGCGGTGACCGTCGGTCCGGCGGTCGCGGTGACCGCCGGCCCGCTCGTCGTGGGCGTGCCGGACGGCGGGGCGCCGTCGCTGCCCAGCGGGGCGCAGACCGCGGTCACCGGGTTCTGGTCGAACGGGTTGACGCCGTTGATCCGGCCGGTGGCCTGGCCGCCGGCCAGTATCGGGCGGAAGTAGCTCTCCACGCCGTTGCCGCAGGACAGCGGTCCCGCCGCGACCTCGGCCGCGGTCACCTGGAGGTGATCCTGCTCCAGGTCCCGGTGGGTGAACCGGAACTGCAGCTGGCGGCGGACGGTGAACAGCGAGATCGGCATGTCGGGGCTGCCCGGGCCGCGCAGCGCGTAGACGAAGGTGTGGTCGGTGCTGATCTCCAGCATGTCGTTGCTGGTCTGCGGCGGGAACATCTGGCCCTTGACCCGCACGCCGTCGGCGCCGCCGACCAGTTGCAGATGCTCGGCCGGGTCGAAGCGCACCAGCCAGCCGGTGGCCTCCTGGCTTCCGTCGGCGGTCGGACGGGTGACGCTCGCCTCGAACTGGTCCAGCTGCGCCGGGTCCAGCAGGTTGCGGACGGTCCCGACATCGCCGCCGGTGACCGCGCGCGGGTCGATGGCCGAGGCGGTGAGGTACTCCACCGCGGTCTGGTACGCCGCGTAGACCTCGCTCTCCGCGAAGTCGCCGACGCGCTCGGCCGCGGGCGCGTTGATCGCGCCGGGGCCGGAGCGGTAGGTCGCGGCGGCGCTCCCGGCGAAGGGGGCGGAGACCGGGACCGCGGCCACCGTGCCGGTCGGCACCAGCGGGATCAGGGTGACCCGCAGCTGCGGGTTGCTGTCCCCCGCCGGGGCCTTGTACGGGTGGCGCACCCCCATGTAGATCGCGAAGCCGAAGGCCAGCACGAGGAGCATCAGCAGCGCGACGGCCTGCCGGGCCAGCGACCGCGGCAGCACGTGGCGGACCCGCACGGACCTGGCCGTGCCGTCCAGCCGCTCGCTGGCGGAGTACTCCTGGATCCGGGCAGCCCGCACGAACGACTCGTCGAACACGACGGATCGGTACTCGTCGTCGCCTCCGGGCGCCCCCTCGGGGACGCCTTCGGGAGGGTCTCCAGGCCCGCTCATATCACAAGGTTAAGTCTCTGAGCACGCGATTAAACGCCTCGGTACCGGTCAACTTGACGCGAGATCAGGGCAGCGGAGTGGTGACCACCGGCGGCATGCTCTGCCTGCCCACCGGGGTCGTGGGATGGGGCACCGAGTGCTGACGGCCGCCGCCCGCACCGCGGTAGACCGCCGCGAAGGTCAGGGCGACCACCCCGATGCCCATCAGCACGGCCATCGCCCAGGCGACCGGCCGGTGCCAGCGGGTGGAGCTGCCACGGTAGGGGTGCCCGGCGGCGTAGAGCTCGTCGGACTCCGAGAGCGGATCGCCGTCCAGTTCGGGGACGGCGCGGGACTCGCTTCGGTGCCGTCCGGGCCTGCCGGGCGGTAGCGCGGGACCATCGGCGACGGCGAGCATCCGTTCCCTGGCCGTGGGCTCGTGGAACAGAGCAGACCGTACGAATTCTTCGTCGAGGACTACGGAGGCGAACTCGTCATCGTCCGGCATCCGTCCAGAGTAATGCGGAAGTTGCTTGTTTGGGCAGGGGAATTCCTGCCGCCCCGGGACCGCGTCAGCGGATGTGGCCGTCGCCGGTGACCACGTACTTGGTCGAGGTCAGCTCCGGCAGGCCCATCGGACCGCGCGCGTGCAGCTTCTGGGTGGAGATGCCGATCTCGGCGCCGAAGCCGAACTGGCCGCCGTCGGTGAAGCGGGTGGAGGCGTTGACCATGACCGCGGCCGCGTCCACCAGCTGGGTGAACCGGCGGGCGGCGGGCTGCGAGCTCGTGACGATGGCCTCGGTGTGCCCGGAGGACCACAGCCGGATGTGCGCCACCGCCGCGTCCAGCGAGTCCACCACGCCGGCCGCGATGTCGTACGACAGGTACTCGGTCTCCCAGTCCTCGGCGGTGACCGGGACCACGGTGGCCTTGGTGCCGCAGGCGTCGGCGACGGCCGTGACCCGGGTGTCGCCGTGCACGGTCACCCCGGCCTCGGCCAGCGCGTCCAGGGCCCGCGGCAGGAACCGCTCGGCGATGTCGCGGTGCACCAGCACCGTCTCCGCGGCGTTGCACACGCTGGGCCGCTGCGCCTTGGAGTTGACCAGGATCTCCACGGCCATCTCGATGTCGGCGTCGGCGTCCACGTACACATGGCAGTTGCCGGTGCCGGTCTCGATCACCGGGACCGTGGAGCCCTCGACGACGGTGCGGATCAGGGAGGCGCCGCCGCGCGGGATCAGCACGTCGACCATGCCGCGGGCCCGCATCAGCTCGGTCACCGACTCACGGCCCTCGCCCGGGACCAGCTGCACGGCGTCGGCCGGCAGGCCGGCGCCGCCGACCGCGTCCCGCAGCACGCCGACCAGGGCGGTGTTGGAGGCGTACGCGGACGACGAGCCGCGCAGCAGGACCGCGTTGCCCGACTTCAGGCAGAGCGCGGCGGCGTCCACCGTCACGTTGGGCCGCGCCTCGTAGATGATGCCGACGACACCGAGCGGGACCCGCACCTGCCGCATGTCCAGGCCGTTGGGCAGGGTGGAGCCGCGCAGCACCTCGCCGACCGGGTCGGGCAGGCCCGCCACGTGCCGCACGTCGGCGGCGATCGCGGCGACCCGCTCGCGGGTCAGCGTCAGCCGGTCGATGATCGCCGGGCTGGTCCCGGCCTCCTCGGCGCGGGCGATGTCCTCGGCGTTGGCGGCGACGATCTCCTGGGTGCGGACGATCAGGGCGTCGGCGATGGCCTGGAGCGCGTCGTCCTTGGCCGCCCGCGGAAGCGGCGCCAGCTCCGCCGCGGCGGCACGGGCGCGGTAGGCGGCGAGCATCACGGGCGACTTCGGCAGCGGCGAGGGCAGGTCCATGACTGCAGGGTAGTGCGTGCGCGGACCAGCGTGCCGCGGGTGCTCAGAACGGGTGGACGCCCACCGGGACGGCCGGTGCGGGCCCGTACCCCTCGGCCAGCCGCTGGTGGTAGGTCTCGCGGTCGATGACCTCCAGGCCGACCGTCTCCCACGGCGGCAGCCCGGCGCTGGCGCGGTGCTCGCCCCACAGCCGCAGCGCTATGGCGGCGGCGTCGTGCAGGTCGCGGGCCTCCTCCCAGTAACGGATCTCGGCGTGGTCGGAGGCGTAGCGGCTGGTCAGCAGGAACGGATGGTCGTGGGCGAGTTGTTCGAGGCCGCGCCGGACCTCGGGCAGCGGGGCCCGCGGCCCCGAGACGCTGAGGGTGACATGCCAGAGCCGGGAGGCCGGCGGCTCCTCCCGCCGCTCCCCTGCTGCCTGCTCACCGCTGTCGACGCTGACCAGCGTGCGTTCCGCGGTACCCCTGGACGACGGCCCTGGGCGCCCTCGCTTCACCGGCGGCCTCCCTGCGGGTGACGTTCCCGGAACCGTCCGCCTGGCGGTGCGGGCGGCCCTTGCGCATCGAATCCACCCTCAAGTTGACCAGGCTCGCGCGGGCGGCGGGGCGGTTTTCCCCAAGAAGCCCCCAAGGGGACCCCGCGGTCCGGGAAGGCCGGCAGGTCCTGACCCGCGGGTCAGTACGCCTGACTCCGGAGTCAGGACGCCGCGGGCTCTGCGGGCCGGCCCCCGCGGGCGGCGGGCGGCGCTCCCCCGGGCCGGGGTCAGCGTCGCGCGGGCCGCAGCAGGACCAGGTCGTCGCGGTGGACGACCTCGCGCTCGTAGGCCGGGCCGAGCTCCTTGGCCAGCTCCTTGGTGGAGCGGCCGAGCAGCCGGGGCAGCTCGCGCGCGTCGAAGTTCACCAGGCCGCGGGCGATCGTCCGGCCGGCCTCGTCGAGCAGGTCCACCGGGTCGCCGGCGGTGAACTCGCCCTCCACCGCGGTCAGTCCGGCCGGCAGCAGTGAGCTGCCGCGCTCGGTGACCGCCCGCACCGCGCCCTCGTCCAGGCGCAGCGCGCCGCGCGGCGTGGAGGCGTGGGCGAGCCACAGCAGCCGGCCGGCCGAGCGCTTGCCGGTGCGGTGGAAGTAGGTGCCGGTGGGCCGGCCCGCGAGGGCGTCGGCGGCGTGTACCGCGGAGGTGAGCACGACGGGCACCCCGGCGCCGGTGGCGATGCCGGCGGCCTCGACCTTGGTGACCATGCCGCCGGTGCCGACGCCGGCCCGGCCGGCGCTGCCGATGGAGATGCCCTCCAGGTCCTTGGGGCCGGTGACCTCGGCGATCCGGCTGGTGCCGGGGGTGCGCGGGTCACCGTCGTACAGCCCGTCCACGTCGGAGAGCAGAACCAGCAGGTCGGCCCGCACCAGGTGCGCGACGAGCGCGGCGAGCCGGTCGTTGTCGCCGAACCGGATCTCGTCGGTGGCGACCGTGTCGTTCTCGTTCACCACCGGCAGCGCGCCCATGGCCAGCAGCTGCTCCAGCGTGCGGAACGCGTTGCGGTAGTGGGTACGGCGGCTGACGTCGTCGGAGGTGAGCAGCACCTGCCCGACCCGCACGCCGTAGCGGGCGAAGGAGGCGGTGTAGCGGGCGACCAGCAGGCCCTGGCCGACGCTGGCGGCGGCCTGCTGCCGGGCGAGGTCCCGCGGGCGGCGCTCCAGGCCCAGCGGTGCCAGGCCGGCGGCGATCGCGCCGGAGGACACCAGCACGATCTCGCGGCCCTCGCGCGCCTTGGCCAGCACGTCCACCAGGGCGTCGACCCGGTCCGCGTCGAGCCCGCCGGCCGCCGTCGTCAGCGACGACGAGCCGACCTTCACCACGACCCTGCGGGCCTCCGCCACGTCCTGCCGTGCCGCCGGTGTCACCTGCGCCGTCCTCGTGTCTCGGTCGTCCCGCCCGGGCCGTGCTCGGGGGCAGCCCGCACCCGTATCCGCTCGGTCTTCCTGCTCACCCGCTCCGCGGGCGGCCTCGTACCTCGGCCGCCCACCGCGCGAGCTCGGGCGTCAGCCCGCACCCTTATTCGCTCGGTCCTCCTGCTTACTCGCTCCGCGGGCGGCCTCGTACCTCGGCCGCCCACCGCGCGAGCTCGGGCGTCAGCCCTCGGTGGCGGGGTGCCGGAGCTGCCAGCCGGCCCAGGCGGAGGCCACCATCGAGCGGACGTCGTGCTGCGCCGTCCAGTCCAGTTCCTTGGTGATCGCCTCGGCGGAGGCGACCACCCTGGCCGGGTCGCCGGGGCGGCGCGGCGCCACCTCGGGTTCGAGATCAGTGTGACCGGAAACCTCGGCGATCAGCGTGACCATCTCGGCCACCGAGACGCCCTCCCCGCGGCCGATGTTCAGCACCAGCCGGGCCTGCGGGTCCTCGGTGAGCCGGCGGGCGGCGGCCACATGGGCGGCGGCCACGTCCTCGACGTGGATGTAGTCGCGCACACAGGTGCCGTCGGGGGTCGGGTAGTCCGTGCCGAAGATCAGCGGGCGCTTCCCCTCGGAGAGCCGCTGGAAGACCATCGGGACCAGGTTGAAGACACCGGGGTCGCCGAGTTCGGGGCTGGCGGCGCCGGCCACGTTGAAGTAGCGCAGGCACGCGGTGGCCATGCCGTGGGCGCCGCCGGTCGCGGCGACCAGCCACTCCCCGGCGAGCTTGGTCTCGCCGTAGGGGCTCATCGGCTCGCACGGCGTCTGCTCGGTGACCAAGTCCACGTCCGGCATGCCGTACACGGCGGCAGAGGAGGAGAAGAGGAAGCGCCGCACCCCGGCCTCGGCGGCCGCCTCCAGCACGGTGCGCAGGCCCTCGACGTTCTCCCGGTAGTACCAGAGCGGGCGCTCGACGGACTCGCCGACCTGCTTCTTGGCCGCGATGTGCACCACGCCCTCGACGCCGTGCTCGCGCATGACCCGGTCCAGCGCGGCGCGGTCGAGCACGGTCCCGCGCTCCAGCGCCACGCCGTCGGGCAGCCGCGCGGGGTCGCCGGTGCTCAGGTCGTCGAACACGACGACCCGGTGTCCGCTGTCGACGAGCGCCTTCACGACGTGCGAGCCGATGTATCCGGCGCCGCCGGTGATCATCCAGGTCATCCGGCCAGTCTAGCCACCGCCCCGGCGGCCCCCGCGGGGTGCCTGCAGGGACGGGGGTGACGGTCGTTACCGAACCATGACCCGGTCGCGGACAACGCGTCCGGGTGAATGTCCGTCAAACAGGCCGGAAGTCGCCCGTGAACGGTCGACGCCTCTCACGTCGGAGAACGTCCGCTGATGGCAGCAGATGTCATGAACGACGAGGGATGCGCCTTATCGGAGGTCATGACAGCATGTCGTCGCGGCATGGGGGGCCGTCCTCTCGCAGGATGGCCCGGCGGGGGGTTCTCGCCGCAGGAGTCGCCGGGATATCTGGGGCCGCCGTGGCCGCTCTCCACTCGTGGAGCGGCAGCGGCGGCGCACACCGCCCGGCCGGACAGGCCGCTCCGGCGGCCGGACAGGGCCTGCAGCTGCCGGCGGGCACGGAGGAACGGACGGTCACGGTGGTGCAGTTCGTTGCGCACCCTGATGACGGGTTGTACTTCATGAACCCGGACCAGGAGCAGGAGATCGCCGCCGGCCACACGGTGGTGACGGTGTGTCTGACCGGCGGCGAGGCCGACGGCCGCAACTTCCGCCCGCACGACCCGCGGGCCCGGTTCGCCAAGCCCGACCGGCCGGGTTTCGCCCGCGCCCGGATCAACGGACTGCGGCGGGCCCACGCGGTGATGGCCACCGGCGACGAGAACAGCCCGTGGGACGTCAGGCTCGTCACCCCGGTCAGCGGCTGGCAGGCCGAGTTGCACACCTTGCGCGCGGTGCCGCGCGTCCAACTGCTGTTCCTGGCCCTGGTCGAGGCCCGCGGGGTGGCCGCCTGGCGGGCGCAGAGCCTCAAGGGCCTGTGGCAGAACGCGGTGGTGTCGCTGCCCCAACTGCCCCCGGCGCACTCGCCGATACGGCGGCCCACGCGGGTGACCCGCAGCAGGCTGGTGGCCTGCCTGCAGGCCATACTGCGCGAGTACCGGCCAACGGTGGTGCGCACCCTGGACCCCAACCCGGAGCACGACCCGGTGCACACCGGCCGCCCCGGCTACGCGCCCGGGCACGGCCTGGCCTACTACGACCACCAGGACCACACGCACGCCACGTACTTCGTCCAGCAGGCGCTCGCCGCGCACTGGGCGGCCCGGCCAGCCACGCAGATGTCCGTCGAGCACTACCTGGGCTACGTCAACGCGCACCTGCCGTGGGACCTGGACCCCGCGGTCATCCGCCGCAAGGCGCGCCTGCTCGACGTCTACGGCTGGGCCGACCACGGCAGTTGCGGCGATCCGTCGGGCTGCGGCGACCTGAAGGTGGGCGGCCGGGCGCTGCGCGGCGCCTGGGTGCAGAGCACCCGCTACCGCGCGCCCGGTGCCACGTCCTGGGCGGCCCGCACCGCCGACGGCAGGCTCGCCGGCTTCGCGCTGCTCAACGGCCAGGCCGTCGTCTGGTACGAGACGACCGGCGGTGGGCCGTGGGCGGGCCCGGTGCCGCTGCCCGGCGGCGGCCTGGAGGGCCAGGTGTCGGTGGTGTCCCGCACGGACGGCGCCCTGCAGCTGTTCTCGGTCAGGACGCACCTGCCCGACCCGCACGGCGCGGGCGTGCACCGGCGCGAGGTGGTCACCGCCGTCCAGCGCGGCACCACCGCCGACGGCCGGCCGGTGTTCACCGCGTGGACGAGCCTGGGCACCAGCGAGACCGACCGCGTGGCGTCCATGGAGATGGGCTTCCCCGAAGCGGCCGCCGGGCCGGACGGCACGGTGTACCTGGCGGTGCGCAACCAGGACGGCGGGGTGAGCGTGCGCGTCCAGTCGCCGCACGGCGCCTGGTCGCCGTGGGAGCGGCTGCCCAGGGCCGCCGAGTCCGGGGTGCGGGTACTGGACGGCCTGGGGCTGGCGGTCGACGCCGCGGGCCGCGTGCACGTCTTCGCGCCCGCGCAGCGCAGCGTCCTGCACTGGACGTCGCCGGGCCGCGGCAGACCGTTCGCGCTCGCGCGGCCGACCGGGCTGCCCGGCGCCTCCGGCCCGATCAGCGCCCTGGCCATGCACGACGGATCGGTGCGGCTCGCCTACCGGGAGCCGCGCACCGCCCTGATCGCCCTCGCCCAGGTGCCCGCCTCGGGCGGGCCCGCGCTGCCGCTGGGCCTGGGCGGACCCGGCGGCTTCGGCCGGGTGGCGCTCGTCCACGCCGGGCCGGCCCAGGCCGCGCCGCCGGTGGTGGCGCTGGCCGCCCGCAACGACGCGGGCAGCGTCTCGGTCGCCACCGCGCACCCGGCACCGCAAGCGTGGTCCCGCGGCTCGGCCCTGCACGTGCACTCCGCAGCGCTGGTCCAGGACGCCCAGGGCCGCCTCGTCGCGCTGGCCGTCGGCGCCGACGGGGCGCTGTGGACCGCTGACTACGACGCGGCGGGACCGGACGGCACCGCCACCCGCTGGGAGCCGGCCGCGCCCACCGTCCGCCGCACCACCGCGGTGGCCCGCGCCGCCGGGTCACCCGTACCGCACACCACCGGAAGGACCGCTTGACCGTGACCTCCGCGCCCGTGACCGCCCCCGCCCCGGCACGCCTCGTCCGGGCGACGGCGATACGGCTCCGGCCGGTGCGCACCTCGGAGCTGTCGGCCGCGCTGGGTTCCGCCGTCCTGACCATGGCGGCGTACTGCCTGGCCATGGCCGTGCACGGGACGTACCCGTTCGGGCCGCGGTCGCGGGCCGTCAACGACCTCGGCAACCAGTTCGTGCCGTTCCACGCGCACCTGTGGGACCTCCAGCACGGCACCGGAGCCGGCGACCTGTTCTTCAACTGGAGCAGCGCGTTCGGTACGCCGTTCCTCGGCGACTTCTTCGCCTACCTGTGCAATCCGTTCTCCTGGCTGACCGGCCTGTTCCCGCGGCACATGGTGGACTTCCCGGTCTTCCTGGTGACGCTGCTCAGCGCCGGGCTGGCGGCGGCCGTCATGACCGCGGCGCTGGGCCGGCTGCGCCCGGGCTCGCCGTGGCTGCGGGCGCTGCTGTCGGTGGGGTACGCGCTCTGCGCGTGGATGGTCAACGACGCGTCGACGGACCCGATGTGGATGTGGGGCCTGGTCGGCCTGCCGCTGATGATGATCGCCGCCGACTGGTGCCTGCGCGAGCAGCGCTTCGTGCTCGGCGTGCTGGTGGTGGCCGCGGTGTGGGGCGGCAACTTCTACACCGGCGCCATGGCCACGCTGGCCGCCGCGCTGGTGCTGTTGCTCCGGCTGGTGGTCGCCGCCGCGCGGGTGCGCACTGCGGGCCGGGTGCTGCTGCGGGCCGCGGCCATGGCGGGCACCGGCATCCTGCTCGCCGGGCCGGTGCTCACCGTCAGCCTGGCCGCGACCCGGGCGGCGCAGCCCGCGCCCACCGCGACCTACGTCCGGACGTTCGGCCCGCTCGACTACCTGGCGCAGCTGCTGCCCGCCGGGCGGGCCCCGTTCAACGCCCCGAACATCGCCGCGGGGATGCTCGTCCTGCTGCTGTTCACCACGCTGCCGTTCCACCGCGCCGTCGCGGTCCGCGAACGCGTGGCCTGGTACGTGCTGGTCTTCGTCGTGGCGGGGTCGTTCGTGTGGAAGCCCACGCTGCTGCTGTGGCACGGGCTGGCGATCCCCAACGGCAGCCCGTACCGGGCGGCGTTCGTGCTCAGCGGGATCCTGGTGATGGCCGCCTGGGTGTGCCTGGCCGCCCGGCCGCAGCCGCGGGCGCTGCTGGCGGGCGCGGGGCTGCTCGCGGTGGTGGTGCTGCTGGTGCACGGCCGGCGCGCGGTGCACGGCCAGACCTGGCCCGCGGTGCTCGTCGGCGGCCTGTTCTTCCTGGCCTGCCTGCTGCTGCTCGCCCGGGTGCGGGGCCGCCGGCACGCGCCGTGGGCCCGCCGGGCAGTGGGCGCCGCGCTCGCCGTGGGCGTCCTGCTCGGCTCGGTGCACGCGGCGTGGTCCTCGACGGTCATCCGCGACAAGCGGCCGTGGTTCGCGCCCAAGGACACCATGAACGCCCAGGCGGCGGCGGAGTACCGGCAGGTGAGGAACGCCTCGACGTGGCCGGCGGCGCGCACCGACCCCGGGCGGCAGCGGTTCGCCAACAACGACCCGCTGCTGGTCGACGCCCAGGGCGGCGCGTACTACAGCAGCTACGTCCCGGCCGCCACGGCCCGGCTGCTGCAGTCGCTGGGCATGGGCTGGTACATCGAGGGGCGGCACACGCTCAGCCCCGACGACCCGGTCGGCCGGGCGATCATGAGCGTCGGCTCCTACCTGCCCGCCGACGGGTCCCGCCTGCAGCCGACCGCCGGCGCCGCGCCCCTGGTGACGGTCCGCCCGGCGCTGCCGGCCCGCACCGGCGACACGGTCTTCGCGCGCCAGGAGCAGCTGATCGGCGCGCACGTCTACGACGTGCCCGTGCTGCACCCGTCGGCCGGCCCGGCACCGGTCGCCGGCCGCTCGGAGTGGACCGTCCCGCAGGCCCGCGCCGGCCGGCCGTGGACGCACTTCTCCGCCACCTGCACCCCGGGCAGCCAGGTGTACGTGTACGCGCCGTGGCTGCAGGGCTGGGTGCTCGGCCTGGGCCGGCAGCTGACCTCCAACGCCTCGCGGCCGCTGACCAGTTACCCGCTGATGCGGCTGGGCACCACCCCGTCCTCCGGCCGGATCGACGTCGCGTTCGCCGGCCGGCACGGCCCGCAGGGGATCCCCCGGCACGCGGTGGGCTGCCTCAGCGAGTCCCGGCTGGCCGCCGCGGTCGCCGGGCTGCGGGCCGCCGCGGCCACCTCGGTGCAGGTCGGCGGCCACCAGGTCAGCGCCCGGCTGCCGGCGGGCAGCCGCGGGTTCGCGGTGGTGACCACGACCGCGCTGGACGGCTGGAGCTGCTCGGTGGACGGCGGCCGGTCGCACCGCCCGGTGTCCTACGGCGGACTGCTCGGCGTGCCGCTCGGCAGCGGGGCGTCACGGGTGGCGTGCACCTTCACCCCGCCGGGCCTGACCAAGGGCCTGGCGCTCGGCGGGGTGGGCCTGCTGGTGCTGCTCGGGGTGCTGTTCCGCCCGGCGAGGGAGTGGTTTCAGAGCTCCAGGAAGGCGAAGAGGTCTTCCCAGCGCTTGACGATGGCGTCCGCCGAGAACCGCTGAATGTTCTCGACGGCACGCCGTCCCATGGTGTCGCGCAGCTGCTGGTCGCCCATCAGGACGCCCAGCTGCCGCGCGAACGCCTGGATGTTGCCGGGCTGCGCGAGCAGGCCGTCCACGCCGTCGTCGATGATCTCCCGGACGCCGGGGGCGACGTCGAATGCCACGCAGGGCAGCCCGGTGACCATCGCCTCCAGCAGCGTCAGCGGGAAGCCCTCGGCGCGCGACGGCTGGGCGAACACCGACGCCCCGTAGAGCGCGCCGGGGACGTCACCGGTGCGCCCCATCCACTCCACGCTGCCGTCGATGTCGAGCCGGTGCGCCTGCTGCTTGAGCAGCTGCTCGTCCTCGCCCGCGCCGTAGACGCGCAGCGTCCAGCCGGGGTGCTGCGGCGCGACCATCGCCCAGGCGTCGAGCAGCATGTCGATGCCCTTCTCCTGGGAGAGCCGGGCCACGGTGGTGACGACCTTCTCGGTGCGCGGGGAGACGCGGTCGGGCACCCAGGGCAGGGGGTTGGGCATGAAGTCCACGTTGTTCATGCCCTGCCGGATCCACAGGTCGGCGTCCTCGGCGGTCAGCGGCAGCAGGCGGTCCACGTTCGCGTAGTGCCGCTGCACCCGCGCGAAGCGCGAGGACTGCCGGCACGCCTCGAACGACTCGTGGCTCATGCCGATCACCTTCAGGCCCGCGGTGTCGGAGAGGTTGACCCACTCCATCGCCCACACCTGGGTGACGATGACGATGCCGCCGGCCTGCGCGGCGCGGAACATCGCGGACAGCTTGTCGGCCTGCTCCTGCATGCCCTGGCGGCGCAGCTGCTGGACCCGGCGCGCCTTGAGGTTGGCCCGGTCCTTGAGCGTCCGCGGCTTCCAGGTCCCCGGCGGGTGCACGTCGTACAGCGTGGTGGTCGCGTACGGCAGGTCGTCGGCGAGCTTGTGCCGGACTGTGGACGGGGTGATGCCGACCAGGTGCACCCGGTGGCCGCGGGCGGCGAACAGCCCGGCCATCTGGTGCGACCAGGTGGTGATGCCGCCGAGTTCGTCCACGCTGTTGCAGACGATGAAGATGTCCCGGTTCACTTCTGGCTCCCGCGGCGGAAGAACGTGTCGACGATCCGGCTCGCGGCGTCGCCGCGGTCGTACTCCCCGAACTCGGCGACGAACCGCTTGCGGGCGTCGGCCCAGGCGATGTCGGTGCCGGCCAGGTCGTCGAGGGCGGTGAACAGCTCGTCCTTCTCCTGCAGCACCGGACCCGGTGCGTGCTTGACCAGGTCGAAGTAGGTGCCGCGCAGGCTGTTGACGTACTCGTCGAGGTCGTAGGCGAAGAACAGTATCGGCCGGTCAAGCAGCGCGTAGTCGAACATCACCGAGGAGTAGTCGGTGATCAGCGCGTCGGCCATCAGGTACAGCGGCGTCACGTCGTGCAGGCCGCTGACGTCGATCACGCGTCCGCGCACCGACGGCGGCAGCACCACGTTGTTGAGGTAGTGCGAGCGCATCAGCAGCACGTAGCGGTCGCCGAACCGGTCGGCGAACTCCTCGACGTCGAAGGGCGGTTCGAAGCGCCGCAGCTTGCCGTCGGGGCCGCTGCGGAAGGTCGGCGCGTACAGCAGCACCTTGCGGTCGTCGGGGATGCCGAGTTCCTCGGCGAGCGGCCCGCGGTCCCGGGCGCCGCCCTCGGTCTCCTTCTTCCAGGCGGTGACCAGGGCGTCGTTGCGCGGGTAGCCGCTGCGCAGGACCTTGGACTCCGGCAGCCGGAACGCCGGGACGAGGGTGCGCACGTCGTGCTCGGTGCGGACGAGGAAGTGGTCGAAGCGGTCGAGGATCTTCTGCTGCTCGGCCTGCTGGTCCTTGGTCCTGGTCCTGAACTCCGGGCTGTCGAAGCCCATCTTCTTCAGCGCCGAGCCGTGCCAGGTCTGGATGTACGTGGTCTCGGGGCGCTTGGCCAGCTTGACCGGGTAGCTCTGGTTGTCCACCCAGAACTCGGCCTGCGCCAGAGCCCGCAGGTACTGCCAGGACCAGCGGCGGACGAGTTCGGCGTCCTGCGGGAAGCCGTCGGGCTTGCCGGCGTAGGACCAGATCGGCGTGAACTTCACGCCCTGGCGGCGCATCTCCTCGTAAATCGCGCGCGGGCTGTCGCTGTACTGCTTGCCCAGGTGGCTCTCGAAGACCACCGTGCCCTTGCGGACGGGGAGTTTGAGGAACACCTCGTGGTAGGCGCGGATCTTGGTCACGCCGGACTTCAGGTCCTTGCGGACCTGCTTGACCCGGCGCACGCCCGCCCGGGCCACCGCGCCGGGCGCGCCGCGCAGCGCCTGGTCGATGGCACCGCGGCTGCGCCGGCTGACCGGGCCTGCGGCGACCAGCTGGAACGCCAGGTGGCCCTTGGCGCTCACCTCGGGCACGAGGGTGTCGGACACCAGCCGGGTGAGCCGGGGCCGCGACCGCAGCCGCTCGCGCTCCTCCAGCGGGGTGTCTCCGACGGTGAGCCGGGTGGTGGTCTTCCTGCCGTCCACGCTGAGCACCAGCCGGACGTCCCACACCGCGTCGATGAAGCCCAGCGGCCGCAGCCGGCTGGCCAGTTCGGCCTCCGCGGACCAGCCGATGAAGTCGCCGTTGTGCTCCACCCGGCGCACCGGGAAGGTGAACTGCTGCAGCGACTTGCGGCGCGCCTTGAACTCCAGCTCGGCGCTCAGCTTCGCCCCGGGCGGGATGACGCCCAGCGGGTTGACGATCCGGCCGGACAGCTGGACGCCCTTGGCGTCCTGGTCGTACGACGTGAGGGCGTTGCGCAGCACCATCGCGTCGACTTTGTGGGTGTGGTAGCCGAGTTCGGTGACGTCCAGGATCTCGCGGGCCCGCGGGTCCTCCAGGTGCTCGGCGCACCAGTAGATGCGGCCGTCGCGCTCGGTGAGCGTGGAGGAGACCTTGCTGCGGTTGATGAGCGTGTCGACCGCGGTGATCAGGTTCGTCCAGTCCTCCTGCATCAGCAGGTAGGCGCAGATGCGGTGGATCGGCAGCAGCGCGTCGTAGGCGGCGTCGTCCATGCCGGCCATGTAGCCGCGGGCGAGTTCGGCGAAGCGGTGCCGGAAGTCCTGGTCGCGGAACGGCAGATCGCGCAGGTGCAGGACCAGGTCGTGCTTGAGGAACTTGACGTCCTTGGCGAGCCGCAGCTCGTCGTGGCCGCCCTCGCGCAGCAGCGCGTCGATCCGCCGATGGATCTCGATCCGGTCGGTGAAGTTGGTGAGTTCGTGGCGCCGGTTGGTGACCGACTTCTCGCTGGCCTTCTCCCGGACGTGCCAGTAGTAGACCTCGTTGGGGATGAGCGTGATCCGCCGGGCCGCGAGATAGGCGCGCGCCGCGAACAGCAGGTCCTCGTAGAGCAGGCCTTTGGGGAAGCGCAGGTCGTTGTCGCGCAGGAAGTCCAGCCGGTAGCACTTGTTCGTGGACAGGGTGTCGAACACGAACAGGTCCGGCAGCTCGTGGACCGTCTCCAGCACCCGCGTGCTGCGGTACAGCCACTCGTACCACTTGTCGATCTTGCCGTTGCGGCTGTCGATGAAGGTGCGCACGCACAGCCCGGACACCATGTCGGCGCCGGTGCGCTGCGCGGCCTCCAGCATGTTGCGGCAGGCGTTGCGCTCCAGGACGTCGTCGCTGTCCAGGAACATCACGTACTGGCCGGCGCACTTGGTGATGCCGAGGTTGCGGGGCTCACCGCCGGCGCCGCTGTTCTCGGGCAGCTGGTAGGCGCGCACCCGTCCGGGGTGTGCGGCGGCCAGCTGCTGCGCGACCTCGAAGCTGCGGTCAGGGCTGTGGTCGTCGACGATCACCACCTCGACGCTGCGCAGCGTCTGGTCCAGAACGGACTGCACGGCGGTCGGAAGGCGCCCGGCATCGTTGTAGACGATGACCACCACGCTGACGACAGGTTCAGTGTTTTCGCTCATCGGGCGCCATCCTACAAGAGCGCTGTTACGGATAATTTCCCTATTGTCAACCCCTAGGAACGGTGTTCGACAGGGAAACCCGGAGTAAAGAATTCCTGCTCGCGCGGGAGCGTCCCCCTCAGCAGCGGGCCATCAGGCGCCGCCGTGCGGAACCCACCGCCCGGCGCACCCCGTCCATGCCGCCGGCGCCGCGGAACAGCAGCGCCTTACGGGGCGTGACGTGCGTCTGCACCAGGAGTACCCGGCCGGGAGGCACCAGGACCGCGTCGCGGCGGGTGCGCTGGCCCGTCCCCGCCCGCACCTCGGTCTCGGTGGCCTCGCCCCCGTCGTACTCGACGCGGGCCCGGACCGACCAGGAGGCGAGCCGGCCGGCCGCGGCCAGCTCCCTCGCCGGGAAGGTCACATGGGCCGCCCAGCCGCCGGCGACCGGCCGCAGCGGGCCGGCGGCGGTGATCGGCGGGCGCAGTCCCGACCGCTCGGCCAGCTCCAGCCGCACGCTGCGGGGCCCGAGCGGTCCCAGCCGGCCGTACAGCTCCCGCACCAGCAGGGTGACCCGCACGGTCGAACCGACGGCGACGGTGCCCTCGACGGCGATCGGCAGCCGTTCGGGGGGCAGCTCCGGCAGGCCGTCCAGCGGGACGGTCGCCTTCCCCACCACCAGCAGCGGCGCACCGGCGTCGCCCTGGTACGGCGGCACCAGGCGCGGCGGCACGGCGGCGAGTTCCACCAGCCGTCCCAGGTCGGGTCCGGCCGGCGGCTCGGGCAACTGCTCCAGCGCGGCGGCCAGCCAGCGGGAAGCCGGGCGGGCGCGGCCCACCGCGTCCGCGGCGAAGCCCGCGAGGTGGGTGCGGGTGATCCGCCACCACGCGGCCCGGTAGGTGGTGCTGCGCTGCGGCAGTTCCCGCAGGTACATCGGCAGGTCGTAGTCGAGGAACTTGGTCTGCGCGTCCTCGGAGAGCCGGTCGAGTCCGGCCCCGGCCAGGTCGCTCACCACCATGCCGTGCGCGGTGACCCGGTCCTGCCAGTTCTCCACCACCGAGCGGTGCAGCGACACCGAGAGGCTGGCCGCGTCCCGGCGCACGTGCCACCGGTAGACGGGGTCGCCGATGACCGCCATCCGCGGGCGCGCGGCGTAGAGCCGGCCGGTGAACACGAAGTCCTCGTAGAGCAGCCCGCTGGGGAAGCGCAGCCCGGTGCGGACGAGGAAGTCCCTGCGGTACAGCTTGTTGACGACCAGGGTGTCCCAGAGCATCTCCGGGTGCGCGCCGATGCCGTCCAGAACGGCGCCGGGCAGCGTCGCCCCGGCCTCGACGTCGTACAGCTGCGGCGCCCAGGTGCTGGTGCGGCCCTCGGGCAGCTCCACCCGCAGGCAGGCCCCGGTGGCCACGTCGGCGTCGTGCCGGCCGGCCGCGGCCAGCAACAGCCCGACGGCGTCCGGTTCCAGGACGTCGTCGCTGTCCAGGAACATCACGAACTCGCCGGTGGCCTCGGCGATTCCGCGGTTGCGCGGTTCGCCGCCGGAGCCGCTGTTCTCGGGCAGCCGGAAGGTGCTGACCCGGCCCGGATGGGCGCCTGCCAGCTCCTGCGCGACCTGGTAACTGCCGTCCGTGCTGTGGTCGTCGACGATCACCACGTCGACGTCCCGGTGCTTCTGGTCCAGCACCGAGCGCACCGCGACCGGCAGCCGGTCGGCGTCGTTGTAGACGATCACCACGACGGTGACGCGTGCCATACGACCTCATTCCCGGGAAGCTCTCGACTCCGCCTTTCGGATCATAACCGGCGGTCGCCGCGCGTCATCCCGCCTGGCCATCGCCCCGGAGAGGGACATTCCGCAACAGGATGACCCCAAGGCGTGACCTTTTACGGCAGTGTGACGTATATCACTCTGGACAACTCACGGCCATCGAACGTTATCCCCCTAGACGAAACGAGGTTTTCGGCACGTTCACCCGTGCCTCCTAACCTCGCCGCCGGAGCACTCGGCCATCGTGGCCACCTGCGCGGAAAGTGACCTTCATGCGACTGTCGATCGTGGTTCCCTGCTACAACGAAGAAGCGGTCATCGACCGCTTCGACGCGCGCATTCGCGAGACCCTGGACACCCTGAACGTCGACTACGAGCTGTGCTACGTGGACGACGGCAGCAGGGACGGCACCCTGGACAAGCTCAGGGCTCTCGCGGTCAACCGGGAGGCGAGCACCCGGTACGTCTCGTTCAGCCGCAACTTCGGCAAGGAGGCCGGGATACTGGCCGGTCTGCGGGAGGCCACCGGCGACGCCGTGGTGATCATGGACGCAGACCTGCAGCATCCGCCGGAGCTGATCGGCAAGATGCTGGAGCTGCACCGCGACGGCCACGACCAGATCATCGCCCGCCGCACCCGCGAGGGCGACAAGCGCATGCGGTCGGCCATAAGCCGGCTGTACTACCGCGTGATCAACAAGTGGGTGGACGTCGAACTCACCGACGGCGTCGGCGACTTCCGGATGCTGTCGCGGCGGGCGGTGGACGCGCTGCTGTCCATGCCGGAGTACAACCGGTTCTCCAAGGGCCTGTTCTCCTGGATCGGCTTCGACACGGTCACCTTCGACTACCGCAACGCCGCGCGCGAGGCGGGCGAGACCAAGTGGCGCTTCGGCTCGCTGGTCAACTACGGCATGGACGGGCTGATCTCGTTCAACAACCGGCCGCTGCGACTGGCGATCTACGTCGGCATGGCCCTGGCCGCCATCGCCGCGCTGTACGCCGTGGTGGTCACGGTGCTGGCCATGATCGAGGGTCCCGACGCACCCGGTTACGTCACCCTGCTCGTGGCCATCGTGGGCCTGGGCGGACTGCAGATGCTGATGCTGGGACTGATCGGCGAGTACATCGGCCGCATCTACTACGAGACGAAGCAGCGACCGCACTTCCTGGTCAAGGAGACCAACACCCCGCGCTCCTTCGGGGCCGGCGTCGAGGCCACCGAGCACGCCGTGCCGTCCCGGCTGGAGATGCGTTGACCCTGCTCCGCTCCCCGCAGATCCTGCAGATCGTGCGGTTCGCGCTGGTCGGCGTGGTCAACACCGGGACGTTCTACGGGTTCTACCTGACGCTGCACCCCTGGATGCCGTACTTCCTGGCGTACACCGTCGCGTTCGTGCTGAGCATGATCGGCTCGTTCTTCCTCAACACGTTCTTCACCTACCGCACGCGCCCGACCTGGCGGAAGTTCCTGCTGTTCCCGCTGACCAACCTCACGAACTACGTGGTCACCAGCGTGGGCGTGTACGTGTTCGTGGAGTGGGTGCACATGAACGACAAGATCGCACCGCTGATCGCGGCGGCCGCGGCCATCCCCTTCACCTACGTCCTCTCCCGCCGCATCCTCACCCGCGGCGGGACCGGTGGCTCCGGGGCGGACGCGGAGGCGGGTGACGCGGACGACGCCGAGCAGTCGCCGCACCTGGCGCCGAGCACCCGCCGCTGACCCGCCCGCCGGTCCGCAAGCCCGCCGGCCGCCAACGGCGGACCGGGGGGCAGCGGACCGGCGGCGCGGCTCAGGCGAAGGGGTCGAAGCCGCGGAACTCCTGCTCGGCGTCGTCCCGTTCGGCCTGCTTGTCGCGGCGGCGGGTGACGGCCGGGCGGGGGGCGTCGAGCCGGTGGTCCTCACCGCGGCGGCCGAGCATCTCGGCGCCGGCGGCCATGGTCGGCTCCCAGTCGAAGACGACCGCGTCCTCGTCGGAGCCGATCGCGACCCCGTCGCCGGCCTTGGCACCGGCCTTGAGCAGCTCGTCCTCGACGCCGAGGCGGTTGAGCCGGTCGGCGAGGTAGCCGACCGCCTCGTCGTTGGCGAAGTCGGTCTGCCGCACCCAGCGTTCCGGCTTCTCGCCGCGCACCCGGTACAGGCTCTCGCCCTCGTGGGTGACGGTGAAGCCCGCGTCGTCGACCGCCTGCGGGCGGATGACGATCCGGGTGGACTCCTGAGCCGGCTGGGCCGCCCGGGTCTCGGCGACGATCTTCGCCAGCGCGAACGACAGTTCCCGCAGTCCCTCGTGGGAGACCGCAGACACCTCGAAGACCTGGTAGCCGCGGGCCTCGAGGTCGGGGCGGACCAGGTCGGCCAGTTCGCGGCCGTCCGGCACGTCGATCTTGTTGAGCACCACGACCCGCGGCCGGTTCTCCAGGCCGGCGCCGTACGCGCGCAGCTCGGCCTCGATGACGTCCAGGTCGGTGGCCGGGTCGCGGTCCGACTCCAGCGTCGCGGTGTCCAGGACGTGCACCAGCACCGAGCAGCGCTCGACGTGCCGCAGGAACTCCAGGCCCAGGCCGCGGCCCTCGCTCGCGCCGGGGATCAGCCCGGGCACGTCCGCGATCGTGTACACGGTCGAACCGGCGGTCACCACGCCCAGGTTGGGCACCAGGGTGGTGAACGGGTAGTCGGCGATCTTCGGCTTCGCGGCCGAGACCACCGAGATCAGCGAGGACTTGCCGGCGCTCGGGTAGCCGACCAGCGCCACGTCGGCGACGGTCTTCAGCTCCAGCACGATGTCCCGGGCGATGCCCGGCTCGCCGAGCAGCGCGAACCCGGGCGCCTTGCGGCGGGCGGACGCCAGCGCGGCGTTGCCCAGGCCGCCGCGGCCGCCCTGGCCGGCGACGTAGCGGGTGCCCTGGCCGACGAGGTCCGCGAGCACGTTGCCGTGCTTGTCGAGCACGACCGTGCCGTCCGGCACCGGCAGCACCAGGTCGGTGCCGTCCTTGCCGGAGCGGTTGCCGCCCTCGCCGGGCTTGCCGTTGGTGGCCTTGCGGTGCGGGCTGTGGTGGTAGTCCAGGAGCGTGGTGACGTCCTGGTCGACGACCAGGATCACGTCCCCGCCCCGGCCGCCGTTGCCGCCGTCCGGGCCGCCCAGCGGCTTGAACTTCTCCCGGTGCACGGAGGCGCAGCCGTGGCCCCCGTTACCCGCGGCGACGTGCAGCTCGACGCGGTCCACGAAGGTGGTCATGGGTGCTTCCTCCAGATGCGTACGGGTTGTCCCCGGCTCTCACTCCGGGTTGTAACACGCCGAGGGCGGCCCCGCTTCCCGTTGCCGGGAGCGAAGTCCGCCCTCGAGGTACTCGGCTGCGCTGACTCCCCGAGGGGTCAGGCGGCCGGAACGATGTTCACGACGCGACGGCCGCGCTTCGTGCCGAACTCGACCGCACCGGCGGCGAGGGCGAACAGCGTGTCGTCCTTGCCGATGCCGACGCCGGAGCCGGGGTGGAAGTGGGTGCCGCGCTGGCGGACGATGATCTCACCGGCGTTGACGACCTGGCCGCCGAAGCGCTTGACGCCGAGCCGCTGAGCGTTGGAGTCGCGACCGTTCCGGGTGGACGATGCGCCCTTCTTGTGTGCCATCTCTCCTCAGTCCCTTACTTCGCAGCCGTGGGGATGCCGGTGATCTTCAGCGCCGTGTACTGCTGGCGGTGGCCCTGGCGCCGGCGGTAGCCGGTCTTGTTCTTGTACCGCAGGATGTCGATCTTCTGGCCCTTGTGGTGGTCCACGATCTCGGCCTCGACCTTGATGCCGGCCAGCACCCACGGGTCACTCGTGACGGCCTCGCCGTCCACGACGAGCAGGGTCGAGAGCTCGACCGCGTCGCCCACCTTGCCCGTGGGGATCTTGTCAACCTCGACGATGTCGCCGACGGCCACCTTGTGCTGGCGGCCACCGCTACGCACGATCGCGTACACGCGGAACTCACTCTCTCGCTCGATTCGGACCCCTGATGCCAGCCGTCCCGGTGGTGCGTCGGGGGGCCTCTCCCGCCGGTCCGGTGACGGACCCTCGGAAGGAAGATGCTCAGGAGAAGGCGCAGAAACGCCGAAGGTCAAGGGTACGGAGTGCCTCGACCAGGGTCAAATCCGGTCGCTCCCGGGCGGGGAGGACGCTCCGCACCCCGGCGGAGCGCCCTCCCGAGCCGGAGCCGGGAGGGCGCACCGCACCGGGTCACTCGGCGGCGGCCGCCGACTTCTTGGCCGCAGCCGCCTTCTTGGCGGTGGTCTTCTTGGCCGCGGTCTTCTTCGCCGTCTTCTTGGCGGCGGTCTTCTTCGCCGCGGCCTTCTTCGCGGTCTTGCGCGCCGTCCGCTTGGCGGCCGGCTCCTCCTCCGCGGCCGGCGCGGCCTCGGCGTGCGGCGCCTCGGCGGCCACGACCACCACGGCCTCCTCCGCCGACTCCGGCGACCCGGCGGGCGCCGCGACCTTGCGGGTGGCACGGCGACGCGTACGCGCCGGAGGCTCCGTCGAGACCGCCACCTCGGGCACCGGCACCGGCTCGGCCTGCGGCGCCTCGGCCGCCACGACCACCACCGACTCCTGCGCCGACTCCGGCGACCCGGCGGGCGCCGTCACCTTGCGGGTGGCACGGCGACGCGTACGCGCCGGAGGCTCCGTCGAGACCGCGACGTCGGGCACCGGCACCGGCTCCACGGCGGACTCGATGACCGGCTCGCTGACCGGCACGACCACCACGGCCGGCTCCGGCTCGGTGCTCGCCGCGGCCGGCGCGCCCTCGGGCGCGGTGACCTTGCGCGAGCCCCGGCGCCGGCTGCGGCCGCGTGCCGACGTGGAGGCGGTCGCCGCGGCCTCCGCCTCGGCGGCGCTGCCGAACCACTCCTCCTCCGGGTCGCCGACCGAAGGCACCAGCTCCGACTCGCCGACCTCGATCGGCTCCAGCTCGGGCAGTTCCTCGGTCTCCGGGGTGAGCGGCGCGGTCTCCGGCTCGACCTCGTGCACGTGCTCGTGGTCGTGCTCGCCGGCACCGCCGCCACGGCCGCCGCGGCGCTTGCGCTTGCCGCCGCCGCCCGTGGTCGTCGCCTGGTCCATGTGGACGATGACGCCGCGGCCGTTGCAGTGCACGCAGGTCTCGGAGAAGGACTCCAGCAGGCCCTGGCCGACCCGCTTGCGGGTCATCTGCACCAGGCCGAGCGAGGTCACCTCGGCCACCTGGTGCTTGGTCCGGTCCCGGCCCAGGCACTCCAGCAGCCGCCGCATGACCAGGTCGCGGTTGGACTCCAGCACCATGTCGATGAAGTCGATCACCACGATGCCGCCGAGGTCGCGCAGCCGCAGCTGCCGGACGATCTCCTCGGCCGCCTCCAGGTTGTTGCGGGTGACTGTCTCCTCGAGGTTGCCGCCCTGCCCGGTGAACTTCCCGGTGTTGACGTCGATGACGACCATGGCCTCGGTCTTGTCGATCACCAGCGAACCGCCGGACGGCAGCCACACCTTGCGGTCCAGCGCCTTCAGCAGCTGCTCGTCGATGCGGTACGTCGCGAAGACGTCCACCTCCGACGTCCAGCGCGACAGCCGGTCGGCGAGGTCGGGCGCGACGTTCGCGACGTAGTCGTGGATGGTGCCCCACGCCTCGTCGCCGCTGACGATGACCTTGGAGAAGTCCTCGTTGAAGATGTCGCGGACGACCCGGACGGTCATGTCCGGCTCGCCGTAGAGCAGCGAGGGCGCGTTGGAGCCGCCACCGCTCTTCGCCTTCTTCTGGATCTCCTCCCACTGCGACTGCAGCCGGGCCACGTCGCGGCGCAGCTCGTCCTCGCTGGCGCCCTCGGCGGCGGTGCGCACGATGACGCCGGCGTCCTCGGGGACGATCTTCTTGAGGATGGTCTTCAGCCGGGCCCGCTCGGTGTCGGGCAGCTTGCGGCTGATGCCGGTCATCGAGCCCTCGGGCACGTAGACCAGGTAGCGGCCGGGCAGCGAGACCTGGCTGGTCAGCCGGGCGCCCTTGTGGCCGATCGGGTCCTTGGTGACCTGGACCAGCACGGACTGGCCGGACTTGAGCGCCGTCTCGATCCGGCGGGGGCCGCCGGACAGGCCGAGCGCCTCGAAGTTGACCTCGCCGGCGTACAGGACGGCGTTGCGCCCCTTGCCGATGTCGACGAACGCGGCCTCCATGGACGGCAGCACGTTCTGGACCTTGCCCAGGTAGACGTTGCCGACGTAGCTGGTGGCCTGCTCCTTGTTGACGTAGTGCTCGACGAGGACGTTGTCCTCGAGCACGCCGATCTGGGTGCGGTCGCCGTTCTGCCGGACGACCATCACGCGCTCGACGGCCTCGCGGCGGGCGAGGAACTCCGCCTCGGTGATGATCGGCACGCGGCGGCGGCCCTGCTCGCGCCCCTCGCGGCGGCGCTGCTTCTTGGCCTCCAGGCGGGTGGAGCCCTTGATGGACTGCACCTCGTCGGCGCCCGTGCCGCCCTCGGTGCGGGCGCGCGGCTCGCGCACCTTCACCACGGTCCGCTCCGGGTCGTCGGACGCGCCCTCGTCGCCGGAGGCGTCGGAACCGCGGCGGCGGCGGCGCCGGCGACGGCGGCTGCCGGCGCTGGACCCGGACTCGCCGTCGTGCTCGTCGGCGTGCTCGTCGCCCTCGGCCGCCTCCTCGTCGTCCTCGGCGTGCGCGTCCTCGTCCTCGTCGGCGCCGTCCCCGTGCTCGGCGGACTCGCCCCGGCGACGGCGGCGGCCACCGCGGCGGCGGCGGCGCGACGGGCGCTCCTCGCCCTCGGCGGCGGCCTCGCCCTCCTCCTCGCCGGCCTCGGCGTCCTCCGCGGACTCGACCTCGGGCTCGTCGGCGGCGGTCACCGCGGCCTGCTCGGCGCCACCGCGGCGACGGCGCCGGCGGCGCGAGGTGCGGTCGGCGGACTCCTCCGCCTCTTCTTCCTCGGTCTCCTCGGCCTCGGCGGGGGCCGCGGCCTGCTGCTGCGGGGCCTGGAACACCGGCTGCTGGAAGACGGCCAGGGCCGGGCGCACGGCACGGCGGCGGCCGCGCGGCGCGGGCTCCGCCTCCTCGGTGCGCACCTCGATGGTCACGGTGCCGACCGGGATCCCGAAGGCCTCGGCGACGGCGGCGGTCGCCTCAGCGGCGGCCTCCTCCAGGGTGTCGCCGTAGCCGCGGATCTCGTAGGCGTCGTCGACCTCGACGCTCCAGCCGTCGCCGTCACGCAGCGCCTGGCCGGTGTACGCCGTCGCGGGCGCACCGGCCTGCGCGGCGGCGGGTGCGACGGCCTCGGACTCGTCCTTGGGCGCGAGCGCGCCGGGCTTCAGACGGCGCGAGCCGTCACCGGCGGAGAAGGTCGCGGCGGCGTCGCCCCTGCGGCCGCGGCGGCGGCCCTCGGGCTCGGCGGCCGCGGGCTCGGGCTTCGTCTCGGCCGCGGTCTCGGCGGGGGCGGTCTCGGGCGCGGCGGCCTTGCGGGTGGCCCGGCGGCGGGTGCGCGCGGGGGCCTCCTCGGTCTCGGCGGCGGCCTCGGCCACCGCCTCCACGCCGGCGGAGGTCTCCTCCGCGGCGGCGGGCGAACCCGCGGGGCGGGACGCGGCACGGCGGCGCGTGCGCTTCGGGGCTTCCGCGGGCTCGGCCTCGGCCTCGGCAGCAGGCGCGGCCTCCGGCTCAGGCGTGGTCTCGGGCTCCGTCTCCGCGGCAGCGGGCGAACCCGCCGGACGAGAGGCGGCACGGCGACGCATGCGCTTCGGGGCCTCCGCGGGCTCGGCCTCGGCCTCGGCAGCAGGCGCAGGCTCCGCCTCAGCGGCGGGCGCAGCCTCAGCGGCCTCCGCGGCAGCGGGCGAACCCGCCGGACGCGAGGCGGCGCGACGACGCATGCGCTTCGGGGCCTCCGCGGGCTCGGCCTCGGCCTCGGCAGCAGGCGCAGGCTCCGCCTCAGCGGCGGGCGCAGCCTCAGCGGCCTCCGCGGCAGCGGGCGAACCCGCCGGACGCGAGGCGGCACGGCGACGCGTGCGCTTCGGCGCTTCCGCGAGCTCGGCCTCGGCGGCAGGCGCAGCCTCAGGCGTGGTCTCGGACTCGGTCTCCGCGGGCGAACCGGCCGGGCGGGACGCGGCACGACGACGCGTGCGCTTCGGGGCCTCTGCGGGCTCGGCCTCGGGCTCGGCGGCGGACGCGGCCTCAGCGGCCTCCCCGGCGGCGGGCGAACCCGCGGGGCGGGAGGCGGCGCGGCGGCGGCGCGCGGGAGCGGGCGACTCGGCCTCGGTCTCGGTGGCCGGTGCGGCCTCGGCGGCTTCCGGCGCGGCCGCGGCGGTCTTGCGCGTGGCGCGGCGGCGGGTGCGGGGGGCGGCGGACTCGGCGTCGGCGGCGCTGTCCTCGGCGGCAGGGGCCGCGGCCTCCGCGCCGTCGGGCGAGCCCGCGGGACGGGAAGCGGCGCGGCGGCGGCGCTTCGGTGCGGCTTCTGCCGCGGATTCGTCAGTGGGGGTGGTCGGATCGGTCTGGTCGGGCATTCGGGCATTGCTCCCGTCATGCTCCCGGGCGCCGCGCCCTGTTCGGGGCCGGTGGCCGCCTGGATCGCGGGGCCGGCCTCCGGGGCGCGGGCGCCGCACGGGAGCTACTGTGTCGCTCATCGGCCTGCCTCTTCGGCGGACCGACGAAAGTCTCATGTGGTCAGCGGCGCCGGACCCGGGTGGCTCCCTGGTGCGTCGGCGACGCGTGACGCCGTACCTAGGCGGAACCGGCAGGCACCGCCACGGCGTCGCGATCGGGCGCGAGCGGGTCGGTGACCGTGCCGGACTCCTCGTCGAGCGGCCCCTGCGCCAGCCTGGTCACCGCTGCGGGGACCGGCGGCGCGAGGTCGGCCGTCGCATGGAGGCCGGACAGTACGTCGTCGGGCCGTACGGCAGGTGTCAGGTGCCGCACAACCAGCCGCAGTATCGCACAAGCGTGGTCGTCCGGCGCATCGGCACCCGATTCGGCGGCCTTCGTGTCCCTGGCCTCCGCGGCGCCCACGGCGTCGGCCGCGTCCACCACCTCGAGCCGCGTGACCGCGGCCCGGCAGTCGAAGCTGCGGATGCCGTTCTTGGTGTTGCGCTGTACTTCCACGCTGTCGGCGGCGAGGAACACCGCGACGGCCCGCCGGGCCGCCTCGGGCTCGACGCCGTCGAGCCGCAGCTGCCACACCGACGCCTGCAGGCGGTCGGCAAGACCCGAGGTGTGGGCCTCGACCGCCTCGATGACGTCCAGCCCGGTGGGCAGCGACGCGTCGAGGAGCAGCCTCAGCTGCTCCGGGTCACGGGTCTGGGCGAGGGCGATCTCCAGGTACTCCGCTTCGCTGCCGACGCCGGTGGGTGCGGCGCCCGCGTACGACACCTTCGGGTGCGGGGTGAACCCGGCCGAGTAGGCCATGGGTACGTCGCTGCGGCGCAGGGCCCGCTCGAAGGCGCGCTGGAAGTCGCGGTGGCTGGTGAACCGGAGGCGGCCGCGCTTGGTGTAGCGCAGGCGGATGCGCTGCACCGCGGGTGCGGGCGGCGGGCCTTCGGGCTGTCGCTTGCCCAGAGTCGTTCAGTCCCTCGTGATGTGTCCGGGATACGCGCGCGTGCGCTGCGTACGTGTGCGGCACGCCGTTCGTACCGCACACCCAAGGTTACGCCGGACGGCACCCAGTGCGCGCCGTGCCGTCACGGCCTGTGGACAACCCCTTCACGGCCGCGACCACGGGGCTCACCGCGCGCTGCCGTCACCCGGCGGGTGCGGGACGCCCGGCGGGTGCGGGACACCGCGCGGTTCGGGCGACGTCTGCGGGGGGACGTCCGGGAGGGTCTTCGCCGGCAGCGGCGGCCCGGCGGCACCGGGTGCCTGCCAGGCCGGCGGCGCGGCGGGCCCGCGGGTGTCGCGGGCCGGCGCCCCGAACAGCGCGGTGCGCACCGTGCGCCGGGCCTCGGCCACGGCCTGGCGCACCGGCTGCACGATCTCGCGCTTCACGAAACGCCATGCCGCGCGGGCGCCGCGGACCAGCGGCGCGCCGGTCCAGCTCCACAGCCACGCGGCGGGAACCGCCACCAGCACCCGGAACAGCCAGGCGATCCCCCGCCCGACCGCGCGGGACACGTAGCCCGTCACCCGCCAGGCGTGCCCGATCGCGGCCGCGACCTCGCGGGCGACCGGGACGACGACCCGCCGCCACACGAACACCGCCGGGACGACCAGCAGGACCCGCACCAGCCGGACCAGGCCCCGCCACAGGGCGCCCAGCAGCCATGCGACGGCGCGCGCCACCGGCACCACCGCGTACCGCCACAGCGCGACCAGCGGCGCCACCAGCAGCCACCGGACCAGGAAGGACACCGCGATCGCGATCCCCGTGGCGACCGGCACCAGCACCGCGCGCCACAGCCAGCCGGCGGGCAGCGCCACCAGTACGCGCGCCAGCCACGCCGCTCCGGCGCCGAGCCCGTCCAGGCCCCGGGCGATCCCGCGCCCCGCCGGCGCGAGCACGTACCTCCACAGCGCCACGGCCGGAACGACCAGCAGCACCTTCACCAGCCACGCCAGCGCCAGCCCCACGGCCCGTCCGGCCAGCCCGATGGCGCGCCCCACCGGCGCCAGCACGTACCGCCACAACGCCACCGCCGGAACGACCAGCAGCACCTTCACCAGCCACGCCAGCGCCAGGCCGAGGGCGCGCAGCGGCGGCAGGAGAAGCCGGCGCCACAGCCAGTCGAGCGCGGTGCGCAGCCCTCGGCCCGCCGCGCACAGCGCGTCCCAGACCAGCCGGACCGGCAGCACCACGACGACCGCCAGGATGCGGATCGGCATCCGGATCGCGACCGTCAGGCAGCCGTCTCCCCCGCCGCCGGCCGGCGGCGCCCCCTCCCACGTCATACGGCAGAACCTAGCGGAGGGAAGTGGGCACCCAGTAGCGCAGCTTGCCGCCGCGCTCGTCCTCGAACACGCCGCCGCAGCCCTCGATCACCTTGCGGGAAGCGATGTTGGTGGTGTCGCAGGTGACGAGCGCCTGCTCGATCCCGAGGCCGTCCGCGAGGGGCAGCGCCGCACGCAGCATCGCGGTGGCGTGCCCGCGGCGCCGCGCCGAGGCGCGCACGTCGTAGCCGATGTGGCCGCCGTAGTGGAGCAGGAAGTCGGTGAGGCTGTGCCGGATCGCGATCCGGGCGAGATACGTGTCGCCCTCGACCCACCACAGGTTGGTGCAGTGCACCCTTCCGGGCACGGGCGGCACACCGGTGTCGCCCTCGGCGCGCAGCGCGGCCACGTAGCGGGTGAAGCCGTCGGCGGTGTGCCAGGAACCGGACCAGTCGCGGATGTCCCGGCCGACCATCGAGTCGTCGTCCGCGCTGCCGCGTCCCTCGGCGGTGAACTCGTCCATGGCGGCGAGGAAGGAGGCGTGTACCCGGGTGTCCGGGTCGATGAGCTCCGGCATCGCTCCAGTGTGGCCGGGTGCCCGCGGCGCGGCCACCGCATTTCACCCGGACGCGGCCCCCCGGTGTGGGGCTGCTCTCCGCTCGGGCCGCGGTGGGCGGGTGCGGGTCGGGTCAGTGCTGCGGGCAGCGCTCGGCCGCGGCGTCCGCGAGCAGGCCCAGGCCGATGCCGAACATCCAGGAGTCCTTCGCCAGGACCATGCCCTCCTGGGTCGGGAAGACGCTGCCCGGCTCCCGCATGCCCGGCGTGCGCGCGTACAGCCCCAGCAGCGCGCCGGAGAACCCGGTGAGCGCGGCACCGGCCAGCGCCGTCGGCACGATCGGCGCGAGCAGCAGCGCCCCCGTCGTGATCTCGCCGATCGACAGCATGCGCAGGAACTGCTGCGGCGAGAGCTTCTTGAACACCGGATACGCCCCGCAGGCCATCCCGTGGATCATCTCGGCCGTGGCGTCGTCGCCCCTCAGCTTCTGCAGGCCCGAGTGCAGGATGAACGCCCCGGTCGCCATCCGGGGCGGGGCTTCGCGCAGCTTCATGACCGGCTCCTCACGGTTCGCGTCAACGCCCCTCACCCAGGATGACCGCCCGCTCCCGCCCCGCCACTCGGCAGCCGCCGAGCGCGTGCCGCCCCGACCGTCAGCCCCCGCTCACCGCCCGCCCCCACCCCCGGCATCCCCGCCGTCGTCCTCCTCGCGGACCACGATGTCCACGGTGAGGCGCTCCCCCGCCGACACCGCCACCTCCGCCGACTCCCCGCGCACCCACCTTCCCCAGTCGTTCCTGCCGCGCGCGACCAGCACATACGTGCCCGGCTCCAGGCTCCACGTCGCCCGCCCGCTCGGCCCGCTGAACAACGCGATGCTCTGCACCCTCGCCGGTGTCAGCGCCCGCGGGCTCACCTGGCAATGGACCACCGGTTCGCCGTCCGGCGTCCGCACCGCCGCCACGACCGCGCCGCGCGTCGCCGCCCTCCTCGCCCGCACCACCGGCACCCGCATTGGCGTCCAGGGATCCGGATGCCGTGCCACGAAGAGTTCGACGGCCTCGAAGACATCGGCCCAGGTCTCCCGTTCCCACACCGGCCGCTCCCCCCAGTCCGCGACCTGCCCGGGCTTCGGGTCGGCGACGTGGTAGCGGACCTGCGCGGTCCAGCAGGCCGCGACGAACTGCCCCTTCTGCTCCCGCGTCAGCAGCGCCGCCCCGCCGCTGCCGGCAACGATGAACTGGTGCACCAGGTCGAACACGACCGATCCCGCGAAGCGCTCCCACCCCGGTGTCTCGTCCCAGGACGCCACGTGCGCCCACATCGGCTCCCCCGGAAAGTGCCGCCGCACCCCCGCGACCCACGCCTCCCGCACCACCAGACTCCCCGGCCCGCTCAACCGACCCCCTCGCCGCACGGAAATGACCATCCGTCAGATTCGCTTCGGTGTCGCCGGGCAGGGCCGTCAGCCGGCGAGCGGCGTCGGGGACCACACGCCGAACCACTGCTCGGCGCCGTACTCCTCGAAACGCTCCACTTGGTGAAGCCCAGCTTCGAAGCGACGTGCATCGAGGCGCCGTTGGCGGACTGGGTGGACAGCACGACGGGCTCGCCGGGGCGCGCGCCGGCGAACCACGCAAGTGCCGCCGCACCCGCCTCCGCGGCGTAGCCGCGCCCCCACGCCTCCGGCAGGAACATGTACCCGAGCTCGGCCTCACCGGCGTCCGGACGGACATGGCCCGGGCGCTCCGCGTCGCGCGGGTCGAGCGTGATCATGCCGGCATCTTCCTCGCGGCCGTCCAGCTCGACTACGAAAACCCCGAACCGCCGCCCGGGCACCTCCGGGATCCCGCGCTCCAGCTCCTCCCGCGGCCGCGCCCCGCCGACGTACGTCCCCGCCTCCGGCGAGGCGAGCAACTCCGCGAACGCCCCCCGGTCCCGCGCCCGCGGACTCCCGGAGCACCAGCCGCTCCGTCTCGATCGGCGCCGGCTGCCGTACACCACTTCCGGATCCCGTCACGCCGCGCAACCTGCCCCAGGCCCCGAACCGCGCCCTCAGATGACGGTCAGCGGGAGCAACTTCTTTCCGGTGGGCCCGACTTGAATGTGGGTGTCCATCTGAGGACACACGCCGCAGTCGAAGCACGGCGTCCAGCGGCAGTCCTCGACCTCGGTCTCGTCGAGGGCGTCCTGCCAGTCGTCCCAGAGCCAGTCCTTGTCGAGGCCGGAGTCGAGGTGGTCCCAGGGGAGCACCTCCTCGACGGTGCGCTCGCGGGTGGTGTACCAGGCGAGGTCGACGCCGAGGCCGGGGAGGGTGGCCTCGCAGGCGCGCATCCAGCGGTCGTAGGAGAAGTGCTCGCGCCAGCCGTCGAAGCGGCCGCCGTCCTCGTAGACGGCGCGGATCACGGCGCCGACGCGGCGGTCGCCGCGGGAGAGCAGGCCCTCGACGATGCCGGGCTTGCCGTCGTGGTAGCGGAAGCCGATGTTGCGGCCGTACTTGCGGTCGCCGCGGATGGCGTCGCGCAGCTTCTCCAGGCGGGCGTCGGTCTCCTCGACGCCGAGCTGCGGGGCCCACTGGAACGGGGTGTGCGGCTTGGGCACGAACCCGCCGATGGACACAGTGCAGCGGATGTCGTTCTGCCCGGTGACCTCGCGGCCCTTCTGGATGACCCGCTTGGCCATGTCCGCGATCTGCAGCACGTCCTCGTCGGTCTCGGTGGGCAGGCCGCACATGAAGTAGAGCTTCACCTGGCGCCAGCCGTTGCCGTACGCGGTGGCGACGGTCCTGATCAGGTCCTCTTCGGAGACCATCTTGTTGATGACCTTGCGGATCCGCTCGGAGCCGCCCTCGGGGGCGAAGGTGAGGCCGGAGCGGCGGCCGTTGCGGGTCAGCTCGTCGGCGAGGTCGATGTTGAAGGCGTCGACCCGGGTGGACGGCAGGGACAGGCCGATCTTGTCGTCCTCGTAGCGGTCGGCGAGGCCCTTGGCGATGTCGGCGATCTCGCTGTGGTCGGCGGACGACAGCGACAGCAGGCCGACCTCCTCGAAGCCGGTGGCCTTCAGGCCCGCCTCGACCATCTCGCCGATGCCGGTGATGGACCGCTCGCGCACCGGGCGGGTGATCATGCCGGCCTGGCAGAAGCGGCAGCCGCGGGTGCAGCCGCGGAAGATCTCCACCGACATGCGCTCGTGCACGGTCTCGGCGAGCGGGACGAGCGGCTGCTTGGGGTACGGCCACTCGTCGAGGTCCATGACGGTGTGCTTGGAGACCCGCCACGGCACGCCGGAGCGGTTGGGCACGACGCGGGAGATGCGGCCGTCGGGCAGGTACTCCACGTCGTAGAAGCGCGGGACGTACACGCCGCCGGTGCGGGCGAGGCGCAGCAGCACCTCGTCGCGGCCGCCGGGGCGGCCCTCGGCCTTCCAGGCGCGGATGACGTCGGTCATCTCCAGGACGGCCTGCTCGCCGTCGCCGATGACGGCGGCGTCGATGAAGTCGGCGATCGGCTCGGGGTTGAACGCGGCGTGCCCGCCGGCCAGCACGATCGGGTCGTCCAGGGTGCGGTCGGCGGCGGCCATGGGGATGCCGGCGAGGTCGAGCGCGGCCAGCATGTTGGTGTAGCCGAGTTCGGTGGAGAAACTGAGGCCGAAGACGTCGAAGGCGCGGACCGGGCGGTGGCTGTCGACGGTGAACTGGGGGACGCCGTGCGTGCGCATCAGCTCCTCCAGGTCGGGCCAGACGCTGTAGGTGCGCTCGGCGAGGACGCCCTCGCGCTCGTTGAGCACCTCGTAGAGGATCATGACGCCCTGGTTGGGCAGGCCGACCTCGTAGGCGTCGGGGTACATCAGGGCCCACCGCACGTCGGTGGAGTCCCAGTCCTTGACGGTGGAGTTCAGTTCCCCGCCGACGTACTGGATGGGCTTCTGGACGTGAGGGAGAAGCGCTTCCAGGCGCGGGAAGACCGACTCGACAGGCATCTCGGCGTCTTTCATCAGCGGGCGGGGAGCCCCCGGGCGCGTCGGCCTCGGGGAGGATGACCCTCAAGAGTACCCGAGCGCGGGTGGGGTGATTCGCGTCACGGGTTCCGCCCCCTGCCGGTCACACGGGGCGGTCGGCTTCGTGCCAGGCGCGGGGCAGGTCGGCTTCCACCTCGGCGGCGATCTCGCGTTCCCTGCGGTCGACGGCGTCGTAGGGTGCGGGGTCCTCGCCGGCGCGGACGGCGCCTGCGCGCAGTTCGGTGAGGGCGGCGCGGCACATCACGCTGTCCTGGTGCTCGCCGAGGAGTTGCTGGACGCCTTTCATCCGGGAGGCGTGGGCGGCGGCGGGGCGGCCGAGGACGGGTTGGGCGGCCTCGGAGGAGTACCGGGCGCGTTTGGCGTCCTTGCGGGCCTCGTGGAGGGCGACGTCCCGGTCGTGGCCGGGTGGCAGGGCGATGGCCGCCTCGATGCGGCGGCGCAGCCGGGCGTGGTCGTGCCGCAGGGTGGTCTCGGCGGCTTCGGCGGCGGGGGCGTCGGCGGCGGGGGTGTAGGGGGGTGCGGCGAGGAGTGCTTCCAGGGCGTCGAGGACCGCGAAGTAGCGGGCGCCGTCCAGTTCGGGCGGGGCGGCGGTCCCGTTCCCGTGTTCGGGTGCGCGGTGGAGCAGCCTGTGGCGGAGCCTGCCGTCGACGAGCGCGGGGTCGAGTTCGTCGAGCCGGCGGGCGAGCCGTTCGGTGAGGACCTCGCGGTCGCGTGCGGTGCCGAGGACGGCGGCCAGCCACTTCAGTTCGTCGCCGAGCGGGTCGGTGGTGGCGCGGTCAAGTTCCTTGCGGAAGCTCTTGAAGGCGCTCCGGGCGCGGCGGGTGGCGACCCGCATGCGGTGGACTGCGTCCTCCTCGTCGCGGCGCACGGCCGGGTCGAGGGCGAGGATCGCGGTGAGCTGCTCGCGGATGTACGCGGTGGCGGTGCGGCCCGCGGTGGCCGGCAGGTCGGGGGCGGCGGGGGGCGGGGTGAGGACGCCGCCGAGGGCCCGGGCGAGTTTGGAGGGGGAGGCGGAGCGGTGCAACCCGGCTGCGGCGAGGCGTTCCTCGACGGCGTCGAGGAGGTCGGGGCCGCCGTCGTACAGTTCGACCTCGGTCTCGGACCAGGTGGTGGTGGCGCCGTCCGGGGTCTCGGCGGTCACGGTGTCGTGCGCGATCTCGGCGAGGGTGCGGTCGCGGCGGTCGAGGAGCAGGACCCGGCGGCGGGTGGTGCGGAGCCGGACGACGGGGTGCAGGGGGCGGCCGCGGGTCAGGGCGGCGGTCTCGGCGCGCAGGTCGTCGGGCGGCTGGTGGTCGTCGTCGGGGCCGAGGGGTGCGTGGACCTCGATGCGGGTGTCGGCTTCGGACGAGGGGAGCTTGAGGTGCCAGCCGGCGTCGTCGCCTCCGGTGCGGCGGCGCAGGGTGATGCGGTGCGCGGCCAGGGCGAGCCCGGCGGTGTCGTAGTAGACGGCGTCGAGTTCGACGGGGTCCAGGGTGCGGGTGCCGGCGACGTCGGGGAGCCCGACGAGGACCGGGCGCGGGACCTCGGCCCCGGCCGCCGTCTCGTACTTCCGTTCGGTCTCGCCGACTCGGTGGCCCATGTTCGGACCGTAACCGGGCCCGGCGGGTCGAGGCAACGCCCCTGCTCCGGGAAGGTGCCTATGCCGACATCGGCCGGTGCATCCGCACCGACTGGAGCATCCCTATGGCGATGCAGTTGGCGAACATGGATGACCCGCCGTAGGACACGAAGGGCAAGGGGATGCCGGCCACCGGCATGATGCCGAGCGTCATGCCGATGTTCTCGAAGGACTGGAAGGCGAACCAGGCGACCACGCCGGCGGCGACGATCGTGCCGTACAGGTCGGTGGCGCTGCGGGCGATCGCGCAGGCCCGCCACAGGATGACGCCGATCAGCGCGATGATGAACGCCGCGCCGACGAAGCCCAGTTCCTCTCCGGCGACGGAGAAGACGAAGTCGGTCTGCTGCTCGGGGACGAACTGCCCGGTGGTCTGGCTGCCGTGGAACAGGCCCTTGCCGAGCAGCCCGCCGGATCCGATGGCGATCCGCGCCTGGCTGGTGTTGTATCCGACGCCGGAGGGGTCGAGGGCCGGGTTGGCGAAGGCCGCGAACCGGTCGACCTGGTACTTGCTGAGGATGCCGAGCTTCCAGACGGTGAGCGAGCCGGCGACGCCGGCGAGCATCAGGCCGAACACCCAGCGGTTGTCGGAGCCGGAGGCGAGCAGCGCGCCGAGGATGATCGCGGCGAGCACCATGATCGAGCCGAGGTCCGGCATCAGCATGATGATCAGGATCGGCACCACGGCCAGGCCGAGGGCCTGCAGCACGGTGCGGTTGTCGGGGTGGATGCGGTCGCCGGCGTCCACCCGTGCGGACAGCACCATGGCCATGCCGATGATGATGGCGACCTTGACGAACTCCGAGGGCTGCAGCGAGAAGCCGCCGCCGATCACGATCCACGAGTGCGCGCCGTTGACGGTCGAGCCGAGCGGGCTGAGGACGGCGAGGATGCCCAGGATGGCCAGCGCGTAGAAGAACGGCACGACGCTGCGCATCCGGTGGTGCCCTATGGCCATCACTCCGGCGGCCAGCGCGAACCCGATGCCGGCGTTCATGACGTGCCGGATCAGGAAGTAGTAGTGGTCGCCGTGGGTGAGCGCGGTGCGGTTGCGGGTGGCGGAGTACACCAGCATGGTGCCGATGGCGCACAGCAGCACCGTGGCGAGCAGCAGGATCCAGTCCATCCGCCGCACGAGGGAGTCGCGGGCGAAGAGCTTGCCGAAGGTCGACTTCTCCGGGCTGAACCGGCGGACCGCGAAGGTGTGCGCACTCATGCCCGGTACTTCCTGCCGAAGAGCAGCTTCTCGGTGCGGGTCGGCGACAGGGCGGCCAGGGCCGGCACGGGGCCGCCGCCGGCCTGCTGCGGGGCGTTCGGGATCAGGAAGGTGTCGGGGGCCGGGGTCGACAGCGCGGACTGGATGACGCCGCCGTCCGGGGAGATCTTGGGCAGCGAGTCGAGGGGCTTGGGCATGATGCCCTTGCTCGGGTCGATCTGGCTGCTGTCCTTCGTGATGCCGTACATGGCCTCGTAGATGCGGCGCACGGCCTCGCCGGAGCCGCCGGATCCGGTGCCGCCCTGGGAGATCGTCATGACGATCGTGTAGTCCTTGGTGTACGTGTCGAACCAGGACGTGGTCTGCTTGCCCTCGACCTCGGCGGTACCGGTCTTGGCGTGCAGCGGGATCTTGGCCTGCGGCCAGCCGCCGAACTTCCAGTCGGCGGTGCCCTCGGTGACGACGCCGGCCAGGGCCTTGTCGATGTACTTCAGGGTGGACTTGGAGTCGGGCAGCTTGCCGACCACCTTGGGCTTGATGGGGGTGACGGTCTTGCCGTCAGCACTTATCACGGCCTTGCCGATGGACGGCTGGTAGAGCGTGCCGCCGTTGGCCAGCGCCGCGTAGACGCGGGCCATCTGGACCGGGGTGACGAGCGTGTCGCCCTGGCCGATGGCGTAGTTGACGGAGTCACCGGCGCGCACCACGTACCCGTCGGGGCAGTTCTCGATGGCGATGGCGATGCCCAGCGGCGGGTTGTGGTCGTTCTTGTGCTTCTTGGCGGTGGCGCACCAGTCGGCCTTGTTGGCGTCCCAGAAGTCCTGCTTCCACTGCCGGTCCGGGACCCGGCCCTTGACCTCGCCGGGCAGGTCGACGCCGGTCTTGGCGCCGAGGCCGAACTGGTGGGCGGTCTTGAAGAACCAGTCCTTGGGGTGCTTGGGGCTGGTGCCGCCGTCCTTCTGCCACTCCTGGTACGCGATGCCGTAGAACACCGTGTCGCAGGAGACCTCCAGGGCGCGGCCCAGCGAGATGTCGCCGAAGCTCTCGTTCTCGAAGTTCTTGAACTCGCGGTTGCCGATCATCATCGAGGACGTGCAGGGGTAGTTGCCGTCCTCGGCGTAGCCGGCCGCGATGGCCGCGGAGGTGGAGATGACCTTGAACGTCGAGCCGGGGGCCGACTGGCCCTGGATGGCACGGTTCAGCAGCGGGTAGTCCGACTTGGTGTCGGTGAGCGCCGCGTAGTCCTTGGCGGAGATGCCGCCGACCCACATGTTGGGGTCGTAGTCCGGCAGGCTGGCCATGGCGATGATCCGGCCGGTGTGGTTGTCCATGACGACCGCGGCGCCGGAGTCGGCCTTGTAGTTCTTGCCGGTGACGGTGTCGAAGGTGCCGCGGGCGGCGACCATGGCGGCGTTGAGCTGCTGCTCGGTGACGGCCTGGACCCGGGCGTCGATGCTGGTGACCAGGTCGCTGCCGGGCTGCGCCGGGGTGTCGCCGGCCTTGCCGATGACCCGGCCCAGGTTGTCGACCTGGTAGCGGGTGACGCCCGCCGTGCCGCGCAGTTGCGCGTCGTAGACGCTCTCCAGGCCGGAGCGGCCGATCTGGTCGGAGCGCAGCAGCGGGTTGGCGGACTTCTCCGAGGCGGCGACCTCCCCGTCGGTGACCGGGCCGAGGTAGCCCAGTACCTGGGCGCTGTTGGACTTGTCCGGCCCGGGGTAGCGGCGGACCGCGGTGGGCTCGGCGGTGATGCCGGGGAAGTCCTCGCGGCGCTCCATGATCTGCAGCGCCTGCTGGGTCGTCGCGGCGTCGGTGATCGGGATGGGCTGGTACGGGGAGCCGTTCCAGCAGGGCTTGGGGGTGTGGGCGTCGCACAGCCGCACCTTGTCGGCGACGTCCACGGGCTTCATGCCGAGCACACCGGCGAGCCGGTCCAGGACGGCCGTGCCGCCGTCGCCCTGCTTGAGCAGATCGGTGCGGTTGGCGGAGACCACCAGCCGGGTCTGGTTGTCGGCCAGCGGCACCCCGTGGTCGTCGAGGATCGAGCCGCGCACGGCGGGGGTGACGACCTGCTGGATGTGGTTGCTCGCGGCCTTCTGGTCATAGCTCTGGCCGTTGCGGATCTGCAGGTACCACAGGCGGCCGCCGAGGGTCAGCAGCAGCGACACGACGAGGATCTGGAGGATCACGAGCCGGATGGTGACGCGGGTGGTCCGTCCGGTCTCCGGGATGTTGCTCAACTCTGCTCCCTGGTCCTGCTGGCCGTGCCGTCCCCGGCCGTGCCGTCGGTGCGTGTCGTGCCGGTCACCTGCGGGCTCCCCTGGCCAGCGTGGTGATCTTCACGGTGCGGCCGGTGCGGCCGAACATGCCGCGCGGCCCGGTGGCCCCCGACCGGCCCCAGCGCGTGCGGGGACGGCTGCCGCCGAACCCGCCCGCGGAGTCCTCGGTCAGCGGGTCGTGGTCGAAGTGCCGTGCCAGCGCCATCACCAGGGGGACGACGAACGGCGCCAGCAGCAGGTCGTAGATCGCGGCGGTGAACAGCAGCTTCCCCAGGCCGACATGGGCACCCGCGGTGTCGCCGACGAGGCTGCCGACGCCCGCGTACAGCAGCGTGGTGCCGAACGCGGCGCAGATGACCACCAGCATCGGGCCGGCCGCGGTGCGCAGCTGGCCGGAGTCGGGCTTGGCGAGCCCGGCCGCGTAGCCGATCACCGACAGCACCAGCGCGTAGCGGCCCACCGCGTGGTCGGCCGGTGGCGCGATGTCGGCGAGCAGGCCGGCGAAGAAGCCGACCAGGCAGCCGCCGACATGGCCGTAGGTGAGGGCCAGGCCGAGCACGGTGAGCAGCAGCAGGTCGGGGACCGCGCCGGGCAGGTGCAGCCGGGCCAGCACGCTGACCTGGACGACCATCGCGATGACCACCAGGACGGTGGAGAGCAGGATCCGGTTGAGGCGCATGGGTCAGCCCCCGCTGGTGGTCGTCGGGGTCGGGTTGCGGCCGGCGGTGCCGGTCCCGTTGCCCGGGGACGTCGGCGTGCCGGGGGTGCCCGGCGTGGTGGGTGTCGTGCCCGGGCTGGGCGTGTTGGACGGCTTGGCCGGGGTGGGCTTGGCCGGCGGCGCGGGCCGCGTCGGCAGCACGCTGTCGCGCGGGTCGGTACGCGGGCCGACGACGACCACGCCGACGATGTCCAGCTTGGTGAAGCCGACGAACGGCTGCACCAGCACGGTCTTGGTGAGGTTGCCGCCGGACGGCTCGATGCCGGTGATCCTTCCGACCGGCACGCCGGGCACGAACGGCTTGCCGGCCTCCGACCCGAAGGTCACCAGGCGGTCGCCCTTGTGCACGTCGGCCTTGCCGTTGAGCAGTTGGTCCCGCATCGGCTGGTTGCCCTGGCCGCTGGCGAAGCCCAGTTCCATGGAGCCTTCGAGCCGCGTGCCGACGGTGAAGTCCGGGTCGTTGGCGAGCAGCACGGTGGACGTCGAGGGGCCCACGGTGGTGACCCGGCCGACCAGACCGTCGCCGTTGATGACGGTCATGTCGCGGGTGATGCCGTCGTTGCCGCCGGCGTCGATGGTGACCGTCCAGGAGAAGCTCTGCGCCGCTCCTATGGCGATGACCTGCGCACCCTTGATGGTGTACTGGCCGGCTCCGGCGGTCTTCAGCAACTGGTCCAGCTCCGCGGCCCGGTTGCGGGTGATGTCCTTCGAGCCGAGCTCCTGCTTGAGCGCCTCGTTCTCCTTCTTGAGGCGGTCGATGGTGGAGCTGCGGTCCCCGGAGTCGCGGACCGCGTCTATGGCGTTGCCGACGGGGTTGACGGCGCTGGCGACCGAGTTCTCCACCGGCCCGAACACGGACTGCGCGGCCTGCCGCGGCCGGTCCAGCGGTGAGTTCTCACCGCCCCGGATGTCCACGGTGATCAGCGCGAACGCGACCACCACCAGCAGCACCAGCAGAAGCCGGCTCTCCTTTGTGTCCCTCACGGGCGCCAGTCCGTGCCTTCCGTATCGGACCCGCCGCCGCTGAAGGGGCCGCGGCCGGTCGGAACTACTGTGCGGGGTACTTCAGGTCCTGGGCGCGGCGCTTCGCAGTGTCACCTGCGGGGCGCCGCGTCGAGGACCTGCTGGAGCGCCTCGAACTCCTCGACACACTTGCCGGCGCCGAGCGCCACGCAGTCCAGCGGGGTGTCGGCGATGTGGATCGGCATGCCCGTCTCGTGGCGCAGCCGCTCGTCGAGACCCGACAGCAGCGCGCCGCCGCCGGCGAGCACGATGCCGCGGTCCATGATGTCGCCGGACAGTTCCGGCGGGCACTTGTCCAGCGTGGTCTTCACCGCGTCGACGATCGCGTTGACGGGTTCCTCGATGGCCTTGCGGACCTCCGCTGCGGAGATCACCACGGTCTTGGGAAGCCCGCTGACGAGGTCGCGTCCGCGGATCTCGGTGTGCTCCTCCTCGCCCTTGGAGGCGAAGGCCGAGCCGATGGTGAGCTTGATCTGCTCGGAGGTGCGCTCGCCCAGCAGAAGGCTGTACTCCTTCTTGATGTGCTGGATGATCGCGTTGTCCAGCTCGTCGCCGGCCACCCGGATGGACTGCGCGGTGACGATGCCGCCGAGGCTGATGACCGCCACCTCGGTGGTGCCGCCGCCGATGTCCACCACCATGTTGCCGGTGGCCTCGTGGACCGGGAGCCCGGCGCCGATGGCCGCGGCCATCGGCTCCTCGATGATGTGCACCGTGCGGGCGCCGGCCTGCGTGGCGGCCTCGATGACCGCGCGGCGCTCCACTCCGGTGATGCCCGAGGGCACGCAGATGACCACGCGCGGGCGGACCATGTAGCGGCGGCGGTGGATCTTCAGGATGAAGTAGCGCAGCATGCGCTCGGTGATCTCGAAGTCGGCGATGACGCCGTCCTTCAGGGGCCGCACGGCGACGATGTTGCCCGGGGTGCGGCCGATCATCTTCTTCGCCTCGGCGCCCACCGCGAGGATGCCACCGGTGTTGGTGTTGACCGCGACGACCGATGGCTCGTTCAGGACGATCCCGCGGCCCCTGACGTACACCAGCGTGTTGGCAGTCCCGAGGTCGACAGCCATGTCACGGCCGATGAACGACATGTTGTTCGCCATGTGGATACGTCTGGCCTTCCCGAGCGTGGGCGGAGGTTCCATCGTAGTCGCGCCCGGTGGGGGCGCGCTGTCGGGGTTCCGACGCCATTGTCATCAGAACGCACAGCGGACCTCAGTAATGGTGACGCCGTGTCGGAGTGTTTGGTTCCCGTGGGGGCCCCGGTTGTCCTGTTCCCGCTCATCAGCGGACCATGTCCGCAAGATGCGGCTTTCGTCCGGGGTTTAGGCCAGGGTGGGGAAGAAGATCTTGATCTCGCGCTCGGCCGACTCCTCGGAGTCCGAGGCGTGGATCAGGTTCTCCCGCACGATGGTGCCGAAATCCCCCCGAATGGAGCCGGGCGCGGCGGCGATCGGGTCGGTCGGGCCGGCCAGCGCGCGCACGCCCTCGATGACCCGCTCGCCCTCGACGACCAGCGCGACCGCGGGCCCGGACGCCATGAACTCCACCAGCGGCTCGTAGAACGGCCGTCCGACGTGCTCGGCGTAGTGCTGCTCCAGCGTGCCGCGGTCCAGGGTGCGCAGTTCGAGCGCGCTGATGGTCCAGCCCGCCTTGCGTTCGATCCGGCCGAGGATCTCGCCGATCAGGCCGCGGCGGACGGCGTCCGGCTTGAGAAGGACGAGGGTGCGCTGGGACACGGTGCGACTCCTGATACTCAAAAGAATGTGCGACGAGCCTACAAGGCGCGGCTCACGCCGTGGGCGCCGCGGGGCGCGCCCGGATCTCGTCGACCTTGCGGCCGTAGTGGATCGACGCCCACCACAGGGCGGCGAAGATCACCCCGAGGAAGAACATCGTACCGACCACGAACCCGCTCGCGATCAGGCCGATCTGCAGCGCCCAGCCCACCGCCAGCGCGCCGGGCCGGCTGAGCATGCCGCACAGCAGCACGCACAGCGCCATGGCGATGCCGCACACCGTCCACACCTGGCCCATCGTCAGGTCCGGGTGCTTCATCGCCACCAGCCCGGCGAAGCCGATGACCAAGAACTCGCCGATCAGCGTGCTCGCACACAGCGTCCGCATGCCCAGGGCCCCTTCATTCCACGATTCACTTGCGGCCCAGCAGCAGCCGGGCCTCTCCGACGGTGATCACCGAACCGGTCACGAGGACCCCCGCGCCGGAGTACTCGCCCTCCTCCTCCGCGAGGGTGATGGCCGCCTCCAGCGCGTCGTCCAGCCGCGTCTCGACCTGGACCCGGTCCTCGCCGAACACCTCGACGGCCAGCGCGGCCAGTTCGTCGACGTCCATGGCGCGCGAGGTGGAGTTGCGGGTCACCACGACCTCGGCGAACACCGGCTCGAACGCCTCCAGCAGCCCGCGCACGTCCTTGTCGCCGCTGGGGCCGACCACGCCCACCAGATGGCTGAAACCGAACACCTCGCTGACGGCGGCCGCGGTGACCTGCGCGCCGGCCGGGTTGTGCGCGGCGTCCAGCACCACGGTCGGGCTGTGCCGCACCACTTCGAGCCGGCCGGGCGAGGTGACGGTGGCGAACGCGCCGCGCACGGTGTCCAGATCCAGGATCCGCTGGTGCATGCTGCCGATGCCGAAGAACGCCTCGACGGCGGCGAGCGCCAGCGCGGCGTTCTGCGCCTGGTGCTCGCCGTGCAGCGGCAGGAAGACCTGCTCGTACTCGCCGCCCAGGCCGCGCAGCGTCAGCATCTGCCCGCCGACGGCCACCTCGCGGTGCAGCACGCCGAACTCCATGCCCGCGCGGGCCACCGTGGCGTCGACCGCCACGGCCCGCTTGAGCAGCACCTGCGCGGCGTCCGCGGGCTGCTGGGCGAGGACGGCGGTGGCGCCCTGCTTGATGATCCCGGACTTCTCCCCGGCGATCTCGCCCGGAGTGCTCCCGAGCCGCTCGGTGTGGTCCAGGGCGATCGGGGTGACGACGGCGACCTGGCCGTCCACCACGTTGGTCGCGTCCCAGGAGCCGCCCATGCCGACCTCGACGACGGCCACGTCCACCGGCGCGTCGGCGAAGGCCGCGTACGCCATGCCCGTGAGCACCTCGAAGAAGGACATGCGGTGCGGCTGCGACTGGTCGACCATGCCGATGTACGGCGTCAGGTCGTGGTACTGCTCGATGAACCGCTCCGCCGGGATCGGCCGGCCGTCCAGGCTGATCCGCTCGGTGACGGACTGCACGTGCGGGCTGGTGTAGCGGCCGGTGCGCAGTTCGAAGGCCAGCAGCAGCCGCTCGATCATCCGCGCGGTGCTGGTCTTGCCGTTGGTGCCGGTGATGTGGATCGAGGGGTAGGCGCGCTGCGGGTCGCCGAGGATGTCCATCAGCGCGGTCATCCGGTCGAGTGACGGGTCGAGCTTGGTCTCCGGCCAGCGGCCGAGCAGTTCGTCCTCCACCGCGCGCAGCGCGCGGTCCACCTCGGGGTCGGCGGGGCGCGCGGGCACGTCGTCCTCGGGCGCGGGCGGGGTCACCTCGGTGCGCAGGGTGCGGCTGCCCGCCTCGATCACGGCCATGTCGACCTCGCGCGGGCCCTGGTCCTGGGTGTCGTCCGCGGCGTCGTCGTACGCGTCGTCGTCGAGCCGCCCGTAGGGCTCGTCGCTGGGAGGGTTGCTCACGGGTCCAGTCTACGAAAGCGGCGCCCCCGATCTTCGCCTGGCCCTCGCCGGGCCCGGTCCGCGGGTCGGTGGACCCGCGGACCGGGCGAGGGCGGCGGTTCAGCCCTGCGGCAGCGCGGCGAGCTGCGCGGTGATCCGGGCGATGTCGGCCTCCGCGGTGGCCAGCCGGGCGCGGATCTTGGCGACGACCGGCTCGGGCGCCTTGGCCAGGAACGCGTCGTTGCCGAGCTTCCTGGTCGTGTCCGCCTTCTCCTTCTCCGCCGCGGTCAGGTCCTTCGTCAGCCGCTTGCGCTCGGCCGCCACGTCGATCGTGCCGGACAGGTCGAGCGCGACGACCGCGCCGGCCACCGGCAGGGTGGCGGTCGGGTGGAAGCCCTCGCCTTCGGGCTGCAGGCGCAGCAGCTGCCGGATCGCGGTCTCGTGCGGCGTGAGGAGCGTGCCGTCCAGGGTGAGCCGTGCCGGCACCCGCTGGCCCGGCTGCAGGCCCTGGTCGGACCGGAACCGGCGGACCTCGGTGACGACCCGGCGCACCTCGGCGATCTCCGCCTCGGCGGCCGCGTCGCGGAAGCCGCTGTCCTTCGGCCACTCGGCGATCACCACCGACTCGCGGCCGGTGAGCGCCGTCCACAGCGTCTCGGTGACGAACGGGACCACCGGATGCAGCAGCCGCAGCGTGACGTCCAGCACCTCGCCCAGCACCCGCTTGCTGGCCTCGGCCGGCTCGCCGCCGGCCTGGAAGGTGGTCTTGGACAGCTCGACGTACCAGTCGAAGACCTCGTCCCACGCGAAGTGGTAGAGCGCGTCGCTGAGCTTCGCGAACTGGAAGTCCTCGTAGTACGCGTCGACCTGGGCGACCACCAGGTTCAGCCGGGACAGGATCCACCGGTCGGTCGCGGACATCTGCGCCGCCGAGGGCAGCGGCCCCTCGACGCTCGCGCCGTTCATCAGCGCGAACCGGGTGGCGTTCCAGATCTTGTTGGCGAAGTTGCGGGACGCCTTGACCCAGTCCTCGCCGATCGGCACGTCCGCGCCCGGGTTGGCGCCGGTGGCCAGGGTGAAGCGGACGGCGTCGGAGCCGTAGGCGTTCATCCAGTCCAGCGGGTCCACCGAGTTGGGGTTGGACTTGGACATCTTCTTGCCGAACTCGTCGCGGACCAGGCCGGTCAGCGCGATGGTGTGGAACGGCACCACGCCGTCCATCGCGTACAGGCCGAACATCATCATCCGGGCGACCCAGAAGAAGATGATGTCGTGGCCGGTCAGCAGGACGTCGGTCGGATAGAACTTCTCCAGGTCCGCGGTGCGGTCCGGCCAGCCCAGCGTGGAGAACGGCCACAGGCCGGAGGAGAACCAGGTGTCCAGGACGTCGGAGTCCTGGGTCCAGCCCTCGCCGGTGGGAGGCTGCTCGTCCGGGCCGACGCACACCTGCTCGCCGTTCGGCCCGTACCAGACCGGGATGCGGTGGCCCCACCACAACTGACGCGAGATGCACCAGTCGTGCATGTTGTCGACCCAGTCGAAGTACCGCTTCTCCATCTCCTTGGGGTGGATGGCGACGCGGCCGTCGCGCACCGCGTCGCCCGCGGCGCGGGCCAGCGGCTCGACCTTGACCCACCACTGCAGCGACAGCCGCGGCTCGATGGTGGTCTTGCAGCGCGAGCAGTGGCCGACCGAGTGGACGTACGGGCGCTTCTCGGCGACGATCCGGCCCTGCTCGTGCAGGGCGCCCACGATGGCGCTGCGTGCCTCGAAGCGGTCCAGGCCCTGGAACGGGCCGTGCACGGTGATGATGCCGCGCTCGTCCATGACGGTGATCGACTCCAGGCCGTGGCGCTGGCCGATCGCGAAGTCGTTGGGGTCGTGGGCCGGGGTGACCTTGACCGCGCCGGTGCCGAACTCCGGGTCGACGTGGGCGTCGGCGACCACCGGGATGGTGCGGTCGGTGAGCGGCAGCTTGATCCGCCGGCCGACCAGGTGCCGGTAGCGCTCGTCGTCCGGGTGGACGGCGACCGCGGTGTCGCCGAGCATCGTCTCGGCGCGGGTGGTCGCCACGATGACCGTGTCGTCGCCCTCGCCGTACTTCAGCGAGACCAGCTCGCCGTCGTCGTCCTGGTAGTCCACCTCGATGTCGGAGATTGCGGTCAGGCACCGCGGGCACCAGTTGATGATCCGCTCGGCGCGGTAGATCAGCCCGTCGTCGTAGAGCTTCTTGAAGATGGTCTGGACGGCGTTGGACAGGCCCTCGTCCATGGTGAAGCGCTCGCGGGACCAGTCGACGCCGTCGCCGAGGCGGCGCATCTGGCCGAGGATCCTCCCGCCGTACTCCTCCTTCCACTGCCACACGCGCTCGACGAACTCCTCGCGGCCGATGTCCTGCCGCGACTTGCCCTCCTCGGCGAGCTGCTGCTCGACCTTGTTCTGGGTGGCGATGCCGGCGTGGTCCATGCCGGGCAGCCACAGGGCCTCGTAGCCCTGCATGCGCTTGCGGCGGGTGAGCGCGTCCATCAGCGTGTGCTGGAAGGCGTGCCCCAGATGGAGTGAACCGGTGACGTTCGGCGGCGGGATGACGATGGTGTACGGAGGCTTGTCACTCTTGGCGTCGGCCTCGAAGTACTCCCGCTCTACCCAGCGCTCGTACAGCTCCCCCTCTACCTCGGCCGGCGTGTACTGGGTCGGCAGTTCGGGGGTGCTGTCGGTCGGCCCGCTGTCGGGGCGCTGAGTGTTGTCGGTCACGCCAGGGATTCTACGGCGGCGGACGAGGCTGTTACGAACCAGTTGCGCCCCCGATGTGAGCAACGGCGCAGACCTGCGCGAGGATGGGCTTTCTCGTTAACGGAGGGGACGAAACCCATGAGCTACAACCAGCCGCCGCCGAACCCCTACGGGCAGCAGCCCCAGGGCGGCGGTTACGGTCAGCCGCAGCCCGGTGGATACGGGCAGCCGCAGCCCCAGCCGGGCGGATACGGCCAGCAGCAGCCGGGCTACGGCTACCCCCAGCAGCCCCCGCAGCAGCAGCCGGGCTACGGCGGCCAGGTGCCCCCGCAGCAGCAGGGCTACGGCCAGGTCCCGCCGCCGTACGGCCAGCAGCAGCCCGGCTACGGCTACCCGCAGGGCCCTCCCCCGCAGGGCGGCGGCAAGAAGACCGGTCTCATCATCGGCGCGGTCGTGGCCCTGGTCGCGATCGGCGTCGGCGTCTTCTTCGTCACCAAGGGCGGCGGTGGCGGCGGTTCCGCACTCAAGGACGACGGCAAGAAGTACAAGCTGATCACGCCGGACACGGTGGCCGACTCGTACAAGAAGAGCGACAGCGCGGGCAGCAGCTCCGACGGCTTCGACGACAGCGACATCGAGCGGATGAAGGGCCTCGGCGTCACCAACGCGCAGAAGGTCTCCGCCGGGTACATGAAGGGCTCGTCCGAACTGACCGGCAAGCTGCTGGAGTTCAGCGGCGTGTACGGCACCGTCAAGGACCCGAAGAAGGTCGTCGACGCCATGTTCGCCGACGCCCGGGCGAAGGCCCAGTCGTCCAAGCCCGAGAGCGACGGCAGCAAGGAGGAGCTGGTCGGCAGCACGCAGACCGTCCACCCGGCCGGCGCCGACGACGCGGTCATGGAGTGCCAGCAGGTGAAGTTCACCCAGGGCAGCACCAACAAGTCCCTGACGACCTCCGTCTGCATGTGGGCGGACTACAGCACGGTCGGCTACGTCATCCCGATCGACGCGGCCGCCATGATGACCGGCGTCGGCGGCGACACCTCGGTGTCCGACGCGGCCGACCTCACCGCCAAGGTCCGCAAGGACGTGCGCGTTCCGCTGTCCTGACGCACCGCCCGCGGACGTACGAAGGGGCGCCCGGTCCGATCGGACCGGGCGCCCCTTCGTGTGTCGCGGGGAGCGCTACGCGCTCTTCTGCTCGCCCTTGCCCACGATCCGCGGCTCGCGCGGAACCAGCGTGGGGTTGACGTTGGAGTGCACCACGTCGGCGGAGATCACCACGCGGGCGACGTCCTTGCGGGACGGCACCTCGTACATCACCGACTGCAGCACCTCCTCCATGATGGCGCGCAGGCCGCGGGCGCCGGTCTGCCGCAGGATCGCCTGGTCGGCGATGGCCTCCAGCGCGCCGCGCTCGAACTCCAGCTCCACGCCGTCGAGTTCGAAGAGCTTCTGGTACTGCTTCACCAGCGCGTTGCGCGGCTCGACCAGGATCTGCAGCAGCGCCTCGCGGTCGAGGTTGTGCACGCTGGTGATCACCGGCAGGCGGCCGATGAACTCCGGGATCATGCCGAACTTGACCAGGTCCTCGGGCATGATGTCGGAGAACTGGTCGGACATGTCCAGTTCGCGCTTGGAGCGGATCGTCGCGCCGAAGCCGATGCCCTTGGCGCCGGCCCTGGCCTCGATGATCTTCTCCAGGCCGGCGAACGCGCCGCCCACGATGAACAGCACGTTCGTGGTGTCGATCTGGATGAACTCCTGGTGCGGGTGCTTGCGCCCGCCCTGCGGCGGCACCGACGCGGTGGTGCCCTCCAGGATCTTCAGCAGCGCCTGCTGCACGCCCTCGCCCGAGACGTCGCGGGTGATCGACGGGTTCTCGCTCTTGCGGGCGACCTTGTCGATCTCGTCGATGTAGATGATCCCGGTCTCGGCCTTCTTGACGTCGTAGTCGGCCGCCTGGATCAGCTTGAGGAGGATGTTCTCCACGTCCTCGCCGACGTACCCGGCCTCGGTGAGGGCGGTGGCGTCGGCGATGGCGAACGGCACGTTGAGCATCCGGGCCAGGGTCTGCGCGAGCAGCGTCTTGCCGGAGCCGGTCGGGCCGAGCAGCAGGATGTTGGACTTGGCCAGCTCGATCGCGTCGTCGTGGCCGGGGCGTCCGGCCTCACCGGCCTGGACCCGCTTGTAGTGGTTGTACACCGCCACGGACAGGGCCTTCTTGGCCGGTTCCTGCCCGACGACATAGCCCTCGAGGAACTCGTAGATCTCCCGGGGCTTGGGCAGGTCTTCCCAGCGCACCTCGGAGGACTCGGCGAGCTCCTCCTCGATGATCTCGTTGCAGAGGTCGATGCACTCGTCGCAGATGTACACACCGGGGCCTGCGATGAGCTTCTTCACCTGCTTCTGGCTCTTTCCGCAGAACGAGCACTTCAGCAGGTCTCCGCCGTCACCGATGCGTGCCACGAGGTCTTTCCCCTTCGCCTGGGATCCGCCGACCTTCAACGGAGCCTGGTGCTTCTCTCATCGACGGTACCTTGCCGCGCCCCCGGTGTGGGCCCCCCTTGGACGTACTGGCTGTGCGAGTCCGTGGGAGGCCGCTCACACCGGGTGCGGCGATCCGTCCTTCTACTGCCGGTCAGCCGTCCCTCGACCGCTGATCAGGCGCCCCTCCGGGGCGCTGCTCAGACGCCGACGGACGTCTTGCGGGTGGACACGATCTGGTCGATCAGACCGTAGGAGAGCGACTCCTCGGCGGTCAGGATCTTGTCGCGCTCGATGTCGTCGCGGATCTGCTCGATCGGGGTGGTGGAGTGCTTGGCGAGCATCTCCTCCAGCTGCTGCCGCATCCGGATGATCTCGTTCGCGGCGATCTCCAGGTCGGACACCTGGCCGCGGCCGGTCTCACTGTACGGCTGGTGGATCAGCACCCGGGCGTTGGGCAGCGCCATCCGCTTGCCGGGGCTGCCGGCCGCCAGCAGGACCGCGGCGGCGGAGGCCGCCTGGCCCATGCAGACCGTCTGGATGTCCGGCTTCACGAACTGCATGGTGTCGTAGATCGCGGTCAGCGCGGTGAAGGAGCCGCCGGGGCTGTTGATGTAGACGGAGATGTCCCGGTCCGGGTCCATCGACTCCAGGCACAGCAGCTGCGCCATGACGTCGTTGGCCGAGGCGTCGTCGATCTGCACGCCGAGGAAGATCACGCGCTCCTCGAAGAGCTTCGCGTACGGGTCGTACTCGCGCACGCCCTGCGAGGTGCGCTCGACGAAGCGCGGGATGACGTAGCGGGCCTCGGCGCCGAACACGCCGTGACGCTCGGCCCTGGGCATGTCGGGCCGCTCGTACAGTCCGCTACCGGGGAAGTTCAAGGGGTTCATGGGGTTGAGACCACCGTCCTGGTGAGGGGGGCTTCGAGAGGATCTGGGGCCGGGAGTGCCGTGCCTGGCTCAGGCGGACGGGCCGCCGGCGCCGGTGCCGCCGCCGCCCGGGACGTGCGCGGCGGAGAGCATCACGCCGTCCAGCAGGCCGTACTCCTTGGCCTCCTCGGCGGAGAACCAGCGGTCGCGGTCGGAGTCCTTGGTGATCTGCTCGAAGGTCTGGCCGGAGTGCTGCGCGATCAGCTCCGCCATGCGGCGCTTGGTGTGCAGCAGCTGCTCGGCCTGGATCTTGATGTCCGTGGCGGAACCGCCCAGGCCCGCCGAGGGCTGGTGCATCAGGATGCGGGTGTTCGGCAGCGCGAAGCGCTTGCCCGGGGTGCCCGCGGTCAGCAGGAACTGGCCCATCGAGGCGGCCATGCCCATGGCGATCGTCACCACGTCGTTCTTGATGAACTGCATGGTGTCGTAGATCGCCATGCCGGCGGTCACGGAGCCGCCGGGGCTGTTGATGTAGAGGAAGATGTCCTTCTCGGGGTCCGCGGCCAGGAGCAGCAGCTGCGCGGTGATCTTGTTGGCGATATCGTCGTCGACCGCCTGGCCGAGGAAGATGATCCGCTCGCCGAGCAGTCGGTTGTAGACCTGGTCGCCGAGGCCACCGAACGGAGTCGGGTCGCCTGCGGCGGAGGGCATCGGAGTCGTCACGTATCCACCTGCTCGTTGTCGGACGGTAGACAGACCGTCACAGGGTCTTCGTCAGGGCCGGGGCGCGGCCAGCACGGTGTACTCACGCTCACCGCGCTGCTGCACCTCTGCCCTCCTACTTGTGGACCCTAACGCGCAGGTGGGGCCCAGCAATCCCCTACGCGGAACTGTTCGCTGATAGCGCAGGGTGGGTGCGCCGGACGGTGTGCGCCCGGCCGGCTGCCGGCCGCGGCCCACGGGCACGGGCCCGAACACCGGTGGGTGTTCGGGCCCGTGACGTGTGCCTGCGGGTCAGGACTCGGCGGGCTTGTCGTCCGCGTCGCCGTCCGCGGCGGGGGCGTCCTCGGAGGTCTCCGCGGCGGCCTCGACCGTCTCGCCGGTCTCGTCCTCCTCGTCCTCCTCGTCCTCCAGGTCGACGACCTCGCCGTTGGTGTCGGTGACCTTGGCGGCCTCCACGACGACGGCCAGCGCCTTGCCGCGGGCGACCTCGCCGACCAGCATCGGCACCTGGCCGCCCTCGACGACCGCCTGGGCGAACTGGTCGGGGGTCATGCCGGAGGTGGCGGCGCGGCGCATGAGGTGCTCGGTGAGCTCCTCCTGGTTGACCGACAGCTTCTCCAGGGTGACCAGCTCGTCGAGGATGAACTGGGTCTTGATGCCCTTGACGGACTGGGTCTCGACCTCGGCGTCGTACTCCTCGCGGGTCTTGCCCTCGCGCTCCAGGTACGTGTCCCAGGTCAGGCCCAGGGACGGGAACTGGTGGTGCTCCAGGTTGTGCGTGCGGGTCTCGATCTCGTCCTTGAGGAGCTTCTCCGGGATCGGGACCTCGACCAGCTCGATCAGGGCGTCCAGGACCTTCTCCTGCGCCTGGGTGGCCTGGTCGTAGGACTTCATGCGCGCCAGCCGCTTGCGGCTGTCCTCGCGCAGCTCCTCCAGAGTGTCGAACTCGGACGCCATCTGGGCGAAGTCGTCGTCCAGCGTGGGCAGTTCGCGCTCCTGGACGTCGGAGACGTCGACCTTGACGGACGCCTCGCGGCCGGCCGCGGAGCCGCCCTTGAGCTCGGAGGTGAAGGTGGCGGAGCCACCCTTCTCCAGGCCGGTGACGGCCTCGTCGATGCCGTCGAGCAGCTGGCCCGAGCCGATGGTGTAGCTGACGCCCTTGGCGATGCCGTCCTCCAGCACCTCGCCGTCGACGGACGCCTCCAGGTCGACCACGACGACGTCGCCGTCGGCGGCGGCGCGCTCGACCGGGGCGGTGGAGGCGAAGCGCTCGCGGAGCTGCTCCAGGGACTTCTCCACGTCCTCGTCGCTCACCTCGACGGCGTCGACGGTGACCTCGATGCCGGAGTAGTCCGGGATCTCGATGGAGGGGCGGATGTCCACCTCGGCGGTGAACTTCAGCTCGTCGCCGTCGTTGAACTCGGTGATGTCCACGTCGGGCTGGCCGAGGACCTTCAGCTCACCCTCGTTGACCGCCTCCGTGTAGAACTTCGGCAGCGCGTCGTTGATCGCCTCTTCGAGGACCGCGCCACGGCCGAACCGCTGGTCGATGACGCGCGCAGGGATCTTGCCCTTGCGGAAGCCCGGCACCGTGACCTGCTGGTTGATCTTCTTGTACGCCGCGTCGAGGCTGGGCTTGAGCTCCTCGAAGGGCACCTCGACAGTGAGTCGAACCCGGGTCGGGTTCAGAGTCTCGACGGCGCTCTTCACGGTTGGGTCTCCTTGGGGGCTTTACGTTGATGGGGGCGATGCGATGTGCGCGGTCGGTGCCGCGCGTCCGGTCGCCAGCGACCCATCCTACCGGGTACCACAAACGCGCCGGACGGGGTCGTACGGCCGCCTGCGGCGGCTCGTACCCGCTGCCCCGCTCCTGCCCGGAACTGCTGGTCGGGGTGGCCGGATTCGAACCGACGGCCTTCCGCTCCCAAAGCGGACGCGCTACCAAGCTGCGCCACACCCCGCTGGTGCGACACGTAGAGTACATGTCCCCGCACGCGTGGGCAGCCGGTATTCCACCCGCCGCTCCACCGGTTCGACCGGCTACTATGCGATGTGCCAGAATCACAGGCGCTGCGGGCGTAGCTCAATGGTAGAGCCCTAGTCTTCCAAACTAGCTACGCGGGTTCGATTCCCGTCGCCCGCTCCACACCGCCACGGCCCGGCCGCAGGGGAGACCCCGCCCGGGCCGTCGCTGTCTTCCGGGGGTCTCCGCCCCGCCGCGGCGGGGCCGGTCGGCCGGGTCAGTCGACGGGGACGCCCTGGGGGGACTTGATGCGCTTCATGATCATCTGGGAGTTGACGTCGGTGACGCCGGGCAGCGAGATCAGCTTGTCGGTCCAGAAGCGCTCGTAGGCGTCGGAGTCGGCCACGGCGATCCGCAGCAGGCTGCCGGGGGCGCCGTAGAGGCGGTAGGCCTCGACCACGTCGGGGATGGTCTGCAGCTCGGCCTCGAAGGCGGCGACCGAGGCGCGGTCGCGGCGGACCTCGACGGAGGCGAAGACCTCGAAGCCGCGGCCGACCGCTCCGGGGTCGACCACCGCGCGGTAGCTCCGGATCACCCCGTCGTCCTCCAGCTGGCGCACCCGCCGCAGGCAGGGCGAGGGGGTGAGGCCGACCCGCGCGGCCAGTTCCTGGTTGGTCAGCCGGCCGTCGGCCTGGAGCTCGCGCAAGATACTTCTGTCGATGGCGTCCATGGTGGCATCTCCTACCATGAAACAAGGGTGTGTCGGTCAGACTTCGCAATCATATGACAGGTCTACGCGCATATCATTGTGCTGGAGGCAGCTGCGCGCTGCCTCCCGGTGTGCCGCCGTGTTCCGCGCACCGTTCCGCAGGGCCGTCACAGATGGAGGCGAAGGCATCGTGCGACACGTCGTGGTCATCAGCACCGGGGGCACCATCGCCAGCCGGTGGCAGGGCGCCGGCTATGCCGCCGAAGCCGCCGGGCAGGAGGTCCTCGCCGCGGGGGCGGTCCCCGAGGGCGTGGACGTGCGGGTCGTGGACCTGTTCACGGTCAACAGCTCGCAGCTGACCACCGACCACCAGCTGCGGCTGCTGCACGCCGTGCACGAGGTGCTGGCCGACCCCTCGGTGGACGGCGTTGTCGTCACCCACGGTACGGACACCCTGGAGGAGTCCGCGTTCCTCCTCGACCTCTTCCACGCCGACCGGCGCCCTGTGGTCTTCACCGGCGCCCAGAAGCCGCTGGACGCCGAGGACGGCGACGCGGCGGGCAACCTCTACGACGCGCTGCTGACCGCAGCCACCGGCCGGGACATCGGCGCGGTGATCGTCTTCGCCGGACAGGTCTTCGCCGCCCGCGGCACCGTCAAGAAGCACACCGTCGACGCCCGCGCGTTCGGCGACCCGGACGGGCTGCCGCTGGGGCGCGTGGAGTTCGGCCGCGTCGCCTGGGGACCGCACCGGCCCCGGCCCGCCGCGCTGCCGCTGCCCGCGCGGGACGCCGTCGCGCCGCGCGTGGACGTGGTGATGCACCACAGTGACGGCGACGCCGTGCTGTTCGAGGCCGCGCTCGGCGCCGGCGCCCGCGGCGTCGTGGTGGTCGGCACCGGGGCCGGCAACACCAATCCGGTGGTCGCCGCCGCGGTGGAGCGCGCGGTGCGCGACGGGGTGCTGGTCGCGATCAGCACCCGGGTCGCGGCGGGCGCGGTGACCCCCCTGTACACCGGCGGGGGCGCGGTCGATCTGGCCGCCGCCGGCGCCCAGTTGACGGGAACGCTGCGTCCGGGCCAGGCGCGGATCGCGGTGCTCGCCGCACTGCTGGCCGCGTCCTCCGCGGACGAGGCGCAGCAGACGCTGCGCCAGGTGCTGTCCGCGGACCCGCAGCCCGCTGCCAGGTCAGATCTTTATCTGGTTGATCGTGTCGGCAAGTGACGTCAGGAACCGGTTGACCGACGGGGCCATGTTCGTCGAGGCGAGGAAGAACCCGAACAGAGCGGCCACTATGGCCGGACCGACCTTGATGGACTTGCTCCGGATCATCACCACCAGGACGATCGCCAGCAACAGCACGGCGGACAGGGAGATAACCACAGCGGATCACTTCCTCAATCGGTAATTCCTTGCCGGTCCGGGGACCGTGCCGCTGCCCTGCCCCCGCCTCGCCCGCTCCATGGTGCCATCGCCCAGGGACCCGGGAGACCACAATGCGACCGTGCAACCCATAGTCCCATTCCCGAGCGTCAGTCCCTGCACACCATGAGCAACGCACGATCATCGTTGACATCCTTGGCGACCGCTTCGATCAACCGCCAGGCGGAGCCCCGGAATCCGGTGGCGACGAAGCGGTCCGCCTCCCCCATCAGCCGGTCCATGCCCTCGGCGATGTCGCGGTCGGCGGTCTCCACCAGCCCGTCGGTGAACAGCATCAGCACGTCACCGGACTGCAACGTGCCCTTGACGCCCAGGAATTCGGCGCCGTCGTAGACGCCGAGCAGCGGGCCCTCGGCGGCTTTCTGCTCCCACTTGCCGGTGCCGGCGTGGAGTTGGACGCCGGGCAGGTGCCCCGCGGACAGCAGTTCGTAGTCGCCGGTCTCCAGGTCCAGCACCAGGTGCACCGAAGTGGCGAACCCCTCATCCCAGTTCTGGCGCAGCAGGTAGCCGTTGGCGGCGCTGAGGAAGGCGTGCGGCGGCAGCGAGCCGAGCAGGCCGCCGAACGCGCCGGACAGCAGCAGGGAACGCGACGCGGCGTCCATGCCCTTGCCGGAGACGTCGGTGAGCACCGCTTCCAGCACGCGCCCGTCGGACGTGCGGGTGGCGACCACGAAGTCGCCGGAGAAGGACTGCCCGCCGGCCGGCCGCAGTGCCATCTCCGCGTGCCAGCCGCCCGGCAGCCGCGGCAACCGGCTCTGCACCCTGATCCGTTCGCGCAGGTCGAAGAGCATGGTGTGGCCGCGCCGCCAGGGCACGCCCACCCGCGCCCTGAACTGGGCGATGATCAGGCCGGTCAGCGCCACCGCGGTGACCACCAGCACGGTGCCGGGCGTGACCCGCGCCGGCCCCTCGCGGTACGGGCCGAGGGCCGCGGACTCGGCGACCAGCGCCACCGCGGAGGCCGCGTAGAGCAGCAGCAGGCTCGCCGGGCGCAGCAGCAGCCCACCGGCCAGGATCGGCAGCGCCAGCGCGCTGGGCGGGCACCACTCGGGCGACCAGACCGTGGTGTAGGCGAGGGCCGGGATGGTCAGGGCGACGACCGCGAGGCCCGCCCAGTCCGAGGCGTCGCCGCGGAAGTAGTCCACGGCGGACCGGCGCACGCCGAGCCGGGCCCGGTGCAGCCGCCTGCTCCACCTGAGCCCGATGCCTTCCCTTGCCACGTCCTTTGCCATGTCCCGGCGACCCTACCCATCGATCGCCCCGCCGTGCAGGGCGGAACGGCTGTGAGCTGTGCCGGGGCCGGCGGGCCCCGCCGGGGCGGCCGGAACCACCGGCCGGGGGGCGCCCATCGGAAAATGTGTTCGCCGGGCGGTGGCGCGCCTGGTAGGCAGGGGCCATGACGACGACCGACGTACGGGTACTGCACGCCGACCAGTGGGAACTGTTCTTCGACCGCCTGGAACGGGGGTTCGGCGGCCCGCCCGATCCGGTCGAGGAACGGGCCCTGTGGCGCCGGATCGTCGACTTCGACCGGATGGTCGCGGCCTGGGACGGCGAGGAACTCGTCGGCACCGCGGGCGCGTTCGCGTTCCGCATGACCCTGCCCGGCGGGGCGGTCGCGGACGTGCCGGGCGTCACCATGGTCAGCGTCCAGCCCACCCACCGCCGCCGCGGCGTGCTGACGGCGATGATGCGCCACCAGCTGGACGACTTCCGGGACCGCGGCGAGCCGTTCGCCGTCCTCACCGCGTCCGAGCCGGGGATCTACGGGCGGTTCGGCTACGGCATCGCCAGCCGGCAGATGCGCGGCACCCTGGACACCACCCGGATCTCCTTCCACGCCCCCGAGGGCACCGACCGGGTGCGGTTCCGCCTGGTGCCGCCCGCCGAGGCCGTCGAGGTGTGCGAGGCGATCTACGCGCAGCGGGTGCCGCAGCGCCCCGGCATGCTCGCCCGGCAGCCCGGGTGGGAGCAGGAGCCGGTGCTCGACCCCCCGTCCGCGCGGGACGGCGCGGGCGAGCTGCTGTGCGTGCTGGCCGAACTGGACGGTGAGGTCCGCGGATACGCCCGCTACGCCACCCAGCCGGGCTGGAGCCACCGCGGACCGGACGGCACCGTCAGGCTGCGCGATCTGGAAGCACTCGATCCGGTGACCTACGCGGCGCTGTGGCGGTACCTCTCCGGTGTCGACCTGATGTCCCGGATCACCTTCTGGAACCGGCCGATGGACGACGCGCTCCTGCAGCTGGTGTCCGACATCCGCCGCTGCGACCTGGGTTTCCGCGACGGCCTGCATCTGCGCCTGGTGGACCTGCCGGCGGCGCTGGCGGCCCGCACCTACGCGGCGCCGGTTGACGTGGTGCTGGAGGTCGAGGACGCGTTCTGCCCCTGGAACAGCGGGCGTTGGCGGCTGACCGGCGATCCGAAGGGCGCCGACTGCGCGCGGACCACGGACGCGGCCGAACTCTCGCTGTCCGTGAAGGAGTTGGGCGCCGCCTACCTCGGCGGGCCGAGCCTGCGGTCGATGGCCGGCGCCGGCCTGGTCCGCGAGCTGCGCCCGGGCGCGCTGGCAGCGGCGTCCGCCGCTTTCCGCAGCGACGCGGAGCCCTGGCTTCCGCACCGCTTCTGACGGCTCGCGGAGGCCGCTGACCGGCCGGTCCTCCGCCACCGCCCGATTTCCGGTGCGGGGGGTGTCTGTTCATGCGAGACACCCCCTGCACACGGAGGAGAACGGTGGAGACCGACCGAGGACGGATGACGTCCACCCAGAAGTGGGTCCTGGGGCTCGCCTCGCTGGCGTCCTTCATGATGGCCCTGGACAGCCTGGTCGTGACGACGGCGCTGACGACGATCCGGAAGGACCTGGCGGCGTCGCCCGAGACGCTCGAGTGGACCGTCAACGCCTACAACCTGACCTTCGCGGTGCTGCTGCTGACCGGCGCGGCGCTCGGCGACCGGTTCGGCCGCAGACGCGTGTTCACCACCGGGCTCGCGGTGTTCACCGCGGCCTCCGCGGCCTGCGCCCTGTCCCGGGACGTCGGCGCGCTGATCGCGTTCCGGGCCCTGCAGGGCGCGGGCGCGGCGATGGTGCTGCCGCTGTCCCTGACCCTGATCAGCGCCGCGTTCCCGCCGCAGCGGCGCGGCCGGGCGATGGGGCTCTACATGGGCCTCACCGGCCTGGCGACGTTCAGCGGCCCGTTCATCGGCGGCGTCATCGCCGAGGGGCTGGCCTGGCAGTGGATCTTCTGGCTGAACCTGCCCGTGGGCGTGGCCGCCATCGCGCTGACCACCCGGCGGGTGGCGGAGAGCACCGGCCCGAACGGCCGCTTCGACCTGGGCGGCGTCGTGCTGGTGACGCTGGGCGCGCTGGGCCTGGTCTGGGGCCTGGTGCGGGGCAACACGGCGGGCTGGGGCAGCGCCGAGGTGCTGGGCGCCGAGGCGGGCGGGCTGGCGCTGATGGCGGCGTTCGTGCTCTGGGAGCGGCGGGCGCAGGCGCCGATGCTGCCGATGCGGTTCTTCCGCCACCGGGCGTTCGCCACCGCCAACCCGGCCAACTTCCTGCTCTTCGCGTCGCTGTACGGCACGTTGTTCTTCCTCGCGCAGTACTTCCAGACCGTGGACGGCTGCGGGCCGATCGGCGCCGGGCTGCGCCTCGTGCCGTGGACCGCGACGCTGATGGTGTGCGCGCCGATCGCCGGCCGGCTGACCGACGTGTTCGGCGAACGGACCTTCGTCGCGGCCGGGATGCTGGTGCAGTGCGCCGGCATGGCGTGGATCGCGTTCGCGGCCGGGCCGGGCACGAGCTATGCCGCGCTGGTGCCGGCCCTGATCGTGGGCGGGGCCGGGATGACGATGGCCATGCCCGCGGCTCAGAAGGCCGTCGTCGGGGCGGTGCGGCCGCAGGAGATCGGCCAGGCGTCCGGCGCGTTCATGATGCTGCGGATCTTCGGCGGGGTGTTCGGCGTCGCGGTCACCGTCGCCGTCTTCACCGCCCGCGGCGGCTACGCCTCGCCGGAGGACTTCAGCCGCGGGTTCCGCGCGGCGATGGCCGCGGTCGCCGGGTACGCGTTCCTCGGCTCGCTGCTGGCCCTCGGCATCCCGGGCCGGCGCGCGGCCGCGCCAGAGCCGCCCGCCGGGACGGAGGCGCGGAAGCCGGACGCGGAGGTGCCGGCCGGGAAGCCGGCCGGCGGGAGGCCGTCGGAGAAGGAGCGGGCCTGAGCCCGACCCGCGCCGGCCGCGGCTGCGGCCCGGGACGAGGGCCGGACGGGACGGGCGCCCCGGCTCCCTAGGTCGCCGGGGGCTGGCAGGTGGGGCACCAGAAGAGGTTGCGGGCCGCCAGCGTCTGGGTGCGGACCTCGGTGCCGCACACCAGGCACGGCATCGCGGCCCGCCGGTAGACGTAGACCTCGCCGCCGTGGTCGTCCTGCCGGGGCGGCCGGCCCATCGCCTCGGGCTCGTGCTCCGGCCGCACGGTGTCGATCCGGTTGGCCCGCACCCCGGCCCGCATCAGCTCCACCAGGTCGGCCCACATCGCGTCCCAGACCGGGCGGGTGAGGTCCCTGCCGGGCAGGAACGGGTCCACGCCGTGCCGGAACAGCACCTCGGCCCGGTAGACGTTGCCGACCCCGGCCAGCACCTTCTGGTCCATCAGCAGCGCCGCCACCGGCACCCGGGAGCGCGAGATCCGTGCCCAGGCCGGCTCGGGGTCCTCGCCGGGCCGCAGCGGGTCGGGGCCGAGGCGGGCGTGGATCGCCTGCTTCTCGGGGTCGGTGATCAGCTCGCACGCGGCGGGACCGCGCAGGTCCATGGTGTGCTCGCCGCGCCGGCCGCCCTGGATCCGCAGCCGCACGGTGTCGCTGACCGTGCCGTCGAAGGTGACCTTGCCGATCAGGCCGAGGTGGATGTGCACCCAGCCGGCGTGCTCGAAGCCGAGGAACAGGTGCTTGCCGTGGGCGTCCACGCCGTCCAGCACGGCGCGGTCCAGCAGCGCCGCGCTGTCCGCGAACTTGCCCTGCGGGCTGCTCACCCGCACCTGCCACCCGGCGAGCAGCCGCCGGCAGTCCTCGGCCAGCCGGTGGATCGTGTGGCCTTCGGGCACGCCGCCTCAGTCCTGCTGCGGGTGGTGCGCCGGGATCGGCGGCAGCTCGCCGGTGGCCTCGTAGGCGGTGAGCATGTCGATCCGGCGCTGGTGGCGCTCCTCGTGCGAGTACGGGGTGCCCAGGAAGATCTCGACGAACTTGACGGCCTCGTCCTGGCTGTGCATGCGGCCGCCGATGCTGAGCACGTTGGCGTCGTTGTGCTCGCGGGCCAGCGAGGCGGTCTGCTCGCTCCAGGCGAGCGCGGCGCGCACGCCCTTCACCTTGTTCGCGGCGATCTGCTCGCCGTTGCCGGAGCCGCCGATCACGATGCCGAGGGAGCCGGCGTCGGCGGCCGTGCGCTCGGCTGCGCGCAGGCAGAACGGCGGGTAGTCGTCGACCGCGTCGTAGATGTGCGGGCCGCAGTCCACGGGGTCGTGGCCGTTGGCGGTCAGCCACTCGACGAGGTGGTTCTTCAGTTCGAAGCCGGCATGATCGGAGCCGAGGTACACGCGCATGCGGTCAGTCTCCCATCCGGGCCCACCCCCCGCCCCTCCGGGGCGTGCCCGCGGACGGCGGGGGGCTGCGGACGGCTCCGGGCCGGTATCGGGGGGCGCCGGCGAGGGCGCAGGCCCGCCGGTGCCGGGCCCTCCCCGATCGGTCAGGAGTGGCGGGCCAGGCGCCAGGCGGTGGGCAGGGTCGCCATCGCGAGCGCGGCCTTGAGCGCGTCGCCGAGCAGGTAGGGGCGCAGGCCGAGGTCGACCGCCTGGGTGGCGGACAGGTGCGCGGACCAGGCGAGGTAGGGCACGCCGACCGCGTAGATGACGGCCGAGCCCAGCACCATCACGCCGGCCGTGCGCAGCACCGTGCGGTCGCCGCCGCGCCGGGCCAGCGATCCGACGAGGGCCGACGCCAGCAGCATCCCGAGGATGTAGCCGAAGCTCGGCATGGACCAGCCGGAGGAGCCCTCGGCGAACCACGGCACGCCGGCCACGCCGGCCGCCGCGTACAGGCCCAGCGAGGCGACGCCGCGCCGCGCGCCCAGCGCGGTGCCGACCAGCAGCGCGGCGAACGTCTGCCCGGTGACGGGCACCGGCGAGCCCGGCACGGGCACGGACAGCTGCGCGGCCAGCCCGGTGAGGACGGCGCCGCCCAGGACCAGCGCGGCGTCCCGCACCCGGGCTCCGGCGGCGGAGGAGGCGGGGAGCAGGTCGGCCAGGACGGGACGGACGGCGGGTGCTGCGGTGCTCATCGGGACTCCGCGGGAGGTCGGGGATGGTGGGTCACCGTGACGCTAGCCGAGCACCCCGGAGCCGATCATCGTGAGGCTCCGACAAAGCGGCGTGGAGCGGCTTGGAGACTTCCGTGCACCGTCAAGCTCGCGGCGGCGCTCCGCCGTTGAGGGAGTTTCAGCAGGTGGAGTGAGCCGCGTCACGTCGGGACCCGGTGCACCGGATGGCCGGCCCGAGCGCGGACCGGCCGCCGGGGCACGCGCGGCACACTGTCGGATCCCGCCAAGGCGGGCCGGCGCTCAGGCCGGTTGGAGGAGGTCCCAGCGGTTGCCGTAGAGGTCCTGGAAGACCACCACCGCGCCGTACGGCTCGTAGCGCGGCTCCTCCTCGAACACCACGCCCTCGGCGACCATCCGCTTGTAGTCGCGGTCGAAGTCGTCGGTGTTCAGGAACAGGCCGACGCGGCCGCCGGTCTGGTCGCCGATCCGGTCGGCCTGCGCGGGGCTGCTCGCGCGGGCCAGCAGCAGGCCGGTCTCGCGGGAGCCGGGCGGGGCCACGACCACCCACCGGCTGCCGTCCCCCCGCGGGGTGTCCTCGCGCAGCTCGAAGCCCAGCGCGCGGGTGTAGTAGGCGATGGCCTCGTCGTAGTCGCGCACGACGAGGGCCGTCAGGCCGAGGTGGGGCATGGCGGCGGGCTCTCCCGGTCGGATCGGTCGGATCGGTGGGATCAGTCGGATCAGTGGGATGGGTCGGATCGGTCGGATCGGTCAGTCGAAGATCGGGCCCTGGGTGCGGGTCCGCTTGATCTCGTAGAAGCCGGGGATGGAGGCCACCATCAGCGTGCCGTCCCACAGCTTCGCGGCCTCCTCACCGCGCGGCGCCGGGGTGACGACCGGGCCGAAGAAGGCGATCTGCTCGCCGTCCGCGCCGGGCACCGCGATGACCGGGGTGCCGACGTCCTGGCCGACCTTGTCGATGCCCTCCTTGTGGGAGGCGCGCAGCTCCTGGTCGTAGGTGTCGCGGTCGGCGTAGTCGGCCAGATCCGCGGGCAGGCCGACCTCTTCCAGGGCGGCGACCAGCGTCTCGCGGGTCTTGGGCAGGCCCTGGTTGTGGAAGCGGGTGCCGAGCGCGGTGTAGAGCGGGCCGAGCACCGCGTCGCCGTGCTGCTCCTGCGCGGCGATGGCCACGCGGACCGGGCCCCATGCCTCCTTGAGGAAGGTGGCGTACTTCTCGGGGAGGGTGTCCAGCTTGTCCTCGTTGAGCACCGCGAGGCTCATCACGTGCCAGCGGACCTCGACCGGCCGGACCTTCTCCACCTCCAGCATCCAGCGCGAGGTCATCCAGGCCCAGGGGCAGAGCGGGTCGAACCAGAAGTCGGCGGGGGTCTTCCGGGCTTCGGTCGTGGTCACGGCGTTTCTCCTCATGCGGATGCTGGTTCCCTGTGACGGACAACGAGGACCGTCGCGGAGGCATTCCCCGCTGCCACCGAGGTGGGCCCATGGGAGGATGCCCAGAGCTGCGATCCAGCACGTCCACCCAGGGAGACAAAGGAGTCCGCCCGTGCCCGGCGAGAACCTGAGCCGCGAGGAGGCCCGCGACCGGGCCGCGATCCTGTCCGTCGAACGCTACGACGTGGCGCTGGACGTCCGGTCAGCCGTGGGGCCGGCCGATCCGTCCGGCCCGCGGACGTTCCGGTCGACGACGGTGATCGACTTCCGGTGCTCGTCCCCGGGCGCCTCGTCCTTCGCGGACCTGCTGGCGCCCGCCGTCACCTCCGTGCGGCTCAACGGCCGCGACCTCGACCCCGCCGCGGTCTTCGACGGCACCCGCATCGCGCTGGACGACCTGGCCGAGCGCAACACCCTGGTCGTCGACGCCGCCTGCGCGTACAGCAGGACCGGTGAGGGCCTGCACCGGTTCGAGGACCCGGAGGACGGCGAGGTCTACCTCTACACGCAGTACGAGCCGGCCGACTCGCGCCGGGTCTTCGCCAACTTCGAGCAGCCCGACCTGAAGGCCCCGTTCACCTTCCAGGTGACCGCGCCCGAGGGCTGGACCGTGCTCAGCAACGGCGAGCGGGACGGCGACCCGGTGCCCGCGGACGGCGGCGGCAGCACCTCGCGGTTCCAGCCGACGCAGCCGATCTCCACGTACATCACCGCGGTGGTGGCCGGCCCGTACCACGTGGAGCGCGACCACTACTCGCGCACCTTCGAGGACCGGGGCGTGCTCGACATCCCGCTCAGCGCGCTGTGCCGCCGTTCGCTGGCCCGGCACTTCGACGCGGACGAGATCTTCGAAGTCACCAAGCAGGGCCTGGACTTCTTCCACGACCACTTCGACTACCCGTACCCGTTCGGGAAGTACGACCAGGCGTTCGTGCCGGAGTACAACCTGGGCGCGATGGAGAACCCGGGGTGTGTGACCTTCCGCGAGGAGTTCATCTTCCGCGGGAAGGTGACCCGGGCGTCCTACGAGCACCGGGCCAACGTGGTGCTGCACGAGATGTCGCACATGTGGTTCGGCGACCTGGTGACGATGCGCTGGTGGGACGACCTGTGGCTCAAGGAGTCGTTCGCCGACTTCATGGGCGCCTTCTCGCAGGTCGGGGCGACCCGCTACACCGAGGGCTGGATCACGTTCGCCAACCGCCGCAAGTCGTGGGCGTACCGGGCCGACCAGCTGCCGTCCACCCACCCGGTGGTGGCCGACATCCGGGACCTGGAGGACGCCAAGCTCAACTTCGACGGCATCACCTACTCCAAGGGCGCCGCCGTTTTGAAGCAACTGGTCGCCTACGTGGGGCAGGACGCCTTCCTGGAGGCCGCGCGGCGCTACTTCAAGCGGCACGCCTACGGCAACACCACGCTCGACGACCTGCTCTCGGTGCTGGTGGAGACCTCGGGCCGGGACATGGCGGCGTGGTCGCGGTCCTGGCTGCAGACCGCGGGGGTCAACTCCCTGACGCCGCAGGTGGTGTACGACGACCAGGACCGGATCACCGAGCTGACGGTGCTGCAGACCGCGGCGGACGCGCAGCCCGAACTGCGGCCGCACCGGGTCGCGGTGGGCCTGTACCGGCGGGTGCCGGACGGCGCGCTGGAGCGCTACGCGCGCGCCGAACTGGACGTGTCCGGCCCGGCGACGGCCGTCGCCGAGCTGGCCGGGCAGCCGCGGCCCGACCTGGTGCTGGTCAACGACGACGACCTGACGTACTGCAAGATCCGGTTCGACGAGGCGTCCCTGGACACGCTGCGCTCGCACCTGGGCGACCTGTCCGACCCGCTGGCGCGTGCGCTGTCCTGGGCCGCGGTGTGGAACCTGACCCGGGACGCGCTGATGCCGGCCCGCGACTACCTCGCGCTGGTGCTGCGGTTCGCAGGACGCGAGAGCGACATCGGGGTGCTGCAGTCGCTGCACCAGCAGGCGCGCACGGCGCTGACGCACTTCGTGGCGCCGCGGGCGCGCGAGGAGGCGGCCCGCGAGCTGGCCGAGGGCGCGCTGCGGGAGTTGCGGCAGGCGGAGCCGGGCAGCGGCCACCAGCTGGCGTGGGCCCGGTTCTTCGCGGCGGTGGCCTCGTCACCGGCCGATCTGCAGCTGCTGCAGGGCCTGCTGGCCGGCTCGGCGAAGATCGACGGGCTGGAGGTCGACCAGGAGCTGCGCTGGACGTTCCTGGCGACGCTCACCGCCGAGGGCCTCGCCGACGAGGGCGTGATCGCGGCGGAGCGCGCCCGGGACGACACCGCGTCCGGCCACCGGCACGAGGTGCGCTGCCTGGCCGCCCGCCCGTCGGAGGCGGTGAAGGCGGCGGCCTGGGCGGACGTGGTGGAGTCCGACAAGCTGTCCAACGCCCTGGTGGAGGCGACCATCGCCGGCTTCGCGCAGCCCGGCCAGCGGGAGCTGACCGCGCCCTACGCGCAGCCGTACTTCGCGGCGATCGAGGGCCTGTGGGCGGAGCGGTCGATCGAGATCGGGATGGCCGTGGTCCGCGGGCTGTTCCCGGCGCTGCAGGACCGTCAGGAGACCCTGGCGGCCACCGACGCCTGGCTCGCCGAGCGCCCGGCGGCCGCCCCGGCGCTGCGCCGGCTGGTGCTGGAGGCGCGCGACGACCTGGCGCGCGCCCTGCGGGCACAGGAATGTGACGAACGGCGCTGATCCGAGCCCGTCCCCGGGCGTCCCCGGGGGCGGTTCGCGGCGCGAGGGAAGGACGGTCCCGGCTGGTCGGGACCGCCCTTTCACCCTGATGGGTGAAGTACGCCCATCGGCATCCGAACACGTGGGCTTTAGCCCGGTGTTGTCCCGCTTTGTCGACGGGCCTGTAACAGCGGTTATCGGCGGGTTCGCCCCTGGGCAACCCTCAGGCCATGAACGCGAACCACCGCACCCACGGGATTCCCGCCGCCTCTGCCGCCGCCGGCGCCTCTGCCGCCGCTGCCGCCTCCGCCGCACTGCCGTCCGGCGAGCACGGGGTGCTCGGCGCGGGCCAGTTGCGCGACCACGGCCTGTCCGCCGCGGAGATCGCCGAACACTGCCGCCCCGGCGGGCCGTGGCAGCAACTGCTTCCGCAGGTCTACCTGTTGCACCCGGGACCGCCCACCAGCCGGGAGCGCGTGCAGGCCGCGCTGCTGTACGCCGGGCGCGATCCCGGCGGCCACGGGCCGGTCGGCGGCGGCCGGGAGGCGATGGTGACGGGCCTGGCCGCGCTGGCCCTGCACGGCTTCTCGGCGGTGCCGCCGCTGCCGCGGCTGCGCCGGATCGACGTCCTGGTCCCCCGCCACCGCAGGCTGCGGGACGCCGGGGGCGTCGCGCTGCACCGCGCCCGCGAACTGCCGCGCGCCCAGGACGTGTGCGGGCTGCCGTGCGCCCCGGTGCCGCGCGCCCTGGCCGACGCCGTCGGCGCGCTCGCCGGCGCCGCCGGATCCGGGGACGCCGGCGCGACCGACACCCTCCGGCGCGTACTCGGCGAGGCGGTGCTGGCCGGGCACTGCGTCGGGGCCTCGGTGGTACGGGAGTTGGCGGAGGCCGGGCTGCTCGACCTGCCCCGGGTGGCGGCGGCGCTGCCGGCGCTGGAGGCCGCCGACCGCACGATGGGCGAGGAACGGCTGTACGCCATGGTGCGCCGCCACCAGCTGCCCGACCCGATGTGGAACGTGGAGCTGGTGCTGCCCGGCGGTCCGCCGCTGGGCGGGGTGGACGCGTACTGGCCGGACCAGGCGGTGGCCGTGGTGGTCGACGCGCGGGCCGCCTCGGCGGGCCACGACGAGAGTTCGTGGGCCCGGCACGCGCGGCAGCGGGAGCGGCTGGAGGCGCTCGGCATCACCCTGGTGCCCCTGACCCCGGCCCGGCTGGCCGCCCGCCCCGAGCAGCAGGCCGCCGTCGTCAGGACGGCGCTGATGGCGTCCACGGACCGGACACCCGCGGCGTATGTGGTCGTCATCCCCCGCTGAGACGTTTCGCCCGGATCATCACCGCGGCGCCCGGCGGACCTTTGCCCGACCTCCTCCCCCTTCGTCCCCGATGGCGGTGGCGGAAACCCGTCAACGCCACACCAAGTAGAGGTCAACGCTCCCCAAAGGGCACCCCATTCCATCAAGGTGAGCGGTCGTACGACTCCGCACTTCGAACAGTCCGCGACCGTCCGAACAGGGATGCCCATGCCACTCGATCACATACCCGGGAAGAGACGTGCGGCCCGCATCGCGCTCGCCGCGGGCCTGGTAGCCGCGCTGTCGGCCGCCGGGCCCTCGCTCGCGGTGGCCGCTCCGGCGCCGCAGGCCGCCGCTTCCGGGACCGCGGCCGGCACGCCGGCCGGCGGCACACCCGCCCAGGACGCGCCCGGCAAGGACGCGGCCGACAAGCTCGGTTCGGCCGACGCCCAGCTGCTGGAGAAGGCCAAGGCCGACGGCGACAAGAACGTCACGTTCATGGTCGCCACCACGCCCGGCCAGACCGCGCAGGTCACCTCGAAGCTGCACGCGCAGGGCGCCAGCGTCGGGATGACGTACGACGACCTCGGCTACGTCCGGGCCACCGTGCCGACCGGCAAGGCCGACGCGACGCTCGACGCGGCGCAGAAGCTGCCGCAGGTGCTGGCGATCGACCTCAAGCAGGAGATCAAGCTCGACGACCCGACGCCCGCGGCGGACACCACCGCGGCGGCGGCCGGCCACGGCTCCGGGCAGGGCAGGACCTACCCCGGTCCGGACGCGCACACCCCGGCGAAGAACCCGTACCAGCCGGCCTTCGAGACCGGCGCCGTGGACTTCGTCAAGGACCACCCGGGCGCCGACGGCCGCGGCGTGACCATCGGCATCCTGGACTCCGGCGTCGACGTCGGCCACCCGGCGCTGCAGAAGACCACCACCGGCGAGCGCAAGATCGTCGACTGGGTCACCGCGACCGACCCGATCCTGGACGGCGACGCCACCTGGCGGGCCATGGTCACCGCGGTGTCCGGGCCGTCGTTCACCGCCGCCGGCCGCACCTGGACCGCGCCGGCCGGCGACTACCGGTTCAGCACGTTCGCCGAGGCCGCCACCAAGGGCGGCGACATGCAGGGCGACCTGAACCGCGACGGCGACACCACCGATGTGTGGGGCGTGCTGTACGACCCGGCCGCCGGCACCGTCCGCGTCGACCTGGACAACGACGGCGACTTCACCGACGAGACCGCGATGAAGCCGTACAAGGACGGCTTCCAGATCGGTCACTTCGGCACCGACGACCCGGCCACCGCGATCTCGGAGTCGATCCCGTTCACGATCGAGATCCGCAAGGACGTCCCGATGGACCCGTACGGCGGGACCTGGGTCGGCAAGACCGCGGACTTCGTCAACATCGGCGTGGTGGAGTCCGAGCACGGCACGCACGTGGCCGGCATCACCAGCGCCAACGGGCTGTTCGGCGGGAAGATGAACGGCGCCGCGCCCGGCGCGAAGATCGTCTCCTCGCGGGCCTGCACGTGGTCCGGCGGCTGCACCAACATCGCGCTGACCGAGGGCATGACCGACCTGGTGGTCAACCACCACGTGGACGTCGTCAACATGTCCATCGGCGGCCTGGGCGCCCTCAACGACGGTGCCAGCGCCCGCGACCAGCTCTACAAGCGGCTGATCGACACCTACGGCGTCCAGCTGGTGATCTCCGCGGGCAACGACGGCCCCGGCGTCAACACCATCGGCGACCCGGGCCTGGCCGACCACGTGCTCAGCATCGGCGCGTCCATCTCCAAGGAGACCTGGGCGGCGAACTACGGCTCGCAGATGACCGTGCCGTACTCGCTGCTGCCGTTCTCCTCCCGCGGCCCGCGCGAGGACGGCGGGCTCGCCCCGGTGCTCACCGCGCCCGGCGCCTCCATCAACGCCATCCCCACCTGGGAGGCCGGCGGGCCGGTGAAGGAGGCCGGCTACGGCCTGCCGCCCGGCTACGCGATGCTGCAGGGAACGTCGATGGCCTCCCCGCAGGCCACCGGTGCCGCCGCGCTGCTGCTGTCGGCCGCCAAGGGCCGCCATCTGACCGTCACCCCGGCCCAGTTGCGCACCGCGCTGATCAGCACCGCGCGCGCCATCCCCGGCTTCCAGACGATCGACCAGGGCGCCGGACTGGTGGCCGTCGGCCCGGCCTGGGACCTGCTGCGGCAGGGCGGCACCACTGACGCGTACACCGTCAAGGCCCCGGTGAACACGGTGCTCTCCGGCTTCCTGCAGACCCCCGGCTACGGCACCGGCGTGTACGACCGCGAGGGCGGCCTGGCCGTCGGCGGGAAGCGCACCTACAGCGTGACCGTGACCCGTACCTCGGGCCCGGCCGCCGCGGAGTGGCAGAAGCTCGACTGGGCGCACAACGACGGGACGTTCTCGATCGAGGGCGGCCAGCGCGTGCGGCTGCCGCTCGGCGTGCCGGTCACCGTGCGGATCACCGCGAAGCCGCATGCGGCCGGCGTGCACAGCGCGCTGCTGAACGTCGACGACCCGCTGACCGGCGGTGTCGACACGCAGATCCCGGCCACGGTGATCGTGTCCACCCCGGTGTCCGCCCCCGGCTACACCCTGACCCGGTCCGGAACGATCCAGCGGGACGTCACCCGCTCGTACTTCGTGACCGTGCCGGCCGGCGCGACCTCGCTGGAGGTCGCCATGGACGGGCTCGCGGCGGGCAGCCAGACGCGGTTCATCACGCTGCACCCCTACGGCGTGCCGATGGACTCGACGCAGACCATCGACTGCTACCCGAACTACAACAACCCGGCCAACACCTGCCGGCCCGACGTGCGGTCGTACTCCGCCCCGATGCCCGGGGTCTGGGAGATCGAGGTGGAGGCGCGCCGCACCTCGCCGCAGCTCGACAACCCGTACCGCCTGTCGGTGACCGTGCTCGGGGCGGCCTTCGACCCGGCGGTGCAGACGGTCGAGGAGGCGAAGGTCGGCACCGCGACGCCGGTGGCCTGGGAGGTCTCCAACGCGTTCGCGGGGCTGCAGGGCAAGCTCAAGGGCGGCCCGCTGGGCTCCGCGGTGACCGCGAAGCCGACCATCGCCCAGGGCGAGACGCAGACCACGCAGGTCACCATCGGTGCGGGCGTCTCGAGGCTCGACGTGTCCATCGGCTCGCCGGCCGACACGGCGGCCGACCTCGACCTGTACGTGTACCGGGACGGCGTGCTCGTCGGCCGGTCCGCGGGCGGCGGCTCCGAGGAGTCGGTGCGCCTGGCGAACCCGGCAGCCGGCACGTACACCTTCGAGGTGGACGCCTACGCGGTGCCGGCGGGGTCCACGACGTACGCGTACAAGGACGTGTACTACTCGTCCGGGCTCGGTTCGGTGACGGTGGACGAGAACACCGTCCTCGACCTGCCGCACGGCGCCGAGGGCCAGGTCTCGGCCTCGGTCCTCGCCGCCTCGGCGGCGCCCGCGGGCCGGCAGCTCTTCGGTGAGGTCCAGCTCCTGGACGCGCGCGGCACGGTCGCCGGGACCGGCAGCGTGCTCATCACCAGGACTGTCTCGTAGGTTCTCCGGTCCTCCCGGCGGGGAGAAGGCGGGGCGGATGCTCAGGGGGCATCCGCCCCGCCTGCACGTTCCGGCGGGGTGCCCGGGCCGCGGCCGGGGCACCCCGCCGGGGCGCTGCCCGACCGCGGCTAGCGGGCCGGGCGGGACAGCAGGGCGCGGGCGGGCAGAGCCGTCGCGGCCAGGGACAGGGCGAGGGCGCCGCCGGCGATCGCCAGGACGGTGCCCGGCGGGACGTAGGGCGAACCGCCGGTCGTGCCGCGGGCGATGGGGATCAGGGTGATCCAGGCGATCGCGCCGCCCAGGACCAGCCCGGCCACGGCCACCAGCAGCGCCTCCCAGCGGAGCATCCCCAGCACCTGGCGCCGGGTCGTCCCGGTCAGCCGCAGCAGGGCGACCTCGCGGCGGCGGTCGAGCACCGTCATCACCAGCGTGTTCGCCGCGGCGACGGCCGCGAACCCGCCGAGCACGATCGCCATCACCCGGTTCGCCCAGGCGTTGAGCTCCAGGTCCTTGTCGGTCTGGGCCCGATAGCCGGCGCGGTCGGTGACGGTCAGTCCCGGCACGTCCAGGCGCGCCAGCGCCCGCTGCACGTCAGCGGGGCGCGCCCCGGCCCGGTCGTGGACCAGCACCTGGCTGTCGTAGGCGCTCCCCGCGTGCCCGGCAACCGCATCCCGCGGCATCATCAACTCGCCCAGCCCCAGGCCGCGTTCGTAGACGGCGACGACCCGCGGCCGCACCTGCGTCCCGTCGCCGAGCCACAGCGTGAGGTAGCCGCCGACCTTCGCATGGGCGGTGTCGGCGAGCAGCGAGTCGACCGCGACCGTGCGGCCGTCGCCGGTCAGGTCGCCGAGCGAGCCGCTGCGCACGCCCGGCTGAAGCACCGCGGTCAGCCGGTGCGGGTCGCCGCTGACGCCCAGCACGGTGGTGGAGTTGAGCGATCCGCTCGCGCGGTACAGCGCTCCGGTGCGCAGCACGCCCACCGCCGTGTCGACGCCGGGCACCCGCGCCGCCCGGTCGGCGGTGCCGGCCGGCAGCCCGGCGCCGCCGGAGCCGATCACCTGGTCGGCCACCACCCCGTCCCTGATCTGCTGGCGCGCGGTGTGGGTGAGGGTGCCCTGCATGCACATCAGGGTTCCGCAGAAGGCGGTGACCAGCACGATCGGGGTGATCGCGGAGGCCAGCCTGCGGGCGTTGGCGCGGGTGTTGGCGGCGGCGAGCGCGCCGGGCGCGCCGCCGGCCCGCAGCGGCAGCCCGAGCACGGCCGCGGCCAGCCACGCCACGACCGGCCCGAGCAGGGCCACGGCCACCATGAAGCTGAACACCACGGCGAGCGCGATCGACGCCGCGTCGTCCCCGGTCTCGTGCGCCGCCACCGAGGCGAGCACGCAGCCGCCCGCGGTCGCGGCGAGACCGAGCACCGTGCGGATCACGCCGGGCCGCCGCCGCTCGACCGCGGCCTCCCCCAGCGCCTGGCTGGGCCGGGCCCGAGACGGCCGGCGGGCGGCGAGGTGGCCGGCCGCCAGCGAGGCGAGCAGGCCGGCGCCGACCGCGACCACCATGGGGATCCAGCCGACGGACAGCTGCGCGCCGCGCGGCACCGCGCCCTTGTCGACGAGCTGGTCGAACCACCAGCGGGCCAGCGCCAGTCCGGGCAGGATGCCGGCCGCGCCGGCCAGCGGCGCCACCAGCATCGCCTCGGTCGCCACCGTGCGCCGGATCTGCCGCGGGGTCGCGCCGACCGCGCGCAGCAGCGCGATCTCCCGGCCGCGCTGGCCGACCGCGAGGGAGACGGTGCCCATGACCACGAACACCGCGGTGGCGGTGGCGATGCCGCCGAAGGAGCCGCCGATCGCGGTGAGCAACTCCCGGGCCGAGGCCAGTTGGGGCTGCTCGGCCTCGCCGCGGCCGTCGCCGGTGCGTACCTTCGCGTGCGTGCCGACGGCCTGCCGGGTCTGGTCGGCGAGCCGGTCGGTGGGCACGCCGGGCCGGGCGAACACCGCGATGGCGTCGGCCTTTCCGGGGTGGCCGGACAGCGTGCCGGCCGCGGAGTCCGCGAAGTACGCGGTGGGCGCGGCCTCCTGGGTCAGGCCGGCGACCCGGTAGGTCTGCGCGCCGCCGGGCGCGGTGAGCGCGACCGTGCCGCCGGTGCCCACGCCGGCCGCCCGCGCGGTGGCCGCGTCGAGCACGACCTCCCCGGCCAGCGGCGCGTGCCCCTGCACGGTGTTCGCACCGTCGATCGCGTGGGCCGCCCAGTTGCGGCCGGTGAGCGGCGGCAGGTGCGCCGACTGCACCGGGAACGCGACGTCGGGGACGGCCGCGGCCACACCCGGCCGGGCGGCGATCGTCCGGGCGAGCGCGGTGTCCAGCCGCGGCTGGTCGGTGAGCGCCGCGGTCTCGGTGTCGCGGTTGTCGCCGTGCCCGGTGGTGATCCTCGCCTGCGGGTCGGCGGCGGCCACCACCGGCACGTGCGCGTACCGCACGGGCGCGACGTGCGCGGTGATCCCGGTCTGCAGCATCGTGCCGCAGGCGGTGACGACGGCCGCGGCGAACAGCAGCGCGATGAAGGTGCCGGCGAAGGAGGCGGGCCGGAACCGGACCGAGGCGCGGGCGAGGCCGTTCACGCCGCGGCCCCCAGCCTGCCCGGTCCCGCGGCGGACGCGGTGAGCGCGACCATCCGGTCGGCGACGGCGGTCGGCTCCGGGTCGGCCAGCTCGCCGGCCAGCGAACCGTCGGCGAGGAACAGCACGCGGTCGGCGTAGGAGGCGGCCACCGGGTCGTGGGTGACCATCACGACGGTCGCGCCCAGCGCGTCCACGGCGTTCCGCAGCAGCGCCAGCACCTCCCGGGCAGTCCCGGTGTCCAGCGCGCCGGTCGGCTCGTCGGCGAAGATCACCTCCGGGTCGGTGATGAGGGCGCGGGCGATCGCGACGCGCTGCTGCTGGCCGCCCGAGAGCTGGCCGGGGCGGCGCCTGCCGTGCCCGTCCAGGCCCACCCGGCCCAGCAGTTCTGCGGCCCTGCGGCGGTCCGGGCGGACGCCGGCCAGCCGCTGCGGCAGCAGCACGTTCTGCTGGACCGTCAGCGAGGGCAGCAGGTTGAAGGACTGGAAGACGAAGCCGATACGGCTGCGCCTGAGCTTGGTGAGGTGGTTCTCGCTCAGCCCGGTGATGTCCCGGCCGCCGAGCACGACCTGGCCCGCGCTGGGCCGGTCCAGGCCGGCCGCGCACTGCAGGAACGTGCTCTTGCCGGACCCGGAGGGCCCCATCACCGCGGTGAAGCTGCGCCGGGGCAGCGCCAGGTCCACGCCGCGCAGGGCGTGCACGGCCGCGTCCCCCCTGCCGTAGGTGCGGCGCACGCCGCGCAGTTCCACGGCGTACGGCGATGGGCGGTCGGCGTCCGTGTGTGCGGTGGACTTCGTACTGCGGCGCGATGCCATGACCTGGGGCTCCTCTCCCGACGACACCTTCGACGCTACGGAGCGCGCCCCGGCCGGGCCATGGCGTCCGCTGGCGTCCTGGGGGTGGGGAGAACCCCCCCTTCCCCCGGCGCGGGGAACGCGGGGAAGGAGGCGAAGGAAGGGTAGAAGGCAGGCACCCCCGGGAAGGGTTCCCGGACAGACTGTGAGGACGGAGGCCCGATGGACCGGGACCGGCTTGCCGCCATGTACGGCGTGGACGTGACGTACAGCCCCGCGCCGGACACCCACGTTCCCGTTCCGGACGACACCGTCGTCGCGGTCCTCGCCGCGCTCGGCATCGACGCGAGCACCGGGCGCGCGGTCAAGGACGCGCTGGCGGCGGCCGAGCAGCGCCGGGCGCACCGCCTGCTGCCGCCGTGCACGGTGCTGCGGTCCGGCCGGCGCAGCCTGAAACAGGCCCTGCCCGACCTGCCCGCCGGCACCCGGCTGCAGACGGAGACGCTGTCCGGCGAGGCACTGGCCGATCCGCCGCGCACCCCCGGCCGCTACGTGCTGCGGGCCACCGGTCCCGACGGCCGCACCGCCCACGGCGACCTGATCGTCGCCCCGGCCCGGCTGCCGGGGCCGCCGGGCCGCACGTTCGGGTTCATGGCCCAGCTGTACTCCACGCTGTCCTCGCGCTCCTGGGGCCGCGGCGACCTGGGGGACCTCGCGGACCTGGCCGCCTGGTCCGGGCGCGCCCTGGGCGCGGGCTTCGTGCAGATCAACCCGCTGCACGCCAGCGTCCCGGGCCGGCCCACCGACCCCTCGCCGTACCGCCCGTCCTCCCGCCGCTTCCCCGACCCGGTGTACCTGCGGATCGAGGACGTGCCGGAGTTCGCCTACCTGCCGCGCGAGGCCCGCGCGCAGGTCGACGGGCTGCTGCGCAAGGCCGCCGTGCTGCGCCGGGACGTGCTGCTCAAGGGCGCGCTGATCGACCGGGACGCGGTGTGGGAGCTGAAGGCCGAGGCGCTGGAGCTGCTGCGGTCGGTGCCGCTGAGCCCCGGCCGCCGCGCCGCCTACGCCGACTACCTGGCCGAGCAGGGGCAGGCGCTGGACGACCACGCCACCTGGTCGGCGCTGGCGGAGCTGCACGGCCCGGACTGGCACTCCTGGCCCGCGGGCCTGCGCGGCCCGCGTTCCCCGCACGTGGCCAGGGCGCGCAGCACCCACATGGACCGGGTGGACTTCCACTGCTGGCTGACCTGGCTGACCGACGCCCAGCTCGCCGCGGCGCACCGGGCGGCGCGGGACGCGGGCATGCCGGTCGGCATCGTGCACGACCTGGCGGTGGGCGTGCACCCGGGCGGCTCGGACGCCTGGGCGATGCAGGACGTGCTGGCCGGCGGCATGTCGATCGGCGCTCCGCCGGACGCCTTCAACTCCCGCGGCCAGGACTGGGGCCTCCCGCCCTGGCGCCCGGACGCGCTCGCCGCCACCGGCTACGCCCCGTACCGCGACCTGGTCGCCCGGATGCTGCGGCACGCCGGCGGGCTGCGGATGGACCACGTCATGGGCCTGTTCCGGCTGTGGTGGGTTCCGGAGGGCCGGCCGCCCACCGAGGGCACCTACGTGCGGTACGACGCGGAGGCGATGCTGGGGCTGCTGGCCCTGGAGGCGTACGAGGCGGGCGCGGTGGTCATCGGCGAGGACCTGGGCACCGTGGAGCCCGGGGTGCGCGAGGAGCTCGCCGACCGCGGCATCCTCGGCACCTCCGTGCTGTGGTTCGAGCGCAACTACGCCGGCGAGGACGCCGACCGGCGTCCACTGCCGCCGTCCGCCTGGCGGGAGTGGTGCCTGGCCACCGCCACCACGCACGACCTGCCGAGCACCGCGGCCCGGCTGACCGGCGAGCATGTCGAGCTGCGGCACCGGCTCGGCCTGCTGACCCGGCCGCTGGCCGAGGAGGAGGCGGACGACGCCGCCGAGGTCGCCGAGTGGATCGGGCTGCTGGGCAGGCTGGGGCTGCTGCCGGAGGGCGCGGCGGAGGAGGCCGTGGTCAAGGCCGTCCACCGGTTCCTGGCCCGCACGCCGGCCCGGATGGTCGGCGTGTGGCTGCCGGACGGGGTCGGCGACCGGCGCCCGCAGAACCTGCCCGGGACGTCGGACGAGTACCCCAACTGGCGGCTGCCGATCGCCGACCCGGGCGGGAACCCGCTGACGCTGGAGCAACTCGCCGCGTCGTCCCGGCTGCACGGGCTGGCCGAGGAGGTGCGGCGGGCCCTGGCCGGCTCGGCCGCGGACGCCGCCCGGCACCCGTAGCCCTGCCGGAAGGCGCTGCCGGCGGGGCTGGGGACGCGTCCCGCGGGTGCGTCCCAGGGATGCGTCCCACCGGCGCGGATGCGGGCGGCTCGCACTAAGGGACCCCCGGGCGCGCGAGGCGCGGAGGAGTTCACTACATTGGCGGTGTGGACAAGAAGCTCAACAAGAAGGCCCTGCGCGCCGGCGTGATCACCGCCGCGACCGCGCTGACGCTGCTGATGTCGACCCCGGCGTTCGCGCTGGCCCACGACGACGGCGACGACCCGGGCTCCGGCCTGAACGTCGCCCAGACCCTGGGCCTCTTCGTCGCCCTCCCGCTGGTGCTCTTCGGCGTCATCGCCGGTCTGGTGATCCTGACCGACAAGTCCCGCAAGCAGCAGCAGGGCTGACCCCTCACCCGTGACCCGCGCCCCAACGGGGGCGCGGGGAGTCACCCCGTGCGCCCGCTCGCCTCGGCGGCCGCCATCAGGCGGCGCAGCAGCCCGGCGAGCAGGTCCGCCTCGTCCGGCGCCAGTCCGTCGACCGCCGCCTGCTGGAGCGCGAGACCGGAGCCGACCGCCTGGTCGATGACGTCCAGCCCCTTCTCCGTGAGCGTGACCCGCAGACCGCGCCGGTCCCCCGGATCGGGCGAGCGTTGCAGCAGCCCGGCCTTCTCCAGCTTGTCCAGCCGCCCCGTCATGCCCCCGGTGGTCAGCATCAGCGTCGCCGACAGCTGACGCGGTGACAGCGTGTAGGGCGCACCCGACCGCCGCAGCGTCGCGAGCACGTCGAACTCGCCGCGCCCGATGCCGTACCGCTGGTACTCCTTCTCCATCCGGTCGCCCATGATCCGCGACACCCGGTAGATCCTGCCGAACACCGCCATGGGCAGGGTGTCGAGATCCGGGCGCTCCCGGTTCCACTGGCCGGTGATCGCGTCGACGGCATCGCGCTGGACCGCGCTCTCCGCCTCGCCGCCGGGCTCGCTCTGCAGTGCCATGCCCCCCAGTATCGCCAGCCGGTCACTCGGCCGCAAGAAAGTTGCTTGACGGTAAGTCGCTTAGCGCTAAGCTACTTACCAACGACCTACTTTTTGGGAGCCGTGACGCCGTGACCCGCACCCTCACCCGCCCCCGCACCTCCGACCGGATGCCCGGCGAGCGGGCCATGCTCGCCGCGATGGGCGTCGACTCGCTCGGCTCCGGCATGTACATCCCGTTCAGCCTGGTCTTCTTCCACCACATCACCGGCCTGTCGTTCGCGGTGGTCGGCGCGGTCCTCACGGCCGTCGGCCTGGTCGCCATGACCGCGCTGCCGCTGGCCGGCTCCGCGGTCGACCGGTACGGGGCGCGCCGGGTGCAGCTGATCCTGTACGGGGTGCGCGGCACCGGCTTCGCCCTCTACCCCTTCGCCACCGCGCTGCCCGCGTTCGCCGCGGTCGCACTGGGCACGGCGGTCGGCGACCGGACCTTCCCCGCGGTCCAGCAGGCGTGGATCGGCGAGGTCGCGCAGGGCGCCGACCGGGACCGGCTGCAGGCCGCGGCCCGCGCCCTGCGCAACGGGGGCCTGGGCGCGGGCGCACTGCTCGCGTCGCTGGTCGTCGCGCTGTGCGGCGACCGCGGCTTCGTCCTGACCGCCTGGCTCAACGCGGTGAGCTTCACCGCTGCCGCGCTGCTGATGCGGCGGGTGCGGGCCAGGCCCGCGGCGGGTGCGGCGGAGGCGGCCGGTGCCGGGAGGACCGGGGCGGCCGGTGGTGCTGCCGCGGGCGGGGCGAAGACCGCGGCCGCGCGGCCCGGCGGCTACCGGGTCGTGCTGTCCGACACGGCGTTCCTCGGCCTGACCGGCGCCAACTTCCTCACCGCGCTGGGGTATTCGGCCCTCGCCGTGCTGTTCCCGCTGTTCATCGGCGGCACCCTCGGCGAGCCGCAGGCGCTGACCGGTGCGGCGTTCACCGTCAACACCGTGCTGTGCGCGCTCGGGGGCGTGACGGTCGCCGCGTTCGTGCGGCGCCGCGGGGCCCGGCGCACCCGGGCGGCGGCGCTGGGCGCGGTGCTGTTCGCCACCGCGTTCGCGGGGCTCGCCCTCCTGGCCGCGGTACGGCCGCACGCGGGCTGGGCGGTACCAGCGGTGCTGTTCGCGCTGGTCGCCCTGTACACGGTGGCCGAACTGGTGCACAACCCATCGTCGGGCACGCTGGCCGTCGCGGCGGCGCCCGAGGAACTGCGCGGCCGGTACATGGCGACGTACCAGCTGTCCTGGTCGCTGGCGAGCGTCCTGGCGCCCTCGCTGTTCACGCTGCTGGAGACGACCGACGCCCGGCTGCCCTGGCTCGTCCTCACCGGCACGGCGCTGACCGCGGCGGCGCTGCTGGTGTCGCTGGAACGCCGCCTGCCCGCCGACGCGGTCCATCTCGCGCAGCCCGCCCCGGTGTTCACCTCACCGCCCGCCGCGGTCCGCCCCGCCCGCGTCTGACCCGCGGCCCGGCGGACGTCCCGCCACTCCCCCGCAGCCCGGCCTCGCAGCCGGCTCCCCCGCCCTCGAACCCGACCTCCACGGAGGGACACCGTGTCCATCACCGGCACCACCACCAGGACCGGCACCGCCGCCACCGTCGCCACCACGGCGCTGGCGCCGCTGGCCTGGGGCTCCACCTACGTCGTCACCACCGAGTTCCTGCCGCCGGACCGCCCGCTGCTCGCCGGCCTGCTGCGGGCCCTGCCCGCGGGGCTGCTGCTGGTCGCCGTGACCCGCACGCTCCCGCGCGGCGCCTGGTGGGGCAAGGCGGCGGTGCTGGGCGCGCTGAACATCGGCGCGTTCTTCCCGCTGCTGTTCCTCGCCGCGTACCGGCTGCCGGGCGGGGTGGCCGCGGTCGTCGGCGCGGTCGGGCCGCTGATCGTCGCCGGGCTCTCGACCGTGCTGCTGCACCAGCGTCCCGGCGCCCGGACGGTCGGCGGCGCCGTCGTCGGCGCGCTGGGCGTGAGCCTGGTCGTGCTGCGGCCAGGGGCCGGCCTCGACCCGGTGGGCGTGCTGGCCGGGCTGGTGGGCGCGGCGGCGATGGCCGCGGGCACGGTGCTCACCAAGCGCTGGGGGCGGCCGGAGGGCGTGGGCCCGCTGGCGTTCACCGGCTGGCAGCTCACCGCGGGCGGCCTGCTGATCGCCCCGGTGGCGCTGCTCGCCGAGGGCCTGCCGCCCGCGCTGGACGGCCGCAACGTGCTGGGGTACGCCTACCTGGCGCTGGCCAACACCGCGCTGGCGTACGTCCTGTGGTTCCGCGGGATCGGGCGGCTGCCGGCCGCATCGGTGAGCCTGCTGACGTTCCTGAGCACGGTGTCGGCCGCGGTGATCGGCTGGGTCGTCCTCGGCCAGGGGCTCGGCGGCTGGCAACTGCTCGGCATGGCAATGGCGTTGGGCGGCACGCTGGTCGGGCAGCGGGCGCCGCGCACCGCCGTCACTGCTGCGCGGACCGCGCGGCCACCGGCCGCGAGCGGGACGGCAACCGGTCCAGGTTCCGGCCGAACGGCCGCCACGCCACGGCCGTGACCACCGCCATCGCCGCCGCGGAGCACCAGAACGGCGCGGTCACGCCCTGCCAGCGCGCGAGCGGCCCGCCGATCAGCGCGCCCACCACGTTCCCGCCGATCGCGAACATGAAGAACACGCTCTGCACCCGCCCCCGCAGCTCCTCCGGCACGCGGCGCTGCCGGTACGTCGTCTCGACGCTCCCCAGCACCGAACTCTGCAGACCGAACACGACGAGCACCGCGCCCGCCGCCAACGGCGTACCGGCGAGCGCGAGCCCGAGGTGGGTGAGGGTCTCGATGACCAGGCCGGCGCGCAGCAGCAGCGAGGCGGAGCAGCGGGACTGCAGGGCGGGCGCCGCCAGCGCCCCGGCGATCCCGCCGACCGCGCTCACCGCCATCAGCACGCCGTAGCCCACCGCGCCCAGCCCCAGCCGGTCACGGGCGTACAGCACCATGATCGAGAACCCGGCGAGGAGGGCGGCGTTCATCAGGCACAGCGTCAGCGACATCATCCGGATCACGGGCTCGTGCCACACCCAGCGCAGGCCGTCGGCGATGTCCCGGCGCACGGAGCGGCTGACGCCGCCGGTCTCCGCGCTCTTCCGGCCGGCGGGCGGCAGCGGGGCGGGGTGCGCCGCGGGCACGTCTGCGGGCAGGGCTGCGGGCAGGTCCGCTTGTCGGTCCGCGGGCAGGGCTGCGGACAGGTCCGCTGGCCGGTCCGCGGGCAGGGCTGCGGGCAGGTCCGCGGGCTGTTCCGCGGGGGCGGGCCGCAGGCCGCGCATCGTCGCGATCAGGGCCGCGGAGACCAGGAACGACACCGCGTTCAGGCCGAAGGGCAGCGCGGCGGCCAGGACGAACAACCAGGCGCCGAGCGGCCGTCCGGCGAACTTGTTCAGCACGAAGAACGAGCCGTGCAGCCGGGCGTTGGCCTGCGGCAGCAGCGCGGACGGCACCACCGCGGGCACCAGGCTCGACGCGGCGTTCTGGGCGAGCGTCTCCGCGGTGCCGAGCAGGAAGGCGCACCCGTAGATCACCGGGATCGTGGCGTGCCCGCTCGCCACCGCCGCCGCCAGCAGGGCGGTGACCGCACCGCGCAGCACGTCGACCGCCACGATCAGCCGCCGCTTGTCGAGCCGGTCCACGACCGCGCCGCTGAGGAGCGAGAACAGCAGCCATGGGAGCTGGCCGACGAGGGCCGCGAAGCCGACGAGCACCGGGTCGTCGGACACCGAGGCCACCAGCAGCGGCGCCGCCGTCTCCACCACGCCGTCGCCGAGCGTGGAGACGGAGTTGGCCGCCCACAGGGTGGTGAACGGCCGGCCGAGGCCGGGCCTGCGGCCCTTGCTTCCTTTGCTGCGGTTGCCGCGGTTGTTGTCGGGGCCGGGGACGGTCCCGGGCTCGCGGGGAGCTGGGAGGCGGCCGGTACGACCGGAGCGGCCAGGGCGGCCGAGGCGTAGGACGCGCCCGACGAGGGGTCCTCCGGTCCACCCGGTCCGCTCGCCCCGTCCGGTCCCGCCCGCCGGCGCCATGCCCGTGCCTCCGCCCTCGCCGTCTCCCCCGTGCGGCGGGGGCCGCCCGCGGGCCGAAGGGCACGACACTAGCGAGGGCGCGGGGCTGGGGCCCACCGGATTTCCGGCGGCCCTGGTGAAGGGACCGGTGCCCGCCGGGCCTCACACCTGCGGGCGGCGGCCCTGCTCCTGCTGCGGGACGCTCTGCTCGGCGCCCGGGAAGACCGGTTTGGGCAGCCGCGCCACGTCCACCTCGGCCTGCGCGAGCTGCTCGGCGGTGCCGGCGGGCAGCCGCGGCGGCCGGTCGTGCGCGTCGGCGAACCGGAACACCGAGGTCATGTCGCCGAAGGTCTGCCGCCGCCACTCGGAGACGTTGGGCTCGGGCACTCCGGTGACGGCCTCCAGGAACCGCAGCGGCGAGGTGTGGTCGAACGCCTCGGTCGCCACCCAGCCGCCGACCGTCCACGGCGAGACGACGATCGCCGGCACCCGGAACCCGGCGCCGATCGGCAGGCCCTGCACGAACTCGTCGACCGTGCCGTCCAGCGGTGTGGGCGGCACGACGTGGTCGAACAGGCCGTCGTTCTCGTCGTAGTTGAGGATGAACGCGGTCTTCGCCCACACGTCCGGGTTGGACGCGATGGCCTCCAGCTTGCGGGCCACGAAGTCCGCGCCGGCCGCGGGCAGGTAGTCCGGGTGCTCGGAGTCGGTGCTGGTCGGGATGATCCACGACACCGTCGGCAGGCGGTCGTTGCGCGCGTCCTCCTCGAACGTGCCCTCCGGCTGCGGCCGTACGCCCTTCTCGTAGAGCGCGGAGCCCGGATCGGCGTCGGTGAACGCGCCGAAGTACTCGAGGACGTTGCAGCCGTAGTCGTCGGCCTGCTGGTACACCTTCCAGCTCACGCCGGCCGCCTCCAGCCGCTCGGCGTAGGTAGTCCAGCGGTACGGCTTGGGCGCGCTGTTGGAGATGATCGGGCCGCCCAGCCCGCCGCCCGGGTCGATCGTCCCGGTCATCCAGTACAGGCGGTTGGGCCAGGTCGGGCCCAGCACCGAGCAGAAGTAGTTGTCGCAGACGGTGAAGGTCTCGGCGAGCGCGAACTGGAACGGGATGTCGTCGCGCGTGTAGTACCCCATCACGTACGGGCCGTTGGCGCCGTCCGCGGCGCGGTGGGCGGGCAGCCACTGGTCCATCCTGCCGTTGTTCCACGCCCGGTGCTGGACCGACCAGGCGTGGCTGGTGGAGGGGATGGCCTGGGCGCTGGTGGTCCGGGTGTCCAGGTGGAAGGGGAGCAGGTAGCCGTCGGGGTTGACGGAGTCGGGCTGGTGGAACACCGAGCGGCCGGTGGACAAGGTGAGCGCGTCCGGGTCGCCGAAGCCGCGCACTCCGGAGAGCGTGCCGAAGTAGTGGTCGAAGGAGCGGTTCTCCTGCATCAGCAGGACCACGTGCCGGATGTCGCCGATCGAGCCGTCGGCGGGCGCCCCGGCCCCGACCGCCTTCCGCACGCTGGGCGGCAGGAGCGAGAGCGCGGCGGCGCCGCCGAGGGCACCGGCCGCCGTTCCGAGCAGCCGGCGTCGTGTCAACTCGGCCATGTCGTTCCTCCCTGGAGCGGTGGGCCTTCGAGCGCCGGACGCTGAACGTTGAGCCGGGGACTGCCGGTGCGGGACGCGTCGGTGGTGACGCGGCGCCATGGACGGTTCGGGGAGGTCCGCGCGGTGCGGTGGAGTCGGGTGATGGGGGGTGGTGGAGGCGGTGGACACGTGGCCAACGAGCAGGAGCGGTCGGCCTCACCATCACCCGGCCGGTCCGGGTCACCCCGCAGGCACGCCGGGATGATCACCGGACCGGATCACCTGACAAGTCGGATCACCCGATTGGCGCCAGGTGGCGCACCAGGTGGCGCTCCCTGCTTTCCGTTTGCGTCGCCCGAAAACGGTGCGGGCCCACCCGGCCCGGCGCTCGGCACGCACCGAAACGCTGCCCGGCGCACCGCCCGGCCCCGCGAGGCGTCCGGCAGACGTCAAAGCGCTCCCCGGTGCCACGGCATCCGCCCCATCCCGGCGGCGGGGCCGGCCACGCGCCGAACCCTGTCGCGCGCGACGCCCGACGGGGTGCGGGCCGCCCCCGCGCGGTCCTCCGCACGCGCGGAATCTGCCCGGCGCGACACCCGACGTGGTGCGCCCCGCCCCGGCGCGATACTCCGCAGGCATCAGCGCGCCATCCGGCGCGCCCCGGATGGCGCCCGGGCCGAGCCTGCGAGCGGCCTCGGCAAGCGCCGGCAAGGTGTCAGGCGTGGCGCCCCGGCGGGGGCTTCGAGGGGCTACCAGACGTCGCCGTCGCGCCAGTCGCAGGTCAGCGGGGCGGTGGGGTCCAGCGGGGTGGGGGCGAGGGGGAGGACGTAGATGAAGCCGTCCTCGTCGGGGGTGGGGACCACGCCGGCGTACGGGGTGAGCGCGGAGGTGGGGCCCTGCCAGCGCTGCCAGCCGCGGCCCGCGTAGAAGGGCACGGCTTCCTCCGCGGCGCCCAGTGCGCCCAGTTCGTAGGCACCGCGGATGTAGCGCTCGGCCACGGACATCAGGGCGCCGCCGTGGCCGCGGCGGCGGCGGTCCGCTCGCACCGCGACGGCCTCGACGTACCCGGTGCGCAGGGCCCGGCCGCCGTGCAGGAGGCGGCGCTGGACGACGCTGGCGTGCCCGATCAGCGCATCGCCCTCCCAGGCCATGACGTGGATGCCGCCGAGGGTGTGGTCCCAGTCCGCGTCGGTGAACGCGCCGTCCGGGTGGCCGGCGAACGCGGCGTCGAGGAGAACGCGGATCGCGGTCAGCTCCGCGGCGGCGAGGTCGGCGGTGTGAGCGGTGCGCAGGCGCACCTCGGTGTCGGTCACCCGGGCATCCTGGCATCCGTCCGCGTCCGCCGGACCCGTCCTGCCGCAACGCGCCCGCCCTGCGTCCCCCGGGAACACCCGCCGTCGCCTTCCCCGTTGACCCGGGACGGGTACGCGGCCGCGCGCAGGCCCAGCGCCTGGCGTCCGGCGCCGCGGAACCGGCATCCGCCCGGTACGGAAGGACTTCCATGGAACTGCACGTCGTACTCCCCTCCGAGCAGCCCGGCACCGGTGCGGCCCGCGCCGTGGCCCTGGCGCGCCGGGCCGAGCACCTCGGCTACCAGGGGGTGTACCTGCCGGACCACCTGCTGCCGCCGGAGCCGTACGGCGGCACATACGGAGGCCTCTACGAGCCCCTGGTGACACTGTCGTACATCGCCGCCGTCACCGAGCGGGTCCGGCTGGGGACGTCGGTGCTGCTGCTGGCGCTGCGCAATCCGTTCGTGGTGGCGAAGCAGGCGGCGACCCTCGACGAGCTGTCCGGCGGCCGGTTCACGCTCGGTGTCGGCATCGGCTGGGACGCGACCGAGTTCGCCGCGGTCGGCGCGGACTTCGCGGACCGCGGCGGGCGGACGGACGAGGCGCTGCGGCTGCTGCGGCACCTGTTCACGGCCGGCCAGGGGCCCTTCAAGGGCGAGCGGTTCGGCTTCACCACGGGCGTGTTCGGGCCCGCACCCGGTCCCGGCCTGAAGATCCTGACGGGCGGGGTGTCCAAGCCGGCTCTGCGGCGGGCCGCGCGCTTCGCCGACGTGTGGCAGTCGCTGCCGATGGCACCCGAGGAGTTCGCCGCCCATGTCGCGGAGCTGCGCGGCCTCACCGAGCGTCCGCTGGAGGTCGGTGCCCGCATCGGCTGGGACGACCCGGGCCGGCCGGTCGCCGACGTGGCCGAGGAGGTGGCCGCCTGGGCCGCCGCCGGAGCCGACCAGCTCGCCGTCTGGTTCGGCGATCCCGACGGCTTCGACTCCCGCATGACGGCTCTCGCCGAGGCGACCGGGCTCACGCCCGGCCTCGGCTGAACTCAGGCGGGCCGTTCCGGGGGCGGCGGCGCGACACCACCGCCCCCGGAACGCGGGTCCCTACGCCCGGGCGTCCACGGCCTGGGCCTTGAGGGCGCGCTCCACGCCCGCCCGGGCCTCGGTGACCAGGCGCCGCAGGGCGGGGACCGGGTCCTGCTCGGCCAGCCACGCGTCGGTGGCGTCGAGGGTGGCCTGCGAGACGTGCAGGGAGGGGTAGAGGCCGACCACGATCTGCTGGGCCATCTCGTGGCTGCGCGACTCCCACACGTCCTTGAGCGCGGCGAAGTACCGCTCGGTGTAGGGGGCGAGCAGCTCGCGCTGGTCGGCCTGGACGAACCCGCCGATCACCGCCTCCTGCACGGCGTTGGGCAGCTTGTCGTTCTCCACGACCGAGGCCCACACCTCGGCCTTGTTCTCGGCGGTCGGCCTGGCCGCCCGCACGGCCGCCGCGTGCTCCTCGCCGGCCGAGGTGGGGTCGCGCACCAGCTCGGCGTCGATGGCGTCCTCGCCGGCGCGGCCGGTCGCGGCGAGCCGGGCGAGCAGCGCCCAGCGCAGGTCGGTGTCGATCTGCAGGCCCTCGAAGGTGCGGCTGCCGTCGAGCAGCCCCTGCAGCACGTCCAGCTGCTCCGGGGTGCGGGCGGAGGCCGCGAACGCGCGGGCCCAGGCGAGCTGGTGGTCGCTGCCGGGCGCGGCGGCCGTCAGGTGCTCCAGGGCCGCCTCGGTCCAGCGGGTCAGCGCCGCCTCCCGGCGGGCCGGGTCCGCGTACAGGTCGAGGGCGAGCTTGACCTGGCGGTGCAGGGACTGCACGACGCCGATGTCGCTCTCCTTGCCGATGCCGTGCAGCACCAGCTCCAGGTAGTCGTGGGTGGCCAGTTCGCCGTCCCGCGTCATGTCCCAGGCCGACGCCCACACCAGGGCGCGCGGCAGCGACTCGGTGAAGTCGCCGAGGTGGTCGCGGACCGTGGCCAGCGACTGCTCGTCCATCCGGACCTTGGCGTACGACAGGTCGTCGTCGTTGAGCAGGATCACGGCCGGGCGGCGGACGCCGGTCAGCTCCGGCACGGACGTCAGCTCGCCGTCGACGTCCAGCTCGACCCGCCGGGTGCGGACCAGGCGGCCGTCCTGGAGGTCGTAGGCGCCGATCGCGATGCGGTGCGGGCGCAGCACGGCCTGGCCCTTGGCGCCGGCCGGCAGCGCGGGGGCCTCCTGGCGGACCGCGAAGGAGGTCAGCACGCCGTCGGCGTCGACGGTGATCTCGGGCCGCAGCACGTTGATGCCGGCGGTCTCCAGCCACGCCTTCGACCAGGTCTTCAGGTCGCGGCCCGAGGTCTCCTCCAGCGCGCCGAGCAGGTCGCTGAGCCGGGTGTTGCCCCAGGCGTGCCGCTTGAAGTACGCCTGCACGCCGGCGAAGAACTCGTCCATCCCGACGTAGGCCACCAGCTGCTTGAGCACCGAGGCGCCCTTGGCGTAGGTGATGCCGTCGAAGTTGACCAGGACGTCGGCCAGGTCGTTGATCTCCGCCATGATCGGGTGGGTGGACGGCAGCTGGTCCTGCCGGTACGCCCACGTCTTCATGGAGTTGGCGAAGCTGGTCCAGGCGTGCGGCCACTTGGAGCCGGGCGCGTGCGCCTGGCAGGCGATGGAGGTGTAGGTGGCGAACGACTCGTTCAGCCACAGGTCGTTCCACCACTCCATGGTGACCAGGTCGCCGAACCACATGTGGGCCAGCTCGTGCAGGATCGTCTCGGCCCGCACCTCGTAGGCGGCGTCGGTCACCTTGGAGCGGAACACGTACTGGTCGCGGATCGTCACCGCCCCGGCGTTCTCCATCGCGCCGGCGTTGAACTCCGGCACGAACAGCTGGTCGTACTTGGCGAACGGGTAGGCGTAGTCGAACTTCTCCTCGAACCAGTCGAAGCCCTGGCGGGTGACGGCGAAGATCTCGTCGGCGTCCAGGTGCTCGGCCAGCGAGGGCCGGCAGTAGATGCCCAGCGGCACGCTGCGGCCGTCGCCCTCCCAGATGCTGTGCACCGCGGTGTAGGGGCCGGCGATCAGCGCGGTGATGTACGTGGAGATGCGCGGGGTGGGCTCGAAGACCCACACGCCGTCCGCGGTCGGCTCCGGCGTCGGCGAGTTGGAGATCACCGCCCAGCCCTCGGGCGCCTTGACGGTGAAGGCGAAGGTGCCCTTCAGGTCGGGCTGCTCGAAGCTGGCGAACACCCGGCGGGCGTCGGCCACCTCGAACTGCGTGTACAGGTACGCCTGCTTGTCCACCGGGTCGACGAAGCGGTGCAGGCCCTCGCCGGTGTTGGTGTAGGCGCAGTCGGCGACGACCCGCAGCTCGCTGCGGCCGGCCGGCAGGTCGCGCAGGGCGATCCGGGAGTCCTCGAAGACCTCCGCCGGGTCCAGCGCCGTGCCGTTCAGCACCACCTCGCGCACGGTGGGCGCGATCAGGTCGATGAAGGTGGACCCCGCCTCACGTGCCTCGAAGGTCACGGTGGTCACGGAACGGAACGTGCCGCCGTCCTGGGCACCGCTGAGGTCCAGCTCGATCGCATACGCGTCCACGGAGAGCAGGCGCGCCCGCTCCTGCGCCTCCTCACGCGTGAGGTTCGTTCCAGCCACGGTGGCCCACTCCTTCTCGCTAGGTGAGACGGCCATCCTCGCACGCCACGCCTCCGCGCCGCGGATGCCCTGTGGACAACCCGGCGCGTGCCGCCGCGACGCGCCGGTCGGACCGAAGCGGGAGGCAGGACCCGCGGCGAGCGCGTTGACAGGCGGGGGGCGGGGGTGATGGGCTCGCGGTCCGATGCCGATGCGTGGGTGAGGCGACACCCGGAGGGAACCGTGCTCCGAAGGAGTTCCGCTGTCGCGGTCGTGGCCACCGTGGTCGGAGGCTGGCTCGGGCAGGCCCCCGCGCTCGCCGCGCAGCCGGCGCACGACACGGCCGGCAGACAGGGCACCGTCGGCACCGAGCACACCGGGGACGCGCCGGCCGTCTGGCCCAGGCCGCAAAGCCTCACCGTCCAGGGCGACTTCGCCCGGGTGACCGATGAGGTCACGCTCGTCGCGGGCACGGACGCCGACCCGTCCGCCCTGGAGGTCGTGCAGGACGCGCTGCGCGCCGCCGGGGCCCGCAGCATCGTCAGGGCCCGGAACGCGGGCCCCGGGCTGACCGTCTACGCCGGGAGCACGGCTCAGGACCCGCTGCGCACGCTGCGCGCCCCCGACGCCGGTGACATGCCCGACGGCGGGTACCGGCTGGCGGTCAGCGGCCGCACCGTCGCGTTCGACGGCACCGGCGCCGACGGCCTGTTCCACGCCGCCCAGACGCTGCGTCAGCTCGCCGCCACCCGGCACGGCGACCGCGGTTTCAGCCCCGTGGTCGTGCGGGACTGGCCGGCCGCACCCGTGCGCGGCACCGCGGAGAGCTTCTACGGCGTGCCCTGGACGCAGGCGCAGCGGCTGGCCCAACTCGACTTCATGGCCCGTACCAAGCAGAACCGCTACCTGTACGCGCCCGGTGACGACCCCTACCGCCAGGCGCAGTGGCGCGAGCCCTATCCGGCGCCGCAGCGCGCGGACTTCAGGGAGCTGACCGCCAGGGCCGCGCAGGACCACGTCACCGTCGCCTGGGCGGTGGCCCCCGGCCAGGCGATGTGCTTCAGCTCGCCGGACGACCAGCGCGCCCTGGAGCGCAAGCTGGACGCGATGTGGGCGCTGGGCGTCCGGGCGTTCCAACTCCAGTTCCAGGACGTCAGTTACAGCGAGTGGCACTGCGGCCGGGACGCGGCGCGGTTCGGCTCGGGCCCCGGCGCCGCCGCCCGCGCGCAGGCCCAGGTGGCCAACGCCGTCGCGGACCACCTGCGGGCGGCGTACGGTGCCGCGGCACCCGAACTGTCCCTGCTGCCCACCGAGTTCTACCAGGACGGCACCACCCCCTACCGGACCGCGCTGGCGGGCGCGCTCGCCGAGGGGATCGACGTCGCGTGGACGGGTGTCGGCGTGCTGCCCCGGCAGATCACCGGGGAGCAAGTGGCGGGCGCCAAGGCCGCGTTGCGGCATCCCCTGCTCACCGTCGACAACTACCCCGTCAACGACTTCGCGCCCGAGCGCCTGTTCCTCGGCCCCTACACCGGCCGGGAGCCCGCCGTCGCGACCGTCTCCGACGGCGTGCTGGCCAGCGCGATGCAGCAGCCGGCCGCCTCCCGCATCCCGCTGTTCACCGCGGCCGACTTCGCCTGGAATCCGACCGCCTACGATCCCCGCGCGTCCTGGCAGGCAGCGATCGACGACCTGGCCGGCCCCGACCCGAAGGCGCGTGCGGCCCTCGGCGCGCTCGCCGGCAACGAGCAGTCGTCGGTGCTGAACGGCGGCGACGCGCAAGCGGCGGGCGGCGGCAGCAGCAGCGGGGGCACGGGCACCACCGGGAGCACCGGCGCCGCGGGCGGCGCCAGGAGCACGGACGGCACCGCGCAGAGCAGCGGCGGCGCCGGCAGCCAGGACGGCACGGAGTCCGCGTATCTCCAGCCGCTGGTACGGCAGTTCTGGACGGCACTGGACGCCGCCCCGGCCGATCCCGCCGCGCTGCGTACCGCCGCGCAGAGCCTGCGGTCCGCCTTCACCGTGATGCGCACCGCGCCCGCCACGCTCGCGCCACTGGCCGGCGGGACGTTCGGCGACGAGGTGCGGCCCTGGCTCGACCGGCTGGCGCAGTACGGCACCGCCGGCGAGCAGGCCGTGGACATGCTGGTCACCCAGGCCGGCGGCGACGGCGCCCGCGCCTGGCAGGCGCGCCGGGACCTCGACACCGTCCGCTCCTCGCTGACCGCCCAGGGCGCCGCGGCGCAGGTCGGCGGCGGAGTCCTCGACGCCTTCCTGGACCGGGCCGTCGACGACGGCGACGCGTGGCTCGGGCTGCGCGCCGACGGCCGGACCGGGACCACCACGATGGCCTCCGGGCGCGGCACCGACCCGTCGGCGATGGTCGACGGCAAGGAGTCCACCGCCTGGTCCTCCAGCGCCCCGCCGCAGCCCGACGACGCCTTCGGCGTGGACCTGGGGTCCGCCCGGCCGGTCAGCGGCGTGCGCATCACCATGGGCGACGGCAGCGGCTCCGACGACTTCCTGCACGACGCCGTCCTGGAGGTCGCCGGGGACGACGGCACGGGCTGGCGGAAGATCGGCACGTACCACGACCGGTCGGTGATCACCGCGACCCTGCCCGCCGGCACCCGCGCCCGCGAGGTCCGGCTGCGGGCCACCGCGGCGCAGGACGGGCCGGTGACGGTACGGGAGTTCGCGGTGACCGTCAGCGGCTCGGCGGCCCTGACCGCCGACGGCGGGCCGAACGCGCGGGCCGCCGTCGACGGGGACCTGGCCAGCGCGGCCGACGCCGGCCCGCTGACCGTGCACTTCGCGGGCGCACGGCTGCTCGACACCGTCACGGTGGCCGCGCAGCCCGGCGTCCCGCGGCAGCGGCCCGCCACCGGCGACCGCTTCCCCGCCGGACCGCCGGACGCGGCCGTCCCGCCCGTCGAGGTCAGCGACGGCAGGCCGACGCCCCCGCCCCCGGTCTCCGTCGAGGTGCACGTGCCCGGCGCGGGCGGCGGCGAGTGGCGCCGCATCGGCGATCTCGCCTCCGACGGCTGGACCGAACTGCCCGCGGGCGTCACGGCCGACGCGGTGCGGCTGTCGGACGCCGCGGGGGTGCGTGAGGTCGTGCCCTGGTTCGCGGAGGCGCCGCGGGTCACCACCGGCGGCACCGACGTGGACGCGTCGGCCGGCGGCCCGGCCGTCACCGTCACCGCGACCGTCGCCCCCCGGCTGCCGCGCGATCTCAAGGCGACGGTCACCCCTGGCACGGCGCCGGCCGGCATCACGGTGACCGCACCCGCCCCCCGGGTGCTGCGCCGCGGCGCTTCGGCCGCCGTGCCGCTGCGGATCGCCGTCGCCCCCGGCACCGCGCCCGGCTCCTACATCGTGCCGGTCCGCTTCACGGTCGGCGGCCGTACCGTCGAACGGCAGGTCACGGTGCGGGCGCACGCCCCGACCGGCGGCCCCGACCTGCTGCGCAGCGGTACCGCGTTCTCCTCGGGCGACGAGACCCCGGACTTCCCGGCCAAGGCCGTGACCGACGGCGACCCGGCCACCCGCTGGTCGTCGCCCGCCGAGGACGGCGCGTGGGTGGAGGTCCGGCTGCCGGCCCCGGCCCGGATCGGGCGCGTGGTCCTCGACTGGCAGGACGCGTACGCCGCCTCGTACGAGATCCAGACCTCCGCGGACGGCGTGACCTGGCAGACCGCGGCGGCCGTCGCCGACGGCGCCGGCGGGCGCGAGGAGGTGTGGCTCGACGGCAGCGCGACCGGCACCCGCTTCCTGCGGATGCAGGGCGTCAAACGGGCCACGAAGTACGGGTATTCGCTGTACGCGATGCAGGCGTACGCGGTGACGGGCTGACCGCGGGCGCTGTTGTTGCGCGGGGGCCCGGTGCGGGCGTGGGGCGGTGCCGGTGTGAGGCAGTGCCCGGCCGCCGCCGGGCCTTTCCGCCCCCGCTGTCGAGGCTAGTCGGCGCCGGTGTGCGGATCGTGGGTGGTGAACACGCAGTCCGAGCCGGTCTCGATGACGGTCGTCGCGCTGTCCTTCACGCCGAGGCGGACCGTCCACGTCGACTTGGGGAGGGTCGCCCCGGCGCGCCGGCCGGACCCGTCGGAGGGGTCCAGCAGGTAGCCCATCGTGGTGAAGTGGGCCCGGGCGGCCGTCATGACGGCGGCGGACGCGCTCTCGGAGACCGCCACGTCCACCGTGTAGGTGTACTGGAATCGGTGCTGGCCGGGCGTCTCGGTGGTGCACGCCTCCCACCGGCCGCGGTCGGCGCCGGTGTGCGCGGCGGCGCCGATCGCCGGCCGGATCGCGTCCAGCGTCTGCTGGGTGAGCGTGTGCGCCTTCCGCTCCACCGAGTCGGGCGAGACGTTGCCGGCGTTCACCGTGAGGCCTCCTGAGCAGCCGGCCGCCGCCAGTGCCACGAGGGCAGCGGCCGCGGCGCCTTTCGCCGTGTGTTCACGTCGACTCATCTGTCCCATTCACTCGAAGAGTTCGGACACGGCCCTGAGGGCGTTCTCTCCACTGTCCTTCAGGTCGGCGCCGATGTCCTGCACGCCGTGCACGGCGCCGTCGACGTCACCGTGCAGGAGGTTGCCGCCGGCGCCCAGCAGGTCGTTCTGGGCCTGCCCGAAGGCGTGCAGGGAGTCGCCGGCGTCCTCCAGCGGCCGTCCCCAGTGTCCCCCCACCTGGTGGCCGAGGTTCTGCAGGGCCGCGCCGCCGATGTCCGGGACGGCGGCGGACGGGACGGCCAGGTCCGCGAGGTTCGGCAGGGCGCCGACCTTGTCCTCGTGCGGCATCGCGGTGACCTCGCCGCTGCGGCCGGTCACGATGCGGGTCATGTTGTCCAGCGAAGGACCCTGGTCCCAGTACTCGCTGTGGGCGTGCGCCACCGAACTGCCGTCGCCGGAGTCGAAGGTGCGGCCGCCGAACGCCGACGACGTCGGGTCGTTGCCGAACCGGTCGCTGTGGTCGTCGAGCCAGTCCAGCGGGTTCAGCGGCACGGCGATCTGCGGCACGGGGTCGAACTTCGCCTTGCTGGCCCACACATGGCTCGGATCGAGGCCCAACTGCGCGGCCCTGTCGACGGTGACGCCCGGCGAGCCGACGAAGATCACGTCGTCGGCCTTCATCCCGGCGTGGGCGAACGCGTCGCCGACGAGCGTGGAGCCGTAGCTGTGGCCGATCACCGTCAGGTGCACCTGGCCCTGGTGGTTCGCGCCAAGGGAGTTGACGAACGCGGCGAGCCTGGGCGCGCCCGCGTCGGCGAAGCTCTGCGAGGCGGGCCCGGGGACGCTCCACGTCGGGGCGTCGTAGCCGAGCCAGTAGATCGACGCGGTGGAGCCGGGCTGCCGGCGGTTCGCCGCGTTGTAGAGGGTGAGCGCGCGGTTGAGGTCACCCGGGGCGCCGTCGAGGTTCGCCCCCGTACCGGGCACGTAGACGGCGGTATTGGCGGCCAGGTCCGGGTTGCCGTAGGACACCGCGACGTGGCCGCTGCCCAGGTTGTCGAAGCCGAGCAGGTAGGCCTGCGGCCTGGTGGGGTCCGACACCACCTCCCACAGCCGCTTCAGCCGCTGCGGGCAGTCCGGCTGCGCCACCTCCGCCTTCAGCCGCAGCCGGTTCAGCTGGTCGGCCACGTCGGCGGGCAGGCCGAGGGTCACGTCGATGCCTGCATCGGAGTAGTCGGCGGCCACGGCGGCCTGCTCGTCGGGGCTCAGGCCCTTCCACCACAGGGCGCGCAGCGCGGGGTCGACGGGCATCGGGCCGCCCTTGCGGCCGGCCTGCGCCGCCAGCAGCGAGGAGGCGTGCGCGGTGTCGACGCCCCGGCCGTACCAGCCGCTGTCGCCGGCCGGCAGGTGCAGCAGGCCGTCCACCTCGCGGGCCAGTGCGCGGGCCGCTTCCAGGTAGCGCTCCTGTAACTGGCCTGCCTGGGTGTGGATTCCGGAGATGCGCGACTGGAGGTCGGCTGTGCCGGGGGCGGCAGGGGCGCCGGGAGTGGCAGGGGTGCCGGGGCTGCCGGGAGTGCCGGCGGGGTCGGATGTCCCGGGCGCGGGGCGGCGGCGCTGCTCGTCGAGTCCGGCGGCCTGGTGCTCCAGCGCGGCGGCCTCGGCCTGGAAGTCCTTGAGCCGGCCGGCCCACCTGGTCAGCACGTCCGCGTTGTGCTCGTAGGAGGCGCGGAGCTTGCCGAGCATGACGCGCTGGGCGCCGAGCCCCGACCGGAACGCCTCCGCGGCATCACCCCGCCACCGCGCCTGCACGTCGTCGGTGCCGTCGAGCCGCAGCGCCGCCTCGGTGGACAGCAGCGCCGCGTCCTGCCAGCGGGCGGCGAGCGAGGCCACCGCGTCGGGGTCGCCGGGGCAGGGGTCGAAGCCCAGCGTCGGGTAGGACGAGGCACCCATGGCGATCTCCCCCGGTCTCCGTCAGTGCGCCTGATGCTGCGCGTGGCTCGCCACGCGGTGGTCCGTGGTGCGCATGGTCGGCGCGACCTGCGCGACCTCGTGCCGGTGCTCGGCGACGGCCGAGCCGAGCGCGGTCAGATCGCCGCGCCGGGTGCTGGTGAACGTCTTCTCCGCATCGATCAGCGGTACCGCGCCGACGCAGTCGACGTCCATCCGCCGCAGGGCGCCCTGAAGTGCCTCGAGATCACTGAGCGCCGTCGCGAGGGCACTGCCGAGCGCCTGCATGTCGGCCTCGGTGACCACCAGATCGCCCACGCCGCCGCCCCCGTCCCGCGTCCGTCTCCCACTCCCGGCAACCGGCCCTGCGGACCGTGGCCCCCGACCCTAGCCGCCCGCCCGCCCCCAGGCGAGAGATCCGCCCACTCCGTTCAACCGGCTCTGCATTGACGTGATATGACGCTGCGTCATCCCGTTCGGGCGCGCCAACTTCGCGGTCAGGTCGGCCACGTGCAGCAGGCCCGTCACTCTGAGCGCCGGACCCACGCTCCTGCACGTGGGCGAGCCACCCGGGCGCAGGTCACAGGAACTTCCTCATGGGGACGCCTTGTGTGACTCCAGTCGCGGTTGGGCAAACACGCTTCCAACGCCCCACCAGCAACGCATAGAGTGATGATTCACTAACACATCGCTAGTGGCGTCGCGGCTCACAATGACGCCAGAGCCACACAGGGGGACTCTCCCGTGACACGAAGCACGGTGCCGGCTGCTGCCCTGACCGCTGCAGCACTCATCCTGCTCACCGCGTGCGGCGGGGGCGGCGGAGACAAGTCGTCGGACAAGATCACGTCGACGCAGTCAGCCGCCACCACGACGACGAGCGCCTCGCCTTCGGCGAGCGCGACGGCGGGCGTTCAGCGACCGGTGATCACGTTCCCACCCGATGCGAAGAACGTCTTCGAGGACCAGCACACAGGCGACCCCAAAAAGGACGCCGTACTCGCCGACAACGAACAGATGGTGGATTCCATCTACTCGGCGATCATCCAGGGCAACGCCCATACCTCCGCCATGGCGTTCTACAGCAAGGGCTTGGCGCTGGGCTCTGCTGCCACGTTCGTCCAAGGCTGGGTGGACGGCGCCGCGACCTGGACCGGAACGATCCGATGGTTCGACCGCAAGGTCACCCTCCGCAATGACGGTTCGGCCGCTGTCCTCTACTGCTCCGACGAGAGCAAGGCGTACCCGAAGTCGCGTAAGACGAACAAGATCGATCGCTCGCCTTCGAACACCGCCAGCTACGTTCTGTACAACACCACTCTCGAAAAGAGCCCGGACGGCGTCTGGCAGACGGTCAACTTGGTCTCGCAGCGAGGAGCGAAGGCATGCAAGCCGTGAAGCGGTTACTCGTCGCTGCGGCTGCGTTCGGAGCTGTCTCCGTTCTGACGATTGAACCCAGCTCGGCCACTCCCACCAGCGGTGGCGGGTTGGGTGGATTCGGCAACCAGGCACCGGCCGATCCGCCTCCGAAGACCCAGGGGAACGCCGGCGATGGAAAGATCTCAGCCCTGGCTGGTGTCCAGCTCGACTTAACCAAGAACGGCAAGGGACGAGAGACCGGCGCAGTCACGCCGTCATCAAACTGGACGCCACCCGCGTGCTGGTACGCCCCCAAATACGACGCGGAGGGCGCCGCTCGGGACTTTCTCGGGTACGACCGGAGCCCGAATCACACGGGCATGGAAGACGCCGAGTCGATCAGGAACCGCTACATCAAGGGCCACCCGTACACCGATTTCAACCTCGCCAAACAGGGCAAGGGCTACTGGTGGACGGCCTTCTACGACAAGAACCGCCTGGCCGATCCCGGCGCCGACGACTGCACCGAGCCGCCGTTCTGGGTCGACAAGGGAGCCCCGCCGCCGCCCGTCAAGAACGCGGTCACGCCCGAGATCCTCGCCGAACTCGCCTACGCCCAGATCCGCATCCCGCAGGGCACGGCGAACTTCAACCCCGCCGGCACGCAGATCGTGAACGTACCCACGTGGGTGTGGATGGACCGGACGACGTTCCATCCGGTCTCCGTGCGGGCCTCCGTGCCGGTGCTGGGCATCGAGGCCACGACCACGGCCACCCCCATCGGGCTGCACATCGACCCCGGCACGCAGGACGCCACCCTCTTCCCGGCCTCGGGTGACTGCCCGATGGACGCCCACGGGAACGTCGGGACGCCCTACGCCACCGGCGATGACGGCAACAACCCGCCCTGCGGGGTCACTTATCTGCGCTCCACCCAGAACCGGGGCCCGTACCAGCTCAAAGCCACGGTCACCTGGAAGATCACCTGGACCGGCACCGGCCACCCCACACCCGTCGCCCTGCCGGACGGAAGCTTCGGAACCCCGCAGGACGCCTACGTACGCGAATACCAGACCGTGAACCGCTGACCTCTGGGCACCATGACCCGCATCCCCCACTCCACTGGTCGATCAGTCCTGCCCGCCATCGGCCGCTCGGTGGCAGCGGATGGGGTGGGCCGATCGTGGACACCGGTGACTCCGTGGTGGATCTGGCCCCCCGCCACAGTCCGAAGCAGTGTTGGCTGCACAGGAGGCGCACAGTCCCGGTGGCCAGGGGAAGCCGGCGCCCCCGGCCAGGGAAAAGGGATCCCTGGCCCGCGGGGGTGCGGGCCAGGGGAGGGGCGGAAAAAGCTGAAGCCCGGATCTCAGGCTGATATGCCGTCGATCCGGGCCAGGGCGTCGTCCGCGCCGAAAGGCTGCAGGTATGGCAGCCAGCGCGGGTCCCTATGTCCGGTCCCGATGATCCGCCAGGCCAGGCCGGTGGGCGGGGCGGGTTGATGGCGCAGCCGCCAGCCGAGTTCGGCGACGTGGCGGTCCGCCTTGACGTGGTTGCAGCGTCTGCAGGCGGCCACCACGTTGTCCCAGGCGTGCTGACCGCCGCGGCTGCGCGGGATGACGTGGTCGACGCTGGTGGCGGCGGCTCCGCAGTACGCGCACTTGCCGCCGTCCCGGGCGAAGAGGGCTCGCCGGGTGAGCGGCACGGTGCCCCGAAAGGGGACTCGCACGAATTTGGTGAGTTTCACGACACTCGGCGCGGGCAGCGCCTGGGTCTCGCTGTGCAGGTACGCGCCGGATTCCTCCAGGCACACAGCCTTGTTGTTGAGCACGAGGACGAGCGCGCGCCTCAGCGGTACGACACCGAGTGGCTCGTACGAGGCGTTCAGGACCAGGACATGCGGCACGGATGCCTCCTTTAACGCCGGCGACGCGTGGCTCGCGCCGGGACGATCTGTCTCAGTCTCTCCGGAAGGCGGGCCGCCGCGCCACCATGCCCGGGTAACGGACCGAGGGTGTTTTGGACCACACTCCCCTTCTTCAATGCCGGCTCACACTCCTTTACTCCCCTGCTCCAGGCGGTTCCGCCCCTCGAACAGCGCAACGAGACGGCATCGGTCGGCGGCTAGATTGGAGGCTTCGATCCCCGACGGAGGTTCCCGAACGTGTCCTCGCCGACTCCTCGTCCGGCCGCACCCCTCGACGCCATGCCCCGCAGCGCCGCCCAGGCGAGCAGCTGGGTGGACGACAACTGGGCCGGCTGGCTGAACGCCGGACTGCGCATCGTGCTGATCGTGGTGATCGCGGTGGTGCTGCGGACCCTGGTGCGGCGTACGATCAGCCGGCTCATCGACCGGATGAACCGGGGGGCGGAGGCCGCCGCCAACACCACGCTGGGCGGGCTGCTGGTCAACGCCGAGCGGCGCCGCCAGCGCAGCGAGGCGATCGGCTCGGTGCTGCGCAGCGTCGCGTCGTTCCTGATCCTGGGCACCGCGGCCCTGTCGGTGCTGTCGGTGCTGAAGATCGACCTGGCACCGCTGCTGGCCAGCGCCGGTGTGGCGGGCGTGGCGATCGGTTTCGGCGCGAAGAACCTGGTCACCGACTTCCTGTCCGGCGTCTTCATGATCCTGGAGGACCAGTACGGCGTCGGCGACGTGATCGACGCGGGCGTGGCCTCGGGCACCGTGGTCGAGGTGGGGCTGCGGGTGACGAAGCTGCGCGGCGACGGCGGCGAGATCTGGTACGTCCGCAACGGCGAGGTCAAGCGGATCGGCAACCTGAGCCAGGGCTGGGCGACGGCCGTGGTGGACGTCCAGGTGGCCGCGCACGAGGACCTGCGGCGGGTCGAGGGGCTGATCACCGCGACGGCCGAGGCCATGGCCAAGGAGGACCCCTGGGACGAGCGGCTCTGGGAGCCGGTGAAGCTGCTCGGCCTGGAGTCGGTGGCCTCGGACTCGGTGGTGGTCCGGGCGCAGGCCAAGACCATGCCGGGGCAGGCGGCCGCGGTCGGCCGCGAGCTGCGCTGGCGGATCAAGAACGCCTTCGACCGGGCGGGCGTGGAGACCGTCGGCGGTGCCGCGGCCGTGGTCGACGCGACCGTGGAGCCGTCGGCCCCCGCGGAGCCGGCCGAGTCGCCGGCGGCCGGGGCGTCCTCCGGCGCGGAGGCCGCCGGCCGGACCCCGGCCCAGACCCAGGCGGCCCAGTCCCCGGCCGGGCAGTCCGGGCCCGCCGCCCCCGCCGTCCCGCCGCAGGCGGGTTCCGACGGCCCCGACCGGGACTGACGCCCGGCGCCTGCGCACGCCCTCTGTTCCTCCCGCACGGCCCCTGGCACGCTTGTGCTGCCGGGGGCCGTCCGCATGCCTGCCGGTCCCGGCCCGTGCCGTGATTGGTAACGACTTGGGCGAGGGACCGCCGATCCCCCTTGACGCTCCGCTGACAGCGGGCCTACCTTGACTTTCGCCAATAGGAAAGTTTCCTAACAGTGAACTGAGGGAGGATGGCGCGCATGGCTGGCACCCCTGGAACGCCGCGCGTACTGCGCGCCATGAACGACCGCGCCGCACTCGACCTCCTGCTGGAGCACGGCACGCTCTCCCGGACCCGGATCGGCAAGCTCACCGGCCTGTCGAAGCCCACCGCGTCCCAGCTGCTGGCCCGGCTGGAGGCCGCCGGCCTGGTCCTGGCGACCGGCACCACCGCGGGCCGGCCCGGCCCCAACGCCCAGCTCTACTCGGTGAACCCGGCCGCCGCCCACGTCGCCGGCCTGGACGTCAACACCGAGCGGATCAGGGCCGCGGTCGCGGACATCACCGGCCGCACCGTCGGCTCGTTCCGGCTGCCCACCCCGCACCGCAAGGCCGGCAGCGCCGTCGAGCACGTCGTCCAGGCGGTGGACGGCGCGGTGAAGGCCGCCGGGCTCGCCCGGACCGACCTGCACCGGATCGTCATCGGCACCCCGGGCGCCTTCGACCCGAGCACCGGCCGCCTGCGCTACGCCAGCCACCTGCCCGGCTGGCACTCCCCCGCGCTGCTGGACGAGCTGGCCGCCGCCCTGCCGATGCCGCTGGAGTACGACAACGACGTGAACCTGGCCGCGGTCGCCGAGCAGCGCATCGGCGCCGCCCGCGGGCACGACGACTTCGTCATGCTGTGGAACGAGGAGGGCCTGGGTGCCGCGATCGTCCTCGGCGGCCGGCTGCACCGCGGCTGGACCGGCGGCGCCGGCGAGGTCGGCTTCCTGCCGGTGCCCGGCACCCCGCTGGTCCGCAACGTCACCAAGGCCAACAACGGCGGCTTCCAGGAGCTGGCCGGCTGCAACGCCGTGCTGCGCATCGCCCGCGAGCTGGGCATCGAGGTGCCCGCGGGCAGCCAGCCGGACGCCGCGACCGCGCTGCTCTGCCGGGCCGCCGCGGTCCACCAGGAAGGCGCGGAGCACGACGGCGCGGAGCAGGACGGCGGCGACCGCGCCGCGTACCTCGAACTGCTGGCCCGCTGCGCCACCGGGCACGCGGTCGGCCTGGCCTCGATCGTCTCGCTGCTGGACCCCGAGCTGATCGTGCTGGCCGGCAACGTGACCGTCGCCGGCGGCGAGCCGCTGCGCGCCCTGATCCAGTCCGAACTGGCCGAACTCGCCGTGCCCCGGCCCCGGTTGGTGCTGGGCGCCGTCGAGATGCACCCCGTACTGACCGGTGCGCTGGAAAGCGCGCTCGCCACCACCCGCGACGAGGTGTTCGACACCTCGCGCTGACCCGCCCCCGTACGCCCCCGCAGACCGCAGCCCGCCACCGAGCGGAACGGCACCTCCTGCCCGCCGTTCCGTCGGCACCGCCTACCCGCGCACCCCCTCGTACCCCGGAGGTTGAGAGCAGTGTCCCGTCTGACCAAGGCAGCCGCCGCCGTGGCGGCCACCGCCGCGATATCCCTGCTCGCCAGCGCGTGTACGGGGCAGAGCACCTCGTCGGCGAACGACGACGCCAGCAAGGACGTCACCATCACGTTCTGGCACGGCTGGAGCGCCCCCAACGAGCTGAAGGCGATCAACGACAACGTCGCCCGCTTCGAGAAGGCGCACCCCAACATCCACGTCAAGGTCCAGGGCAACATCACCGACGACAAGATCAACCAGGCGCTGCGGGCCGGCGGCGACAAGGCCCCGGACGTCGTCTCGTCGTTCACCACGGACAACGTCGGGCAGTTCTGCTCCTCGGGGGCGTTCGCTGACCTGGCGCCGTTCCTGTCCCGGGACAAGATCGACCCGGCGACCACCTTCCCCAAGCCGATGCAGGAGTACACCCAGTTCCAGGGCAAGCGCTGCGCGCTGCCGCTGCTCGGCGACGCCTACGGGCTCTACTACAACAAGAAGGCGTTCGCGGCGGCCGGCATCACCGCCCCGCCGAAGACCCTCTCGGAGTTCCAGCGGGACGCCGTCAAGCTGACCAGGTCCAGCGGCGACTCGTACTCCCAGCTCGGCTACATGCCCGACTTCCACGGCTACGAGTCGACCCCGATGCACATGGCCGCGCAGTGGGGCGTGAAGTACTTCGACGCCGACGGCAAGTCCCAGGTGGCCAAGGACCCCGGGTTCGCGGCGATGTTCACCTGGCAGCAGCAGATGGTCAAGGCGCTCGGCGGGTTCGACAAGCTGGAGAAGTTCCGCTCCACCTTCGGTGACGAGTTCGGCGCCAAGAACCCGCTGCAGACCGGCCAGGTGGCGATGGGCATCGACGGCGAGTGGCGGCTGGGCATGGCCAAGGACGCCGGCATGAACGACCTCGGCGTGGCGCCGTTCCCGGTCCCCGACGACCAAGCGGCCACCTACGGCAAGGGCTACCTGTCGGGCACGATCGTCGGCATCGCCAACACCTCGACGAAGAAGAACGCCGCGTGGGAGCTGGTGAAGTTCATGGCCACCGACACCGACGCGGTGGTGTCCTTCGCCAACGCCATCCACAACGTGCCGTCGACGATGGCCGCCCTCAAGTCGCCCAAGCTGGACGCCGACCCGGGCTTCCGCACCTTCATCGACATCGCGCAGAACCCGGACAGCACCACCACCCCGGCGAGCATCAACGGCGGCGCCTACCAGCTGACCCTGCAGGACTTCGGCTACGCGTACGAGTCCGGCAAGGCCAAGGACCTGCAGGCTGGTCTGCGGGGCGTCGACTCGCAGGTCGACAAGGACATCGCGCAGGCCAAGTGATGAGTGCCACCGTCCACCCGCTGCTGCGGGCCAAGCGCCGCAAGGCCGCGCTGCGCAACCTGGCGTTCCTGTCGCCGTGGATCATCGGGTTCGGCGTCTTCTTCGCCTACCCGCTGGTCTCCACCGTCTACTTCTCGTTCATGCACTACACCGGGTTCAACGACCCGACGTGGACGGGCGGCAAGAACTGGTCGTACGTCTTCACCCAGTACCCGCTGTTCTGGCCGGCGCTGCGCAACACGCTGTGGCTGGTCGTGGTGATGGTGACGCTGCGGGTCGTCTTCGGTCTGGGCGTCGGCATGCTCATCACCAAGATCAAGACCGGCGCGGGGTTCTTCCGCACCGCCTTCTACCTGCCGTACCTGGCGCCGCCGGTGGCCGCGACCATGGCGTTCGTCTTCCTGCTCAACCCCGGTACCGGGCCGGTCAACCACATCCTGGGCGGGATCGGCGTGCCGACCCCCGGGTGGTTCACCGACCCGCACTGGTCCAAGCCGGCGCTGACGATCCTGGCCGTGTGGGGCATCGGCGACCTGATGGTGATCTTCATGGCCGCGCTGCTCGACGTGCCCAAGGAGCAGTACGAGGCCGCCGAGCTGGACGGCGCGGGCTCCTGGGCCCGGTTCCGGTACGTCACGCTGCCGAACATCTCGCCGATCGTGATGTTCGCGGTGGTCACCGGGGTCATCCAGACCATGCAGTACTACACGCAGCCGCTGGTGGCGGGGAAGGTCGCCTCCGGGATCATCGGCAACTCGGGCCAGCAGTTCGAGCCCGGCTACCCGGACAAGTCGACCCTGACCCTGCCCCAACTGGTCTACAACCTCGGCTTCCAGCGCTTCGACTACGGCTCCGCCTGCGTCATCGCCCTGGTCCTGTTCGCCCTCTCGATGGCGTTCACCGCCCTGTTGATGCGCCGCCGCAGCGGCTTCCTGTCGGCGGAGGACTGACGCATGAGGTCTTGGAGCGGCCGGCCGGGGAACGCGGCGGCCGGCGCGAACAGCGAGCAGGAACACCGGAAGACGAGAGGGGAGGACTGAACGTCCATGACCCAGGCAACACTTGACCGCAACGTCCCCGTCCGGGGCACCGGCACCAGCGTGGACGCGCGGGCCCGGCGGGCGGCGCAGCGCCGCCGCACCCTGCACTGGATCGCGGTGCACGCCCTCGGCATCGCGGCCGCCGCCTTCTTCGTCCTGCCGTTCGTGTTCGTCTTCCTCACCGCGGTGATGAGCGACAACCAGGCGCTGACCAGGGACCTGTGGCCGCACACCTGGCAGTGGTCCAACTTCGGCACGGTGTGGAACACCCCGGGCTTCCTGACCTGGTGGCGCAACACCCTGCTGTACGCGGTCGGCGGCACGCTGCTGACGCTCGTGTCGTCGCTGCCGGTGGCCTACGCGCTGGCGAAGTTCCGCTTCCGCGGGCGCAACGTGATCATGATGCTGGTGATCTCGACGATGATGCTGCCCCCGCAGGTGATCATCATCCCGATGTACCTGTTCTGGGCCAAGCAGATGCACATGGACGGCACCCTGTGGCCGCTGATCATCCCGATGGCCTTCGGCGACGCGTTCACCATCTTCCTGCTGCGCCAGTTCCTGCTGACCATCCCCAAGGAGTACACCGAGGCGGCCAAGGTCGACGGCTGCGGCGAGCTGCGCACGCTGCTCACCGTCATCCTGCCGATGATCAAGCCGGCCATCGCCGCGGTCGCCCTGTTCCAGTTCTTCTACTGCTGGAACGACTACTTCGGGCCGCAGATCTACGCCAGCTCCAACCCCGCTGCATGGACCCTGAGTTACGGACTGGAGTCGTTCAAGGGCGCACACCACACCAACTGGAATCTGACCATGGCCGCCACCGTCCTCGTGATGGCACCGGTGATCATGGTGTTCTTCTTCGCACAAAAGGCCTTCATCGAAGGCGTGACCCTGACGGGAGTCAAGGGATGAAACTGGCAGTCGTGGGCGGCGGGTCCACGTACACACCCGAACTCATCGACGGTTTCGCGCGGTTGCGCGACACGCTGCCGATCGAGGAGCTGGCGCTCGTCGACCCGGCGGCCGACCGTCTGGAGCTGGTGGGCGGCCTGGCACGGCGGATCTTCGCCAAGCAGGGCCACCCGGGCCGGATCGTGACGACCGCCGACCTGGAGGCCGGGGTCGAGGGCGCGGACGCGGTGCTGCTGCAGCTGCGCGTCGGCGGCCAGGCCGCCCGCAACCAGGACGAGACCTGGCCGCTGGAGTGCGGCTGCATCGGGCAGGAGACCACCGGCGCGGGCGGCCTGGCCAAGGCGCTGCGCACGGTGCCGGTGGTGCTGGACATCGCCGAGCGGGTCCGCCGGGTCGCGCCGCAGGCGTGGATCATCGACTTCACCAACCCGGTGGGCATCGTCACCCGGGCGCTGCTGCAGGCCGGGCACCGGGCCGTCGGCCTGTGCAACGTGGCGATCGGCTTCCAGCGCAAGTTCGCCGCGCTGCTGGACGTCACACCCGACCAGGTGCACCTGGACCACGTGGGCCTCAACCACCTGACGTGGGAGCGCGCGGTGCGGCTCGGCGGCCCGGACGGCGCCGACGTGCTGCCCAAGCTGCTGGCCGAGCACGGTGCGTCCATCGCGAGCGACCTGCACATGCCGCCGGAGATCGTCGACCGGCTCGGGGTCGTGCCGTCGTACTACCTGCGCTACTACTACGCGCACGACGAGGTGGTGCGCGAGCTGGGCACCAAGCCGTCGCGCGCCGCCGAAGTGGCCGCGATGGAGAAGCAGTTGCTGGAGATGTACGGCGACCCGGCGCTGGACGAGAAGCCGGCGCTGCTGGCCAAGCGCGGCGGTGCCTACTACTCCGAGGCCGCCGTGGCCCTCGCCTCCTCGCTGCTGCGCGGCACCGGAGACGTGCAGGTGGTCAACACCCTCAACAACGGCACGCTGCCGTTCCTCGCGGACGACGCGGTCATCGAGGTGCCCGCCGTGGTGGACGCCGGCGGCGCCACGCCGCTGCCCGTCCCCGCCCTGGAGCCGCTGTACGCCGGCCTGATCGCGAACGTGACGGCGTACGAGGACCTGGCGCTGCGGGCCGCGCTGCTGGACGGGTCCGCCACGGCCGCGGCGGGGCGGAACGCGGTGTTCACCGCGCTGCTCTCGCACCCGCTGGTGGGCCAGTACACGTACGCGGAGGGCCTCACCGACCGGCTCATCGCGCACAACCGGGAGCACCTGGCGTGGGCGTGACCGTTCCCCGGGACCCGCTGCCCGGGGCCACTCCCGGGCCGCTCGTCCCCGGCGGCGTGCTGGCCGTCGACGCGGGCAACAGCAAGACCGACGTGGCGATCGTCGCCGCCGACGGGACGGTGCTCGGCACCGCCCGCGGCGGCGGGTTCCAGCCCCCGATCGTCGGCGTCGAGACGGCCGTCGGGGTCGTCGCGGAGATCGTGGAGCGCGCGGTGGCCGACGCCGGCCTGCCCGGCGGGGCGGCTGCCGGGGCGCCGCTCGTCGAGCACACCTCGGCGTGCCTGGCCAATGCCGACCTTCCGGTCGAGGAGCAGCAGTTGGAGGCCGCGGTGCACGCCCGCGGCTGGGCGCGCAGCACCCGGGTGGCCAACGACACCTTCGCGATCCTGCGGGCGGGCGTGGACCGGCCGCAGGGCGTGGCGGTGGTCTGCGGCGCCGGCATCAACTGCGTCGGGATGCTGCCGGACGGGCGCACCGCCCGCTTCCCCGCGATCGGGAAGATCTCCGGTGACTGGGGCGGCGGTTCGGGGCTGGCCGAGGAGGCGCTGTGGTACGCCGCCCGCGCCGAGGACGGCCGCGGCGGCCCGACCGCCCTGGCGACGACGCTGCCCGCGCACTTCGGCCTGGACTCGATGTACGCGCTGATCGAGGCGCTGCACCTGGAGCGGATACCGGCGCAGGCCCGGTACGAGCTGACGCCGGTGCTGTTCGCCACGTCCGACGCGGGCGACCCGGTGGCCCGGTCGATCCTGGACCGGCAGGCGGACGAGATCGTGGCCCTCGCCGCGGTGGCCCTCGGCCGGCTCGGGCTGCTGGACGAGGAGGCCGACGTGGTGCTCGGCGGCGGGGTGATGGCAGCCGGCAACGCGTACCTGATGGACGCGCTCGACGAGCGGCTCACCGCCCGCGCCCCCAAGGCCCGGGCGCACGTGGTGACCGCGCCGCCGGTGCTGGGGGCCGCGCTCCTCGGGCTGGACCACGTGGGCGCCCCCGCCGAGGCGCACGCCGCGCTGCGCGCCCACTACGCCTGACCGGGCCGGTCCCCCCAGGACCGGCCCGCCGGGCCCCTCCCCCCGGGCCCGCACCGACCCGGTTGCCACCCGCCGGCTCCCCTCCCGACCCACCGGTAACGTTTCCGGCGGCCGGGCGCGGCGCCGTCCCGCGGCAGCCGGGTCCGGCCGTCTCCGGGGCCGTCACCGGAACCGCCCGGCAGCCCAGCGGCGTGTGGGCAGGTGAGGGTGGGCAGGGACGGGGGAGGTTCCACCACTCGGCATCGAGCCGAAGGGGCTGCCGGTGTCCACCGGGAGAACGCGCACGGCGAGCGGAGCGGGCGCGTACGAACGACCGACGGACACCGGGTTCGAGACCCCGGAGGCGAGAGACCGAAAACCCAAGGCGCTGGAGGTGGGCGGCCGGTGGCGGCCATACTGCTGGCGGACGCGCGAAAGATGCAGGGGGAGGGTGTGTGACGCACACGCAGTCGCCGACACGGGGCGGGAGTCAGGCTGCCGGAGCACCGGGAGGCCCGGGCGCCCCGCGGCGCCGGCCTGCCTGGGCGGAGACCGTGCTGCGGATGCGGGCGTCGGCGGGCACCGAACCGGGCAGGTTGCGGATCATCGGGGCCGTCCTGGCGGTCCTGGTCCTGGCGTTCGGCGCCGCGACCGCCTGGCAGATCAGCGAGCGGGCCACCGCGACCGATCATGTCCTGCACCACAGCGGCCCGTTGAGCAACAGCGCGGCCGAGATCTACCGCTCCCTGGCCGACGCCGACGCCACGGTGGCCGGCGGCTTCCTCGCCGGCGGTCAGGAGCCGCGGACGGCCACCGACCGCTACAACGCCGACATCCGCAAGGCCGCGGAACTGATCACCCAGGCCGCCGCCAGCAGCGACGGCTCGGCGGAGGCGAACGAGCAGATCACCGCGCTCAACCGGCAACTGCCCTACTACACCAAGCTGGTGGCGACCGCCCAGGCGGACGGCCTGCAGGGCCTGCCGCTCGGTGGCGCCTACCTGCGGTTCGCCGACCAGCAGATGCAGCAGAAGGGCGGCCTGCTGGACGCCGCCGACAAGCTCTACCAGGCCGAGACCGACCGCCTGAACGCCGACTACACGGACGCCAAGGCGCTGCCGTGGGTGGCCTGGGTGCTGGGCGCCGCCGCCCTGGTCGCGCTGGTGTGGGCGCAGCGTCGCCACTACCGCCGCACCAACCGGGTGTTCAACCGCGGCATGCTGGCCGCCAGCACGGCCTGCGCGGTGGCACTGCTGTGGCTGGTGGCGGGGCACAGCGTGGCCCGCAGCGAGCTGTCGGACTCCTACGCGCACGGCGCCCGCTCGATGCAGGTCCTCAACAACGCCCGGATCGACGTGCTCCAGGCCCGCGGCAACGAGAACCTGACGCTGGTGGCCCGGGGTTCGGGGGCCGCCTACGAGCAGAGCTTCAGCGACGGCATGGACAAACTGGCGGGCACGCAGGCGGCGGGGGACGGCGGCGAGCTCGCCCAGGCCCTGGCGCTGGCCGACACCGCGAAGGGGCGCACCCCGGTGCAGCAGGCGATCACGAGCATGAAGACCTGGCGGGAGCGGCACACCGCCGAACGCGCCAAGGATGACAACGGCGACTACGCCACGGCCGTCGCCGACGTCATCGGCGGCAAGGACAGCGGCGGGACGGCGGTCACCGCCACGACCGCGGAGTGCTTCAACGCCGTGGACACCAGCCTGGCCGCGGCCGTGCAGGTGGAGCAGGACGAGTTCAGGGCGGCCGCGGACAACGGCAGGTCCGCAATGGCGCTGCTGCCGTACGGGGCGGCGGTGCTCGCCGTCCTGGCGGCGGCGGGTGCGCTGCTGGGCATCGGGCGCCGGCTGGCGGAGTACCGGTGAGCGGGGTGCCGGGAGGACCGGGCGGGAGGCGTGCGGTGAGCGACTGGGGACACCTGAGGGGCCGCAGACTGTGGGGGCGGCGCGGCTGGGGCGGCGTCGCGGCGATGGCGGCGGTGTGCACGCTGGCGGTCGCCGGCACGCTCACGCCGCTGGGCGACCGGGCACCGGTCACCCGCAGCGCCGGGACGCCGGTCGTCCGCGCGCAGTACGCCTCGGCGCCCGACCAGGAGCAGGGCAGCTGCGACGACCAGAGCCTGGACCCGTCGACCGGCCCCACCGACGGGCCGACGGTGGAGAAGATCAGGAACCGGCAGCGGCTGGTGGTCGGCGTGGACCAGAACAGCTACCTGTGGGGGTTCCGCGACCCGGCGACCGGCCAGTTCGCCGGTTTCGACATCGCGCTCGTGCACGAACTGGCCGATGCGATCATCGGCAAGAAGAACGCCACCGTGCAGTTCAAGACGGTGCCCACCGACAAGCGCTTCGACCGGATCGACGACGGCTCGGTCGACATGGTCGTGCGTACCGTGACCATCAACTGCGAGCGGATCAACGACAAGAAGAAGCCGGTGGTCTTCTCCGCACCGTACTTCGAGGCGGGTCAGCAGATCCTCGCGCCCCGCACCTCCTCGATCACCGGCTTCGACAGCTCACTCACGGGCAAGAAGGTCTGCACCGCCAACGGCTCGACCGGCCAGTCCACACTCAAAGCCGATCCGCACGGCTCCACGCCGGTGTACGTGGACAACCAGCTCGACTGCCTGGTCAGATTGCAACTGGGCCTGGTCGACGCGGTGTTCACCGACAACGCGCTGGCCGCGGGGCAGGCCGCACAGGACCCGTCCGTGCACCTGGTCGGCACCCCGGTCACCCACGAGCCGTACGGTGTGGCCATGAAGCCCGGTGAGCCCGACCTGGTACGCAAGGTCAACGCCGTGCTGGAGGCGTACGAGGCCGGCGGTGCGCAGAGCAAGTGGATGCTGGCGTACCAGCACTGGCTCGCCAAGGACCTGCCGGACATCACCGGGCCGCCGGCCCCGAAGTACCGGCAGTGACCGGGGCAGTGACCGGAGTGCGGTGACGGGCGCCGGGAGACGACGGACGTGACGAAAGAGGGTGCGATGGCGGTCGCTGGACCATCCGGGCCGGTGATGAGCCGGGAGGACGTGGACCGCGCCCTGGCGCGGCTCGACGCCGAGCACGAGGCGGTCGAGACGTCCCTGCTGGCCCTGCAGGACCACTCGGGCCGCAGGCTGCTGGAGGGCGCGGAACTCACCGGCCTGACCAAGGAGCGGTGGGCGGAGACCGACGCCGCGATCTCCGCGCTGTGGACCCACTTCGAGGCGTACACCGCCGCGCTGGAGGACGCCCGCACCCTGCGGGCCCGCCGCCGCTGGCCCACCCAGACCGAACTCACCCGGCTGACCGAGCTGTTGCGCGGTGACGGGGTCACGGTCACCGGCGCCGCGGTGCCGGACGCGGCCCGCTCGCTGACCGGCCCGGCCCGGCTCACCGAGCAGCTCAGCCTGGACGAGCTGCTGCGGCGGATGAACGGCTGGTACGACCAGGCGATGGAGACGGTGGCCGCCGCCGACTCGGTGTGGTCGGCGCTGCCGGCCAGGATCGACCTGCTGGCCGCGGAGACCCAGCGGGTGCGCTCGCTGGCGCACTCGGTCGGGGTCCGCCCGGGCACCCACCCGTCCGGCGACGAACTGGAGCACCTCGCGGGCGAGTTGACCGCGCTGCGGGCGCAGAGCGTCTCCGACCCGCTGGCCTTCTGGCAGGCCCAGCCGCCCCCCGGCCGGCCGGACACGGCCCGCTACGACCAGGCCGGGCGGCGCCTGGAGGACATCCGCCGCGAGGTCGAGGCGGTGCTGCACGTCCGCGACGACGCCGAGCACCGGCTCAAGCGGCTGCGCGACGTGATGTCGCGGGCCGACCGGACCCTCACCGAGGCGCGGGCCGCCCGCGTCGAGGTGCTCTCCAAGATCCTCGCGTCGGACGTGCCCGCGGTCAGCGGCCCCGCCTCGGCGCTGCACGAACAGCTCGCCGGTGCCGAGGAGTTCGCCAGGACCGCGCAGTGGCACCGGCTGTCGCCGCTGCTGGACAGCCTGGAGGGGCACGCCGACGACGAACTGCTGCGCGCCCGCGACTCGCTGACCGCGGTGACCGCCCCGCTGGCGGTCCGCGCGGAGCTGCGCGGCCGCCTCGACGCCTACCGGGCGAAGGTGGCGCGGCTCCAGATGGCCGAGGACCCCTTGCTGATCGAGCGGTACGACCAGGCGCGCCGCCTGCTGTGGAGCGCGCCGTGCGACCTGGCCGCTGCCGAGCGGGCGGTGCAGCGCTACCAGCAGGCGGTGGCCGACCTCGGCACGCCGCGCACCCCCAGCGACCGCCGGGGGCCCGGGTGACCGCCGGCACTTCGGTCCGGGTACCGGACCGCAGGAACCGCCGGATCCCCGGAGACCGTCGAATCCAGTGAAGCCGTTGCCGTATGTCAGGGGAAGGTTGAGGGGGAGACCGTGAGCAAGTGCCAACGGCCCGGGTGCGACGGGACCTTGGAGGACGTGGGCGGGGGCGAGCTGTACTGCGACACCTGCGGCCTCGCGCCGCTGCCCGCCGCCGCGCGGACGGCCGCGGGCGCCGGCAGCGGCCGCCCGCCCGCCCCGGCTCCGGCGCCGGCTCCGGCGCCGGTCCCCGCGGCCCGTTCGGGCGGGGACTCGGGCCGCTCGTCGTCCAGCCGCTCCTCGCGCTCGTCCAGATCCACCTCCCAGGCGTCCAAGCGCTCGGTGTCCGGCCGGCTCTCGCAGGCCATGACCGGCAACGGCAGCGGTCCTTCGGTGTCCGTGCGCAGCAGCAGGAGCGGCAGCGGCCCCTCGCGCGGCAAGCTCGGCGCGGGCCTGGTGGCCGTGCCGCCCATCCCGCGCCCGGACCCCGCCTCCGCCGTGATGGCGAACCCCGAGGTGCCCGAGCGCAAGCGGTTCTGCAGCAAGAGCGACTGCGGCGCCCCGGTCGGGCGCAGCCGCGGCGACCGGCCGGGCCGCACCGAGGGCTACTGCACCAAGTGCGGCCACCCGTACTCCTTCACGCCCAAGCTGCGGCCCGGCGACGTGGTGCACGGGCAGTACCACGTGGTGGGCTGCCTGGCGCACGGCGGGCTCGGCTGGATCTACCTGGCCATCGACCGCGCGGTCTCCGACCGCTGGGTGGTGCTCAAGGGCCTGCTCGACACCGGGGACGAGGACGCGCTGGCCGCGGCGGTCTCCGAACGACGGTTCCTCGCCGAGATAGAGCACCCCAACATCGTCCGCATCTACAACTTCGTCGAGCACCTCGACCAGCGCACCGGCACCCTCGACGGCTACATCGTGATGGCGTACGTCGGCGGCAAGTCGCTCAAGGAGATCGCCAACGAGCGGCGCACGCCCGACGGCCGGCGCGAGCCGCTGCCCGTCGCGCAGGCCATCGCCTTCGCCATCGAGGCCCTCGACGCCCTCGGCTACCTGCACAGCCGCAACCTGCTGTACTGCGACTTCAAGGTCGACAACGCGATCCAGACCGAGGACCGCCTGGAGCTCATCGACATGGGCGCGGTGCGGCGGATGGACGACACGGAGTCGGCGATCTACGGCACCGTCGGCTACCAGGCGCCCGAAGTCGCCGAGGTGGGGCCGTCGGTGGCCTCCGACATCTACACCGTCGCCCGCACCCTGGCCGTCCTGACGTTCGACTTCCAGGGCTACACGAACGTGTTCGCGGACAGCCTGCCCGACCCGGCGAACATCGAGGTGTTCTCCCGGTACGAGTCCTTCTACCGCCTGCTGGTGCGGGCGACGGACCCCGACCCGGGCAATCGGTTCGCGTCCGCACAGGAGATGTCGGACCAGCTCCTCGGGGTGCTGCGCGAGGTGGTGGCGCTGGAGACCGGCGTGCCGCGGCCGGCGCTGTCCACCTTGTTCGGGCCGGAACTGCGCGTGGTCGACACCGAGTTGGTCAAGCCGATGCTCGGCGACACCTCGGTGCTGGGCGCCGACCGTGCCCTGGAGAAGGCGGCCCGCAAGCGCGACAAGGCGGGTGGCGCGACCGCGCCGGCCGCACTGCCCGCGCCCGCGGCGCCGCCGGGGTTCGGCCCCGCCCCGCAGATGGTGCCCGCGCAGGGCGGTATGCCCGCCGTCCCGGGTCCGCGCCGGAGCGGGCCCGCGGTCTCCCGCCTCGACCCGACCGCGGCCGTGCTGGCCCTGCCGGTCCCGCACGTCGACCCCGGCGACCCCAACGCGGGCTTCCTCGCCGGGCTTTCGGCGACCGCGCCGGCCGAACTGGTCGCGGCCCTCGCGTCGGCCCCCGCCGAGTCGACCGAGAAGCGGCTGCGCGAGCTGCGCGCCCGCCTGGAACTCGGTGACTCCGGGGGCGCCCGGCAGGTCCTTCAGGCCCTCACCGACGAGGCCGGGCACAACGGCGACGACTGGCGGATGGTGTGGCACCGCGGCCTCACCGCGCTGTGCACCGGCGACCACGGGACGGCCGCGCTGAGCTTCGACGCGGTCTACGACGCCTTCCCCGGCGAGCCCGCGCCGAAGCTGGCGCTGGGCGTGTGCGCGGAGGTGCTGGGCCAGTTGGACAACGCCGCCGAGTACTACCGGCTGGTGTGGACGACCGACCAGAGCTACGTCAGCGCCGCGTTCGGGCTCGCCCGCGTCCTGCTGAAGTCCGGCGACCGGGAACGCGCCGTGCGCACCCTGGAGTCGGTGCCCGAGTCGTCGATCCACTTCACCGCCGCCCGGGTCGCCGCGATCAGATCCCGATTGCGGGACCGGTCGCCCCAGGAGGCGCTGCTGGCCGATCTGCAGGCGGCCGCCGGGCAGGTGGAGGCGCTGCAGCGGCAGGGTCTGGACACCGACCGCCGCGAGCAGCTGGCGACCGAGGTGCTGGGCAGCGCGCTGGACTGGGTGCTGGCCGGCCGTGTCGGCGCACCCGCGGGCGCCCTCGCGGGCGTACCGTCGGGAGGAGGCCACGGCGTGCTCGGCGCCGAACTCAGCGAGCGCGGCCTGCGGTTCGGCCTGGAGCGCTCGTACCGGGTGCTGGCCCGGCTCGCCCGCCAGGACGGTGCGAGGATCGAACTGGTGGAGCGCGCCAACCGCTTCCGCCCCAGGACCTGGGTGTAACACATGCCACCACTGCCCGAGTCGGCTCCCTCCGAGGCTCCCGCGATTCCCGCGGCCTGCCCGGTGTGCGCCGAACCCCTCGAGGCCGAGGACCGCTTCTGCGGCCACTGCGGCCATGACGTCACGGCCGCGCCGTCAACCGCCGCGGCCCCGGCCGCCCCTCCGGTGGGAGCGCAGCGGGCGGGCGACGGACCGCCGGGCGCCGCCCCCGGCGCGCGGTCCGCCCCCGATGCGCCGTCCGGCGCAACGGACACCGCCGGGTCCGACGATGCCTCCGCCGATGCCTTCCGGATCGCGCCGCCCGCCGCCGCTCCCCCGGAGCCGGCCGCCCGGCCCGGTGAGGCCGCGGGTCAGGACGGCGACGAGGAGAGCCGGGAGAGCGGCGGGGACTCCGGTGACGGCGCCTCCGGCGGCAGCGACACCCTGGTCCTCGGCATGCCCTCCCGGTTGTCCGACCCGCGCGAGGAGGAACCGGCCGCCGCGGCCGGGACCGGCCCGATGTGCGTGGCGTGCGGCGTCGGCGGCGTGGACGACGACGGCTACTGCGAGCACTGCGGGCACGCCCAGCCGCGCCAGCGCGACCACCAGGAGAAGGAGCTGGAGGGCGTCGCCGCGGTCAGCGACCGGGGGCTGCGCCACCACCGCAACGAGGACGCGTTCGCGGTCGCGGCCGCCTCGCTGCCGGACGGCACCAAGGCCGTCTCGGCCGTCGTGTGCGACGGCGTGTCCACCGCGTACCGGCCCGACGACGCCTCGGCGGCCGCGTCGGCCGCGGGCAGCGAGTCGCTGCTGGGGTCGCTGGAGCGCGGCGCGAGCGCGGAGGACGCGATGCGCGGCGCGCTGATGGCCGCGTTCGACGCGGTGACCGCGCTCGCCGACGAGGAGCCGGTCCCCGAGGCCCGGGCACACCGCAACGCCCCGGCCTGCACCTGCGTGAGCGCGGTGCTGACCGGGCCGGTGTTCACCGTCGGCTGGATCGGCGACAGCCGGGCGTACTGGATCCCCGACGACCGCACCCAGCCGGCCGCGCGGCTCACCGAGGACGACTCGTGGGCCGCCCGGATGGTCTCCGCCGGACTGATGTCGGAGGCCGAGGCGTACGCGGACGAGCGGGCGCACGCCATCACCGGCTGGCTCGGCGCGGACGCGGTGGAGGTCGATCCGCACGTCGCCGCGTTCCAGCCGGACGGGTCCGGGGTCATCGTGGTGTGCACCGACGGGCTGTGGAACTACGCGGAGTCCGCAGCGGAGATGGCCGAGGCCGTGCCCGCCGACGCCCGCTCCCGGCCGCTGGCCACCGCCCGTGCCCTGCTGGGCCTGGCGCTGGACGGCGGCGGCCACGACAACGTAACGGTCGCCGTGCTGCCGTTCCCGGCAGCCGTGTCACGGGCAGGATCCCCCTCCGCCTGACCGACGAGGAGAAGCCGGGGGGGAGGGCCGGCCGGGGGCGGTGCGCCGTGCCCGGCGGGCGCCGGGAAACGCGCCGGAGCACGCCGCGGAACCGCGGAACCGGCGCGGGTCAGGGCAGGTCAGGTCAGGCAACGAGCTTCACGAGCGCAGGGATTGACGATGCCGAGTATTTCCAAGTCGAATGTGCCGCAGTTCTCCTTCGACATCTACCAGAACGAGTTCCTGCCCGAGGGGGGTCGCGAGGTCAACGCGATCGTGACGGTCACCGCCACCGGCGGCGGCACCTCGGGAGGCCGGCCGCTGGACGGCACGTCCGGGCCCAGCGCGGGCGTGGTCCTCATGGTCGACTGCTCGGGTTCGATGGAGTACCCGCCGACGAAGATGCGCAACGCGCGGGACGCCACCGCCGTCGCGATCGACACGCTGCGCGACGGCGTCGCCTTCGCAGTCGTGGCCGGCACGCACCAGGCCAGGGAGGTGTATCCGGCCAACGGCGGTCTGGCCATAGCGGACGCGGCCACCCGCGCGCAGGCCAAGCAGGCGCTGCGCAAGCTCACCGCGGGCGGCGGCACGGCCATCGGCACCTGGCTGAAGCTCGCCGATCGGCTGCTGGCCACCGGCGACGTGGCGATCCGGCACGGCATCCTGCTCACCGACGGCCGCAACGAGCATGAGAAGCCTGAGGAGTTGCAGGCGGCACTGACCGCCTGCGCCGGCCGGTTCACCTGCGACGCGCGCGGCGTCGGCACCGACTGGGAGGTCAAGGAGCTGACCGGGATCGCCTCGGCGATGCTCGGCTCGGTGGACATCGTCGCCGATCCGGAGGGCCTGGCCGCCGACTTCCAGGCGATGATGGAGAACGCCATGGGCAAGGAGGTCGCGGACGTCGCCCTGCGCCTGTGGACCCCGCAGGGCGCGGAGATCGCGTTCGTCAAGCAGGTGGCGCCCACCGTCGAGGACCTCACCGCCCGCCGCACCGAGGCCAACCCGCGTACCGGCGACTACCCGACCGGGTCGTGGGGCGACGAGTCCCGCGACTACCACGTGTGCGTACGGGTGCATCCGGCCGGCATCGGCCAGGAGATGCTGGCGGCGCGGCTCTCGCTCGTGCTGCCGCAGCCCGGCGGCTCGCCGGAGGTGCTGAGCCAGGGCCTGGTGCGGGCGGTGTGGACCGACGACATGGCCGCCTCGACCCGGATCAGTCCGCAGGTCGCGCACTACACCGGCCAGGCCGAACTGGCCCAGGTGATCCAGCAGGGACTGGAGGCGCGCAAGGCCGGCGACCTGGACAGCGCGACCGCCAAACTGGGCCGCGCGGTACAGCTGGCCAGCGCGTCCGGCAACGAGGACACCGCCAAACTGCTGGCCAGGGTCGTGGACGTGGTCGACGCGGCGAGCGGTACTGTGCGGCTGAAGGCCAGGGTTGCCGACGCCGACGAGATGACGTTGGAGACGCGGTCGACGAAGACCGTGCGCGTGAAGAAATAGCAGACGGGTACATAGTGCTCGCGCACGACCTGTGGATCCGCCCCCCGGGGGGCGGAGGGGAGCCGGAGCCATGCCGATCTGTCCGAACGGACACCAGTCGGGGACCGACGACTGGTGCGAGGTCTGCGGGATGCGGATGACACCGCCGCCCGCATCGTCCGCGTCGAGTCACGGTTCACACCCGCCGTCGTCGTACTCCTCGTCGTCGGCGTCGCCCGCATCGGCGCCGCCGTCGTCGCCTTCCCCGCCCGGGTTCGCGTCGGAGCCGACGGCCGCGGCGGAGCTGTGCCCGCACTGCGGCACGCCGCGTGAGGGCGCCGCGCTCTTCTGCGAGGAGTGCCGGTACCACTTCGGCGGCCGCTCCGGGCCGGCGCCGGTCGGGCCGCACCCGGTCCCCGCGCCGGGACCGGGGCCGGGACCGGGCTTCCCCGAGCCGGGATTTCCCGAGGCCGGGGTGCCGGGGCCCGGCGTGCCACCGACCGGCGTGCCACCGACCGCGCCGGGCTATCCGCCCTACCAGCGGTACGAGTCGCAGCGGTCGCGGCCGTCGCAGATCAACCGGCCCGCGGAGCCGGTGCCTTCGGAGTCGCTGACGCTCGCCTCGGGCTCGGGCGACTTCCTGCTCGACCCGCCGTCGTCGCCGGTGCCGGCGCCCTCGCCGGCCCCCGACTCCGCGGGGTCCTCCGAGGCCACCTCGGTGACCGCGCCGCCGTCGTCGGTGCCGACGGTGGTGCCGTCGCAGCCGGACCGCGCCACCGCCTGGGTGGCGGTCGTCGCCGCGGACCGCGAGTACTTCACGACGATGATGGCCCGCAGCGGGCCGGACGCCCAGGGCCTGTACTTCCCCGCGTTCTCGCCCGAGGTGCAACTGCCGCTGACCGGCAACCAGATCACCATCGGCCGCCGCCGGCACAGCACCGGCGAGGCGCCGGACATCGACCTGGCCAGGGCCCCGGAGGACCCGGGGGTCTCGCACAAGCACGCGGTGCTGGTGCAGCAGCCCGACGGCGCCTGGTCCGTGGTGGACCAGGACTCCACCAACGGCACCACCGTCAACCTGGCCGAGGATCCGATCCGCCCCTATACGCCCGTACCGCTGGAGGAGGGCGACCGGGTGCACGTGGGCGCCTGGACCACCATCACCCTGCGCCGCGCCTGACGCGGGCCGCGCCCCGCTCCCGCACGTCACGAGGAGGTCAGCCATGGCAGAGCTGTCGGCGGTGCGCCGCCTGGACCTGGGCTGGTTCGTCCGCCCGGGTGCCGAGACGGCCGACGGCGCGCCGCGGGTGGAGCCAGCGCTGGCCTACCTGGTGCGCCACGACGGCGAGTTGCTGATGTTCGACACCGGCATCGGCACCGCCGACGCGGAGACCGACGCGCACTACCGCCCGTACCGGCGGCCGTTGCGGGAGGCGATGGCGGCGGCCGGCGTGACGCCGGCGGAGGTGTCCGTGGTCGTCAACTGCCATCTGCACTTCGACCACATCGGGGGCAACGCGCTGTTCGCCGGCACCCCGATCCTGGTGCAGTCCGCCGAGATGGCCCTGGTGCGCGGCGGCGAGCACACCCCCGAGCACCTGGTGGACTTCCCCGGCGCGACGTACGAGGAGCTGTCCGGCGAGGCGGAGATCCGGCCGGGGCTGTGGGTCGTGCCGACCCCGGGCCACACCGCGGGCCACCAGTCGCTGGTGGTGCGGCGGCCGGACGGCACGGTGATCCTCGCCGGGCAGACGCACGCCTCGGCCTCGGACTTCGCCGCGTCCCGGCTGGCGGCCGTCGCCGTCGGCGAGGGCGCGCGGCCACCGCTGCCCGAGCCCGACGGATGGCCGCGGCGGCTGCTGGAGTTCGACCCCCGGCGGGTGCTCTTCGCGCACGACGCGTCGGTGTGGGAGCCGACCGGCTGACCCTCCTGCCCGTGACCGCGCGGGTCAGGCGCTGACGCCCCAGGTGTCCGGGCCGTGGGGATCGTCCAGCCACAGCCACTGCCGGGCGCCGTCCACGCTCATCCCGTACCGGCTGCGGTCCGGGTGCCAGCCGCCGAACAGCTCGTCGCCCAGCCGGCGGTGCGCGCTGCCCGCGGCCGCGCCGCGCAGCGCCACGAAGAACGCCGGGGTGTGCAGGAAGCGCCCCTCGGCCCGCCCCGGCCCGTGCACGGTGAGCGCGACCAGGCCGGTCGCGATCGGCGCGAGGATCAGCCCGCCAGGACGGCACTGCTCCAGCCACGCCTCCGGGATCACCGGCAGCGCGCAGGTGGCCATGATCCGGTCGTAGGGGGCCCGGGCGGCGTGCCCGAGCGCGCCGTCGCCGGTGACGACGACGACCGAGCGCGCGGCGGGCGTCCCGTACGCGTCGAGGTGCGTGCGGGCGGCCGCGGTGATCTCCTCGTCGATGTCGATGGTGGTGACCGCGTCCGGTCCCAGGCGGTGCGCGATCAGCGCCGCGTTGTAGCCGGTGCCCGCGCCGATCTCCAGCACCCGGTGGCCGTCCACCACGTCCAGGGCCTCGCACATCAGCGCCATGAGCGACGGCTGGCTGCTGGAGGACACCAGCTCGCCGCCGACCACGTGGGTGGCGATGGGCCGGTCCGCGTAGGCCGAGGCGAGGCGGCGCAGCCTGCGCCGCGGGTCGCGGTCGTCGCCGGGCAGCTCGTCCAGGCCGTAGCCGAGCACGAACACGTGCCGCGGCACGTCGGCGAACGCCGCACGCCAGGCCGGGTCGACCAGCCCGCCGCCCGCGACGATGCGGCGCACCATCCGTGCCCGCAGCGCCCTCGCCGCCACCCGGTAGCGGTCGTCGTAGCCGACCTCGTACGCAGCCCCTGCCATGCTTCCATCCTGCGCCCGCGGCAGAGGTCGTACGACCCGGGTCCTCGGTCGGCGCGTCTGCGACGATAGGGAGGTGAATGAGATCCCGCACGGCACGCTGCAGCAGCAGACGTTCTACGAGCTGGTGGGCGGGGAGGAGACCTTCCGCCGGCTGGTGCACCGCTTCTACCAGGGCGTTGCGGAGGACCCCGAACTGCGGGCGATGTACCCGGAGGAGGACCTGGGCCCGGCCGAGGAGCGGCTGCGGCTGTTCCTGATGCAGTACTGGGGAGGCCCGCGCACCTACAGCGACCGGCGCGGCCATCCGAGGCTCCGCATGCGCCACGCGCCGTTCCAGGTGGACAGAGCCGCTCACGACGCATGGCTGCGGCACATGCGGACGGCCGTCGACGAGCTGGAGCTGGACCCCGCACACGAACAGCAACTCTGGGACTACCTAGTGTATGCAGCCGCCTCCATGGTGAATACACCCGGCTGACCTGCGACTTGACGCCCGCGGCCGGCTCCGGGCCGGTCCGCGGGCGCAGTGTCCGGCATGCGGTCGGTCACGATCGCATTGCGACAATCTCCGCCATGGTTCAACACCGCGCCCCGTTTTGAGAGCATCCGCTCAGCAACAGAACGGGGGGATTGCTGGTGACGGGTTTTGTACTGCTGCGCGTCCGCGCACACCGGCTGCTGCTGGCAGCCGCCGCGCTGACCGTGGTGCTCACCACGTGCGTGCTGGCCACCTTCACGGCGTTCACCGGCGCCATCGGGGACGCCGCACTGCGCCGGACGCTGCAGCACCAGGCGGCCGACAGGGCCACCGTCGACGTCCGCGCGGACGTCTCCGGCACCTCGCCCGGCCCGCTGGACGAGGCCGTGCACAAGGAACTCACCGGATCCTTCGGGGACCTGCCCGCCCAGGTGTACCGCAGCACGCAGTCCGGACCGTACGGGCTGCCGTTCTCACTGCGGCCGGCGGGCGCCCCCAAGAGCAGCGACCCCGACCTGACGCTGCTGGCCACCTTCGACCGGTCGCGCATGACTCTGGTCTCCGGTTCCTGGCCGGCTCCCGCGGCCAAGGGCGCCGGCGTGGTCGACGTCGCCGTCCCGCAGGCCGCCGCCGAGGCGCTCAAGACCACGCCCGGCCGGACGCTCACGCTGACCGACCGGCTCGGCGGGCCGCCGCTGCGGATCCACGTCACCGGTGTCTACCACCCGGCCGACAGCACCTCCCCGTACTGGCAGCTCGACCCGCTGAACGGGCGCGGGGTGCACACCGTCGCCTTCACCACCTACGGGCCGATGGTGGTGGACGAGGCCACCTTCACCTCCGGGCGGGTCGCGTCGGCCGCGATGGCCTGGCAGGCCGCAGGCGACTTCCGCCAGGCGTCCGCCTCCCGGATGAACGCCCTCGAGAAGTCGGTGAACCAGACTCTGGAGGACCTGAAGAACGGGAAGACCACCTCCCAGGCCCAGGCCCAGAGCTCGCTGCCCGACCTGCTCGACGCGCTGCGCCGCAGCATGCTGGTGACCCGCTCCACACTCCTGATCGGCGCGCTTCAGCTGGTCATCCTGGCCGGCTTCGCGCTGCTGCTGGTCGCCCAGCTCCTCGCCGAGGAGCGCACGGGGGAAACGTCACTGCTGCGGGCCCGCGGCGGCTCCCGCTCCCGGGTGGGGCGGCTCGCGACGATCGAGGCGCTGCTGCTGGCGGTGCCCGCGGCCGTCATCGCCCCGCTGCTCGCCGGCCCGGTCACCCACCTGCTGGCCGGGACCGGGGCGATGGCCCGCACCGGTGTGAGCCTGGGCAGCACCGGCGGCGCCTCGGCCTGGCTGGTCGCCGTGATCGCCGCCCTGGCCTGCGCCTTCGCCGTGGTGGTGCCGGCGCTGCGGTCCGGCGGCTCGTTCGCTGTGCAGCGCGCGGCGCGCTTCCGCCGCGGCGCCGTCCCGGGGGCCGTGCAGGCCGGCGGCGATCTTGCCCTGCTGCTGATCGCGGGCATCGCGTTCTGGCAGCTCCAGCGCAGGGCCTCGGGCAGCGGCACGCTCAGCGCGACCAACGCCGGCGGCCTCGGCATCGACCCGGTGCTGGTCGCCGCGCCCGCGCTGTGCCTGCTGGCCGGCACCGTGCTGGTGCTGCGGCTGCTGCCGGTGGCCGCCAAGCTCGGCGAGCGGCGGGCCGCCCGCGGCCGCGGCCTCGCGCTGGCCCTGGCCGGCTGGCAGCTCGCCCGGCGGCCCCGCCGCGGCGCGGGCGCCGCGCTGCTGCTGGTGCTGGCCGTCGCGATGGGCATGTTCGCGATCGGGCAGGGCGCCAGCTGGGACCGCTCGCAGCACGACCAGGCCGACTTCGCGGTCGGCTCCGACATCCGGGTCACCGGCATGACGACCCCGCCGTTCGGGCAGGCCGGCATCTACGCCTCCACACCCGGCATCACCGCGGCCGCCCCCGCGACCCGGCAGGACCTGCTGCTCACCGAGCAGCGGCACGCCACCGCCCTGGCCATCGACACCCGGGCGGCGGGCGAGGCGATGCGGTTCCGCTCCGACCTGACCGGCGGCCGCCGGACCGCGGACCTGATGAAGCCGCTGTGGGCCGGCACCGACAAGGACACCGGCGGCCTGACCGTGCCGGGCACCACGCGGGACATCACCTTCACCGCGACGCTGAAGGTCACGGGGACGGCCGACGGCCGACCCGACCCGACCGCGGAGCCCGACCACGTCGTGGCCAACCTGACCGACCCCTGGGGCGTCGTCTACCCGGTCTCGGCCGGCGACGTGCCGGCCGACGGGATGCCGCACAAGCTGGTCATGTCCCTGGCCGCCCAGGCAGGCAGCAACGGCGCCCCGGCCGGGCCGCTGCGGATCACCGGCTTCGACGTGACCTACACCGTCCCCCAGCAGGTCGACGACGGCGTGCTGATCATCTCCGACGCCCAGGTCACCGACCGGAGCGGCAGCACCAAGCCGCTCCGGGTACCGGCGGGCTCGGTCTGGACGTCGAACACGACCTACGACGACGACAGCAACAACAGCCTGCCGGGCGTGACGAACCCCACGGCCACCGACCCGAGGCTCGGTGGCCCGGCGCTGGCCTCGGTGACCTACACCACGGGCTCGATGACCTTCACGCCGGAGGGCTACGGGCAGGGCCCGGGCATCACCCTGCGGATGCGGGCCCGCCCCGGCCCCGCGCCGGTGCTGGCCGGCATCGCCACCGACTCCTATCTCAAGGCGGTCGGCGCGAAGGTCGGAGACCGGGTGAACGTGCTGCTCAACGGCATCGAGATGCCCGTGAAGATCAGCGCCTCGGTCAAGGGCATGCCCAGTACGGGGGACGACCCCACGTACTCCGAGTCCCCGACGGCCGGCACTACCGCCGACACCGTCGCGCAGGCCAAGGACGCGGGTGCGCTGCTGCTGGACCTGCGGGCCCTCGACCAGGTGCTGCTGGCGAAGAACGCCCGCCCGCTGACGCCCTCCGAGTGGTGGGTGGCCACCAAGCCGGGGCAGACCGCGAACGTCGCCGCGGCGCTGCGCAAGCGCACCGACGTCGACACCGTGCTGGTGCGGGACGAATCCGCGGATGAGCTGCGGGCCGACCCGCTGGGCGCGGGCCCGCAGTCGGCGCTGCCGGCGGCGGTGGTCGCGGCGGCCGTGCTCGCCGCGGTCGGCTTCGCCGTCGCGTCGGTGGGCGCGATCCGCGAGCGCAACGGCGAGTTCGCGGTGCTGCGGGCGCTGGGTGCGCCGCGCCGGAAGCTGGCCCGGATGATCGCCGCGGAGCAGGGACTCCTGGTGCTCATCTCGCTGGTCGTCGGCGTAGTGCTGGGGGCGTTGCTGACGCGGCTGGTGACGCCGCTGATCGTGCTGACCACGCAGGCCACCCGGCCGGTGCCGGACCTGCGGGTGTCGATGCCGGTCGGGCCGCTGGCCGAGTTGCTCGCGGTGGTGCTGGTGGTGCCGCTGCTGGTCGTGCTGGCCACGGCGCTGCGGCGCGGTGATCCGGCGTCGGCGCTGCGGCGCCAGGGGGAGGACTGAGATGGCGGACGAGCAGAAGGCCGAGCGGGGCGGCCCGGAGAAGGGCACGGGCCCGGAGGCGGGCACGGGCCCCGAGGCGGGCGCCTCGCCGGAGCGGGCGGCCCAGGAGGAGCTGGCGGCCGGACCGGAGCGCGGCGAGCGGGACGGGCTGGACTGGGTGCGGGTCAGGCTGCGGTCGGGCCCGTCCGCGGCGGTCGCCACCTGCCTGCTGGTGCTGGTGACCGCGTTCCTGGCGGCGGCCCTGCCGAGGGCCGTCGACCGCTACGAGGACACCGCGCTGCGCCGGGACGTGCAGAGCGCGCCGGTGCACCAGCGCGGCGTGAGCGTGATGGACTCCTGGTCCCCCACCCCGGGCCCCGGGGGCAACGACCCGACGCTCACCCGCATGGAACTGGTCGAGGACGTCTTCCAGAAGCTCGCCAAGCCACCGCTGCGGCTCCAGAAGGGCCAGGCCGTGGTCGGCATGCGGCAGACCAAGGAGGCCGACGTCCCCGACCCTCAGATCCCGCGCACCTCCGAGCATCTGCCGGCCGCTTCCCTGGTCTGGCAGCACAGCCTGGAGGACCACGTGCGGATCGTCTCCGGACGGCTGCCGCAGGAGGAGCGGTCGCCCAAGGGGCAGTCGATCGAGGGCGTGGTCACCCAGAAGACCGCGCAGGTGCTGCACATCAAGGTCGGCCAGGTCGTGCACCTGAACGGCAACGCGCCGACCCCGGTCGCGGTGACCGTCGTCGGCATCGTCACGCCGCGCGACCCGACCGCCGCCTACTGGAACGAGGACGGCGATCTTCAGGCCCCCCAGGTCTCGCTGCCGCCCACCCCGCCCGGCGACGAGCCCAAGACCTACTGGCACTTCACCATGCTGGTGGACATCTCCGCGGTGCCGGCCATCCCGGCGCTCGGCCTGAACGTCGACCTGTACTGGCACCACCCGCTGGACGTCGGGGCGCTGACCGCCCACCAGGTCCCGGCGCTGCAGCGCGAGCTGGCGTCCTTCGACAGCGGGCCGGTCGCGGTCGCGCTGCAGACGGAGACCGCGAGTGCCGCCCACATCGAGGGCAACATCGGCACGCTGCTCGACGACTTCGCCGCCGAACGCAAGGCCGCCTCGCCGCTGGTGCTGATCGCCGCCGTCGGCGTCGGCACGACGGCGTTCGCGGTGCTGCTGATGGCCGGCGGCCTGGCCGCCGAGCGGCGGCGGGCCGAGATCTCCCTGCTGCGCTCGCGCGGCGGGTCGCTGCGCGGCATCGTGCGGCGGCTGGGCGGTGAGACCGTGGCCGCCGCGGTGCCCGGCGGGATCGTCGGGACCGTGCTGGCGCTGCTGGTGCTGCCGACCGAGCGCTGGACCTCGTCGGTGTACCTGGGCGCGCTGGTCACGGTCATCGCCATGGTGGCGCTGCCGCTGCGGGGCGCCTGGGCGGTACGCCGGCCACGCCCCGCGGCCCGGGAGGACGTGGCCGCGGCCCGTCCCTCGCGTCGCCGGCTGGTCCTCGAACTGACCGTCGCCGTCCTGGTGCTGGGTGCGGTGGCGGCCCTGCGGCAGCGCGGCACCGGCAACGGCACCGACCCGTTCCTGGCCGCCGCGCCGGTGCTGGTCGCGGTGGCCGCGGCGCTCGTGCTGCTGCGGGTCTACCCGCTGCCGCTGCGGCTGCTGGCCCGCCCGGCCTCACGGCTGACCGGCGCGGTCACCCACCTCGGCCTGGCGCGGGCGGGGCGCACCCCGGCGACCAACCAACTGCCGCTGCTGGCCCTGCTGGTGTCCCTGACCGTCGCGTCGTTCGGCGGTTCGGTGCTCGCCGGCATCGACCACGGGCGGGACCGCGCGGCGACCGCCACGGTCGGCGCCGACGCCCGGATCGACGCCGACACCTCGCTGGCCCAGCAACTCCCGGGCGAGGTGCGGAAGGTGCCGGGCGTCGGGCATGTCGTGACGGCGCGGGTCGAGCCCAACGGGCCGTCCACGGAATTCCCCATGCCGTACTCGCTGGTGATCGTCACCCCGGCCGACTACGCGGCGCTGACCCGGGAGATCGGGCTGCCCGCGTTCCCGGCCTCGGTGTTCGGCCACTGGCGCAAGGGGCAGCCGCTGCCCGCGGTGCTGTCGACGGACGTGGCCAAGGCCCTGGGCCACGACACCGCGTCCATCAGCGCCGGTGTCGGCGAGATCGAGGTGCGCGGCGCCGCCTCGCTGTCCACGACCCCGGCCGCGCCCGGCGACAACTTCGTCATCGTGTCGTCCGACCAACTGGCCACCACCCACCCGGAGATGGCCGCCTACCGGCAGTACCTGGGCCCGACCACGCTGCTCGCGATGGCCGCGCCCGGCAAGCAGATCGACGCCGCGGCGCTGCACAGGACGGCCAAGCGAAGCACCTCCTATGTGACGGTGCTGACCCGCAGCGAGCAGCGGGCCGCCATGACCGACAGCGCGCTCCAGCACGGCGCCCGCACCATCTACCTGTGGGCGGTGGCGGCCGGAGCGCTGTACAGCGCGCTGGCGCTGCTGCTGTCCCTGCTGCAGGCGGCGCCGCAGCGGGCGATGCTGCTGGCCCGGCTGCGCACGATGGGCATGACGAAGCGCCAGTCGCGGCGGCTGGTGCTGCTGGAGATGCTGCCGCAGGCGCTGCTGGCCGCGATCGGCGGTGTCCTGGTCGGGCTCGCGGTGATACCGCTGCTGGGCCCGGGCGTCGACCTGCGGGCGCTGACCTTCGGGACCGGGTCGAAGGCCCTGGCCCCGGTCGACTTCGGGCTCGGCCTGCACGCCGACCTGTGGTCCCTGGCCCTGCCCTCGGTCGGGCTGGTGGTGCTGGCCTGCGTGGTGCTGCTGGCGCAGGCATGGGTGAGCGGGCGGCGCAGAGAGAGTCAGGAACTGAGAGCGGGGGACCGGGCATGAGCGGCGAGGTTGGCGAGGACACGGTGCGGCAGGATACGGACGAGGCGGCCGCCGCGGGCGGCGGGACCGGGGGCACGGACGGTGCCGGCGCCGCGAACAGCGAGCGCAACGGCGGTGTGCGGAGCCTGGCGGAGCTGGAACGGGAGGTCGCCGCGCGCCGGGAGCGGCCCGCGTACGGCGAGGACGCGCTGATCACCTGCGACCGGCTGGTGCGCATCTTCACCGCGGACGGCGTCGAGGTGCAGGCCCTTCAGGGCCTCGACCTGCTCGTCGGCAAGGGCGAACTGATGGCCCTGGTCGGGGCGTCGGGCAGCGGGAAGTCCACGCTGCTCAACATCCTCGCCGGGCTGGACGTCCCCACCGCGGGCGCGGCCTCGGTCGGCGGCTACGACCTGCTGTCCATGGACGCGGGCTCCCGGCTGCGCTACCGGCGCGAGGTCGTCGGCTTCGTGTGGCAGCAGACGGCCCGCAACCTGCTCCCCTACCTCACCGCGGCGCAGAACGTCGTCCTGCCCATGCAGCTCGCCGGCAGCCGCGGGGGGTTCCGCGCCAAGCGGCAGCGGGCCGCTCGCGCCACCGAGCTGCTGGACATGCTCGGTGTCGGCTACTGCCACGACCGGCACCCCGGGCAGATGTCCGGCGGTGAGCAGCAGCGCGCGGCGATCGCCGTGGCCCTGGCGAACAACCCCTCGGTGATCCTCGCCGACGAGCCCACCGGCGAGCTGGACTCGGTGACCGCCGAGCAGGTCTTCGCCTCGTTCCGCACGGCCAACGAGGAACTCGGCACCACGGTCGTGGTCGTCACCCACGACCACGCCGTCGCCGACGCGGTGCGCCGCACGGTCGCCATCCGCGACGGCCGGACCGCATCCGAGGTCGTCCGGCACACCGAGGTCGACGAGCACGGCCAGGAGTCCGTGGTGGCCCGGGAGTACGCCACCGTCGACCGCGCGGGGCGGCTGCAGCTGCCGCGCGACTACACCGACGCCCTCGACATCCGCTCCCGCGTGCTGCTGGAGCTGGAGACCGACCACATCGGGGTGTGGCCCGACCGTCCCAGCGAGGCCAAGGCGCCGGAGCCGCCGGAGCCGCGGGAGCCGCAGGACTGACCGCGGCCGGGCCGGGCCCGCTCAGACGGAAGCGGGCCTTGGGGAGACGGTCAGCCCGGACGCCGCCGACGCGCTGCGCATCGCCACCGAGCCGTAGCCGGTGCGCAGCCGCATCCAGGGCCCCGCGGTCAGTACCGCGAGCTGCTCGTCGCCCGCTCCTGCCCCGGCGCCCGGCTGCAGGAAGCCGAGGGCGTGGGCGGCGTGCACCAGGCGGAGCGTCACCCCGCGTACGGGCCCGGCCAGCGGCCTGGTCCACAACTCCTCGGCCAGCGCGTCCATCTCGGCGCGCGTGCGCTGCTCGGGCACGAGCGCCTCGGTGCGGGTCCGGAACTCCGCGACGGTACGTGCCGCCGCCTCCCGCACCAGGTCGGGCTCCAGCACGGCTTCCCGGTGCCAGCCGCCGCGCGGCGGCAGCAGCCCTGCCCAGGCGGGGCCGGTGACCGACGCGGGGACGGTGAACTCCCCGCTCTGCGCGGCCCCGGCCAGCGCCTCCAGCAACTCCCCGGCCGACACCGTCGCGTCGACCGGCGCCGCCACCGCGGGACCGCCGAGTGCGACGCTCTTGACCGCGAGCACGCCGCCGAACGGCGGCTGCCCGAACACTCCCAGGGCCGGCTCTCCCGCGTCCGACCGCAGCCGTACCGCCGCGGTCTTGTCCCACCGCACGAGCCGGCCGAGGAAGGCGGCGAGTTCCGCCTCCCCCGCCCGGATCGCGCCGGCGTCGCCCGACAGACCGAGCCGCACGGTCATGCGGCCACGGTCCCCTCGTCGTCCCGGTACTTCTCCAGGAACGCCCGCTCTTCCTGCGTGATGCGCCGCGGCTGCTTCTTGGCCAGGTTGTACGGCACCACGACCGTGGACGCCCGCGCGTACAGCACGTCCTCGTCCTTGACCTCGTACCGCACGGTCATGGACGCCGCGCTGATGTCGGTCACCCACGTCTCGACGACCACCGGCTCGTGCCGGTGGACCAGCGGCCGCAGGTAGTCGATCTCGTGCCGGGCCACCACCGAGCCGCCGGTGAACGACGCGCTCCCCTCCCCCGGCGCCAGGCGGAACATGAAGTCGATCCGCGCCTCCTCCAGATAGCGGAGGAAGGCCACGTTGTTGACGTGCCCGAAGGCGTCCATGTCCGCCCAGCGCAGCGGGCACCGGAAGATGTGGCGTGCCATCAGCCGCGGGTCAGCTTCCGGTAGGTCGCGCGGTGCGGCCGGGCGGCGTCCGGGCCGAGCCGCTCGACCTTGTTCTTCTCGTACGACTCGAAGTTGCCCTCGAACCAGAACCACTTGGACTCGCCCTCGTACGCGAGGATGTGCGTGGCCACCCGGTCCAGGAACCACCGGTCGTGGGAGACGACCACGGCCGCACCCGGGAACTCCAGCAGCGCGTTCTCCAGCGAGGACAGCGTCTCGACGTCTAGGTCGTTGGTCGGCTCGTCGAGCAGCAGCAGGTTGCCGCCCTGCTTGAGGGTCAGCGCCAGGTTGAGCCGGTTGCGCTCACCGCCGGAGAGCACCCCGGCCGGCTTCTGCTGGTCCGGCCCCTTGAAGCCGAACGCCGACACGTAAGCCCGCGACGGCATCTCGACCTGGCCCACGTTGATGTAGTCCAGCTCGTCCGAGACCACGGCCCACAGCGTCTTCTTCGGGTCGATGTTGGAGCGGCTCTGGTCCACGTAGGAGATCTTGACCGTCTCGCCGACCTTGATCGAGCCGGAGTCAGGCTGCTCCAGGCCCTGCAGCATCTTGAACAGCGTGGTCTTGCCGGCGCCGTTGGGGCCGATGACACCCACGATGCCGTTGCGCGGCAGCGTGAACGACAGGTCGTCGATCAGCACCTTCTCGCCGAACGCCTTCGTCAGGTGGTCGACCTCGATGACGACCGAGCCCAGGCGCGGGCCCGGCGGGATCTGGATCTCCTCGAAGTCCAGCTTCCGCATCTTGTCGGCCTCGGCGGCCATCTCCTCATAGCGGGCCAGTCGCGCCTTCGACTTGGCCTGCCGCCCCTTGGCGTTGGAGCGGACCCACTCCAGCTCCTCCTTGAGGCGCTTCTGCCGCTTGGCGTCCTTCTGGCCCTCGACCTTCAGGCGGGACGCCTTGTTCTCCAGGTAGGTGGAGTAGTTGCCCTCGTAGGGGATCGCCCGGCCGCGGTCCAGCTCGAGGATCCACTGCGCCACGTTGTCCAGGAAGTACCGGTCGTGGGTCACCGCGACGACGGTGCCGGGGTACTTCGCCAGGTGCTGCTCCAGCCACTGCACGGACTCGGCGTCCAGGTGGTTGGTCGGCTCGTCGAGCAGCAGCAGGTCCGGCGCCTCCAGCAGCAGCTTGCACAGCGCGACCCGGCGCTTCTCTCCACCGGACAGGTTGGTGACCGGCCAGTCGCCGGGCGGGCAGCCCAGCGCGTCCATGGCCTGCTCCAGCTGCGCGTCCAGGTCCCACGCGTTGGCGTGGTCCAGCTGCTCCTGGAGCTTGCCCATCTCGTCCAGCAGCTCGTCGGAGTAGTCGGTCGCCATCAGCTCGGCGATCTCGTTGAACCGGTCCAGCTTGGCCTTGGTGTCCGCGACGCCGTCCTGCACGTTCTCGAGCACGGTCTTGGACTCGTCCAGCGGCGGCTCCTGCAGAAGCATCCCGACGCTGTACCCCGGCGACAGGAACGCGTCGCCGTTCGACGGCTGCTCCAGGCCCGCCATGATCTTGAGGACGGTGGACTTACCGGCGCCGTTGGGGCCGACCACACCGATCTTCGCGCCGGGCAGGAAGCTCAGCGTCACGTCATCCAGGATGACCTTGTCGCCGTGCGCCTTGCGCGTCTTGCGCATCGTGTAGATGTACTCAGCCAAGAGAAACCGTCCGGCAATCGAGAAGGGCCAATGTGCGGCTCCGCCGCGTGAGGGCAGATACACCCCATCTTGCCAGCCGTCCACCCATGGGGGCGAATGGGTACCGGCCGGCCCGCGAGGCCGCCGCGCCCGCCGCCCCGGGCCGGGCACACGCACCCGGCCCGGGGGCGGCGGGGACTGTTCAGCCCTCACTCAGTGGGACGCGGAGCCCTTCTTGCGGCGGACGAAGAACACCGCGCCGCCGCCCAGGACCACCAGAGCCACGGCCACACCCGCGATCACCGGCGTGGCGCTGCTGCTGCCGGTCTCGGCGAGGTTGGTGCCGGTGCCGCCCTGGGGCGCCTGGCTGGGCGCCGCGGTCGGCGTGCTCGGCGAGGTGGTGGTCGCGGTCGTGCAGTCCAGCACGCCCTCGAACGTCTTCACCGTGCCGTTCGGCAGCTTGATGTCGATCTTGTACTTCTGGTCCTCGGCTACCGGAACCGTGATCGTCTTCGACTTCCCCGGGGCGACGGTGTAGTTCTGGCCCGCCAGCTGGAAGGTGAAGTCCTCGTCACCCTGGTTGGAGGCGGTGACGTCCACGCCGTGGTCCGCGCACACGACCTTGGCCGACAGGGCCGGTATCGGGCCCTTCTTCGCCCAGGACAGGCTCGCCGCGGCGGTCACCGTGGTCTTGTCCGAGCCGGCGAGGATCTGCGACTGGCTGGACTTGTCCGTGGCGGAGAAGGCGCGGCCGACGGCGATCTCGGTGGTCGCCGCGACGGTGACGGTGGTCGTGCCGTCATCGGTCCCCGCGGGGATCTGGAAATACAGCTTCGAGCCGTTCTTCGCCGTGGTGACGGCCTTCCCGGACTCGTCGACGATCTTCACGCCCTCCGGCACGCCCTGCCCGAGGGACAGGTCCACCGAGTCGGCGGTGGTGTGCACGGTGATCGGGCCGATGCGGTCCCCGGACTTGCCCGACACCGCGGCCGGCTCCAGGCTCAGGGACGGCTTGGGCTCGTCCAGCGTCTGGGCGTGCGCATCGAGGTAGTCCGACAGCGCCTTGGCGTCGCTGTCCGCCGCCTGAACCTTGACGCCGGGGTCGGACAGGTGCCAGATCGCCACCTGGGTGCCGGCCGCGGCGAGGGCGCCGGTGAGCGGGTGGTCGAGGTTGATACCGCCCGCCTTGAGCGTGGCGGCCAGCGCGGCCGTGTCCACCTTGGGGTACGAGTTGTTGAGGATCCAGGCGATCTTGCCCGCGTTCGGGTTGCCCCGGAGCGTCGAGTCGCCCCAGGCCACCTCGTTGTAGGTGGCGTGGTCCTCGGTGTGGTGGTTGAAGTCGATGCAGTAGGTCTCGATGGTCCCGCCGCCGGGCACGGTCATCTGGAAGAGCCCCGCGTACACCGAGTGCGAGGTGTTCCCGTCGACGACGGCGCGGTCGTACTTGCCGGGCTCGAGGCCCTTGAGCACCGCGGTAGCCCCGCTGGAGGACGGGGTGACATCGTCGGCGAACGCCGCGCCGGCCGTGGCGAGCGCGCCCGCCGCGAGCAGACCGGCGGTGACGCCGGCTGCCGCGAGGCGGGCAGCGCTCCGCCTGGTGGTCTTGAACATGTGTTTCCCCTCCGAGCGAGACTCGTGGTCGATTCGAGGGTGGTCTCGCCTGCAGTTGTGGTCCCCCGCGCCTGCGAACGTCGAAATCCTAGGAATCACCCGTCACACTGACACCTTCGAGTGACGACTGAGCACGTTTTCGAATCCCAATCGTTATCCCGGGCGTGCATGATTCCGGGAATTGTCGATAAGTCCGCGAATCAGCTCCGGCCGGAATTCGCGCCTGCGGCGAGCGCACGAGGAATCAGGGGACGGCGGCGGGCTCGGGAGGGGCCGGGGCGTTCGACTGGGGCCGTGGCGCCGGGAGATTGGAGTTCGCCCGGGTGAACCGGGCGACGCCGCGCGACAGATCGTGGCCGAGGGACTGGGCGTCGATCTCCGCGCACACGAAGCGCCGCCCGTCCACCTCCTCGTCGCGGACCCTCAACCTGCCCTGGACGACCAGCGGTTCACCCAGGCAGACCGACTCCTTGATGTTGCCCGCGAGCGCGCGCCACGCGCGCACGGTGTAGAAGCTCGTGGGGCCGTCGGTCCAGGCACCGCGCTCCGCGTCGTAGCGGCGCGTGGTGGTCGCAAGGCGGAACCGCGTGACACTCACACCGGTCGCCGTCACCTGCGTCTCCGGCTCGGTCGCGACATTTCCCACGACGGTGACCAGGGTTTCGTTCATCGCTGTCCTCCTTCATCAATCGCGCTCCTGTGCGGATCGCGTTGAGGACATCGTGCTCGAATTCCGGCCGCCGCTGCGAAACCAGAATGAATCTGTGGATAACCGGCGCTCTGTGGATAACTTCGTCACCCGTGTGAGTGACGCCGTGGAGCCGGCGCCGCGCCGGCGACGACGGCGTACTGCTCGCGGACCTCGCGGTACCGCATCAATTCGGCCGCCACCGGTTCGAGCACCCGCGCCCGGCCGCAGTCCGCCGCCGCGTCCCGCAACCGGCGTTCGGCGGCCTGCCCGTACCGCCGGGCGGGACCGCGCGCCGCGAACCGGCAGACCGCCGAGACCAGCGGACCGCCGAGGGCGCCGGCGGCGATCATCACCAGCGGCAGCCACCACACCCAGCCGAGCGAGCCGGTGAGCACCGCGGTCAGGCAGACCGCGCCGGTCAGCGCGAGCGCCATCAGCAGCCACTGCACGCCGGCGGCCGCCGACCACCAGCCCGGCCGCTCGAGCCTGCTCGGCCGGGCCCGCTCGACGGCCGCGTCGAGTACCTCCGGCAGCTCCTCGCCGCCGCGCCGCGCCGCATCCCGCACCGCCTGAGCCCACGGCGCGGGCAGCCCGCGGGCCGCGTCGGCGACCAGTCCGCGCACGGCTTCGTCCACCGCCGACCTGGACGATCGGGGACCGGCGGCCGCTCGGGGCCGCCGCGGCTGCGGTCCGCCGGCGGCGCGGGGGGCGGACGGCCCTGCGGACTGCCGTGCGATCACTCGAACGTGTGAACCAGTCGTTTTCCGGCCGATTCGGGAACGGCCGCCGGGACCGGTCCGTTCACCGACCAACCGACCCCACGGTGTGCCGCACGCGTCCCGAGCGGCACGTCCCCAGTCCTTTTCCGCCGACTGACCGGCTCCCGAGGCGCCCACCGCATCGCCGAGCCGGTCGATGAACTCCTCGCGTGCCGGATCGGTGAGCCCGGCGCCGCCCTCGCCGACGTAGAGCGGCTGGAGGCTGCTCGCCGCGCGGTCCATGTCCGCTGCCAGCCGCCGCCCCGACGCGGCGCGCTCGGCAGTGATCTGGGCGAGCGCTGCGCGCAGGTCCGGCAGGCCCTGCCCGGTGAGGGCGGAGGCGGCGAGCACGACGGCTCCGGCCTCTCCGTGCTCGCCGACCGCGAGACCGTCCTCGTCGAGCAGCCGCCGCAGGTCGTCGAGGACCAGATCGGCCGAGTCGCCGGGCAACCGGTCGACCTGGTTGAGCACCAGCACGGTGACATCGGCGTGCCCCGCCAGGGGCCGCAGGTAGCGCTCGTGCAGTGCGGCGTCGGCGTACTTCTCGGGGTCGAGCACCCAGACGACGACGTCCACCAGCCGCAGCAGGCGGTCCACCTGCTCGCGGTGCTCGGTGGCGGCGGAGTCGTGATCCGGGAGGTCGACGAGCACCAGCCCTTCGAGGCTTCGCTCCTTGGCGTCGCCGTGGCCCTCACCGGCCTCGGTGCCGTCGCCAACTGAACAGTGTGCAGCGCCGGAAGAGGCGCCCACCGCCCCGCCGGGAGCCGCGGCCTCCGGAAGGTCCCGGCCGGTGTGCCGGTCCTGCGGGGCGACGCCCAGCCGCTCCATGAGGCCCGTCGCCTGCTCGGGTCCCCAGGCGCAGGCGACCGGTCGCGCGGTGGTCGGACGCCGTGCCCCGGTGCGGGACAGGTCCTGCCCGGCCAGCGCGTTGAAGAGGCTGGACTTGCCGCTGCCGGTGGCCCCGGCCAGCGCCACCACGGTGTGGTGGGGGGAGAGCCTGCGCCGCTCCCCCATGCGGGCCAGCAGCTCGCTCGACTCGGCGAGCGCGTCTGGGCTGATCCGGGTCCTGGACAGGCCGAGCAGTTCCCCGAGTGCGTCGACCCGCGCGGCCAGCGGGTCGGCGGAGCGGCTGGCGGGCACACCCGGGCGCGCGGTGGAGGGCGGCGCGGTGGGTGCGGTCTGGGACGGTCGGGTGGTGGCCAACCCGGTCACCTCTCCTTCTGCAGTACGGACAGGGTCGCGATCAGCGCGGACTGCTGGGCGGCGGTGACGTCGTTGCGGTCCACCGGCGCCAGCCGCCGCTCGCGCTCGCCGCGCAGCAACGCGGCCAGGGCCGCCTCGAGGCGGTCCCGTCCGGCGTCGCGCAGCGCCAGGGCGGACTGCGCGCCCACCGTCTCGGCGAGCTGCTCGCCCGCCGCTCCTCCGGCCCGGCCGCCGAGCAGCGTGCAGGCCAGCAGGGCGGTGACGTCCTCGGGGTCGGCGGGCGGCCGGTCGGCGGCCCGCAGCACGCGGACCGCCCCGTAGGCGAGTTCGGTGAGGGACTTCCGCCAGCGCCGTACGCCCTTGTCGATGCGGGCGGCGACGGCCACCCGGTCACGGTCGGGGCGGGTTCCGGCCCCGTCGAGCAGGGCGGCGCCGGCAGGATCGCGCCGCCATGTGTCGGCGATCTGCTCGTCGGCCGCATCGGTCTCGGTCCGCAGCAGGGCGGCGAGTTCCTCGGTGAGGGCGCGCTGCAGCGCCTCGGGCCCGCAGGTCGGGTAGCCCCGCCAGTTGGCCAGAGCTTCGCCGGCCAGGGGCGAGCCCGCGGAGATCGCGGTCTCGATCCGGACCTCGGCCTGCCGGTAGGCCTCCTCGGCGGTCCTGGCCAGGCGCACCGCGGCGGCGTGCTGGGCCGCGGAGGCGGCCGCGAGCGACGGGATGCGGCTGCGCATCGAGTCCAGGGTTCCGACGGCGGTCCGGCGAGCGGCCTGCTGCCGGGCGGCGGGGTCGTCGGCGCAGTGCGCCAACCAGGCGCGCAGCGGGGCGACGGTGGTCTGCGGCAGGAGCCCGCCACCGCCGGCCGATTCGGGGAGTTCGGGGACGGTGAACCGGGGCACGTCTCCGAGGCCGGCCTTGGCCAGGAGCGCCGCGTAGTGGCCGCCGATGTCGTCGGCGATCTGGTGCGGGACGCGGTCGAGGACGGTGGCGAGGGTGACGTCGTTGTCCCGGGCGGTGCGCAGCAGGTGCCAGGGCACGGCGTCGGCGTAGCGCGCGGAGGTGGTGACCAGGATCCAGATGTCGGCGGCGCAGATGAGTTCGGCGGCCAGTTCCCGGTTGCGGGTGACGAGGGAGTCGATGTCGGGTGCGTCGAGGAGGGCGAGGCCCCGGGGCAGCGAGTCGTCGGTCTCCAGCCGCAGCTCCGACTGACGCCCCTCGCCCCGGCCGGCGGCGCGCTCCGCCTCGGCGCGCTCGGGCCCGTCCTCGTCGGCTCGGGAGCGCTGGCGCACGGACCAGGTGCGGGTGAGCCGGGGCAGCACCCGGGGGTCCGCGAACCAGGCGCGGTCCTCGGGATGGCACACCAGGACAGGCGTGCGGGTGGTGGGCCGCAGCACCCCCGAGGCACTGACGCGGCGCCCCACGATCGAGTTCACGAGCGTGGACTTCCCGGCTCCGGTGGATCCCCCCACGACCGCCAGCAGCGGCGCTTCCGGGGCTTTGAGCCGGGGTACGAGGTAGTCGTCGAGCTGGGTCAGCAGCTCCAGGCGGGTCCGCCGGGCTCTGGCCGCACCGGGCAGTGGGAAGGGGAAGCGTGCGGCGTCGACTCGATCACGCAGAGCGGACAGCGCGTCGATCAGTTCAGGCCGAACGTCCAAGATCACCACAATGGCAGAATGCCGCACCACGCGGAACATTTGAAGCGTATTCGTGGCAATTTGCCCTATTCGGCCCGCTGGACTTCCCCATGTGACGTACGGGAGGCAGGAGACAGAATGAGCCACCGGCATAACGAGTGCACAACAGCAGGATTTCGAGCCGTCAAAAGCGGTGCACCTTTTGGCCCTGGCTGCGATTATCGGACCGCTTCACCGAACCTCCACAAGGTGTCACGCGGGTGAAGCGCCCGGCAGCAGGCATACGACGCCCTATCCTTGACCCCGATACGAGGTCACGGAACCACCGAGGGGCGGAGACAGCCGCGGCCACTGTCCGGCCCCCGTAGCTCAGCGGATAGAGCAGGCGCCTTCTAAGCGCTTGGCCGCAGGTTCGAGTCCTGCCGGGGGCACCCACACCGGTTCCGCCCCGTGGCGTCGGTCCCCCCTCCGCAGCTGCAGGTCAGCAGCACCCTAGCGAGTACCGCGTAGGAACCGCGTGAGTACGCGGCGGATCCGGCCACGCAGCATCGCCCGCGTTCGTCAATGGCTGAATCCAGCCGTTCCCCGGCGGGTCCAGGACATCCCCGGCATCCAACCCCGCGAGGGGACACCGGCACCGCCGTACACCCCCTCCGGGCACCGGCGTAGGCTTTTCGTCAGGCAAGGACGACACCGCCAACGGCTGGAGGGAGAGAGTCCATTGCCCCGCAGAGCGCTCCACCCGACAAGCACCCCGTCATCGCACCGGTCCTCGCGTCCCGCGGGTCCCGGATCGCCCTCGGACGCTCAATCCCCCGACGGCGCACCGCCGTTCATCGACGAGCACCGGATCGTCGTGGCCGCTCCGGTCGACGTCGTATGGCGCTCGCTCACCCGGCAGATCGCGCAGCAGAACATCACCGGCTCCTCGGCCCTGGCCCGACTGCTGGGCGCGCAGCCGCAGCGGGCCACGGGAGAGCCGCTCCAGCAGGGGGCGACAGTGCCCGGTTTCGCGGTCGCCGAGTCGGTGTCCGAGGAGCACGTGCGGCTCGCCGGCCACCACCACTTCGCGCGCTACGTGCTGGTGTTCGCGATGTCCGCAGAGCCGGAGGGCACGGTCCTGGCCGCCCGCTCGTACGGGGAGTTCCCCGGCGTCCTGGGGTTCCTCTACCGGCAGATGGTCATCAGCTCCGGCGCCCACCCCGTCGCGGTGCGCCGCATGCTGCACTCCGTCCGCCGCCACGCGGAGTCGCACAGCACGTCGTGAGCCCGGGCCGGTGGCCGGCCGGTCAGTGCGGGGTGAGGCTGGAGCCGCGGACCACGAGTTCGGGCTGCAGCACCACCTGGCGGTGCTCGTGGCCCTCGGCGTCGCCCGAGGTCTCCTCCATGAGCATCTCCGCGGCGAGCCGGCCCATCGCGACGGCGGGCTGCCGCACCGAGGTGAGGGGGACGGCGGCGGCCGCGGCGAACTCGATGTCGTCGTACCCGACGATGGCCATCTGCTCGGGGACGCTGATGCGGGCGGCGAACACCGCCTGAAGGACGCCGAGGGCGAGCAGGTCGTTGGCGCAGAAGACGGCGGTGGGGCGGGGCGCCAGGCCCAGCAGCCGCGCGCCGGCGTCCCGGCCGGCGGACACGTCCAGCCGCTCGGCGGAGATCTCGGTCAGCGCCTCGGCGGGCAGCCCCGCCTCCTCCAGCGCGGCCAGGGCGCCGGCCCGCCGGTCCCGGACCTGGGGGAGGTCGCGCGGGCCGCCGACGTAGACCAGCGAGGTGTGGCCGGCGGCGATCAGATGGTGGGCGGCGAGCCGGCCGCCGGCGACGTCGTCGACGGAGACCGAGCAGGCGGCGGCGTCCGCGGAGACCCGGTCGACCAGGACGTACGGGATGCGCTGCCGCCGCAGGCCGTCCAGGCTGTGGCCGGTGGGGTCGGCAGGGGTGACCAGCACGCCCCGCACCCGCTGCTCGGCGAAGAGCGAGAGGTACTCGACCTCCTCGCTGGTGCTCTGCGCGCTGTTGCAGACCATGACGCCGAGGCCGGCCTGGCGGGCGGCGCGTTCGGCGCCCTTGGCAACGTCGACGAAGAAGGGGTTGCCCATGTCCAGGACGAGCAGGGCGACGATCCTGCTGGCGCCCGCCCGCAGCTGCCGAGCGGACTCGCTGCGGATGTAGCCCAGCTTGGTGATCACCGACTGCACACGGGTCCTGGTCTCCTCGGACACCAGGTCGGGCCGGTTGATCACGTTGGACACGGTTCCGACCGACACACCGGCCTGCCGTGCGACGTCCTTGATCCCAACCATGGACTCCACCGCTCCGTTCCGGCCGCTGCCGGCCGGCTCCATTGAAACCCTTATTCAATCACAGGGCACAGGCCGATCCCGCACCCACCATGAATCGATTCATGCACGTCAGGGCAGGTGGAACACCTCGGGGAGCGGCGCCATGGCCGCGTCCGGGGCCGTCCCGTCCAGTTCCTCGAAGAGGTCGCCCATCTCCGCCTGCCAGCGCGCGTTGACCTCGGTGGCGTCCATGGCGGCACGGGCCTGCTCGAAGTCGTCGGTCTCCAGGTAGCCGATCAGGAGGCCGTCCTCCCGCAGGAACAGGGAGTAGTTGTGCCAGCCGGTCTCGGTAAGGGCCGCACGCATCGACGGCCACACCTCGCGATGCCGCTCCCGGTACTCCTCGAGGCGGTCCTGACGGACCTTCAGTACGAAGCAGACGCGCTGCACGGCGGGCTCACTCCCTTTCATGGTGCTCTTCCCGCCGCCTGGGCCGCGGGTGCCGGGCCGGCCGGACCACCTCGGGCGGGTGGTCCGGCCGGCTCGGGCGGGTGCGGCTCAGAAGTTGAACTGGCCGATGTTGTTCTTGTCGAACACGGTCGGCTTGCCCAGGACCACGGTGCTGTCCTGGCCGACGGTGAACGAGCCGAGGTCGCCGGCGGTGAAGGTCTCGCCGGAGGCGCCGGTGATCTGGCCGGAGGCCAGGGCGACGGCGGCGTAGCCGGCGAGGGCGCCGAGCTTGGCCGGGTCCCACAGCTCGAACGCCTGCACCGTGCCGTTGTTGACGTAGGCGCGCATGTCGTTGGGCGTGCCGAGGCCGGTGAGCTGGACCTTGCCCTTGTACTTGGAGCCGCTCAGGTACTGGGCGGCGGCCTTGATGCCGACCGTGGTCGGGGAGATGATCCCCTTCAGGTTCGGGTACTGCTGCAGCAGGCCCTGGGTCTGCTGGAACGACGTCTGGGCGTCGTCGTTGCCGTAGGCGACCTTGACGAGCTGGACGTCCTTGTACTCCGGCTTCTTCAGCTCGTCCTTCATGAAGCCGATCCAGGTGTTCTGGTTGGTGGCCGTCTGGGCCGCCGAGAGGATCGCTATCTGGCCCTTGCCGCCGATCTGCTTGGCCATCAGCTGCACCTCGGTGCGGCCGAGGTCCTCGGCGCTGGCCTGGGAGATGAACAGGTCGCGGCAGGTGGCGTTGGTGTCGGAGTCGTACGTGACGACCTTGACGCCGTTCTTGCGGGCCTGGTTGAGGGCCGTGCACAGCGCGCCCGGGTCCTGCGCGGACACCGCGATCGCGTTGACCTGCTGCTGCGTCAGGGTGTTGACGTAGGAGACCTGGCCGGCGGTGTCGGTGCCGCTGCTGGTGCCGACCTCCTTGTACTTCTCGCCGAGCGCCTCGACGGCCTTCTTGCCGCCGTTGTCGGAGATGGTGAAGTACGGGTTGTTGACCTGCTTGGGCAGGTAGGCGATCGTCAGGCCCTTCTTGGTGGCCGCGCTGGGGTTCGCGGACGCCGAGGACTTGGGGCCGCTGGAGCTGGCCGCGTTGTCGGTCGACTTCTTGGTGGTCCCGCCGCACGCGGCGACGGTCAGGGCGAGGGCGGTGGCGGCGACGACCGCGGCCGCGGCACGACGGGCGGGGGCGGTTCTGAAGGACATGCCGGTTTCCTTTCGCTGCCGCACCGCGGCAGGTGACCTGGTGACAGGGGTGCGGAGAATTGCCATGAGGGTGTGGGCGGGTTGGAGGGGTTCAGCCGGTGGCGGCCAGGGCCGCGGGTGGCGGGGCGGTGGCCGCCTTGCGGCGGGCGCGGGCCCGGCCGACCTGGCGGGCGACCCGCGGAGCCAGTACCGAGATCACCAGCAGGATTCCGGTGATCAGGGTCTGGGACTGGGCGGAGACGTTGACCAGGCTCATCACGTTCTGCAGGGCGCCGAGCAGGAAGACGCCGGCGATCGCGCCGCCGAGGGTGCCCTTGCCGCCGTCGAAGTCGATGCCGCCGAGGAGCACGGCCGCGATGACGGACAGTTCGAGTCCGGTGGCGTTGTCGTAGCGGGCACTGGCGTAGTGCAGGGCCCAGAAGACGCCGGTGAGCGCGGAGACCGTGCCTGTGGCGACGAACATCGACAGCTTGACCCGCTTGACGCGGATGCCGGCGAAGCGGGCCGCCTCCTGGGAGGCGCCGACCGCGAACAGCGACCGTCCGACGGGGGTGGCGTGGAGCACCACCACGGCGATGATCAGCAGGACCGCCCAGGGGATCGCGGCCTGCGGGATGAACGTCCCGCCGATGCGGTCGGAGGCGAAGGTCAGGTACTGCTGCGGGAAGTCGGTGACCGAGTTGGAGCCAAGCACGATCTGCGCGATCCCGCGGTAGGCGGCCAGGGTTCCGATGGTGACGGCCAGCGAGGGCAGTCCCAGCCGGGTGACCAGCAGGCCGTTGACCAGACCGCACGCCACCCCGAGCAGGATGCACAGCGGGATGATCATCTCGATGGACATGCCCTGGTTCCAGAGCCTGCCCATGACCGCGCCGGCCAGGCCCGCGGTGGATCCCACCGACAGGTCGATCTCTCCGGAGACGACGAGCATCGTCATCGGGAGCGCGATCATCGCGATCGGCAGGGTGTTGCCGATCAGGAAGGACAGGTTCAGCGCGTTGCCGAAGTTGTCCACGAAGGAGAAGGAGCACAGCAGGAGGACGACCAGCAGGGCGCCCACCACGGTGTCCCAGCGGAGCGCGTCCCTGGCCCAGGCGCGGGCGGGGGCCGGAGCGCCGGCTGCCGGCTTCCCCGTCCCGGACCGCGGCCCACCGGTCCCGGACGTGCCCGTCCCGGGCTCGGCCGCCCCGGACTTGCCCGTCCCGGACTGCGACGTGACCGTCTCGCGGGGGGATTCAGGCATGGTGGGCACTCCTTGTCTGTGCGGCCCGCTTGCGGAGCAGTGAGGCCACTCGCAGGGCCACCACGCGGTCGACGGCGATGGCGAGCAGCAGCAGGATGCCGTCGATGGCCTGCACCCACACCGAGCTGACGCCGATCGAGGGCAGGACGCTGTTGATGGAGGTCAGGAGCAGCGCACCGAGGGCCGCGCCGTACACGCTTCCCGAGCCGCCGGTGAAGGCGACACCGCCGACCACGACGGCGCTGACGACGGTGAGTTCGTAGCCGCTGCCGGTTCCGGAGTCGACGTTGCCGAACCGGGCGAGGTACAGGGCCCCGGCGAGTCCCGCCAGCGCGCCGCAGGTGACGTACGCGGCGAGGATCCGCTTGCGGACCTGCACACCGGCCAGCCGGGCGGCCTCCGGGCTGGAGCCCAGCGCGTACAGGTCGCGCCCGCTGCGGTAACTGCGCAGGTAGTAGGCGGCGATGACGAGCACCACCGCGGTCAGCAGCGCCAGATAGGGGACGACGCCGAGACCGTCGTGGCCGAAGGACGTGAAGCCCGAGGGCAGGTCGGCCGCGGTGATCTGCCGGGAGCCGATCCAGATCGAGTCCAGGCCGCGGATGATGTAGAGGGTGCCGAGGGTGACGACCAGCGCCGGCACCTGGCCGAGGCTCACCAGCAGGCCGTTGACGACGCCGAAGCCGGCGCCGAGGGCGATGGCGAGCAGTACGGCGAGCACCGGGTTGCCGCCGCCGTTGAGCACGTCGCCGGCCGCGAACGCGGTGATGCCGAGGATCGAGCCGACGGACAGGTCGACGTTGCGGGTGATGACCACGACGGCCTGGCCGACCGCGACGAGCACCAGGATGGTGGCGTTGAGCAGCAGGTCCTTGATGCCCTGCTGCGACAGGAAGGCGCTGTTGTCCAGCTGGGTGGCCGTCAGCATCACCACCAGCACGGCGGCGATGGCCAGTTCGCGGACCTTCAGCACCCGGTCCAGCACACCGGTGGTGGACGGCGCCTTCGGTGCGGTCGCGGGCGTGGGTTCTGCGGTCATGGTCATGCGCTCCTCCTCGCGCACCGCGCGGCCGCGGCCGGGGGCCCGGTGATCGTGGTGGTCATGCCGCGTTCCTTCCGCGTCCGGTGGCCGCCGCCATCACCGACTCCTCGGTGGCGTCCGCCCGGGCGATCTCCGCGGTGAGCCGGCCCTCGTGCATCACCAGGACGCGGTCGGCCATGCCGAGGATCTCCGGCAGGTCGGAGGAGATCATCAGGACGGCGAGGCCGTCGGCGGCCAGTTGGGACAGCAGCCGGTGCACCTCGGCCTTGGTGCCGACGTCGATGCCGCGGGTGGGCTCGTCGACGATCAGCACCCTGGGTCCGGTGGCGAGCCACTTGGCCAGGACGACCTTCTGCTGGTTGCCGCCGGACAGGGTGCCGACCAGGTCGGCCAGCCGGGCGTACTTCACCTGCAGGCGCACCGCCCAGTCCACGGCCCGGCTGCGCTCGGCGCCGCGGTCCATCAGCCCGGCGCGGGTGCTGGTGCGCAGGCCCGTGAGGTTGATGTTGCGTTCGATGGACATGTCCATCACCAGGCCCTGGGCGCGCCGGTCCTCGGGGACCAGGGCCAGGCCCGCGGCCATCGCCAGGCTCGGCGCACCGGCCTTCAGCGGCTTGCCCTCGATCTCGACCTCGCCGGCGTCCCAGCGGTCCACGCCGAACACCGCCCGGGCGACCTCGCTGCGGCCGGCTCCGACCAGCCCGGCCAGGCCCACGATCTCGCCGCGCCGGACCTCGAAGGACACATCGGTGAACACGCCCTCGCGGGTGAGCCGCCGCACGCTGAGCGCGACCTCGCCCACTTCGGCGTCCTGCTTGGGGTACAGCTCGTCGAGGTCGCGGCCGACCATGCGGCGCACCAGATCGTCCTCGGTGAGCCCGTCGACGGGCTCGGAGGCGATGAGTGCCCCGTCCCGCAGGGTGGTGACCTGCTGGCAGAGGGCGAAGACCTCCTCCAGCCGGTGCGAGATGAAGAGCACGGCCGCGCCGCCCTCGCGCAGCGCGCGCACGACGCCGAACAGCCGCGCCACCTCGCTGCCGGTCAGGGCGGCGGTCGGCTCGTCCATGATCAGCACACGGGCGTCGAAGGACAGCGCCTTGGCGATCTCGACCAGCTGCTGGTCGGCGATCGACAGGCCGCGCGCGGGCTGGTCGGGGTCGAGGTCCACGCCGAGCCGGGTGAACAGCGCGGCGGTCGCCTCCTTCACGGCCCGGTGGTCGACCCGGCCGAAGGACCGGCGGGGCTGGCGGCCGACGAAGATGTTCTCGGCCACGGAAAGGTCGGGGAACAGCGTCGGTTCCTGGTAGATGACGGCCACGCCGGCGTCCCGGGCGTCGGCCGGACCGTGGAAGACCACGGGGGCGCCGTCGAGCAGCACCGTGCCGGAGTCCGGCCGGTGCACTCCGGCCAGCGCCTTGATCAAGGTCGACTTGCCGGCGCCGTTCTCCCCCGCCAGGGCGTGCGCCTCACCGGCGTACAGGCGCAGCGACACATCGCGCAACGCCCTTACCGCACCGAAGGACTTGCTCACCCCTTCCAGGGCGAGGACCGGAGTCCGTTCCGGTTCGGGGTCGGTCATGGTGTCTCCTGGGTCTCCCGGTTCTGGACCATTGGCTGGGCCCACGAGGTGAAATGTTTCAATGGAGTTGCCGGGACGTTAGCCCCGCACGATCGGGGCGTCAAGAGTTGCAGTCGCTCTCGCTGCCGACTCAGCCATGGTGAAGCCTTTGTGCCCGCCAGCAGAAGTGCCAACGAGCAAGCCGTTCAACCTCTATGACACGATTCAATAACGGCGTACGCTGCACCCCGGGGAGACCTCCCCGACGCATTGACAGGGCGAAACGCGGCCCCTAGGGTTGCGGCCAAATGAAACGATTCACAGAGGTTGCCATGACTGATCTGTCGGCCGTGAAGGCGGCGCTGAAGTCCCAGCGGATCGAGACCCCTTCGTGGGCGTACGGCAACTCGGGAACGCGCTTCAAGGTGTTCGCGCAACCGGGTGTGCCGAGGAATCCGTACGAGAAGCTGGACGACGCCGCTCAGGTCCAGGCGGCGACGGGAGTGGCACCCGTGGTCGCACTGCACATCCCCTGGGACCGCGTCGACGACTACGCGGCGCTCGCCGCGCACGCCGGGGACCGCGGGCTGGAGCTCGGTGCGATCAACACCAACGTGTTCCAGGACGACGACTACAAGCTGGGGTCGGTCTGCCACCCGGACCCCGCGGTACGGGCCAAGGCCCTGGCGCACCTGCTGGAGTGCGTCGACATCATGGACGCGACCGGCTCGCGGGACCTGAAGCTGTGGTTCGCCGACGGCACCAACTACCCGGGCCAGGACGACGTCACCACCCGCCAGGACCGGCTCGCGGAGGCGCTGACCGCGGTCTACGAGCGCCTCGGCGAGGGCCAGCGGATGCTGCTGGAGTACAAGCTGTTCGAGCCGTCCTTCTACACCACGGACGTGCCGGACTGGGGAACGGCGTACGCGCACTGCCTCAAGCTGGGTCCGAAGGCGCAGGTCGTCGTGGACACCGGGCACCACGCGCCGGGCACCAACATCGAGTTCATCGTGGCGCTGCTGCTGCGCGAGGGGAAGCTCGGCGGGTTCGACTTCAACTCCCGCTTCTACGCCGACGACGACCTGATGGTCGGCGCGGCGGACCCGTTCCAGCTGTTCCGGATCATGCACGAGGTGGCCAAGAACCGCGGCCTGGCGCCGGAGACGGGCGTGGCGTTCATGCTCGACCAGTGCCACAACATCGAGGCGAAGATCCCCGCGATCATCCGCTCGGTGATGAACGTCCAGGAGGCCACCGCCAAGGCGCTGCTGGTCGACACCGCCGCGCTGCGCGCCGCGCAGCAGGCCGGTGACGTGCTGGAGGCCAACGCGGTGCTGATGGACGCCTACAACACCGATGTCCGGCCGCTGCTCGCCGAGGTGCGTGAGGAGCAGGGGCTGGCCCCCGACCCGATCCGCGCCTACCGCACCAACGGCTGGGCCGAGCGCATAGTCGCCGACCGGGTCGGCGGCGAGCAGGCCGGCTGGGGCGCCTGAGGCTGCGCCACCGCGCGCGCGTCGCCCGCGCAGTCGGTGGCATCCGCGCAGTCGGTGGCGTCCGCACCGCCTGCGCGGCCCGCGTCTCCCGCACACCGCAGCACCCGCGCGAACACCGCATCCGCACGGCACCGCCCGTTCCGCGTGTGACAGGCACACCCGCACCGCACCCGCACCCGCCCCCGTACAGCGAAGGATCAGTCTCCATGGCTTCCGCCACCACCCCCGAGGTCGCCGCGCTGCTGGCGCGTTCGAACCGGCTGGGATCCGACCCGCGCAACACCAACTACGCCGGCGGCAACACCTCCGCCAAGGGCACCGCGCCCGACCCGGTCACCGGCGCCGGCACCGAGCTGATGTGGGTCAAGGGCTCGGGCGGTGACCTGGGCACCCTGACCGAGCCGGGCCTGGCGGTGCTGCGCCTGGACCGGCTGCGCGCCCTGGTGGATGTCTACCCGGGCGTGGAGCGGGAGGACGAGATGGTCGCCGCGTTCGACTACTGCCTGCACGGCAAGGGCGGCGCGGCCCCGTCGATCGACACCGCCATGCACGGGCTGGTCGACGCCGCCCATGTCGACCATCTGCACCCCGACTCGGGCATCGCGCTGGCCTGCGCCGCCGACGGCGAGGCGCTGACCAAGGAGTGCTTCAGCGACACGGTGGTCTGGGTGCCCTGGCGCCGCCCCGGCTTCCAGCTCGGCCTGGACATCGCCGCGGTCAAGGAGGCCAACCCCAAGGCGATCGGCTGCGTCCTGGGCGGGCACGGCATCACCGCCTGGGGTGCCACCTCCGAGGAGTGCGAGCGCAACTCGCTGCACATCATCCGCACCGCCGAGGAGTTCCTGGCCCGCCGCGGCAAGGCCGAGCCCTTCGGCCCGGTCCTGGACGGCTTCCAGGCGCTGCCCGCGGGCGAGCGCCTGGTACGCGCCGCCGAACTGGCCCCGCTGCTGCGCTCCCTGGCGTCCGCCGACCGCCCGCAGGTCGGCCACTTCACCGACTCCGACGTGGTCCTGGACTTCCTGTCGCGCGCCGAGCACCCGCGGCTGGCCGCGCTCGGCACGTCCTGTCCCGACCACTTCCTGCGCACCAAGGTGCGGCCGCTGGTCCTGGACCTGCCGCCGGCCGCCCCGATCCAGGAGGTCGCCGACCGGCTGAAGGAACTGCACGCGCAGTACCGCACCGAGTACGCCGCCTACTACGAGCGGCACGCCGCGCCCGACTCGCCCGCGATGCGCGGTGCGGACCCCGCCATCATCCTGATCCCCGGCGTGGGCATGTTCTCCTACGGCAAGGACAAGCAGACCGCGCGCGTGGCGGGCGAGTTCTACGTCAACGCGATCAACGTGATGCGCGGCGCCGAGGCCGTCTCCTCCTACCGGCCGATCGAGGAGTCGGAGAAGTTCCGCATCGAGTACTGGGAGCTGGAGGAGGCCAAGCTGCGGCGCATGCCCAAGCCCAAGCCGCTGGCCACCCGCATCGCGCTGGTGACCGGCGCCGGCTCGGGCATCGGCAAGGCCATCGCGCACCGCCTGGCCGCGGAAGGCGCCTGCGTGGTCGTCGCGGACCTGGACGCGGAGAACGCCGCGGCCGTCGCGGACGAACTCGGCGGCCCGGACAAGGCCGTGGCCGTGACCGTCGACGTCACCGACGAGGAGCAGATCACCGCGGCGTTCGCGGCGGCCGTGCTGGCGTTCGGCGGGGTCGACCTCGTGGTGAACAACGCCGGCATCTCCATCTCCAAGCCGCTGCTGGAGACCACCGCCAAGGACTGGGACCTGCAGCACGCCATCATGGCCCGCGGCTCGTTCCTCGTGGCGCGGGAGGCCGCCCGGGTGATGACCGAGCAGGGCCTGGGCGGCGACATCGTCTACATCGCCTCGAAGAACGCGGTGTTCGCCGGCCCCAACAACATCGCGTACTCCGCCACCAAGGCCGACCAGGCCCACCAGGTGCGGCTGCTGGCCGCGGAACTCGGCGAGCACGGCATCCGCGTCAACGGCGTCAACCCTGACGGCGTCGTCCGCGGCTCCGGGATCTTCGCCGGCGGCTGGGGCGCCAAGCGCGCCGCCGTCTACGGCGTGCCCGAGGAGAAGCTCGGCGAGTTCTACGCCCAGCGCACCCTCCTCAAGCGCGAGGTGCTGCCCGAGCACGTCGCCAACGCCGTGTTCGCACTGGCCGGCGGCGACCTCACCCACACCACCGGGCTGCACATCCCGGTCGACGCGGGCGTCGCCGCCGCCTTCCTGCGCTGACCACCCGGGCCGCTCCGGGCGCCGCCGCCGCGCACCACGCCGGCCGGCGGCGCCCGGACGCCCCTCCGCACGAGTCCCCCTCCCACCTCAACGCCCCCCACGCCCCGCGCGAACGTTCCTGCGCCGTACCGCCGAGGAAGCCACCGTGACGACCACCGCCCCCTCCTCCGCCGCCGTGTCCGCCTTCGCCGCGGCGGACCTGGGCGCGACCAGCGGCCGCGTGATCCTCGGCCGGGTCGGCCGGGACCGGTTGGAGCTGAGCGAGCTGCACCGCTTCCCCAACACGCCCGTCCGCCTGCCGACCGGGCTCCACTGGAACCTGCCGGGCCTGTTCCAGGGCGTGCTGACGGGCCTGCGGGCGGCGGCGGGATCCGGCGTCCCGATCGCCTCGGTCGGCGTCGACACCTGGGCGGTCGACTACGGCCTGCTCGACGCGGACGGCACGCTGCTCGGACTCCCCCACCACTACCGCGACAGCCGGACCGCCGGCGTCGCGGAGAAGGTGCGGGACGCCGTCGGCGCCCAGCAGCTCTACCGGGCCAACGGCCTGCAGCACCTTCCCTTCAACACCGTCTTCCAGCTGGCCGCCGCGCAGGGCTCGGCCCAACTGGCGGCGGCCCGCACCCTGCTGCTGGTCCCCGACCTGATCACGTACTGGCTGACCGGCGACGTCGGCGCCGAGATCACCAACGCGTCCACCACCGGGCTGCTCGACGCGCACACCGGCATGTGGTCACCCGAACTGGCCGCGCGCATCGGCCTCGAGCCGGCGCTGCTGCCCGCCCTGCGCGCGCCGGGCACGGCCGCCGGCACACTGCTGCCGTACGCCGCCGGATGGACGGGCCTGCCCGAGGCCACCCCCGTCACCGCCGTCGCCTCCCACGACACCGCCTCCGCCGTGGTCGCCGTGCCCGCGACCGAGCCCGGCTCCGCGTACATCTCCTGCGGCACCTGGTCGCTGGCCGGCCTGGAACTGGACGCGCCGGTGCTCAGCGACGCCTCGCGCACCGCCAACTTCACCAACGAGCGGGGCGTCGACGGCACCTTCCGCTACCTGCGCAACATCATGGGCATGTGGCTGCTGGAGGAGTGCCGCCGGATCTGGGCGGACCGCGGGCTGGCGACGGAGCTGGGCACGCTGCTCGACGAGGCGGCGCGATCCCGGCCGTTCGCCGCGCTGGTCGATCCGGACGCCCCGGAGTTCCTGGCCCCCCAGGACATGCCCGCCACCCTCGCCGCCCACTGCGCACGCACCGGGCAGCCCGCCCCCGAAAGCCCGGGCGCGATGGTGCGCTGCATCCTGGAGAGCCTCGCGCTGGCCCACCGCCGGACGCTGCGCCGCGCCGCGGCGCTCGCGGACCGCGAGATCACCCACGTCCACCTGGTGGGCGGCGGCAGCCGCAACGCGCTGCTGTGCCAGCTCACCGCCGACGCCACCGGACTTCCGGTGATCGCCGGCCCCACCGAGGCCACCGCCCTCGGGAACGTCCTGGTCCAGGCACGCGCGCACGGCGTCGCGGGCGACCTCACCGACATGCGGGCCCTGGTCGCCCGCACCCAGCAACTGCGCCGCTACGCACCGAACCTCGGCGACGCACCGGCCTGGGACGCCGCGGCCGCCCGCCTCGGCGCCGAGTGAACGCCCGCACGCGGGAAGGCCGCAACCCGCTCCCCCGCCGGACGCCCCCCTCGTAGGCCTCTCCTCCCACCGAAACAACACACCGACACCGACACACCGACCGCCGAGACCGCCTCTGGAGCCGCGATGCGGGTAGCCCTGTTTCTGACGTGTGTGAATGATGTGGCGTTCGCGCGGACCGGGCAGGCGGTCGTGCGGCTGCTGGAACGCCTGGGCGT